>JARKQY010000050.1 GCA_029974635.1 Bacillota bacterium | reverse complement strand
GGCGGTTCCCAATGCTTCCTTTACCGCCGCCCGGGCCATCTCCAGATAGGCTACCCCGGGCAATACCCGCCGGGATTTGACGATATGGTCCCTGAGGAAAAACTCGTTTCCGCTAAATGTACTGCTGTACCTTTGTTCCCTCAGGTCCGAGGTGTTTTGGTGCAATAACGGATGCAGCTTGACGGCTATTGTTGCACTAGCGGCGGCTTCATCTCCCGGTTTCCCCGCCGCTGCCACCCAGTATTGCTCTCTGGCAAATGGATAGCCTGGCAGGTGAACGCGCCGGGGTGTAGTGGCACCGAATAAAGTCTGCCATGAAATCTCGTAACCCTGGCAATAAAGGTCCGCCAACGCATAAAGTATTTCCTGGTATTTAGGTTTGTTCCCCTTCAAGGATTGGCTTTGTTTTAGCAGCTCTTCCGCGTGCCGGCGCATCTCCTTTTGGCCCGTGAAACCCGGCAGAACCTTTCCTTGAAATAGATTAGGCAATTTCTCCTTGCCCTGCAACTGTTTTAATGCATAAATCGGATCTTCTCCATCCTGAATGACGATGGCGCAACGGTAGTCGAAATGGTGCCTGCCTTCCAACAGGGTATAGCTGATTTTCGCCATTTCTGCCGCAGTAACGTCTTGATGCCGGAACCACCCAATCATGTTAGCGATGATTTCCGCCAAAGCATCCCCGGTCTTGGCCGAAAAGGCCAAAAGATAGCACGGGGCCGGCTCCGTAAAGACACTTTCCTCTCCGGGCGAATAACTCTGAATCACCATATGAACATTGGTACCACTCATTCCAAAGGCGCTTACGGCTCCCGTCAAACCTTTGCCTTCATTACATAACCAGGACCGTTTCACTTTATTCACATAAAAAGGACTGTCCTTCCAAATGATATAATCATTTTCCGCTTCACAGTGCAGGCTTGCCGGGATCGTCCGATGGCGGACCGCTTGCACCAGATTGACTAAGCTGACCAGGCCGGAGGCTGCCAGGGTATGGCCGAAATTTGTCTTGGCGGAGGTAATGGCGCAATAACCTTTCCGGATCGGATAATCCTTAAACGCATCATTCAAGGCATTGACCTCGACAGGGTCCCCCAGTTTCGTCCCGGTTCCGTGAGTGACAATATATTCGATCTCATCCGGATTGATATGGTATTGATCATACACGGATTTTAATAGATCGGTTTGGGCAATGCCGTTGGGTGCGGTAATGCCGTTGGTTTTGCCGTCAAAGTTGACGCCGCTGCCCCGGATGACGGCATAAATGGGATCACCGTCGGCTTTTGCCCGGGATAACCGTTTGAGGACGACGGCGACAACCGCCTCGCCGGGAACCATGCCGTTAGCCCTTTTATCAAAAGCGTAACACCTGCCGTCCGGCGATAGCATCCCGGCATCAGCCATGGCTGCAATCATATCCGGGGTTAATATCAGGTTTGCCGCCGCGGCAATGGCGGTATCGCATTCATGGTTGCGCAGACTCAAAATCGCTTGATGGGCGGCCACCAGTCCCGAGGAACAAGCCGTGTTAACCGCCATCACCGGGCCTGAAAAGTCCAAAAAGTAGGCCAGCCGCGCAGCCAGGATTCCTTCATGATTTGCGGTAATACTGCCCGTTCCATTAGTAAGCTCCCGGTACGTTCCATGTTCAACACCCACGAACATGCCCATTTTGTTCTTTTTGAGCTGGACCGGACCATATCCGGCGTCTTCCAAGGCCTGCCATGATTCCTGGAGCAGCAACCGTTGTCTGGGGTCCATATTTTCCGCTTCCAGAGGTGAAATCTCGAAAAACAAAGGGTCAAATTCGCTGACACCGGGGATACAGCCGCATTTCCACCTAGTTGTGCCGGAGCCTTCACTCTGCAGGCGATCTTCAGGAAATTCCGCCACCACCTCCTGCCCTGCCATGAGAATCTGCCATAGTTCATCAATATTCCGGGCTTGCGGAAACCGTCCGCTCATGCCGATAATGGCGATGGGCTCGTCGTCATCCCGGGTTTCACTCTGGGGGATATCGTCATCGTGCGCTACTACAACCCGGGGTGACTCCGGCAGACTGTTTTCCGCCGGAATACTTTGCGGACCAACTTCCACGGCGACGGCGGTTTCCCGATAAAATGCCTGAACCACTTCTTGATGCTCTTGCAGAAAATATTTTATCAGCTTTCCCAGCGTGGAATGACTGAAGAACAAAGCAGGAGTAATCTCGATTCCGTAATGGCCGGTTAATTCATTGGCAAACTGCGCCAAACCAATGGAATCAAACCCGAAATCCGCCAGGTTGTCATCCCGGTTTAACATATCGTGGGAGATTTTGAGCATTTTGTGGATGAGCTCTTTCAAATCCCACTCCAGGCATTCTTCTACATCTAACTCCTGCATCGCCACCCGTTTTGCGAGAGTGGCTTCCACTGGGACTGAAGGCGTATCCTGTATTTGGGATAAACCTAAAAATCGCTGAATCCGGTGGGGCTGCCCGGCCAAAACCAAATATTGATTCTTATCATCCATGAATATGTTTTCAAAAATCCGGAGGCCTTCATCCTCCCTTAAAAGTCTTTGGCCGCTGGATTTTAGATACATCTCGGTATTCTCGGCTTCACCCACATGCATGCCGCCATCCTTCCATAACGGCCAATTGATCACGATGGTCCGGCCATCAAGTTTCCCTTTTTGGCGCTGCCGGTTCCGGTAAGCGCCATAGGCCATTAAAAACCGGTTGGCGACGGCATAGTCGCAGGAACCGAAATCGCCCAGTATGGCGGAGGAAGAGGAGAAATAACAGACAAAATCCGGCGCTTCATCTTGCAGCAGCTCATCCAGGAGCAGTGTTCCCTCTATCTTGGGAGCCAGCACCTGTTGGAAAACAGTCAATTCTTTGGTAAGGACGCTTTGGGCATCAGCTATCCCGGCGGCATGAAAGACACCATTGATCCGGCCAAAACGTTCTTTGGCATTGCTTAATCCTTCCCGCATGCTGTTTTCATCACAAACATCCGCTTGCAGATAAACGACCCCACCGCCCAGATCCTCCAATGCTTTAAGCCGCCATTGTCTTTGCGGCTCCAGCGGGGACCTCCCGGTTAGGATCAGATTCAGCATTTCTCCTCTCGTATTGGCGCGCCTGGCCAAATGCTCCGCAAACAGCAGCCCCAGTCCGCCACAGCCGCCGGTAATCAGGTAGGTTCCTCCCGGCGCTAAACTATTCCCGGATGAAAGTATGTCGACAGGCTGGATGTGGCATATGTGCCGTTTGCCGTTTTGATAAAAAACGCTTTGGCATTTGGAAGCGGTTAGTTCGGCCCGGAGCTTGGGCAGCCAATCCTGCAAGAGGCTTTGCCCTTTTTGATCTTTGGCGTCCTGGAAGATGACGGCCAATTGGGTATTAGGCAGAACCAGTCCCAGGGAACGTTCAAAACCAATCCAGGATTCCAGATAACAATGGGCCAGTTCATTTTCAAATTGGGCCGCAACCAGGATGCGCCTGATTTTCAATTTGGAATGGGCAATTGCCTGGAGCCAATAAACCAGATGAGAATAATCCGCGATCCAGCCCGGATCTTCCAACGGTAACAAATAAAATACAGCGTCGATTTCTCCGTAATCCTCACGGATTCCCCGGAAAGCCTCAGTATATGTGGGAAGATCGTCAGGAACAATATGATATACATTCTGGGATACTTTTTCGTACCTCGCATCGGGAGAAACAAATATGAGGTTGGGTGGCCGGCCTGCTTCCCAATGAAGTCCGGCTAATATCTCCGTGATTACCTGCTGATTCGCGGGAGATGACAGAAAACAGACCAGATGCTTGATTTCACCGGCGGAATTCTCCGGCAAAGCCTGTTCCCGCCATACTTCTTCAAAAGTCATTATTGCCGCGTCTGAAGCAGAAGCTTCGGATGAAGCCTCCGCAGATGCAATCGGTATTGAACTTTCCTGTTTGCTTCGGCTCAATAAAGGATCTGAATGGCTCCTGCCGGAAACCGGTTCTTTACCGGCATTACTATTGATTTCGGGAGCGGATACCCAATAGGGTTCAGCGGCAAATGGATAGGTAGGCAGGGAAACCCTTTGAAACCAAGAGTCTTTATATAAACTTTCCCATCTAACGGCGACGCCTTCCACCCACAGCCTGGCCAATGTTTCCGTCTTGTTGTTCTCATAAATCCTCGCGATATATTCCCGGCCTTCCTGGTTTTCAAAAAAAGCGGTTATTCTTTCCTTGCTATAATGAATATTGCCGCGAAAAACGGGACATTCAGGCTCCGAGCCGTTGCCAAGGGCTGCCAATGCTTTTTTAAGTTCATCAAGGGAAGCCACCACCAGTGCCAGTCTCTCCTCCATGGCTTCCCGCCCGGCTTGGAGAGTGTATGCGATATCCGGTAAATCGCCATCAGTAAATCCCCGTTCTTCAAGGGCTGCCAATAAATGCTTTACATAATCATTCAGGCGCCGCTCATTCTTTGCGGATAAAACAATGATTAGCCGCTCCCATTGCAGCCGGTTTTTGCCATTTTGGCAATCCGCCGTTTGGGGAGGAACGTATTCCTCAATTACTACATGGGAGTTTACGCCACCGAACCCAAACGAGCTGACTCCCACTCTGCGCGGAATGGCATTGCCTTGATCATCCGCAAGGGCTTTCCATTCCTGGTTTTCCCTGACGATATAGAACGGGGAGCCATCCAATTGGATATAGGGGTTGATTGCATCGCAATGCAAAGATTTCACCAGGGTTCGATGCTTTAATTGCAGCAATACCTTGATGACCCCGGCGACTCCTGCCGCCAATTCCAGATGACCGATATTGGTTTTGACGGAACCCAGCCCGCAATAGCCCTGATTGGTTCGTTGAACGCCGGCGCCCTGATTGAGTTCGTCAAAAGCGGTTTTCAAGCCTTCGATCTCGATAGGGTCCCCCAGTTTGGTCCCGGTTCCATGGGCTTCGATATAGGTGACCGTTTGGGGGTCAATTCCCGCTTTTTGATAGGCCTCTTTGATTAATTCGGCCTGGGCTCTAGGATTGGGCGCAGTAAGAGAGTTGGTCCGGCCGCCATGATTGACGGCGCCGCCCAGGATCAATCCGTAAATATGGTCGCCATCCCGTTGGGCGGCGGCCAGCGGCTTGAGAAAAAGTATTCCTACTCCTTCACCCCGTACATAGCCGTCGGCTTTGGCGGAAAAAGTTTTACACGATCCGTCTTCACTCAACATCCCGGCTTTACTTAAACTGATATGAAAATCCGGGGTTACCATGGTATGAATACCGCCGGCAATGGCCATTTCACAAGAACCGTCCTGTAGCATGACGACCGCTTTGTGAATAGCCACCAGGGAACTGGAACAAGCCGTTTCAATAGGCTCGCTGGGTCCATGGAGGTTCAGAAAATAACTCATACGATTGGGGCCCACTGAGGCAACGGTACTGGTTGCCGTATAGCTTTCTACCGGGACATTGAGCTTGGTCATCAAATTCGAATAACCGCATTGGGCGGTGCCCACCAGGATACCGGTTCTAGTGCCGGAGAGGCTTCGCGGAGCATAACCGGCATCCTCGATACACTTCCATACATGGATCATTAAGAGCCGCTGCTGGGGGTCCATCAACTCGGCCTCTTTGGGGGAGATACCAAAGAATAGCGGATCGAACTCCTCTATACCATTCATAAAGCCGCCCCATTTGATGTTGGTCTTATCCGTTTCTTTAGTTGGGTCGCCGTAATAACTTTGCCAATCCCATCGCGATTTGGGGATTTCGGTGATGCAATGGGCATTTTGTAACAGATTCTCCCAAAATTGGTGTACATCATCCGCCATGGGAAATTGTCCGCTCATGCCGATGATGGCAATGGGGCCGGCTGAATGATGATTCAGGTCCGAAGGATCGCCAATCGATTTGACTTTAGCCTGGGATAAGGGAAGTAAGGGAATCTTTTGTTTAACGGAGAGCCGCCGGCCGGATATTCCCATCCGCCGGTTGGCGCTTTGCATATCGTTGCCTGCATTGTTGGCGGCGGCATCCATTCCGAAATAGTTTTGGAAAACATCATAAAACTGCTCCACTAAATATCCGGCGAAGCGATCCAAAGTGGAACGGTCATAAAATATAGTGGGTGTGATTTCGATCTGAAACTCCCGGTCGAGTTCAGCGGCAAATTCGATTAAGGTAATCGAATTAAACCCATAGCTGTTGAACTCCGTTTCTACATTGATGTCTTCCGGTTTTAGTTTTAAAAGATGTGCTGTTTTGTGGATCAATAATTCTCTTACTCGATGGAATAGCTCCGGCGGCTCCGGACCGGCATGCGAACGGTTCTGCCCGGATATTCCATCTTCTTCTGAAAATAGTTGATTTCCGCCTCCGTCTAACGGTTCATTACCGGTTATCCTTTCATTCCAACGCCGGATGGTTGATTTTCTCCGGCGATAATGATTCGCTAAATTGTTCTTATTGATACCGGTGCCGGAAACCCAGTACCGTTCCCTGGCAAACGGATAAGTGGGCAAGGGAATCCGCTGTGGCGAATGGTTTTCATAAAGAAGCTCCCAGTCCACCGTCACGCCTTCCACCCATAGCTTTGCCAAGATCTCCAACTGCCGCTGGTTGCATGTTTTCCGGAGATATTCCCGGCCGGCTTCATTCTCAAAATATTGATGTAAATTCCCCTTATTCACCGGCACCTTGCCGCGGAAACAGGGGCATCCCGGGTTCGACCCCTGAGCGATGGAACGCAACGCTTCATGCAATTCCTCCAGAGAAGACACTACCAAAGCCAAACGTTCTTCCTGCGGCTCCCGTCCGGTTTGCAGAGTATATGCTACATGATCCAGCGGCAGATCTGCCTCCAGCTCGCCGGATAAGGGGGAGCTTAGGTAAACTTCCTCTTTGACCGCAGCATTGATTCGCCTTTGATTTATATCCGCGGCGATCTCGGCTATGGTGCGCAGTTTCAGCATTTCGGCAACGGGTAATTCAATTTGCCACCGGCTGCCCAGTTGCTCAATGATTTGGGTGAAACTGAATTGGTCCAGTCCAAATTCGAATATATCCTCGGTGCTGCTGATATCTTGAGGCTTCACATGCAGCCAACCGGCAATCAGTTGCCGCAGTTCATCCTGGATATCATTCGGCGGTGTTAGCGGGGCCGCGACTCCGGATCCAGGCTGTAAAACTTTCTCCAGAAAAGCAATGATTTTGGTCAGGTATTCAGTGAGCCGCTGTTGATTGCGGGCTGAAAAAACGATGATTTGGGGGCCGCCCGGTTGGTTATCCCGGCATTGGCGCGTAAACCCCGGATATTCCTCTAAAACGACGTGGGCGTTGGCGCCTCCGAAACCGAAAGAACTGACGCCTGCCCGTCTTGGCGCCAGCCTTCCTTTTTCCTGGGGCTGTTCCCAGGCTACGGTTTGGTTGACGATATAAAAAGGAGAACCTTCAAGTTCAATATAAGGGTTGAGTTCGGTGAAATTAACCGTTGGGGGTATCCGCTTATGCTTCATGGCCAACAGGACTTTGATGATTCCCGCCATTCCGGCGGCAGCCTCCAGATGACCGATATTGGTCTTTACCGAACCGATGCCGCAATGTTTCCGGTTAACCGCCGGACGCTCCCAGTCCTGATATAAAATGCCGAAGGCTTTTTTCAGGGCCTGGATCTCGATAGGATCACCGAGCTTGGTTCCGGTGCCGTGGGCTTCGATGTAACCTACCGTGGCTGGATCGACGCCGGATTTACGGTAGGCTTTGACCAGCAATTCGGCTTGGGCGTCAGGGTTGGGCGCGGTTAGGGAATGAGCCCGGCCGCCATGATTCACCTGCGTTGCCTTAATGATGCCGTGGATATGATCGCCATCCAGGATTGCCCGGCTGAGAGGTTTCAGTACCAGCGCGGCGACGCCCTCACCCCGGACATAACCGGCGGCGTTTTTATCAAAGGTTCGGCAACGGCCGTCCGGGCTAAGCATTCCCGCATCCATGAAGGCCTGATAATAGGCAGGGCTTAACAGAATGTTTACGCCTCCGGCAACGGCCAGATCACATTCTCCCCGCCGGATAGATTCGGCGGCATAATGCAGCGCCACCAGCGAGCTGGAACAAGCGGTATCCACCGCCTGGCTGGGACCGTGAAAATCAAAGTAATAGGATATCCGGTTGGCCAAAATGGAATAAGCTTTCCCGGTAGCGGAAAATGCATTGACCGGTAGATCTTGATAGGTTTGAATATCGGTATAATCATTGGAGGATATTCCCACGAAAACTCCGGTGTTGCTGCCGGCCAGCCGGGACTTGCAATATCCGGCTTCCTCCAGAGCATGCCATACAATTTCCAAAAACAGCCTTTGTTGGGGATCCATCAATTCCGCTTCTTTGGGAGCGATATTGAAAAAGAGGGGATCGAATTTGTCCACTTCTTTCAAAAAGCCTCCCTGGGGTTCCGGAGCCGCTGAATCAGCGGTCTTCATCGCTTCCCGCCACTGGACCAATTCCTCCCGATCCGGCGGGATGTTTCCGACAACACATTCTTCCCGGATCAGATGCTCCCAAAACTCTTCCAGGTTTTCGGATTGCGGAAAAATTCCGGCCATGCCGACGATGGCGATACCGGTTTGGTTTTGATCTTCCATTATGTATATTTTTCTGATATTTTCAGGGTTTATTGCTTTATTTTGAAAAGATTCCGCCGGATTGACCGGATATTCCGGAACCGGATGGCGTTCCGTAAGTTTAGCATGAAGGTCCGCAGCCAATTCCCGGATGGTATTTTTTTCGTACAAAAGGACCGGGGTGACCTCAATTCCATAAGCCCGAGTAATTTTTTCCGCCAGTTCTCCAAGAGCGACACTCTCGTACCCCAGTTCTCCGAAATGATCATCATCTTGAATTTCCGCCGCGGCCATGCCAATAATCTCCGCCGCCAGCTCGATTAACTCCATTTTCAATTTCGGAAGGCGTGGTTCTGTAGCTTCATCCGCCAATGACGCCTTTGTGTCCGGACCGACCTCTTGGCCGAGTGCGCGGGAAAGCGCTTCAACAGTATTGTTTTCATATAGGAAGGCGGGGGTAATCTTAACTCCGAACTCCCGGTTAACCTGATCCGCCAGTTCGGTCATGGTTACCGATTCAAATCCATATTCCCCGAAATGAGTTGCCTCATCAATGCCGTTCAAATCGATTTCCAGTATGCCGGATATGATTTCCGCCAGTTTTTGCTGTGTTTGATTTTTCATCTTATACCCCTTATAAATCATATTGCAGTCGAATATAAAGAGTTTTTATTTAGACGGGATTAACAGGATTTATTGGATTAAAATTATATACCTTTGTTTTTATTCTGCATTTATAAAAAATCCCCTTAATCCAGTTAATCCTGTCTAAGAAACCCCTACTGTATATCAATTTGCAGGATGATCCGCAAAATCCGATATGTTTTGAACGTAATTTTAATTTAATAATTTATAATAGGTACTAAAAATTCTTGTTGCTTCTTCGTGATTACAAATATTTTTAATGATAAGCCAGGCTCCCACTGAAATGAAGCCTGGCTTTACAGGATCAACTATTGATGGGCGTATCTTTTCCGAAGGGCAAACCAGAAAATAAACGCACTAGTAAAGGTAGCAGCAGCCGTCATTAGGAAAAACGGTTGATACCCCAGGGACTTGATAATATAACCGCCGGAATAAGCCACTAATGTGAAACTGACGGCTTCCGCGGCAAAGCAATACCCGGACATTAAAGGACGCCATTTTTCCGGGGTAACTTCCTGCTGGAAGGTGGAAAAGATGGAAGCATCAATGGCGTTCAAGCCCGAAATCACGATGAGCGAAATGGCGGCAGCGGTTACACTAGGGATTAAACCCATGGGCAAGGCAAAAATGGTGGAAACCACGGATACCAGGATGATTAAGTTAAACTTTCCGGCCCGTTTGGCGAAATACGGAGTAAACAGCGCCGCGAATGCCGGGATAATACGTCCAATGGCCGTTAATACTCCGATGATGGCAACGGGAACCTTGAAGGACGAATCCAGGTATATGCTGAAAAAGGCAAAAATAGCCCAAAAAGTGGCAATCCGGAAGACTGTAAATACAAAAAAGGTGATAAACAGATATACCGGCGCTTTTTCGGTTTTGGCATCCGCAGCGGCGGCGTTTTCCGTGGTATTTTCAGCGCCATGTTTTTCCTTGATGAAGAACGGGAACAAACAGGTAAAGGCCAATAAAAACAGCGGCACGACCCACATCGAGAAAGCATACGGGTCAGCCTTGTCCAATGAAATGGAGGTTATATCGGATATGATCTTGGGCAGAAAACCGGCTACAATGCTTCCGAAAAAACCGGCCAGGGGAGCCATTGCCGCATAGGCGGAGAATACATGGACCCTGGACTCGTCGGAAGCGGAATTGGCCAGAAAAGGAATTCCGTTCACCGAGATAAGCGTCATTGCTACCGCATATGCCCCGTAAGATACTGCTATGGTTACCTTGGCCAGATCGCCGCTTAAGAATTGCGAAAAAGGCAGGATAAACGTAAAAATCGTGCCGGCTATCATGCCGATCATAATCATTTTTTTATAACCCCAGCGGGCGCCCAAACTCCCAGCCGGAATGGCGAACAACGCAAATCCGAGAGCGGCCGCTGAAAGCACCGTTCCCATAAACTCTTCGGAATAGCCCAACCGTTTTAGGAATAGATTAATCAGGACCGAATAGATACCGGCAAAACTAAACTGCAGCACAAACCAGGCCATCAGGTATACCCAGATACCCGTGCTAAAAGAACGAATATTACTTAGCAAGCTTTTGGATTTAATCTCAACGCTCATAGAAGTCTCCTTTTTGTTGAATTTTTTTTGAATTTAAAAAAATATATTTTTTATGTTATTTGTCCGGCTGAATTTTCCTCCTTTCAAAACCCTCTTCAGCAAACTAATTGTACTTATTAAAATCCCCTTAATCCAGTTAATCCTACCCAATTAGCCTTGTTTTAGGCCTATTAAATACCCGCAAACCTTTTTTTGACGGGATTTACAGGATTTATTGGATTAAAACCTAATCAGAATTTACAGAATTATAAAATTTATATGATTAAACATCTATAAAGCCATATCAATCTTATAAAATCAGGTTAATTATGGTCAAAAATCCCTGTAATCCAGTTAATCCTGTCCAATTAGCCTTGTTTTAGGCCGATTAAAAACCACAAAACTTTTTTTGACGGGATTTACAGGCTTTATTGGATTAAATCATTATATTATATTAGCTATTCCCGTTGCTGCAGATGCGCTCCGCTGGAGTAACTTCTTTGAGTCCACCTGTTTTAGCCTGAATTTGTCGACCTTTCCGATTATAGAGCCGTTGATCCCTTTCATCAGCAAACTTCCCAGCAGGGTGGCTTTTTTGTGATCCCAGAATATCCTTTTTCCGTAACAATCCATTGCTACCGTAAATTCATCCCATATGGCAAAACCGCTGACATAAACCGGGACATAAATGGAATGAGGAGCTTCCGCCATCACGTTTTCCGGCAAGGTCGGCAGAAGCATCTGAATGCAGGAATCGATAATGCCGGGTTCCATTACGCGTTTACTATGCTTTGAATTGTTGCCGTTAATAATCCTGGCAGCCGAGAAACCGTCGGTAGCCCGTAAATCGGTGATACATTTGAATGAATCCTCAAAACGGTACCCCAACTGCTCCAGTTTGGCATAGAAGGATCCCGTTTCAATGGTTTTCATTGCCGGTGGCGGATCACCGCCGGTATCATTCCCGGCCGGATTCATAACACCGGAAACCCGGGTCAACTGGCCCGAAGAATGAATACTCCAACCGGTATCCTCATTTCCCGGGAAATTTACCGGCCTGCTTTGAAACTGAAAGCGATATAAGGCATCTTGTTGCGCTGCGATAATCAACTTCAAGACAAGCGGGTCCCCGGTACCGACAATAATCGGCTGTATGAAATCCATATGCTTTATTTCAATGCGTATCGTTCCCAGCATGCGGTAAACAGCTTCAAACAACATCGCTAATTGAGTCGGTCCTGATAAGACCGCTTTGCCGAATAAAATATGGGCTTTCAGGAATTCGCAACCCTCCAGTGAAAGCGGAACCGTAAATTCGGTGCGTTGATTAGCGATCTGCGCCATAGTCCCGGTGAGATCAAACTGATAATTCCCTGCAGCCGGCGCCGGTTGCGGCTCATCCCGGGAGGCTGTTTCGGTTGCGGAGGTAATCCAGTACTCCTTTTGGCTGAAGGGATAAGTGGGCAGGGATATTCGGCACGGTTTTATTCCCCGGTTCAGTTGTTCCCCATAAAGCTTCCGCCAGTCCGTCTTTTTCCCCGCCACCCAGGATTGTGCCATCCGCGGGAGATCCGGATGAATGGCGGTTTGATCTTCCGGTGATTCAGCGGCTAGATTTTCAACAGTCCGGGAGTTGCCGGTAAATACATTGCTAATCTCCTTCTGGCCTCCGGAAAACGCCTGCAATTTCTCCCTAAGTTTCTCCATGGTGGAGGCTATAATCGCCAGCCGTTCTTTCAAAGGCTCCCTTCCGACCTGAAGGGTATAGGCCAAGTTTAGCAAATTCAACCGGCCGGATTGTCGATCCGCCGCTGTTGCCGCCGGAGACTCAGCCGTTAAAAAGGCCAGTAATTTTCCGGCATACTCCCGCAACTGGTCTTTGGTCATAGCGCTTAAGATGAATACCAGTTCGCCCCTGAAATCATTGGCGACAACGGTATCCGGTTCTTGATATTCTTCAACTACAATATGGGCATTGGCCCCGCCGGCCCCGAAGGAACTGATGCCGGCCCTCCGGGGATAGATAATCTCCCGGTCTCCTTCCCGGATCACCGGCTGTTTCCATGGGGAACCCGCGGTTTGGAGAAAGAAGGGCGTTTCCATGAAATTAATAGCCGGGTTGGGATTTTGCGCATATAACGCCGGAACAATCCATTGGTTCCGCATTTGCAAAATTACTTTGGTCAGGGATGCAATTCCGGCGGCTGCTTCCGCGTGCCCGATGTTGGACTTCACGGAACCGATGGAACAATACCCGTTATCCTGGCTATATTTCTGATAAACCTTGGTTAAACCGGCAATCTCAATGGGGTCTCCCAGAATGGTCCCCGTACCGTGAGCTTCCAGGTAACTGACGGTCCGCGGGCTGATATTTCCGGCTTCAAGTGCTTTTTCGATGACCTCCGCCTGCGCCTCCGGGTTCGGCACCATATAACCGTTGCTGCGCCCGCCGTGATTCACGGCGGTTCCTTTAATAACCGCATAAATATGGTCGCCATCGGCTTTGGCCTTATCCAGCCTTTTAAAAAGAAAAGCTCCAACACCCTCCGCCGGCACAAAACCGTCGGCCTCGGCGCTGAAAGCGAAGCACCGTCCCTTGGCGGACAGCATCCGTTGTTGAGAGTTGAGTATGTACTTGAAGGGATGCAGGAACAAATTCGCCGCACCCACAATGGCGGCATCGCATTCTCCTCTTTTCAAACTTTCACAAGCAAGATGCACCGCCATTAGCGAGGATGAACACGCGCCGTCAACAGCGATGCTCGGACCGCTCAAATTTAGACAATAAGAAACCCTGTTGGCAACGGACCACGATAATGAATGGCCCATCACATCCGTATCACCCATTGTTTCGGACCCCAACAACTGGTAATCATTGGTGGTTATCCCTACAAACACGCCCACTGCTGCGCCGCCATTTTTGCCGGAAACACGGCTAAGCTCGTCCCGGTTATATCCGGCGTCTTCCAAAGCCATCCAGGCGGATTGGAGAAAGAGACGTTCTTGCGGGTCAATCCCCCTGGCTTCCTTAGGGGCGATATTGAACAACAGGGGATCGAACCGGCGCACCCCTCCCAGGAAACCGCCCCACTCGCAATAATACTTGCCCTTACCGCTCTCCTTGGGATCCGGCGAAAAATAACACCGCTTGTTCCAACGATCCTCCGGTATCCAGGTAATACAATCCCGGCCGTTCTTCAGGTTTTGCCAATATTCCTTCAAATCGCCGGCCAAAGGGTAACTGCCGCTCATACCGACGATAGCGATATCCGTTTCTTCAAGGAAATGGCCGTCATCTTTGGTTGCCGCCACATAAGTTCGTTCCGGCGAGAATCCATCATGCGGCCGGTTTTCCGGTTCCGTATGGACTTGACGGACCGGATCCTGCTTCGGCACCGGTATATCCTTAGTAACTAAGCGGCTTTGGGTGCTATCGCCGTGTTTCGTAAAATGCCGCAATAACTGATGTTCATAATACTTGAGAAAATAGTTAACCAAATCTTTGAGGGAATGACATTCATAAAGTAATGTCCGGGATACTTTGCCGATCTGCTTTTCAACCCGGTGCGAGAATAGCCGTACCGCAATGGAATCGATCCCCAATGTTTCAAAATGAGTATCTTCATGAATATCCTGGGGTTTCATGTTGATGACTTCCCCTAATATACTTTGCAGAAACTCTTTGGTTGATTTATATTCAACTGCGCCACCTTGTTGTAAGGTATCGGATCCTTTGCCATTCATCGCCGGACGTTCTACCGCATCAGGTGTCGCGATATCGCCCCGCCGGGATTGTCCATTCAGCACTTGTTGAAACAATGCATCATCGCCATAACAAGGGATGGCCTGTTCAATTTTTAATTCCAGCACCTTCTTCAGAATCTCAATCCCCAAGTCAGCCGGCAATGGTTTAAGCCCGGTAGTTTCCGTAAAAAAATCCTCGTCGGCGGCGGACATCTTCATTCCTCCACTCAGCCAATACGGCCAGTTCACCGCAATAGTCAATCCTTTTCGCTTACCCTGACTTACTTGTTTATTCCGCCAATTCCGGAAGTTATCCATAAAATGATTGGCATAGGCATAATCACTTTGGCCCCTGTTCCCCAAGACTCCCGACAAGGATGAAAACAGGACTATGAAATCAAGATCTTGATCCCGGGTGGCCGCATCCAGCCAAAACGTTCCTTGTACTTTGGACGCCAGCACCGCTTCAATCTCCGATTTTTCCTTTTTAATAATGAAGGAATCACGGATGACTCCGGCACAATGAAATATCCCGTCGATTTTTCCGTATTGTTTTTTGATCTTGCGGATGAGATAATTGGCATCCCATTCCTTCGATATATCCAATATCCAGTATGTAAATTTTGCGCCGGTAACGGCAAGTTGGTTTAAATAAGCGATTTTCCCTTCGTCCGGCATACTTCTGCCGCATAAAACGATATTACACCGGCCTAAGGACGCCAAGTAACCGGCAACTTGTAAGCCGATTCCGCCGCCACCGCCGGTAATCAAATATGTTCCTCCCTCATGGGGAATCATCGCCGGATCAACAGCAACCTTTGCTTCACGTTCACTTATATCCATGGGTTGATAATAAGAGATCCATTTTTCATTGCCGTCATAGAAAGTCTCCGGTTCAGAAACTTCATTCCACAGTTCACTGCGGACGGCTTCTAAAACTTGAAACGCCGCGGCGGAGTGTGTGCTATTTTGGCTTAAATGAACACAAACCGTACGAAAATCAACCTCCGGATTCTCTTCCCGGACCGTTTTTCCAAAGCCGCAAATTCCTCCCCAAAGCGGTTCATCCGCCTCTTTCACGCCCGGATAAACACAGATAAATTGAAATCCCTTGGCTGGTTTCATTCGCATCAACCGTTGGCAAACAGCGAAAACCGGCAGAAAACTCTCCTGAATCCCGCTGGAACTACCGGACGAGAAAGCGCCCAAATATATAACATGGCCGATATGCCGGTTTTCCAGGTGATCGACGGCATTGGAACAATGAATCCAGTCATAAGCTTTTACCGGAATCATATCCACCGTAAGTTTCCCGGTAACCGCCGGCAAGTCTTTTCCAGCAGCCATAAAGATAATCCGGGGCTTAATTACTGGTAATTCCCCGAAATACCGGATGAGAGCATTGTTTAATTCGGAATTTCCACCCACGATCAAGATCTCTCCCCGGGTCTCCGGGGCTGAAATTTGGCTCCGCTCTGTTTTGCGCCAGCTTTTTTTAAAGAGGGAATATGGTTCCCGGCCATTATCCAAGCCGGCGGGTGCGGAATAAGGAGCTGTTTGGAAGGATTGAACGGTAGTCGTCGCTCCGGCTGTTTGAGATGCAGCTTCCAACCGGCTGATACTCTCGGCTTCGCTGACAATTATTCTATCCATGCCTTCCATCCGGTAACAAGGGCCGTCAAATGGATATACCGGCAAAGAGAGCCGCCGGGATTTGGATTGATCCTGAAAAATATCATCCGGTATCTCCCCGCCGGCGATCCAATATTGCGCCAGTTTATCCATATCGTTTGCAGAAACAATACTCTTGATAAACGCCCGTCCGGCATTACCGCTGATGAGGTTGACCACCTGGGAATTGGCGGATTTCCGGCCCCGGTAAATCCCGGAAAAGTCTTGAGGTTCTTCAATTTTTTGATCTTCCGGCTGGTTTTGGCCCGCATCTAAAACGGTTTCCAGTTTGGCGACCAGTTCCTCCACCGTATGGACTACAAGGGCCAGACGTTCATCCATGGCCTTCCGGCCGGCCCTTAAAGTGTACGCAATATTTTCAATAGTACAGCCTGCTGTTATTTCTTTAGCGCCATACAGAGGAAAGAGATACGGGTTACGGAAAAATGCCACCAGGTCTCGGATCAGCCGGACCAACCCCGGTTCATCCTCGGCCGACAACAGGATCAGATGATTTTTATCCTTGAATTGGGGAGCATTTTCCCGGGTATCTTTCGAAAAATCGGGGTTTTCAAAGATGGGCTCTTCTAAAATAATATGGGCGTTGGAGCCGCCGGCTCCAAAAGAACTGATTCCGGCGCGCAACGGAAAAACCACCGGTTTGTCATCCACCTTGATGACCGGACGGTTCCAGTCGCCGGCCTGGTGCTGAATTTTGAAAGGGGAATTGGTCAAATCAATCTTAGGATTTGGAATCTCGGCATGAAGGGAAGGCGCCAGAGTCCGGTATTTCATTTGGAGCAAGACCTTAATGATACCGGCCACGGCGGCGCCGGACTCCAAATGTCCGATATTGGATTTCACCGAACCGATGGCGCAAAATTGTTTATGTCCTGTGTTAAACCTGGCGTTTTGTTGAAAAGCCAGTTCCAAACCCTTCAGCTCGATGGGATCGCCAAGCGAAGTTCCGGTTCCGTGCGCTTCAATGTAAGAAATGGTTCCCGGGTCCACCTTGCTGTTTCGCAACGCTTCCGTAACCACCTCTCCCTGGGCCGCCGGGTTGGGCACCGTAAATCCGGTGGTCCGGCCCCCGGAATTGACGGCGCTCCCTTTGATCACGCCCCAGATATGGTCGGCATCCTGAATGGCCCTATGGTAAGGTTTCAGTAGTAACGCACCGAGCCCTTCGCCGATGATGGTTCCGCTGGCGTTGTCACCGAAGGGTCTGCACAAATGATCCCGGGAGAGCATGCCCACGTGGGAATATTGAATAAAACGGGAAGGGTGAAGGATGAGATTTACACCGCCCACGATGGCGCAATTGCAATCTCCGGCCAATAAACTCTCACATGCCATATGAACAGCGGTTCCCGAAGCCGAACAAGCGGTATCTATAACAAGACTCGGCCCATGAAAATCAAAAAAGTAAGATATCCGGTTGGCTATCTGATAATAATCGCAATTACGGAAAGTGCCCATTTTTCCCAGGCTAAGCCAGTTTTGATATAAGCCATAATCACTGGAGATAACACCTGCAAAAACACCGGTCTTTTTCTCAAAGCACTCGGGGTTATAACCGGCATCTTCCAGCAAATTCCAAACAATCTCCAGCAGCAACCGTTGCTGGGGATCCATTAACGCCGCCTGGCGGGGGGATATTTTGAAAAATGCCGCATCAAATTTATCCATATCATCAATAAAGCCGCCCCATTTGTTATAACTCTTTCCGGTATCCGATTCGTCCCCGCTATAAAACCGTTGACTCTCCCAACGCTCCGCCGGGATCTCGGCTATGCTGCATTTTCCTTGCACCAGGTTTTCCCAAAATTCATAGATGTTTTTGGCGCCCGGATAACGGCAGCTGATACCGATTATCGCAATGTCCCGGGTAGAGAAATCCATCGCGTCCGGATTCAACCCCCCTTTTTTGTTGGTTACAGGATATCCGGTATTTTGAACATCATTAACTTCCCTAGTTTCTGTGGATTCTCTCTCTTGCCCTCTGTTGATAACCGCATCACAAACAGCGCCAAATGATTGGCACTCAAACAATAGGGTAGGCTCCACATGATGAAATAACATATCCAGCTCGGAGGTGATGGAGACAATCCCCTGCGAATCCAATGAAAGGTTTTCCAGCAAAAAATCGCTTGTTAATTGGGCGTACTGGACTGCCGTATATTTACAAAATATCTTTTTGATGCAATGGACGGCTTCTACAGGGTTTATCTCTCTTGCGCCTGCCGGCGAATCCGGGATATCCCCCAAATCTTGATTGGCTAAATTACCCTCTTGTAGATTCGAAGCTGAATCTGGATTCGCATATAAACTGCGAAAAGCGTCAATTTGCTTTGTTAATAACTCAATCGTCCGGTTTTTTAACCAGAAATCCATTAAATTAACAGCTTCAACCGGAGGGGTTACATCTGATTGCTTTGTCTTAACGTTCTTTGACTCCTTGGTTCGTAAACTATCGCCCGAATAATCGGTATAGCGGCATTTTAACAGCTTATTGGCGCTAAAACAAAGGATGCCTTCGCTGTTCAATGAACCGGAGTATTTTACCGCCAGCCAGTCCAGAAACTTTCGCGCCGGCGCATTTTTCGCGGAATCCTGGAATCGAATCCCAATCTTTTTAAAACCTTTTTGAATTGCCGTTTCCGCTATCCACCGTATCATTTTGTGTTCGACGCCCCGGCCCAAAACACGGCAACTTAACAAGAAAGTATCCACGCTAATCATCATTTGCGAATTCAGAAGGATAATCAGTCCAACGATTCCGTATGTTCCAAAGCGGTCCTTCGCTTTAACAACATAACATTGGGAGGCGTTGGTCCGCTGAAGCTTTTGAATATCTCCTGTTGATCTCCGGATGGTGGTAAAATTAAACTGATTGGTCCGCATCGTAAGTTGGGAGGCCCGTTCCAACGTACCATCGCTTATTTCTTCAAAGTCAACTTCCAGTTTCAACCCTTCAATAAACTGCTGCCAGCCGCCGCTGGTTTCAATGGCTTTCTTCCGGGAAATCTCCGCCTGATACATCACGGTACGTTCCTTATCTTCGTTGGTCACCGCAAAGTGATCGAATAACCACAATTGGGATAGTATTTTAACCGGTTCTTCCCCTTCCGGAGGCCAGTGAATGGTCAAGACATCCGGGCAGTTGATGTTTACTTCGGAACACTCGACCTGGTTATCATCGATAAAAATGAAACTATCCAGGCCCAGATTCAATTCCACCGCCAAAGCCTTGATATTTTCGGATTTTGGTTCCCAGTTAATCCGGGAAGCCACAATATGCTCCTTGGTTAACGGCATCCCGGGATGATTATCGAAAACTTCCCAAACATCAGCCGCCGTGTTTTTACTGCAAAGACAGATTAAGATCCCCTGTTGACTTTGCTGGACCAAAAATTGCTGCAGTTTGCCCGCATCTCCATCCCAATTAATATTTGCAGCTCCGGCTTCGCCGCAAATACCGTTCCAAATGGTATTGTCACAATCGGTTACGATGACTTTCCGGCCGGGAGAACGAAGCCCGTAATAATAGCGGATAATTAGAGTCCCGAATAAATGGAGGTAATCTTGGGCATAAGGAATATGCCCCATCTTATCCCCGATGAGATCGTATACCTGCTTGACTTCATAAGCCTCATGATACTCTTCGGCATCCAAACAATGAATTGCGGAAAAGGCTTTTAGTCCGGCCTGCAATTTGTCCCGGTAACCGGAGAAGATCAACTGCCATTCCTCAGCGAAAGCTCCGCTGGGTGATGAAGGAGCGATGAGGATTAAAGTCTGGCTTTGACTTTGGGCGGCATACGACTCAACCGCCTCGATGAATGCGTGATAGGAAGTTTCCAGTATATCTTCTGCCACCCCGGATATTTTTTCATTTCCGAGTTGTATCGTTGGTTCGTTTTGAAACCGCAACCAGTCGGCGAACCGGATCAGGATTACATTTAGCCCCTGATGATTGTTGTTCATCATGCTATCGGGGACAATGAGTTGTTGAATAATCTGGTTATATGGAACCGGGAGTATTTCGAGACCAAGCTTAAGCTGATCGTTATAGTATTCTAACGACGGCAATAGAAAGTCTACCGTAAAAGTCGCAGCGACAACCAATTTTTTGGAATTCTCAGCCACGTGCTTCAACTCCCCACTCAAGTATCAGGTTTTACAGGATTGATAAGATTTACGGGATTAGCCGGATTATTCTATGCAGCATTGTTTAGGCCAACATTATCATTTTTTTATCGATTAATCATACAAATCCTCTAATTCAGTCAATCCTGATCGTTTTTCTTTTCACTTTACATGAAGTCCGGAGCTAGGCGCCTAAAAGGCTATGATAACGCTGGTTCAATATAGCGGCAGTTCCGTTCAATAATTCAACGGCGATGGTATCAACATGCCGGTTTTTCCAGTCCTCCAACTCCGTTCCTTTCACCCATTGATTAAACGCGCCCAGAGCCGGCCCGCAAGGGACCTGGTAATCCACTTGCGATTCCTTATTACCGCTTAACGCAAGCCTGGTTGAGTAATCGAAATACCATTTAAAAATCATGGCCATTCGGGCCTTAGGATTCTGTCCGGCTCTTTCCAGTTCTTGCGGGGAATAATTCATCCTTATCTCCTGGAAGACTTCTTCGAAACTTCGTTTGAAATACTTTTCCTGTATCTGGAGCCTGGTCTGTTCATCAATTTCATCAAGGGAATCATATTGCCGGTAAAGTTCATACAGCTTATTGGCTCTGGCCGGGAAAAACAAACCTCTTTTCAGTACTTGAACTTTTGATCCCCATTCGAACATATCTTTTGCGGGAGCGTATCCGGTATCCTGAACATTGATTTGCTGTAACAAATCCTTTACAATTTCACTGGTCGCCGCTTCCACCGTACATTGGTTGATTGATCCCGTAAGGATAAAGTCAGCCCCTAACATAAACGCCGCCGCTGCCGCCTCGGGGGTCCCGATTCCGCCGGCGGCTCCGACCCTGACTTTCTTTTGATAGCGGTATTTTGCCATCATTTCATCCCGTAATTTACGCATAACTGGCAGCAAAACATATGCTACTCCGCTATCCGTGTGGCCTCCGGAATCCGCTTCGGCGCATATATCATCGGCGACGGGAACTCTTCCAGAAAGCTCCGCTTCAGCCGGTGTAATTTTCTCTTCAGCCAGCAGTTTGGCGAGAATCCTTTCGGGAGCCGGGCTTAAAAATGCTGCGGCTAATTCCGGCCGGGATACTTTGGCAATGATTTTGTGAGTAGTGGTGATCCGGCCGTCCCGATCCGGTTGTAATCCTTTGGCGCGGTATCGGACCAGAGCCGGAGTAATGGTTAGAAAAGCTGCGGCTTCAACATGACGCACCTGATACTTTAAAAAAAGATTTACAATTGCTTCTTCCGTTTCGGGATTGTTGGGATGATACACCAGATTCATCCCATAAGGTTCTTCTTCAGAAAGTCCGCTTTGAATTTGACGGATAGCTTGCTCGATATCATCCGCTTCCAAACCGCCGGTGCCGAAAAACGCCATCAGCCCGGCCTTTGCCATTCTGACAACCATTTCCCGGGAAGCAATCCCCCGGTACATTCCGCCAGCGAGATAGGCGTACTTCAAGTTGTAATCTTTTTTAAACTCCGGATTTCCCAATGATGCGGCTACAATCCGCCCGGCAGGTTTGTCCCCTTTTGGCAATCCGGGCGCCGGTTTCGGGTATACGCGCGTTTTTGAATCTTTGTTTGCCGTATCAGCCGCTTTCTCCGGCGCGGCTATCAAGTCTTTTGCCTTTTCCTGGACTGTTTTGATAACCCCGGAGACCACGGTGCCCAGAGTGGCAGCCGCCCCCCGGTTGCTCCTGTTTTTAGAAATATCCTCCGGTTTTTGATTCCGGCTTTCCGGCATATCATGGTTTTCCGCCGTCATACTTGGAACCGGTACCACATCTATGGCTAAAATGCGTTCTTTTTCGTTATCATCAACAACCAATGGTTCGGCTTCCTTTTGAATCCTGCCGATTAACCCGGTTAAAACCTTACCTGGGCCGATTTCTTCAAACTTCATTTCACCAAACCCCATTAAATACCTGATACTCTCGGTCCATTTGACGGGCTGGGTTATTTGGAGGATCAAATTTTGTTTGATCTCCGTTTGCGGATACGGCCTGCCATGGACATTGGAAATTACGGGAATGGTTAATTCCGAAAATTGAAAATCCCGAATAAATATTTCAAACTCTTTTTGAACCTCTGCCATGTGACGGGAATGAAAAGCGCCGCTGGTCTTAAGGGGTACAAACATTTTTACGTCGGGTACCGCTCCAAAAACATCTTTAGCGCGCCCAATCTCCATAACTGGTCCTGAAATCACGATTTGAAACGGAGAATTTAAATTGGCAATATCAATACTTTGCAATCCGTTTTGGGCTAATACTTCTTCAACCCGGTCCTTATTCAACCCAAGCACGGCCGCCATACCGCCGCCGGTCACCCGGCCCATCAATTCGCCTCTTTTTTTTACCAGTTCCAACCCAGTACGGAAATCAAAAGCTCCTGCCGCAAATAAGGCAACATATTCACCTAGACTATGGCCGGCGACAAAGTCCGGCTTTTTACCGGTTTCCCGGATTCGTTTCAGATAACTTAAGGCGTTGACAATAAATAATGCAGGCTGAGTGTATTGGGTCAGACTCAATATAATATCGGGATCTTCCAGACAAAGTTTTTTGACGGAGTAACCGAGAATCTGGTCCGCTTCCGCCGTCAACTCGCCAAACTCATCAAAAACTAATCCGCCCATTCCTTTGCTTTGAGAACCTTGACCGGGAAATACAAATGTAATCATACTTCCGACTCCTCTCATTGCAAAAATGCATGTTATTTTTGAAACGACTCGAGAATTGTTTTGAAGTTTTTCAAATCCTGGTTAAAGGGAGTTATAATTGAATAATAGCGTGATGAAGAATGCTTTGAAAGATTATATTTTACAAAATTTGCCAAAGTTCCGGATGGCCCCAGATCGATATAATGATAGGAACCTTCCTGTTCCATCCTTTGGATCGTTGTCTGAAACTGAATCGGCCGCCGAATAACATCCCAAAAGAAATCCGCCGTTATCCCGGCAGCCTCATCACGTGGGCAACATGATATATCATGCAACATACATGATACGATTCCAATTTTAGATTTTTGGTATTGAAAACCGTGTAAAAAGCTGCAATACTCATATTCAATCGAATCAATGTTTTCCGAATGAAAGCCGTATTGTACCGGAAGCGTTTGAAACGGAATCTCCCCGGCTTTTAATTGCATCTCAATATTTGATAGTTTTTGGGCTTCGCCGGAAATGATGAAGTGGGAAGCATAATTAATGGCAGCCAGTTCGGAATTAAGGCGCATGAAAGGAGAGTAATGATACAATTCGGGACTGTGAATGACGGCAATCATGCTTCCGGCGCTGCAATAATTAGTAACCAGTTCCGCTTGCTTCACCAGGATTTCCAGGGCATTCTCATATGATATAACCCCCGCTACCGCAGCCGCTGTAAACTCACCTAAACTTGCGCCCAAAACCCAATCAGGCTCAACCCCGCTTTCCATCAAACTTTGCGCTAACGCATATTCAACCATGAAAATTGCCGGATGTGTATATGACAGTTGATCAAATGATTCATTTTTCCTTTTTTTTTCATGATATATCTCGTTCAAAACGAAAATTCCAGCATTCCGATACACAAACTCATTCATTTGATTCATCCAGGAATTAAAAACGGCATCCTGATGAAATAAATCCGTTCCCATATGGTAATATTGGGAACCCTGGCCCGAAAACATAAAAACCACAGGACTTTTTGTCATATTACTCCTGGTTAATTTATCTAAAATTATTATAATTTTTCCATTTTTCAATGAGTTCAGTCATAACTTATTATATATTGCATTGGATTCCATGTAAAGGATTTAGCTGTAATTTAAGATAAATGTCACGCGATTCATGACATTTGTCACCATCTACATTCCTTTTTATTCCATTGATGCCTGAAATATAAATCTTACCGGTTGTTTTAGCCGTTTGAAAAAGATATTTCGAAAGGCAGGCAACGATATTCGCCAAATTGTTATATTATTGAAGTAAATCCCAAAAATAATCAAAAGTCCCGGAGTTTCATATCTTGGGACTTTTGATTCAAACCTATTATATTGCTCATCCGGAGATCGGATTATGGCTTCTCACCTTACCAGTAGCCGGATAAACTAGGGCCGCTTTATTTCAACAGCGTTATAGCCGCACAACTCATGACAGCAGAAGCATCTGATGCACTTATTCAGATCCAATAGCGGTTTTCCATTTTTCATTTCAATCGCCTTGGGGGGACACCCTTGGGCGCACATACCACATCCTTTACATAAGGAAACGGTGAAACATGGCTTGGGCTTAATGACCCGGTTTAACCGTTGGAGCATAAATTTCGGTAAAAATAGATTATAAAAGTTAAATGCCACTTTTACGGTGGGTTTTTTAAAATCTAACACTCTAACGTCCGCGATCTCCTCTCCCAATATTTCAACATCTTTGACATCGCCGGTACATAGTCCCCGCTCGACGGATCTCCTGATGGCTGGAATATGACGGATTTTATACCGATAATATATGAAGCCACCATATCTAAAGCATAAGGATCGCTGCCGGATATGATGAGCCCGACATTTTTAGGATTGCCGTTGGTAGGCCCATAACCTTCCATACCGATAACCGCATCCATAACTGTTAAAACAGGTTTTGAAAACAAACAGAGACCGATTAACAAATCGGCGAAATCGCTTGTATCTTCAAAGCGCAGGTGATATTCAGGTTTATAGGCTCCCGGTATGATACCGAATAAATTTTTTACAGCGCCGCTATATACTGTCATCATATGAGTTTTGATTTTAGGAATATTGATGATCTTATCGGCTTCGATTACAGGACGGATGGTTTTGATACTCTTGATGATTTTGCCTTCGGGATATGGAATATCGATAACATCGGTGTTATAATTCAATTCCGCTCTACTCTTCTTGGCCGCTTCGGTCATACCGCATGCCTCATATACGGATGCCAGGGTATTCCCGGTATAATAATGATATCCACCCGGACTATCTCCAATAACAGGCTTCCCGCCGGCCTCAATAACCAGTTCCGCTAACCCCTGGGCAAGCGCGGGATGGGTTGTCGTCACCTTCTCAGGTTTTCTTTTCATTAACAGGTTCACCTTTAAAAGAACTCTATCTCCGGGATTTACGAAATTAGAGATCCCGCCCACATATTTGATAGATTCTGCAAGTTGATAAAAAACTTATTTTACGCTTCATGACAGGATTATTGAGGACAATACCGAAACAGTTATATAGAGTCATTTATTCATGCAATCCGAATTCCGTTCTCCGGAGGTTAGAATGGTCCGTACATACCGTCATTTTCTGCTTTATACGGGGATGATCGCCCTATTCTTTTTCTGCGGCGCCATCCGGGCTGAGTCCGGGCAAGACTCCAACTCTTCCCGAAAACCTCTCAATCATTCCGCCACCGTGGACCAGCACACATCTCAAGAAATATTCGTAAAAGGAAAAATTTTAAATCTCGTTGGAAAAAAACCGGTTGCGGACCCCGTGACCCAAAAACGGGTGCAGCGCTATCAATTCAAAGTGAAAATTTATGCCGGGGAATTTAAAGGCCGGGATATCATTGTTGCTCATAATGAAGTGGATAATCCGGCCTTCAATATCAAAGTAGCGCCAAAAGACTTGGTATCGGTAGCTTTAACGGTGAAAGACGGCAAAATTCTAGATGCTTATATTGTAGATATCATTCGCGAGAACCAGGTATATTTTTTACTCATTCTCTTTATCGTGGTATTGCTGGCCATCGGCTGGCGCAAGGGAGCCAAAGCATTGTGCGGTTTGTTGCTGACCCTGACTTTAATCTGGGGAGTACTATTACCGGGGTTTCTACGGGGGTATCATCCTATCCTGTTAACTATATTGGTGGCGTTAATCTCCGCAACGGTCACCATTTTGGTAATCGGCGGAATCTCTTTAAAAAGCTTGATTGCAATTCTGGGAACCTTGGGAGGATTAGGTATCTCCGGGGGATTGGCGTTAATAACCGGAAAATCGGCTCATCTTACCGGTTTTGGTTCTGAAGAAGCCAGTATGTTGCTTTATATTCCTCAAAATATTCAGCTTGACATCCAGGGATTATTATTTGCCGGGATTATTATCGGTGCTCTCGGAGCCGCAATGGATGTCAGCATCTCTATGGCTTCGGCAATGGAAGAGATAAAACGGGTATGCCCCGATATCAAACCGGGCCGGTTAATTCGTTCCGGGATGAATGTCGGCCGGGACATCATGGGCGCCCAGGCCAGCACCCTAATCCTGGCTTATACCGGCAGTTCGGTGCAACTGATTCTGATTTTTATGGCCTATAAAGACCCGTTATCCAAGATTATCAATTTGGATATCGTGGCCTCGGAGATTATCCGGGCGCTTTCGGGGAGTATCGGAATGATCATGGTAATCCCGCTCACAGCCCTTGTCGCCGGAATCCTATTGGGAAATTATCAAAATACCATCAGCGATATGAATAAATCACAACCGGAAAAGCCCGCCACCGGAGCGGAATTCCTGTCCGGGTGGAATGACCCTCGATAAGCCTCTGAAATTTGTGGAGCTAAAATACATCGACCATTCGTTATCTTTCATGGATGCCACCAGCGCCGCAATAGTGATAAAATACAATACCCCGGTCATCGCTACCTATGATCGCCATTTTCAAATCCGCGAGTCTGCCGGTTCACAGCGGTCTTCTTTAAGTCATTTTATGTTATAAGAATGCCGACAGAATTACCACTTACTCCGTTATTACCAACGGTATCGTCATTGCCAGATCCATTAAAAAATGGGCAATTACGAAATAGGGCAGCAGTCGTTTACGCCAAGCCAGAATACCGGCTAAAAACAATGTAAAAGGCAGCATCATCAAAGAACGCCAAATGACAAAATTCACGTTGAAAACCAGGGGCAATGCGCCGTGTTGAATACTGAAGGCAACCGCGCATAAAACGATGGGCAGCCATTTTATTGTTGAGCTAGTTTCCAGTTCTTTCATCAAATATCCGAAATACCAGGGTATTTCGGTAACCGCAACCAATAACGGCAGTAAAACGACTGTTGTTATTCCAGCCCAAAAAGGCAATTTGCCGTACATGATCGCCAGTGGCATTTTAGGGTCTTTAAAAAGGAACCCCATTCCAACCGTATTTAGCGCCATCACCAAGATTAAGGAAGCCAAAATCACGGCTATTGCGGTTAAGATATCTTTCAATAGATTTTTACGTTCGGCTTGAAACAACTCTTTAAATAACAAAGAGCCGTTGGTATTAAGTCTATAGAAGATAATGATATTCAAAACACTGGCCAAAATACCGGCAAATGGCCACCAATGGACCGCTTCGTTCCAGGGATTACCATGGGCGGTAAAAAAGAATACGGCGGCAATTCCGGTTTGGCAAGAAATGAATAGTAAAGGGCGTAATAGTAACAGAAAAATCGTACCCCAAGCCGTTCTTTTCTGAATACTCATCAAAATTTCCCTCCCGATTCTGTCAAACAATATCACACGTCTGGTGGTGACACGGTTGGTATAGATCTTATCAATCTCTTCACAGAAAACTAATACCTAATAACCAATAACCGTTTTAATAGTGAAACGCCAAACCAACATATGCTCCGCCAAGATTTTGGCCATTGCATTCCAGAAAACGATACCCAAGCTCCAAGGATCCGTACCGTTTCAAAAGAACGATGGCCAAATCAAAGTCTGAAATATAGTTGCCATTGATCCAATTATACGTTGGTTTAAGTTTAATCCCGAAGGATTCATTGGGATAAATCTTTATTGGAGTAGTAAGCGAGAAACCGTAATTTTGTTCATTCCCACGCATAATAATCGATCCCATTCCAATTCCCCATTCAAAAGAACGGGTTTCCGAAAGCCGAAGCAACAGATGATACTGAGCTATAGTCAGGTTATCGCTGGGGTTTCTTTCCGTAAAGTAAGTATTGCGGTAATTAAAGCCAAATGCTCCATAGCCAACCTCGAGGGATCCATCCCAAGCGCTAATATCGGGATTTACATATAAATATTTGGAATCTATTTGAATAATGGGCAAAGTTGGCTCCCCGGTCTCCCGAATATCGATCCCGGTAGAAGCAGTGTCTGTTGACTCACCCATCCTTGCAAAGCTGCCTTTCGCTTGGTCATATACGATTAAGAATACCGCCTGGAAAAAACCTTCAAAAATCTCACCAACTAAACTGCTGAAAAAACTTTCCTGCCGATGATTATCGCGCCTTCTCCCTTTACGATCCTCCTTTTCTTTTTCCTTTTCTGACTCATCGGATTCTTCTTCGGAATCATCAGTTGTGGCGGTTGTTTCAAATTCATCCAGTTCGGATGCGGCGACGGGCGGAGCCATTGCAAAAATAGCCACTATGATGGCTAACATGATTAGAATACTTGCTATTCCTGCAATTTGATTTATGTATACACTTAAATTTGCGGTTTTATTGGAACCATAATTCATAATTTTGCCTCCTTCACTTGATAGACTTCGTTCTCTTTTTGGGCTTCGGCAATCATGATTAAGAATTCCAGCTTTATTTAAATTAACCTTCTATATCAATCCGTTCTTCACAACATAGACCGCCAATTGAGTGCGATCCCGCAGTTCAAGTTTTTGTAGGATTCCGGATACGATATTCCGGACCCTGCCTTCAGATAAAAAAAGAATGTTGGCAATCTCCCTGTTATCTTTACCATCAACTATCAACCGCAGCACGCTTTTCTCCCGCTCGGTCAAATCATGATCCGGTATGGTTTTACGGGAAGGCTGGCTATCCCTGCCGGCGTTCAATTGTCTCATGATGCCGGATAACGAACTTTCATTCATTATACTTAGTCCTGCCACCGTGCTTTTGATAGTCCGGAATAGATCATTCGGTTTGATATCCTTTAAAATATATCCGTCGGCGCCGTTGGCCATGGCTTGAACAATGTATTGGTCCTCACTGAAGGTGGTCAGGATGACGACTTTTATTTTTTGTCGGTATTTGGATTTAATCAGCCGGGTACCTTCAACCCCATTCACTTCAGGCATAATAATATCCATCAATACCAGATCGGGCTGATATTCATCGCAAAGCTGCAGGGCGTGGCGGCCGTTTTCGGCGCAGCCCACAACTTTTAGTTCACTATCGGATTCAATGATGTATTTTAATCCTTCCCGCAAGATCACTTGATCGTCAACAATCACAATTCTTATCATTTTTCTCACCCTTAATCTTGATTTTATCCCGATCTTAAATCGCGATTCATCAAGCTTTTATCTTGATTTATATTCAATGATTTAAAATCGCGATTCACCAAGCTTTGTCTTGTTTATTCATCCCTTTATTTTGATTACGCAGGGGCATTGAGAGGTATTTCCGCATGAATGACAAATCTTTGCTCGCCATCCGGGCCAAAAGTAATTCTTCCTTTAAGATCCTCCACCCGCTGCTTCATACCGGTCAGGCCGTATCCGGGCCGAAAATCCTTACCATTGTAACCATTGTCGAAAATGGAAATTTCAATCAATTCCCGGCCAATCTCCAAAAAAATACTGATTTCCCGGACTATACCGTGCCGGAATGAATTCGTCAACGCTTCCTGGCAAATCCGGTAAACGGCATCCGCATGAACCGATCTCAAAAAATCTTCCGATCCGGTAAAGGAAAAATCGACCTTCATTCCGCTGATCCGAAAATCGGCAATCAGTCTTTCAAGGGCATGTGACAAATTAGTAGCGTTTATTCTCTCCGGAATAAGCCCCCGGATTGAATTACGAAGTTCGGTAATCCCCTCCCGGGTTATCCGGGTCGCTTCCGCCAGATACTTTTTGGTGACCTCCAGGTCTTTTTCACAATATATCTGCCCCACTTCAAGTGAAGTAAGCACCAGGGTCATTGTGTGACCTAATGTATCATGAACATCCCGGGCTAAACGGTTGCGCTCTTTTACAACCGTCAATTCCTCCACAGTGGACGCATATTCTTGCAAACGTTCGTTGACGGTTAGGACCTCATGGTTCATCATTATCAATTCCTGGTTTAAGGAATTCAATTCAATATTCTTTTTGTTGTATTCCTCCAACAAATTTTTATAATCCGAAATATCATTGAAGGAAATAACTCTTCCGATAAGGTCCTGTTTGCTGAAAACCGGCTGAATATTCACCATATATGTCTTTTTTTCCGGTTGCAACACTGTCAATTCCCCGGTAATATATTCCCGCTTCGGATTTCGAATCTCCTTTAAAATGAAATCCGATTTCTCATCGGCAATGATGATGGTTCGTAATTCCCGGAGAAAAACCTGGATATCATCGGATTTACGAACCGCAATCACCGGTAAAAAGTTGGCCGCGAAATGACTGTTGAAATTATTGATTTCGTTATGATTATCCACTACAATAATGGATTCCTCGATATTTTCCGCAATCCGCCGCAAAGCAAGCGGCGTAATGTTGAAAAAACGGTAATAGGTTGCCCAAACAAACAGTACCATCGTAATTTCCAACCCACAACTTGCGATAAAAAATGAATATTTTCCGATTCGAAAAATATAGATGACGGTTGTAATAATTGTAATAAAGGTGGCGGCGATAAAAATATGGGTCTGTCTTTTTATATAATGATAGTTTTCCACCGAATACTTTAACAAATGATAGATTCCGGCCGATAAATAAACAATAACCACCAGATAATGCAGCCAAAAAAATGGCCCATAGACTCTCCGGGATAATTCGGCTGTTATAAAAAACAGGTGATGCAAGGGATCAGTCAGCAACAAGAAATAAATCAATACCTCCGGACTAAATAACAGGAATACTTTTCGTGGGGTGACTTTTGTTTGGTTATTGGTAAAAATATAGACGAACACCAGGAATGCAGGGCTGATGAAACAATAAAACAAATAGTCGATGGCGGTGAAAAACCAGTTGTTTCCCCAGCCTTCAAAATAAAATATCAATAAATTAGCTGCATACTGGGTAAAAAACAGAATTTGGATGTTCAGAAAACATTTCAACAACGGAGTCCGTTTGGCACGCAACCAAGCGACTATAATAAACGCCAGTGAACTTAGCACGCCAATGAAAAGTGAAACAATGCTTAAGTCGATTTTAAATTGCAGTTGATATGAAAAATCAGTCATTCCTGTGGCGCCAAATCCTTTCCGGTCATTTTGATATGGCAAAATTAATTCCGGCGCATCTACCCCCAATAATAATATTTGGAATTGATCAAGATTACAATGAATATTTTACCGGAGTTCACTTCATTATAAAATGAATATATTTGGTAATTTAAACCTCGAACCGGCCAATTTTCCCGCTATGTCGCGGAAAAATTGGCCGGTTCGGGTTTTCTACAGAATCCGGCAAGTCTGCAATGCAAGCAATTTTGAAAGTTACTTGCTGGATTCATGTTAAATTGGGGAAGATTAATATTTCTGCAAAATATAAAAAATCTGGGACAATCCACATAATTCTCCTCTATTTTTTGCTTGTTGCACCTCTCAATCTGTGGGTTAGCCTGCATACGAAGAACATGTTTTCAGTGAGGTTTATTAAGTTCGGGAACCGGAAGGATTGCTTTTGAAAAAATCTATAGTTTATCGCATAATTTTTTAAAAAACCGTTAAAGATTACTGAAATATATACCGAAGACTTATGTAGAAGATGACAATCATTTGTCTATTCAGGTTCTAAAAATTATAAAACACAATAGGAGGCGTTTGTATTGACCAAAGCAGAACTCATCGACAAAGTGGCAGATAAGACCAAACTTACCAAAAAAGATTCCGACAAAGTTATCGATGCCATTGTCAAAGCCATTACCGGTTCCCTGGCAAAGGGTGATAAAGTGACCCTCGTTGGCTTCGGAAGCTTCGAAGTTAGAAAGCGGGCGGCTCGTAAAGGCCGTAACCCTCAAACCGGTAAAGAAATTAGCATCCCGGCCCGGAAAGTTCCCGCGTTCAAAGCCGGAAAAGCTTTAAAAGACGCAGTAAGTAAGAAATAATGTCAAAACCATCCTTTTAAAAGCGGTTTACTAATTATTACATCTCCTTATCTTGCCGCTCCCCGTTCTTCCATAGGGGAGCGGTTTTTCTATATCAATTCATTATTTTGTTGGCCCCATGCTACTTAGAAAATATTCTAAGCAAAACAGCCGCCCCTACTTTCTTCCTCCGCTGTCCCTATTAAAGCAGAACTTTAATTTAAGAATTATCTACGATAATTAAGAGTGGATGACTTCTTTACCAAATAATCCGGTTATTCATTACTATCGCTAAATACTTTTTTCTTCCAGGTTAGTCAAGGAACGGACCAAACTGGTTGACAAAATGGAAATATGTTAATATAATGGTTTTTAATAACCTGCCAAACCACTTAATGGAGCAATAATGTCCGATATAGGGCAATTCTTTGCAAAACTCAGTCCAGGAGGGAAAGAAACATTCAGTCTCCTTCAAAAGGACGGCCCATTAACCAAAAATGATCTATTAGTTCGTGCGAAAACGAATCTGAGTACTTTAAACCGGATTATGCAGCCGCTGGAAAGTGAGCGTTTTGTTGTCGAAACCGGGGTTGGGGAATCCTCCGGCGGACGCAAACCGGTATTGTACGATTTAAATAAAAAAAAGTTTTACGTTTTAGGAATTGATATTTCCAGACCCTATACCCAGCTCATAATCACCAACCCCAAATTGGATATTGTGGATAAGCGGTTTTTTAACATGGATGAATCACATACTCCCGAGAAAACCACAAGATTAATCGGGTGTATAGTTGAAGAGTTCATTGCGAAATTAAATATCGAACGTCAAGCAATACTTGGCGCAGGTCTGGGTACAGTCGGGCCACTGGATCGAAGTCAAGGAATCATGATAAACCCGGTTAATTTTGCCGCCTCTGGATGGGTTGGCGTTCCCATTAAAAGCATATTGGAACAAGAATTGAAACTTCCGGTGGTTATTGATAATGGAGCCAATACGGCCGTTCTGGCGGAGCACTATTTGGGAGCAGGCAAAACATATAAGAATATTGCTTATTTCAACTGCAGTATTGGTATTCGAACCGGCGCCATTTCCGCCGGAAATATAGTTAGAACCATCAATGACGCTGAAGATGCTTTTGGCCATATGGTGATTGATTTTGTAGACGGCGAGTTGTGCAGTTGCGGTAACTATGGATGTATTGAACGTTATTCCTCGATAGTAGCGATTGTCCAAAAATTTACCGTTGCATTAAAAAAAGGACGCATTTCAAAGGTAACCAAACCCATTGAACAAATCGATTATCTGGATATCTGCACAGCCGCTGAAACCGGCGATGAACTGGCCAAGGAGATCATCAACAATGCGGCGACCATTTTTGGAGCCGGTTTAGCCAATTATATCAATTTACTGAACCCAAGCCTGGTTATTTTAAGCGGACCGCTCATCAAGGAGTCGGAGTTGTTTTATCAAATATGCATCACTACTGCTCTAAAACGAATTTATTCAAAAACAAATAATCGGATTATCTTCAGTCGAGGAGGTCACTTTGACGAAAATGCCATCTCACTGGGCGCTGCGGCCATGGTAATTGAAAGATACCTTTCAAAGCGGCAATTCTAGTAAAACTAAAAATTTTTAAGTTCTAAACTTCTTTCCAAAATGATAAGAAGTGTGCTGATAAGTAGTATCGGTATTTATTTCCGCAATATCAACATTCGGAGCGTTAACGCTCCAGTAAAACATTCTCTAAACATCGTAATAATTATCGAACGAACCGAACTGAAAACCGCTTAAAAAACGAATAACGAATAAGGGAGGGATAAAAAGAATTTTTACGAACGAAAAAATTTGGAGGGTATTGAAATGAAAAAGATTTTGCGAAGACTGCTGGTTCTTATCGGGATCGTATCATTTGTTTTTAGTGGTTCATCTTTTGGATGTCCAAAACCTGTAGTTACATCTCTTTCGGTGAATAAAGGGATAAATACCGAAGTAATCAATCTTAGCATCACCGGAAGCAAATTTCACAAATCAACTTATGTTAAGCTGACCAAAACCGGAGAGACGGATATTGTCGCCACAGACGTAAAAGTAGTTTCAGCCACTCAAGTCACTTGTGTACTGAATTTAAACGGCAAGGCGGCGGGCGAATGGGATGTTATTGTTGGAAATATCGGAACATTCACCAAAAAGGAAAAACCAACTTTACTTGCCAAAGGTTTTATCATTGAGCATCCTGATCTCTCCTTGACAGGTATGGAACCAAGTCAAGCCGATATTGATAGGGTTGTAACGATAACCGTCACCGGCAAAGGTTTCCGGACGGGTATCAAGGTGATGTTAAGCAACGAGCAAATGGATATTGGAGCTACCAAAGTTATTGTAAGCTCCCCTGCCAATCTCACCTGCGAATTCAATCTTAAAGGAGCCGTGTCCGGCGCATATAAACTCAGGGTAGTGAACGATGACGGGAAAACCGGGGTACTGGACAAAGCGTTTACGGTTAACTCTCCGGTCCCGGCTGAAAAACCGGCCCCAACTCCGCCCGTTGAGCCCAACCCGACATTGAAACCGGTCTTTTTTGATTACGATGAATGGAAATTGCGCTCTGATCAAACGGAAGCATTAAATACCAGTATCGGCATCCTAAAGAACAATCCCAAATTATATATTCTACTGGGTGGACATGCCGATGAACGGGGAACCAGGGAGTACAATCTGGATTTATCAGCCAAACGCGCTGAAACTGTTAAAAGTTATTTGGTAGCACGCGGGATTTCCGGAAATCAAATCGTCATTTACGCTTATGGAAAAGATTATCCCGCTAGAAAAGGCGCGGGAGAGGGCAATTGGTCCTATAACCGGCGGGTTGATATTTTGGTGTTCGATTCTTCGCCGACGAAAGATGCAGGAATTAAGAATCTTAACCAGTAAAATCGCTGGAATAAAATATGAATTGATGCTAAACCAAACCCCTACCACGCAGCGATAGGGGTTTAGTTTATTTTATGATCCTAACGGATTGTTCTCCAAAGCACCAGGCATAAGTTATCTTTAGACTCTTAGCTCCAAATAGGTTTTTGATTTGGTTCCGGCCCGTCCAAGGCAGGGTATTATCCACTCTTTCTACCTGCATGATGATAAAAAGATGACATCGGACTAGATTCTTTTTCCTTGCTCTTTAAGTAATATACTACGAAAATAACAACCAAAAAATTTATTTTGGTTTGAAAATTACGTAAATCACTTTATCTAGGAAGGTGAAACCGATGTCTCAGATTCTAATTCAACTACAACTTATTCAAGGGAAAATCCGGCAATTACCGGTAGCTATGTTTGTAAAGAACCAATTATTGGAAAATATTAATGTCGCAATCAACTGTTTTCAAACAGGTAATTTTCAATGTGTAATTGACAGTATAGGGATAATCACTCAAACAATTCTTGCCCGGCAACAGAATGCGCCATGCTCAGGAAACATCTATAACCCGCTATTAGCCGATCTCCAACGGCTACAGCAGCTTTTAATTGGTTTATTACCGTTAGGGCCAGGGACAGGACCCGCCGGCGCAACGGGAGCAACGGGACCTGCCGGCCCAGCGGGCGCAGTCGGCGCAACAGGGGCCACGGGACCTGCCGGCCCAGCGGGTGCAGTCGGCGCAACAGGGGCCACGGGACCTGCCGGCCCTGGAGCCATCATACCCTTTGCTTCAGGCATTCCCGTCACGCTCACGACTGTCTTGGGAGGATTAGTGGGCACCACCGGCTTGGTAGGATTCGGAAACAGTCTCAGTGGAGTTAGTATAGTTGGAGGACTAATCGACCTTACCGGTCTAACCAACTTTGCTTTCTCCGTCCCGCGAGACGGAATCATCACATCCCTCGCCGCATATCTCAGTACGGCGTTAGAACTTGCTCTGATCGGTTCAACAGTCACAATTACAGCGCAGTTATACGCCTCAACCACCCCTGATGATACTTTTGCACCGGTTCCGGGCGCAACCGTTACACTGGCCCCCAGCCTTACCGGAGTTGTCGCGTTAGGTTTCATCAGCTCAGGCTTGACTACAGGATTGTCCATACCGGTTACTGCCAATACCCGTTTACTGTTGGTATTCTCCGCAGCCGTCACCGATGGTATTGACATCGCGACTGTCATTGTAGGCTACGCCAGCGGCGGTCTTGCCATCGATTGATCCGCCAAAAACATCCGGTGGACTATTAGTCCTTTATACACTCATAAACGAGACGGCCGGACGTTCGGAAGAACGCCCGGTCGTCTGTGAGAAAACCAATTATGCCGAAAATTAGTATGCATATATCGTGATTTTAGTCTTCAAATTGCCGTGCAATCTTATGGAATCTTTCCGCCTTTTGGTTATTTCCTTGAGCTTCATAGATGCTGGCGATTAAAGAATAAGTTTCTCCACAATCCGGCTCAATCGCCAAGGCTTTTTTTAGTTGGACATAGGCGTCATCGATCTTACCTGATAAGATCAGTTCTTTCGCTTGCCGGTTATAAAACCCACTATCCTCGTTTTCTCCCATGATTTCCCTCAGCACATGCCTTACTTTTTCAGCAGTAAACGGCTTTTGTAAATAGGCAACAGCGCCAAGTTTAGTACACTCGATGGCATTTTTAACTGTAGCAAAAGCAGTCATAATGACAACGGGAGTACTGATTCCCATTTTCCGAATTCGGCGTAATACTTCAGTCCCGCTTAGTTCCGGCAATTTAATATCCATGAATATTAAATCAAAACTTTCATTTTGAATCGTTTGCAGTGCTTGAACGCCATCATTTACGGCTACCACCCGGTAATCTTCAACTTCCAGGCAGGTAGTTAACAGATTCCGGATATTTTTGATATCATCGACGATTAAGACTTTCTTCATTGGTGCTCTCCTCTATCAACGGTAGTATAAATGTAAAAGTACTGCCGGCATCCAGTTCACTCTTATACCATATTTGACCGCCATGAGCTTCAATAATCTCCTTGGCAATGGCAAGCCCGAGGCCCGTACCTCGGATCTCCAAATCGTAACTACGGACTTGGACGAACTTTTCAAAAATCTTGGTTTGATATTCTGCCGGAATACCAATGCCGGTATCTTTTACGGAAACCCACATTTGGTGATGTCGTACCAAAGCGGATACACAGATCTCATCTCCGGCATTCGTATATTTCAAAGCGTTATTGATTAGGTTATTCAACACCCAAGCAATTTTTTCAGGATCGGCGTTTACTTTTGGCAAATCCTCTTCTACTTCGTAATATAAGTTAATCTCATTACGGGCGGCTTGATCCAGGAATCTTTTGACCGAATTTGCCACCAATCCGGGCACCGAACAAGGCTGCATTTTAAAGATCGCCTGGTCGGATTCGATTCGCGAGAGCTCCAGTAAATCATTGACCAAGTTACTCAAGCTGTCGCTATCCTCTTTAATTGTAACCAACGTTTTGGCTTGTTCTTGGTTGAGAGTCCCGATTTTTTCGTCTTGTAAGAGACTGATGCCCATGATGATTGAGGTTAAAGGGGTCTTGAATTCATGGGAAACCGTGGCAATGAAATCGGTTTTGATTTTTTCCAAATGTTTGATCTGCGTAATATTCTGAAACAGGACAATGATATTGTTCTCAGCGGCATCATGATTTTTTACCGGTTTCACAATTACGTTGAAATAATATTCCTTTTCATTGGCAGTAATCCTTACCATCTTCTGGCGATCATCGTCATCTGAATTTAAAGCGCCAACAATATGTTCAAACAACTCCGCGTTGTGCAGGACTTCTAAAAAGTGTTTGTCCAAGGCCCACTGCTCATCCAACTCAAAAAAACGTTCGGCCGCTTCATTCAATAATAAAAACCGGCAATTTGTATCCAGTACCACTAAGGGATCGGAGATGCTGCGGACAATGGCCTCGGATTTTTTCTTTTCAGCCATTAATTTACCTATTGTGCTTTGTTCATATTGCAAGAGCCGCTTGGTCATCGCATTAAACTCGCTGGCCAATCCACCGATTTCATCCGCGTAAAAAACTTCGGCTTGCCGGTTAAGATCGCCGGCTTTAATTAATTTAACAGTTTCTTTCAGCTGATCAACCGGCTTTAAAAAACGGTTAATAAAAAATCGCGCCGCGGCAAACCCGCCGCTGACTGCGATCAAGGATAAGTATAGAATAAAATTCATCGCTTTTTGAGTATTTTTAGTTACCAGATCTTCACTATGAAATATCGCGGCTTCGTTCAAATCTACCAGCTTTTTTAATAAGGATTTTATCAGTTTAAATTTACTCTGGATATCCGCAGTGTAAAAGTTATAAGCGCCGACAGCCCCAGCCCGGTGTTTGATCTCTTGCAATTCAGCAAAGGATCTTACATAATCCATATAGCTCGTGTTAAGCTGCCTGACTAAGTCCGCTTCTCCTAATTCGGTGATATTATGGCGTTCAACATCAAAAGCATCTAAAAAGAAGCGCTGGTTTTGAATGAATGTATTGATCCCATTTTCATTGTCAACCCGAATATAAGTCAACACGGCATGATCCTGCTTTTCAATATATTCAATCATATTATTTACGGCTTTAATACTTTTATAGTTTGCCGTCATTAAGCCATTGATTGAATTGCTCAATTTATACAGATTAAATACTGATACCATTCCCACCATGGCAATTACCAGCACTAAACAAAAATAAACCATGGAGATCCGGCCTTTAAGGGTCTTGGTCATGAACAACCCGCCTTTATTAAAAATTATTAAGCGCTGTGTTTTAAAAACATAAACCGGGGAATTGGTCTCTGCCTTCATCATAATCTGATTTACGAAAAATGTCATACTTCCTTGCTGACGGAATGGGCTAAAAAAATGAGATTCAGCTAAGAATAATGAAGCTATTAATGCTGAACGGCTCTTCACAGGCAGGAAAATTCCTAAAAGCCAGATTCCGGCCGCTTTCGTTATGGCGAAGCGACGGCTATAATCAAAATTGTTTTTAAGATTTTGCAAAAGGAGGTCGTTTCATTGTTCGACTTAGTCCTGATCGTCACCTTAGGGGTTTGTTTTGGCGCAGTCTTCTTATTTACCGGATGGTGCAACCGTGAAATCAGTAGCTAAAATGATGAGGTGAATTAAGATGGCAATCTTACTTATCCTTACCGTTCTTTTATTTTTATATCTGGGTTACGTTCTCATGAACCCGGAAAAATTCTAACCAAGGAGGGGTTGACATGGATTGGCCGCAAATACTCGCCACTCTCGGCATAGCCATGCTGCTGGTGATTCCTACCGGAAAATATATCTGCCGGGTCATCAACGGTTCCAAAACTTGTTTCGATCCGGTCCTGGACCGGATTGATGGTTTCATTTATAAAGTCAGCGGCATTAAACAAGCGGAGATGGATTGGAAACAGTACGTCATCGCTCTGCTGTTAACCAATTTGGTCATGACGCTCCTGGTTTATTTGGTTTTCCGGATGCAACACTTGTTATTTTTGAATCCGAACTCCATCAAGGCTATGGAGCCGTCACTGGCATTTAATACGGCAATCAGTTTCATTACCAATACCAACCTCCAGGATTATAGCGGAGAATGGGGCTTATCCTATGTAAGCCAGATGGTGGCGATTACTTTTCTAATGTTTACTTCCGCCGCTACCGGTTTTGCGGCTGCCGCCGCTTTTATCCGGGGCATGGTGGGAAAAAGCAAAACTTTAGGTAATTTTTTCGTGGATGTAACCCGGCTGACCACTCGGATCTTTATGCCACTTGCCATCATTGTTACTTTAATTTTAGTATGGCAGGGCGTACCGCAAACCCTGGCGCCGAACCAGACCGTAACGACCATTGAGGGTAAATTACAGGATATTCCTTTGGGTCCGGTGGCCAGCCTGGTTTCAATTAAGCATCTTGGCACCAATGGCGGCGGATTTTTTGGAGGCAACTCCGCCCACCCGTTCGAAAATCCTACGCCGCTGACCAATTTGCTTCAAATCTTATCGATGCTTCTGCTGCCAACATCCCTGGTTTACGCTTTTGGGCTGATGTTAAACGATAAAAAACAGGCTTGGACGATCTTTGCCGCCATGGCCTTATTATTGGCCATGGCTTTACCCGCCTGTTATTTCGCTGAAAAAATGGGCAACCCTCTTTTGGCCAAATCCGGTTTAAGCCAGACCATGGGCAATATGGAAGGCAAAGAGGTCCGCTTTGGAATCGCGGAATCCGCTTTATTTACTACGGTTACTACGGCATGTACCACCGGTTCTGTTAATAATATGCATGATTCTTTAACACCTTTAGGCGGGCTAACGGCTTTATGGCAGATGATGATCAATGTGGTCTTCGGCGGTAAAGGGGTTGGCTTCATGAACATGATGATGTATGCGATCCTGACCGTTTTCCTGTGCGGCCTGATGGTTGGGCGGACTCCGGAATTTTTGGGCAAAAAAATCGAAGGCCGGGAGATCAAACTGATTGCTATCGCCATCTTGGTGCATCCGTTCGTTATCCTAATTTCATCAATGATTGCCTTGCTTACTCCCGCCGGGCTGGCAGGGATCTCCAATCCTGGTTTTCACGGGTTATCCCAGGTGATTTACCAATTCACTTCCGCGGCGGCCAATAATGGTTCCGGCTTTGAAGGATTGGCTGATAACACGGCCTTTTGGAACATTTCCGCCGGTTTAGTAATGTTTAGCGGACGTTATATTTCAATCATCGCTTTATTAGCCGTTGTCAGTTCCCTGGCAGTCAAGAAAGCCGTCCCGGTAAGCATTGGAACCTTCCGGACCGATAACCCCCTCTTTATGGGCGTCCTATGCGCAGTGGTGATCATCATCGGGGCATTAACCTTTTTCCCGGCAATTGCCTTGGGACCGATTGCAGAGCATTTGACCCTGTGGCGTTAATTTAAATTTCGAGGTGATTTTACGATGAGCAAGCATCCTCAAAAAGGGATTGACAGGGCTATTTTAAGGAAAGCCTTCCGGGATTCTTTTATAAAACTGGATCCCCGGTATCTGATTAAAAATCCGGTGATGTTTGTGGTAGAAATCGGTTTTGTCATTACCCTGTACCTGACGTTTTTCCCGGCTAGCTTCAATGAACAAGGACGGCAAATGGGCTTATATAATGGAATCGTTTCTGTTATCCTCTTGATTACAGTCTTATTTGCCAATTTCGCCGAAGCGGTGGCCGAAGGGCGTGGCAAAGCCCAGGCGGAGAGTTTAAAAAAGACCCGTAAAGATACGAAAGCCAAATTGTTCGATCAAAACGGCCAATTCACCATCGTCAATTCCAGTACTATCAAAAAAGACGATATCGTACTGGTTGAAACCGGCGATATTATTCCTAATGACGGTGAAGTTATTGAAGGGTTGGCCTTCGTAGACGAGTCAGCGATTACCGGGGAATCGGCCCCGGTGATGAAGGAAGCGGGCGGCGATTTCAGTTCGGTAACCGGCGGTACCAAGGTAACCAGCGACTGGCTAAAAATCAGAATTACCGCCATCCCGGGTGAATCGTTTCTGGAGCGCATGATTTCGCTGGTGGAAGGGGCAACCCGCCAAAAAACCCCCAACGAAATCTCCTTAACCATGGTTCTGGTCAGTTTAACCATGATTTTTCTCGTGGTGATCGTCGCGCTTTACCCCATGGCCACTTATGCGGGGGTGAAAATACCGGTCGCTACGTTAATTGCTTTATTAGTATGTTTAATCCCCACGACTATCGGCGGACTGCTTTCGGCTATCGGCATCGCCGGAATGGACCGGGTGACCCGTTTCAATGTGATCGCCATGTCCGGTAAAGCCGTTGAGGCTTGCGGTGACGTGGATGTCATGATCCTGGACAAAACCGGCACGATCACCTATGGCAATCGCCTGGCGGCGGAGTTTATCCCGGTGGGTAAGCACTCCCTTGAAAACCTGGCTCGTTTTTCTTTGATCGCTTCGTTACAGGATGATACCCCTGAGGGGCGTTCCGTCGTTGATCTGGCGAATCAGCAAGGGGTGAAGGTCGATGAAGCCGAATACCGGTCGGCGGAATTCATCGAATTTACCGGTCAGACCCGGATGAGCGGAACAAACCTGCCCAATGGCGCTCAAGTACGCAAAGGAGCTGGGGATGCCATCAAGCAACTAGTTACTGAACGTGGTGGTACCATTCCCGGCGATCTGAATACGGTAATCGAGCGAATTTCCAAGGCCGGCGGTACCCCGTTGGTAGTTAGTGTGGATCAGGAAGTCTTTGGCGTCATTTATCTAAAAGACACCATTAAACCCGGTTTGATCGACCGTTTTAACCGCTTACGCGCCATTGGCATCAAAACGGTGATGTGTACCGGGGACAATCCTTTAACTGCCGCTACCATCGCCCGTGAAGCGGGAGTTGATGAATTCGTAGCCGAATGCAAGCCGGAGCAGAAGATCGATGTCATCAAAAAAGAGCAGGCGCAAGGAAAATTGGTAGCGATGACCGGCGACGGGACCAACGATGCACCGGCTTTAGCGCAAGCGGATGTAGGATTGGCGATGAACAGCGGGACGGTTGCCGCTAAGGAAGCAGCTAATATGGTGGATTTGGACTCCGATCCTACCAAGATTCTGGAAGTCGTCGAGATCGGCAAGCAACTGCTGATCACGCGCGGTTCACTAACCACCTTTAGTATCGCCAATGATGTCGCCAAGTATTTTGCCATCATTCCGGCCATGTTTACCGTCGTCATTCCCCAGATGAACGCCATCAATATCATGGGGCTGGCTACGCCGCAAAGCGCGATTCTATCGGCCTTAATCTTTAATGCTCTCATCATCCCGGCTTTGATTCCCATCGCCATGCGGGGGGTGAAATATCAGCCTATGAGCGCCCAGCGTATCTTGGCCCGGAATATGCTCATCTACGGCTTGGGGGGCGTATTGGTGCCGTTCTTCGGTATCAAATTGATTGATTTGGCCATTAACCCGCTTTTGAAGCTATTAAACATGGGCTGAAGGAGGATAAACCAATGAAAACTTTTTTTCGGGCGCTACGGCTTAGTTTAATATTACTAGTCAGCTGCGGCCTGCTTTATCCGCTGGCCATGACAGGGGTCAGCCAAGTTATCTTCCCAAGACAGGCTGGGGGCAGCATCGTTGGCTATCAAGGAAAACCGGTGGGTTCGGAACTCTTAGGGCAGAAATTTACCGATATGCGCTTCTTTCATGGCCGGGTTTCCGCAGTGAATTACAACACCTATGCCAAGGAAGATACCGTACCGGATAAAGACGGCAAAACGGCTTACGGCGGAGTTGCATCCGGTTCGGCAAATCTGGCCCCCTCCAACCCGGCGCTGATGGAACGGGTTCAACAAGATCTGGCTGAGTTCTTACAAACTCATCCCGGAGTCAAAAAGGCAGAAATTCCGGCCGATCTGTTGACAAGTTCCGGATCGGGATTGGATCCCCATATCAGCCCGGAGGCGGCCAGGATTCAAATCCCGGCTGTTTCCAGAGCCAGTGGCATTAGCACCGCCAAGCTGGAGAAGCTGGTATCAAAACATACCAAAGGCCGGTACCTGGGGATCTTCGGCGAACCGAACGTCAATGTTCTTAAACTCAATTTGGAAATCGCAGAATTGTTAAAGTAAGACGATCAGAGTTATGAATGAGATTGCCATAATCATTTGAGAAAAGAAACGACTGGCATGAAGGGTTTTCTGGCCAATATCGGATTGTTTCTATCTTCTTCAGCCATATTTAGGTGTCTGTCTTATGCTACGATAGTAAACTAATATATAGCATAACTAAATTGAATTTAAAACTGTGAGGTAGTTACATTATGGATCAAGAGGCCAAGCGAACCACCCCGGAAGCGGCATTAGCCATGTGTAAAACTCAGGAACGCGGCCACTTAAAGATATTTATCGGTTATGCTCCTGGCGTCGGCAAAACCTACTCCATGTTGAACGAGGCTAACCGTCGTGCGAAGCGTGGCGAAGATATTGTTATAGGATATGTGGAAGCGCACGGCCGGGAAGAGACGGATAAACAAATTGGCGATCTGGAAATTATTCCGCGCAAGAGGTTAACCTATAATGATATCACTCTGGAAGAAACGAACGTGGAAGCGATTATCGCCAGAGATCCCAAAGTGGTCGTCATTGATGAGTTGGCCCATACCAATGCCCCGGGTTCAATCCATAAAAAAAGATACGAAGATGTTGAAGAAATTTTAACCCACGGCATTAATGTACTTACCACATTGAACATTCAACATCTGGAGAGTTTAAATGATGTCGTCAAGCAAATCACCGGAGTCACTGTCCGGGAAACCATTCCCGACCACATCGTGGAACATGCCGATGAGGTCGTAATCGTGGATATTACCCCGGATGCGCTGCAAAATCGCTTAAAGCGGGGTAATATTTACCGGATGGATAAAATAGATCAGGCATTGAAAAATTTCTTCCGGAAGGGTAATTTAAATGCCCTGCGTGAATTGGCGTTACGGCAGACTGCCGATGAAGTCGATGAGGATCTCTCTGAATATATGGAGGAACACGGCATTCAGGAAGCCTGGCATACTGTAGAACGGTTGATGGTTTGTATTACTCCCAGTCCTTCCGCCAAAAAATTAATCCGCCGCGGCGCCAGGATGTCTAAACGTTATAAATGCGAATGGTTTGTGGTGAGCGTTGAGTGCACTCATATCCTGGCGCCCAGATTTACTCCCAGAGAACGCCAGATGCTGGAGGGCCACTATAAATTGGCCCGGCAACTGGGAGCGGAAGTGGTTACTTTAGTCGGGAAAAGCGTCTCCGGAAAATTAGCGGAGTTCGCCGCCGGGCGGCATATTAACCAAATCATTATCGGGCACTCGGCCCGGACGAAATTGCAGACTTTCTTCCGTGGTTCCACAATTGATAAACTTTTAAAGAAAGCCCCTAGCGCGGAGGTTCATGTGATCCCCAATGAATTATGAAAAACTATCTGGAAAAAGCTCCAGATAGTTTTTCATAATTAAACCAGATTGATAATGATGATTTTGAAAAAAGTAAGTATTTATAAAGCACTCTATGAACATGACTGTAATGGATAAAAATCAGCATCCGATCACAAGTATATACCCGGCCAATACTCGATACCGCAGATTACACATAATCATATGACAGCTAGGCTGTCATAGTACAATAAGCACCCTTAACTCTAATTAGCTTTTATAAGTAACAAGCTTGATTCCCAGTAACAGCATCAATCCGCCGGCAATTCGATCGATCCATATCTTTGAACGCAGGTATAAAGAGCGAGATTTGCTGGAAGACAATATTAAAGCAACGAAGCTATACCAGCCGGACTCTACCAGAAATACCAACAAAGGAAGTACCACAGCAACCCAAAATGGTATTCCATTGGGAAGCAGGGACGCGAAAATGCTACTGTAAAAAACAATTGTTTTTGGATTACTGATTTGTATTAAAAAAGCGGCTGCAAATACATGACTCCAGGTATCCTGCTTTTCAGAATTTGTAGATTGAACAATAATAGTCGCTTTTGCCCCTTGCCAGATGCGTATTCCTATGAAAATTAGATAAATTCCGCCAATAAGCTGTAATACCGAATATATCAAAGGAAATGCTGCGAAAACAACCTTCAAGCCCAATATGGCCAATATGGCAAAAACAACTGCTCCACCACCCATTCCGGCAGCGGCTGCAATGCCATTTTGTCTTGACCCGGACATTGAGATACGAGCTACAGTCAAAAAGCTCGGTCCAGGACTCATTGCCCCAATCAATACAGCTAGTAATATGCTTGCTAACGAAATGAAAATATACATTTGATACCCTTCCTTTCAGTTCGATAAATTTATCAATGAGTTTATATTTATTTATTTGAAATTGAATGGACTTGGTATAGACATAGACATTTATTGAAAACCATTGTATCATCTAATTATAGTATCTGTAAAACGAATATCATTGATGAGATAAATCGAAAATATCGATACTAAAAAGTGAGACTATTATGGAAATTAAACTACTGAAAACCTTCTTAACTGTAGCCAAGGTTGAAAGCTTCTCCCGTTCAGCGGAGATATTGGATTATGCACAGTCCAGTATCTCCGCCCAGATTCAGTTGCTTGAGGAGGATCTTGAAACCAAGCTGTTTGAGAGGCTCGGCCGTAAAATAAAGTTAACCGCTGAGGGCCGGAAGCTTTTGATATATGCGGAGCAAATATTGAAACTGGATGCGGAAGCAAGGGAAATTATATCCGATTCGCCCCTTCCCAAAGGAACACTGAGGATAGGCGCCTCAGAATCACTCTGTATCTCTTATTTGCCACCATTGCTTAAAGAATATCGTAGACGTTATCCGGAGGTTGAAATAATCCTCAAACTTGGGGGTGCTTCCGAGCTTTGCTGTTGGCTGACGGAAAACTCCATTGATATAGCTTTTTATATGGATAGACAAATTTCATCTGAAATGCTAACCGCTGAAACCTTGTTTGATGAAGCAATGGTAGTCCTGGCAGCTGCAGAGCATCAAATTGTCGATAAAATTCCCATAAGTCCTGTGGACTTAACTGGGATGGATCTGATCTTGACAGAGAGTGGCCACAGCTACCGTGTAGTCATGGAAGGAATTCTGACCGCAGCAGCTATTCGGCTTGGATCAGTGATGGAATGCGGAAGCATAGAAGCAATAAAAAAACTGGTCATAAGCGGACTTGGGGTAACACTTCTTCCACGGGTAGTCGTAGAGGAAGAAATACAAAATGGACAATTGATAGATCTTAAATGGCAAGGACCTGATTTTCAAATAAAAAACCAAGTAGTATATCACAAGCACAAATGGCTCACGCGAGCACTAAAGGCCATGATGGAACTAATTCATGAAGTCTATACTATAAAATAATGATAAAGGATTGCAGTGCCAGGCGTTAATAACAATTCCTGCGCTTTGCGCTCTTTGTGAGTCATGCCGCTATCGTGCATTTCCTTATTTTCGTTACGCTGAGAAGCAGGGTTTTGAATTGCCTCGAAGCCAATTCTTAAAAATAACGGCAATGGCTTTGATATACAAAAGCCATTATCGCGAGGATTGTGTATCGATGTCTCATGATGCCTTGCGCCTATACGCGCTCATTGCAAAAAAATACGCAACAACAAGAATACCCAAGCACCATGCGAGCGCGATCCAAATATCGTTGCCGACGGGCTGTTCCGCAAGCAGGGAACGAATCGCCTCAACGATAGAGGTCACCGGCTGGTTTTCAGCAAAGGCGCGGACAGGCCCCGGCATCGACTCGGTCGGTACAAACGCCGAGCTGATAAACGGCAGGAAGAGAAGCGGATAGGAAAAGGCGCTGGCGCCGTCCACCGATTTTGCGGACAGTCCGGCAATCGCCGCGATCCATGTCAAGGCCAGCGTAAACAGCGCGAGTATACCGGCCACGGCAAGCCATGATAATACTCCTGCCGACGAGCGGAAGCCCATGATCAGCGCTACGAGAATGATTACGACAACCGAAATCGCATTGGATACCAGCGAAGTCAGCACATGCCCCCACAGCGCCGCCGAACGCGCAATCGGCATAGAGTGGAACCGCTCAAATATGCCACGCTGCATATCCATAAACAGACGGAAAGCCGTATAGGCTATACCGCTTGCAATAGCGATCAGCAGCATACCGGGTAACAAGTAATTCACATAGTTATCCGTACCGGTTTGGATTGCGCCGCCGAACACATAGACGAACAGCAGCATCATCGCAATCGGAGTGATGGTGACGGTGATGATGGTGTCCATGCTTCGCAAAATCAAGATCTACGCTCTTTAAAACATGAAGTTTCTTGTAGGACTTTCGCAGTCCTTTCACTTGGATTGCTTTTTCCATCCCGATATCCCCCGTTTACTTTGCTTTATCCGTAACCTTTTTCATGGCCTTGTTAACTTCTTGGTCAACAGATTCCTGATAGATGTCAGCGTAAGTTTTTGAATCTTTGATTAGTTCGTCGCAGAAAGCCGCTACGTCACTGCCCGTCACTTCGAGCACGCCTTTCCCCAGGGCCGCGCCCTCTTCAAAAAGATCGATAATCCCCGAGAGCAAACCCGTCCCGTCGGTTAGCTCAACAGGGCCGACCTTAAAGAGATATTTTTGAATCTCTTTATAAACAATCTGATAATCTTGCGGGAGCGCTTTGACACGCGCCACGTGCGCTCGCCACTTTTTTTTGCCTTCGATGATATCTTGTATGCTCATTTTATCCTCCTATTTACCTATTTTTTTTGCGATATTATTGTTGAGTTGCTCGCGCCACTTGTCGCGATAAGACTTTGCCCCTTCTTCACCGGCCAGCGCTGAACAGAAGCCTTTGATATCGTCACCCAAAACCTCCCCAACACTCTGACCATCCGCCGCCGCTTCTTCGAGCAGGCCAAGCACACCGTCGAGAATTGGCATGAGGTTGCGACCGGTGAAATCTGAGTGCGGCCAAAGATTGGCATTAATTTTTTCCCATGCCGCTTGATAATCAGCCGGTAGCTTTTTGGCTCGCGATTCAAAAGTTTTCAATTCTTTAGTCATGTCGTTGCCCGTGATTTTTTCCCAAAAAT
>JARKQY010000047.1 GCA_029974635.1 Bacillota bacterium | reverse complement strand
GCTAGTTCAGCAACATTCTGCTCTTGTTCAATCACCCTTCTTACCGCTTCAGTCTTGAAGCTTTTACTAAATCTTTTGTGTGACATTTAGACACCTCACTGGTTTTATTATACCAGCCATTCTTGGTGTCTTGCAAATCGGTGTAAGGTCAGAGTTCTTTTTTCTAATTCATTTTCCCAGATAGATTTTTTTAAGGCTTACAGCACAATTTATCCATTCCACAACTCACGATTTCCCTGAAATAGCAATCGTAACCCATCGCCAAACCAAGAATAAACTATGGGAATACTCGTATCACTGTCAGCATAGGCTATAAAAACTTCTCCTGCCTTATCACCGTTGAAATCCTTAATAAATAGCAATTGGGGCCAACCAGTTTCATCACTGGTTCTTTTGTAAAATTGAATTGGAATTCGTTTATAATCGCCCACAACACAAATATAACAGATAACAGCTGCTGCGCCTGAACCAGCATTTCCAAAAGTGTTTTCCCCTAAAATGAAAACGTAATCATTAATTTTATCGCCATTAATATCACCAATCATATAATCATTTACATTGCGTGATGTTAGCTCGGGAAAATCTTTAATAATATTTTTATAATCTAAATCCACGATATGTTGTAATTTATCCTTTTCAATTCTTCCTTTAATGAACTTTTTTAATACTCTTTCAGCCTCAATGTTCATTGGTTTAGGCTTAATGGTTTTCCCCATGCCCTGATTTTTAAACTTCGTTAATTTCGAATAAGTACAATAAAAACGTTTTTCACCTATAAGATTATTATTAAATGTAAATTCAGCCGGTAGCTGGATGTTGGATTTTATTGTTATTTGCTTATTTAAATCCTTAATTTCGTGGTTTAGTTTTGTAAAAGCAGAAAACTGTTGGCCTATCCATAAATCATTTTTAGTAGCTTCACGCCACTTGCCATTTTGATCAACGGCTATCTCCGGATATATTAACCCTTTATTATTATAGGCATCATAAAGTGTACTACTTATAACTAAAATCGGCTTTTTATCTAGGCAATATCCTGTACTAGTTAATAACAATATCAAAAATATAATAATTCTATTTTTCATAGCTAGTTAACCTCCATCTTTGCATTAAAATGAGAAAAAGGATCTAGTCTTCCATTAAGACCTGTGCCCGGTAACATTATAGTTCTAAGCTCAAAATGAAGATGTAAATCTAATCCGGTCATATTTTTTGCATTTCCTGTATCACCAGTCTTCCCATCTTTTGCGAAAGAGAAGAAAAAGGCCGTGTCAAGTTGGGAATTACCACCACGGCCTTAAAAAATCATGTAAGCAAAGCAAATCCAATGCCTTAGGCGTAAAAACTTCCTAGAACGGCCTTTCCCGCCTCTACTTTGAAAAAGGGAGGAGGGGCAAGGGGAGGTGAGTTATCACTCCCCCTGGCAAAACGGGATCTGTGAGCGGGCAATCGGCATTATACGCAGGGAGTTGCTCGACCATATTATTCCATTGAATGAGCCGCATCTAGAATATTTGCTCCGAGAATACATTCTCATTATTACATCCCGGCCAGGACCCATCAGGGAATTAACCGCTAGACTCCAATCCTTTCGGAAAAACCGCCGGAAACTTAGGAGGTTATTGCTCAAAATTAATCTGTATTTCTTGGTCTAATTTTTATTTTCTACCATATTCTTACTCCAAATAGAATTTTACAGGGGACAGGTTATCATTGCCAAAACTCACGTGTTCCATGATATAACATCATTAATCCATTTCTCTCTTCAAACCACGAATACACTATTGGAATTTTAGTATCAATATCTGAATCTGAGATAAATAATTCTTCCGCTTTATCGCCATTAAAATCCTTTGTAAATAATAACTCCGGAAAGCTGGTTTCATCACTTGTTTTTTCCCAAAAGTCTACTGGTAGTCTTTCTATTTTTCCTTTATTTGTAAAATAGGCAATAACTGCAGCGGGTCCGGAATTTTGGGAACCAAAAGTATTCTCACCGATTATTAAAATATAGTCTTTAATATTGTCTCCATTAATGTCTCCCGCTATATAACTATGAATATTCTGAGAAGCCAGCTTTGGGAAATCTTTTTTGATATTTATCCAGTCGAGTTTTACAATTTTTCCTAGTAGTTCTTTTGTGTTTGCATTAGTTTCATTAATCTTCTTGAAATCATTCTTAATTACTGAGTTAACTCGTTTCGGCTTGATTAACTTTCCTATTCCCTTATTAAAAAATCTAGGTTTGTTATAATAGATTCCAAAATAATAATAATTTTTAGCATTCTTAGGTTTGGTTTGAGATTGAAATTTACCAGGAATATCATCAACGTTATTTACAACAATACGAAAATTATTATTAATAGTATCCTTTTTTTCATTTAAAGTCATGAATAGCTTATACTCTTGCCCAACCCATATATCTCTAATGGTTGCCTCTCGCCAAGTTCCATCAGTATCTACCGTTATTTCCGGATAAAATACACCAGATTTTTCATTATCAAAGCTAATAGTACTGATAACCAAATTAGCTTTATAGGTTGTCGCAAAAACAGTGAAAATAAATATTATCAAAGATGTAGCAAATATTAAAGACAAGTAAATCTTTCGCATTATTAACGCACCTCCATATTCGCATTATAATGTGGAAACGGATTAATCCGGTCAGCCATGCCTGAACCAGGATATAACGAAGTTCTTAGTTCAAAATGAAGATGAGCATCACTTAATGGAAGGTTTTGGGCGGTTGAGCCGGTCATTCCAGTCTTACCAATTTCAGTACCAGCTTTGATTAATGTACCGTTACTCTTAAACGTTGTTGCGACACTTGTATCAGATAAATGCGCATAAAAACCATAATAAGGCTTCCCATCTGGCGCCGTGAATTCCAATATTACGCATTCTCCGTAAGATTCACTAGTATATACCTTGACAATTTTACCATCCATAACAGCTAAAATCGGCGTTCCTATTGGCGCCTTTAAGTCATCTCCTTGATGATTACGCCAAGTACCATCTTTATTCTTACGAAGATGCTCTTCTTTAGAGTAAAAAGTATTCTTTTTCGAATTTCCCCGAACTTCCATTTTTTCTAGTGGATCAGACTCAAATTTCCATTCATCCAAGGCTTTTGCCGCTTGAGTTTCCCTGATTTGGTCCAACATATCCCCGAGAATATTAAGAAAATCTACCTCTCCTCTTGCAAGAGGTATCGCTTTTGCTAATTTCTTAAACCCATATACAAAAGCTTCAGCAACCGGACTTTTACTATTAAAAATATTCTTTCCACCCGGTATCGCTTTGTTTAGCCCCCATCCGACTCCGCCGGAAAGCGGTCCTTGTCCAAAGCCACTCCAGAAATCTCCGGCATTTTTAAGCGCGAAATGCCGGGAATGTTAGCGTTTTCACACGATTGGCCGGATTTCGTCGCGAGGGGAGGCGCTCCGCGCCCCGGCTTATAAAATCTCGGCTTTATTTCTGGGATTTTTTTTCATTTGCTCTGCTTCTGAGAAATTGTTCCATAATTATAGTCTAATTTTTAGGCGTGATTCTATTTTTTACATTACATCTATATTCGAAGGATTTTTTGCGGCCTTGCTTGTCCAACCTCTACTTGACAATTACTTGACAATCTAAATCTATAAAAGGACAACAATACATTATTTAAAATGTTATTTTTTTATCCAGAAACTCTGCATAGTAATCGGCTACATCTTTGGGCAAAAAAGGAATTATTAAGTAATAAAATATTTTTTCGTTTTTTACAACTAAATTATTTACTAGCATATTCCTTGAATCGCTTGATAAACTAAAGGAGAAGATTTTTTTATCATCTTCATGAAAATCACAATATATTACAATATTGAGATAATCATAGTCAATAGGCTTTTGGAATTCTATATTTTCAATTGATTGCAATTGCTCTAAATAATCCCTTAATATAAAACTACTTACAATTATTTTGTATTCATAATTTCGTTTAACAAAATCATTCGCTAAAGGTAGCGGATTTGCAGCATCCACTTGGGTATAGTATATTGTTAATTGCATTTTTTTGTTGTATATTCTATTTTTAAAATCTATATTAAACTTTTCGCCTCCTTTAGCAATTATGTATTCTTCTTTCTTACTTGTAATAAAAAGCGCTAAAAAGGCCACAAATGCCAAAAGAGTAAAGATTATTATTCTTTTTAAGTTCATTGATATGATCTCCTTAGAATAAATACTTAATATTGGCAAACTCAACTATCGCAGTAAAAGAGCTGATCAAATCAGTGGGTAGGTAAACTAAATTCTTATAAAATAAAGATCGAGTAGGCGGGCTTCATAGCCCCTTTACCACTCACAGAACCGTGCTGGCACTATTGATGCACACAACTCTTCGTGACACTATTCACGCTTCTGCGCTATTCTTAACAATTTCGTTTCCATCGGTTCCTCGTTTCTGTGTACGATCTGCGTTTGTTAGTTGGGATTTGTGTTCCCGTCGTCTGCCTTTCCTTCGCGAACAGTTACAAAAAGTCAACCGTGATAACCATTGGAAATCGTTGAATTTAATTTGTAAAAAACTACTGTTGAGCCACGGTGGAAGTTGGGTCACCTAATTTTGTTCGGATCATATATCCATCTAGATAAGAATCCCTGAAAGGTAACCCTAATTCTTTAGCGATTGGTGTCTCCCACTTCTTTAGGTTATCATTTTCCCTGGGTCTATATTTCATATATAAGAAATAACCATCGATCACCTGAGCAAAATGACCAAATTCATGTGCTAACCCTAACGCGGCATTTTGATTTTTATTTTTTGTACCTACATGCACAGCAGCATCGCGATCCCATATAATAGTATTTTTGCCCCCTTTAGTATCGAACCTGCTTTCACCTCTATCATCATTAAATGTTATATAAACCATTCTCCCACTTGTTAACATTTTCTGGTATAATTTTCTAAATGTTTCTGAATTTTTCAATAAATAATTAATAGCCGCATAATAATCTTCTAATTCTTCGGGTGTTGCATTTGGATCTAGTTCAAAAACTTTTTTTGCATTTGTTCCAAAAGATGTATCAACATTACTAGGGGCTTTACTCCCGGAGAGCAACCCTGCTGATGAATTTTCTTGACTTGTTACAAAGTCATCCGCCAACCCTTCTACAAAACTTAAGAAACTCATACTTTTTCCCGTTGTAATCAAAGACTTAAATTCAGCTTTAAATCCATATATCAATGCCTCGGCAACCGGACTGTTACTGCTAAATATATTCTTTCCTCTCGGGATCGCCTTATCTAATCCAAATCCGACTCCGGCTGAAAATGCCCCTTGTCCAAATCCGTTCCAGAAATCTCCGACATTTTTAAGCGCAAAATGCCGGGAGTGTTAGCGTTTTCACGCGATTGGCCAGATTTCCGGGATTGGAATTAGCCGCTGGGAATGCAAATTCGCATTTTTGGCAAAAAATTGCGATTGCTTCCGTCTGGATCGGCGAAATTCGCCGCCAGGGAAGCCGCTTCAATTCTTCGCTTTAATCCGGTCGGCGGCTGAATCTGCTTCGCGGATAGGCGCTCCGCGCCTTGGTTTGCAAAATTCCGCCGGAAATGCATAATTACAATTATTTGAAGCTGACAGGACAAGTGTAGTTGCTATTCCGTACCGTCTTTTCTGACATTCGTTATATCTGCATCAAGTATATGACCTTTTCTTAAATTGCTTCTATGCTTGCTTTTTGTTAAAAGTATTAATAGTAAAAATGTGATATCTATTACTACCATGCTTACTACTGCAGTATTCATTACAATAAAGACATCGCCAGTTCTCCAAAGTAAACCTAAAACCGGAAACCTTAATACTAAAATTATTACTGCAATTAAAATAACATACTTTTTACGTTGTACTATTGAAATAACCAGTAATATAATAAACACTAAAGTAAGAAAATCAATAACAAAGTTGTATGATTGCAATAAATGGTTCATGATTATCCTTCCTTTATTTATAATAATTAATATAACATAGACATCCCAATATCTACTAATTTAAGAGCTATTCCTACAGCTTCCCTTATGTTATTACCATGAGCCATCGTAGTAGCGCCAACGTTCATACCAAGTTGTATCTTTTCAGATCTAGACCATTTAGAATATGGTTTGTCAATATCAGCTATAAGCGTATAAAACGTATCTCTATCATTTATAGCATATGTTATATCTGCAGACATTAACCATATTCGATGCCTTTCTTTTAGACCTTTAAATGCCGCTGTATAGAATAATCCGATGTCCATAACTTTAGTAGCAAAATCAACTGGTTCTGAAACTGCTCCCGTTACTCTTACAATAGTTTCATGTATCACATCAGCGGTTTCTCGATATTTAGCAAACGCAGGATTTGTTGCCATAATTTGAAGAAGCTCTTCATCTGAAGCCCAAATAAAATACCTATACAAATTATTAAACTCCTCTAATCCAAATCCCGCTTGTTCAAGTGCTAGTCCATTATTTAGGGCTTTTCTCTCTTCTTCTTTTAGATTGTTATACCATTCAATGTAACCGGCATATTCATCCACGGAATTATTACCAACATTAGAAGCTCTTCTAGCTTTTCCTTTCCTATTTCCAAAATAATCTTCCGCCAATCCTTCTATGAGGTCTAAACAACTAATATGTTTGCCTGTAGTAAGCAAAGCCTTAAATTCCGCCTTAAATCCATAGATAAAAGCTTCGGCAACCGGGCTGTTACTATTAAAAATATTATTACCACCCGGTATCGCCCTATTTATTCCCCATCCGACTCCGCCGGATAAAGCTCCTTGCCCAAAGCCGCTCCAGAAATCTCCGCCATACATAAGGCTGGTAACTCCGCCGCCAAGCCCACCTCCGACAACTTGAGTACCAAAGGAGCCCAATGTAGTAGCTAAGGCGCTTTGAGCCAACGCTTGGCCGATTCCGTATCCGATTCCCCCGGATACAAGCCCCATTACAAACCCTTGCATAAAGTCCCCACCATTAACAACGGAGTTGATTCCTCCGATTGCAGCGGATACCAATAGCCACCAGAACTTGCCCGTGGGATCTGTCCGCATGACGGGATTGTTGCCGCAATACGTATACAAATTGGGATTCTTGAGATCCGCCGCCGGATCCTCGCTCAAGAACCGTCCCGTATCCGGATCATACCACCGGGCGTTAAAGTAATACAACTCAATATCGGGATCATACTCTTTCCCGGTGAACCCATGCAACTCATCAAACTCGCCGTCTTTGAAATACTGCGTTCCGAAGGGCAGGTAATCGGCGTTGTAAACCACCTGGCCGGCCGGACCGGTGATGGCTTTGATGGAACCGGTGTAGTCGGTATGATAGTAGTATCGCGCCGCGCTTTCATTGCCGATGGCGCCGTCAACCCTGGCCAGATGCATTCCCAGGGCGTAAACGTAGCTGCGGATCTTATCCGGCTGGCCGGATTTGATTCGATTTTCAAAGATCGGTTCGGTGCCTTCGAAGATGTAATGGGTCTTTTCACTGAAGGCGCCCGCAACATACTTGCGTTTGACGACCCGGAGCCCGCCCGGGTCATAGCCATATTCCGCTACTATCGTATCATTTTTCCAGACTCTGATCAACCGGTTCAACAAATCGTATTTATACTTCCAGTACGCGACACCCACGCCGGAAGTGTTCAATAGATATTTGCTGCCGTCAAATGAACTGTAGCTATTTCCTTTCTCCGTCAGGTTCCCGGAGCTGTCATAATTAAAATAGTATTTGCCGTCGGTTTTCAGCCGGTCGGTGTTTGGATAATACAGGCTATACTTTGGCTGTCCGGGCTGCGTCAGGTCAATTCTGGTGGTGGCTCTGTTCCCGGCGGCGTCATAGGTGTATTGCTCGGTCCGGGTCGCGGCTTCCTGATAAACCCGGAGCATTTTGGCCAGCTGGTTCAGGAATGAGACCTTGTTTACGTTGGGTTCAAATAACCGGGTGCGGTCGTCGTACCAGACATGAATCTTTAAATACCGAAGACGCCGGGCTTGTTTAAGGGTCATGACCACGGTGCCGTCGGTCTTCTTTTCATACTCCCAGACGGTCCGGGAAAGCGGCGTATAAACCGAGTTGTCGTCGGACTCGAAAAGGTCGAACATCCCCGGGGTAAGCCGGTGGTTAACCCGGCCTTCCGCCGGCACCAGCTCGATCTTTTTCAACAGCACCGTGCTGTTGTTGGCAAAACTCAAACCGATACTGGATGCTTCCAGGTCAAGATTCATGGTCCCGGTAGGGTTCACGTTGAAATCCAGGGCGCCCTTGCCTTCGTAGTCGAACAGCGCCGTCCCGGCGGAGCCGGGGGTGGGTTGTTCGTCGGTGGTTAGGCCCGGGGTCACCGCTTTGGTGAGCTGGTTGTTGGCGTCGTATTCGTAATATTTGTCGTTCACATATTTTATATTGCTGCTTTTTTCCCAGTAAGTGATGGTCTGCTGAAACACCGTTTTTTGAATGGGGCCCACGGGCGCCAAGGTTTCTTGCGTTCGCAGCCGGTGGTTTTGGTCATATGAATACTGGGTGGTGGCCCCGTTGTAAGATGCGATTTTCTGTAATAGTCCATCGGCGTAATAAGTGAATCCAGCGGTTTTGGTGAATCCGGTCACCTCCCGCAGCCGGTTCCGGCTGTCATAAACATAGGTCACCGGGGCAGTGGCCATGGGATAGGTGATTTGGTCCAGCAAGCCTTTATTATTGTAATGATAGGCCGTCCGGTAATTGGCGCCGTCGAAGCTGCGGTCCACCGAATGAATCCGGTTCAGCGGGTCCGGGGTATGCGCCGTCCCGTTATGGTTATACTTCACCATGTTGCTGAAGCTGTAGTCATCCAGGGGCATATTGCTGGAGTCGGAGACGGTCTTCGGGTTACCGGCATCGTCATAGTGGTATTCCGCATGATAGGTGGCGTTATTGGGTGCGGTTACATCCACCTGCTTGATGGCGTTATTATTGTAGTATTGATACGTCCAGGTCGAATTGTTGCGCTGGTTGATTATTTGGCTCCGGTTACCCAGCGCGTCATATATGTATTGAATGGATTTCAGCGACGGGTCGATGACTTCAATCAGGTGGTTCAGTTCATCATAACAATATCGGGTGACCAGGTTATTGGCGCTGATCTTTTTCGCTTGGTTCCCGTTTTGGTCGTACTGATACTGGGTTTTATTTCCCAGCGGATCGGTGACCGCGATCAACTGGCCGATGTCATTATAGGCGTAATTGATGGTATGGTTACGGCCGTCGTCCGACCAGATCTTGTTGCCCACCGGGTCGTAGCCGTAATTTTCGATGATATTGCCGGGATCGCCGGGATTTCCGGAATTTCCGGCATAAACCACCTGGCGCAACCGGTTCAAGGTATCATAATAGTAATAGGTTTTGGTGGTTAACGACTGTTCATTCACCGGGTCGCTGGTCTGGTTGTTGGAGATGCCGGCGGCGCTGATTTTATTGCCCGCGGCATCATAGGTATATTGGGACTGCAATATATTATTGACCGCTACCGTATTGACCCAATTGCGCGAATTATAGGTATAGCCGGTCTCGATGCCGCTGGTATCTTTCTCTTTGATTTTATTGCCATTGGCGTCATAGGTGGTCTCGGTATACAGATTATCATAGGTGCCGGACAGGTTATATACATCGGCGGGCGGGGTTTTGCCCGGCAAAGTAGGCAATACTGTTCTGCGCAGCCGGTTCAGATCGTCATAGACATACCAGGTTGTATAGGATTTATCCGTCCGTGGGTCCGACACGGAATACACGCCGCTCTGGGAAATGGTATACCAGGTAACCGGGGCTTCGGCCTTATTTCGGGGGTCGATGGTGGCGATTTTATTCCCCAGCGGGTCGTAGCGGTAACGGGTGGTTAAGCCTTCGGGAGCCGGCTGGGTCTCCGCCACCAAGAGTCCTCTTACCGAATATTCATAATCCCAGGTCTTCCCATTGGCATCAACCGTTTTGATTTTGTTGCCGTTCGCATCATAGAAATATTTCGTGGCGGAAGTTACTGCCACTCCGTCGGCGCCGGTAAATGAAGCGGAGGTTTCAATCAGCCGGCCCAGGAGATCATAGCGATATTTGGTTTCATGATTGGTGTTGCTATTGATCTCCTTGGTCTTATTCCCCATATTATTATACTCATACCGTATTCCCGGCTTTTGGGAGGTGGTATTGACATCGGTCTTGGGCGCGACTAAAACGCCAATCTCCGGATTTACCACACTCACTAGCTGCTGAAAACCATCATAGGTATGGGTGGTGATGTTCCCCTTCGGATCGGTTTGCTGCAGCTTGTTCCCCACCGCGTCATAGATGAATTGCCAGCTGTATTCATATTCCGGCAATGACCCTTGGTTATTTAACGAACGACAATATTGAAACGCTGCCACTAATCTTCCAGCCCAGTCCTTGCGTTCTTTGACAGTATTTATCAAACCAGCTCGCACCGTTTGCGTCATGGTCTCCGTATTGGTATCATCATCATAGGCAATATCGATATAAGTGTTATCCGGATATGTGATCCGGGTAATCCGGTTCATGGCGTCATAGGTATAATGGGTGCTGTAATTCCGCGGGTCGGTCATGGATGCGATCTGGCCCATAGTGTTGTATTGATATTTGGTTTCAAAAGCCTGCGTGCCGGAGTATTTGAAGAGATTAGTCAACCGGCCGATGGGGTCATACTTGAATACTTCTCTTTGCCGTTTTTCATTATAATAGGTGCACTCATTGGCGGTATCGTCAAAGATATATTCGCGGTAAAGCGTCTTCGAATCGTCATCCGGCAATTCCACTTTGGTCAACCGGTGCAATTTATCATAGGTGTATTTGGTTTCATTCCCCATCCGGTCGGTTTCACTTTCCTTTAATCCGGTCAGATAGTTAAATTGATACTTCACCGCCAGATCCCCGGCTGGATATCCGGGGGTTCCTTCGACCTTGTTACCGGAAGCGTCGGTAATGTTATGCGCCACTTCCGCCGTAAGAAACCGGTGGCTGTCGTAAAAATATTCGGTGACCAAACTATTGGGAGCCGTCCGTTTCCATAGGGTCCCGTTATCATTGTAGGTAAACCCGTATTCACGCGTTGTATTATCGGCCAAATTCTTGATGGTAATGGCAGTTGTCTTACCGATACTATTATAGGTATATTTTTGCTGGACGGTGGTAGTCCCGCCCGTTAGCGGGTTCTCATTATTAACGACATGGGTATCGATGAGGGTCCGATCCGCGAAATGAGAGTAATAGCTCCATGTTTCCGTCAGACGGTTAGCGCTATTTGACCGGAATACCGGATTCCCCCAGGTATTGTATTGGGTATCGATGGAAAATTTCAGATCGGTTCCCCGGTAATGCTCTTCTAAGGTTGGCGTTTGTTGCGCCAGTCCGATTTGATTATAATAGTATTTTATGGTTTGATATTCAGACCCGCCATTCATTATTTTGGTGTTCACCAGTATTGAGCCTTCATATCCGGCTAGGTTATCCGGATTGTCTTTGATAAAGTAGCCATTGTTCCGGAACAATTGCTGGTAGTTATTGACGACAATATTGGCGTCGCTAGTTATCGTTGAAGATATCATGTATATATTTGCGGGAATTTTACCTATCTGGGAGTTCATTGTAAATGAATACGTCGTGGTTTTGCCCAATAGCTTATGGGTTTTCACTTGTAGGTTGGTTCGATTGTTAACCGCATAGGAATCTATTTCTTTCGTAACATAAGTATATTCAGAAACACCCCCGGTAGGATAGGTGATTTTATTGATGAATCCCGCGGTAAAAAACAGCCAGGGAGCGGGCGCATTCGGATCATGACTGTTAACCGCGGCAGGATTGAAATTGGGATTCTTAACTGAAACGGCATAGGGTTCATATTCGTATTTCGTCATTCTTTGTAGCGGGTCGGTTACGGTGAACAATCTGCCGTTACTATCGTAACTGTAGGATATGGTATTGGTTTCATTGGTGGCTTCCTTGATTTTATATGAAATGGCGTTGACCTTATTCTCTGAATAAGCGAGATCTATCTGGCGCCCAATATTGTCGGCGATGGCAGTCAATCTTCGGCCGTCATAGGAGTAGGTTATCACATATTTCCCGGTGGAATCGGTCTGGCTTACGGCCTTGCCATCTTTATCCAAGCGGTATACGGTTCCGTCTTTCAGTTTGAGGTTATAACCCGTTGTAAATTCACGATAGCCCAAGAAGACAGGATATCCGTATCCTTCCCATTCCAGCAGAAAATGGACGCCTTCGTGGCACTCAAAGTAACGGTATCCATTATCATTGGTCCATTCGATATGAACCGTCTGCCCTTCGGGCAACCGGATGAAATGTCCGTTGGTGTTCACCTCTACCCAGGGAATATTTATGGACCAGCCCGGCCCAAATACAGTATCCATGGGAACACTATTGGGGCTGTTATTGCGTATATAGATATTGTCATGGATAACAGTGGTTGTATCGTATTGCCGTTTTAGAATTAATTGATGGCCATCCGGTCCGGGCAACACCGCATCATTGGCTGAAACCATCAGGCCGCCGTTTGCAGGCGATACTGCTTCGCTATTATTCTGGAAATAGGACTGAAAAGGCGAAACACCCATTTTGGCATACGAGCTCAGATCCGGAGCGATGACTTTGGACACCATTCCCTGATATTCGGAAAAGTGGGTCAACTCGACGGTCAATATTTTATTTTCGAAATCATTTTCAACATAAGGCAGTCTCTCCCAGTAGCCGCCTTCCCGGTTATACCAATAGAGCCCCATATTCCAGGCGGTAAAGTCTTCTGGTATCGGCATATCGGCGTAAGAGAGCTGTAATGTTACCGGAATCTCAAATCTGGGGTGGACCTCTTGGCCGTCCTCATCTTTCAGCGTAAAGGTATATCTTGGGCTGACGGCAGTGGCGTATTCGTTATCCGGTATTGGCTCGGTATTTTGGTGGACCTCTATTTGGTAAGATTGCAGGAGCGCGCCTGCTGCAAAGGTAAGCACGCAATTGTCGAACTTGACGACCGTAGCTTCTTCCGCAGCAATATCTTGGGTGGTAATCCCCACTTGCACCGTCACCGCCTGGGTAGCGGGACCAACATTCCCGGCATGGTCGATGGCGATGAGGCTATAGGTGTATTCGGCGCCCGGGGCCACTTCGGTGTCGCTATACTCGTCCATGGCGGTGTTTTCACCAGCCCGTAACAACTCTTTATAGGGTTCCGTCCCGAAAGCCGGGGTCCGGTGCAGGATATATTTAGTGATGTCGCCTACTGGGTCGTTCCAGTGGACGGTTACTTTGTCAATGCCGGAAATAACCTCATACCCTGCCGGGATTCCGGGGGCGACGGTGTCGATATATACCGTAACGGTACCGATAGTTTCATTCCCGGCCTTGTCCACCGCCTTCACCTGGATGAGCTGTTCCCCTTCGGGCACCGGGGTGGTAAAGGTATAGGGGCTGGCCACCGGAGTGGCCCATGGGCCTTCCCCCACGGCCAGCTCGTAATGGTGGATGCCGCTGCCGCTGTCGGTGGTGTTAAAAGTAACCGTAGGCAGGTTGTTACTGCTCCAGCCCTGGATATTGACGCTGGGTGTGAAAGCCTCCGGGGGTAAAGTTTCGATGAGAATATTCCGGGTAAGCTTAGTGGTGTTCCCATAGCTGTCGTCAGCTTCGATGGTGATGATGTTCCAGCCTTCAGCAGCGTTGATAGTAGTGCTGAACTGCCCGTCCAGAACCGGGACCGGGTTATGGTTGACCAGCAGGCTGAACTCGGAGGCGTCGCTGGCTTTCCCGCTGACGGTGACGGTCTGGGTATTATAGGCGGATTCATCTTCCGGGAGGATGTCCGTTAGTACCGGGGCGGTATAGTCCAGATCTGCGCTGAAATACCAGTGCTGGTTCCAACTGGCCAGGGGCGTGATCCGGATGTTGGCCAGGTAGTTGCTGGGATTGCAGGTCCCGGCATTGCTGAACCGTAAAAAGCTCCGGTCCCGGAAATTGCCGGTGGCGGTGTATTTGAGAATACCGTTGATATATACTTCGATTGTGGTGGCAGTGGATATGATCCGGTAGTTGTTCCACCGGTCATAATCGATAGCGGCGATCTGGTTCCAGCCGCCGAAGTAGCCCTGGAGGTTGTTC
>JARKQY010000044.1 GCA_029974635.1 Bacillota bacterium | reverse complement strand
TTATTATATTCAAGCGATAAAAAGAGGAGGAATCCAAATGGGCTTTCAAATAAACGACCGGGTACGTTGGGTTGGCAAGGTGGATTGGGAACTGCGTACTTTTCACGGGGAGGAATACTCGACTCACCGGGGTTCCAGCTATAACTCCTATCTGGTGCGGGATGAAAAGATAGCTTTAATTGATACGGTTTGGCAGCCTTTTGCCCAGGAATTCATCGAAAATTTGAAGCAAGAAGTTGATCTGAAACAAATCGATTATGTGATTGCCAATCACGCGGAGATTGATCACAGCGGCGCCCTGCCCGAATTAATGGAGCTTATTCCCGGAACGCCTGTTTACTGCACCGCTAATGGAATTAAGTCTTTAAAGGGACATTATCACCGTGACTGGAATTTCGTTCCGGTGAAGACCGGCGATAAATTAAGCCTCGGGAAACGGGAGTTAATCTTTGTCGAAGCCCGGATGTTGCATTGGCCGGACAGTATGTTCAGCTATCTCACCGAAGATAATATTTTATTTAGTAATGACGCGTTTGGCCAGCATTACGCCTCGGAGTTCCGTTATAACGATCAAGTGGATCAAGCGGAATTATACCAGGAAGCTATCAAGTATTACGCTAATATTTTAACCCCGTTTAGCAAGTTGGTGGAGCACAAAATAAATGAAGTGGTTGGTTTTAACTTGCCGTTAAGCATGATCTGCCCCAGCCATGGGATTATTTGGCGGGAGAATCCCTTGCAGATTGTTCGTCAGTATCTGGATTGGGCCAAGGATTACCGGGATAACCAAGTGACCATCATTTACGATACGATGTGGAACAGCACCCGGAAAATGGCTGAAGCCATTGGACAAGGCATCAAATCGGCCAATCCGGAAGCGGTGGTCAAACTGTTTAACTCAGCTCGTTCCGATAAAAATGACACCATTAGCGAGATATTCAAGTCCAAAGTCCTATTGGCCGGTTCACCCACCATTAACCGGGGAATCCTTTCGTCGTTAGCCGGTATTCTGGAAGAGATCAAGGGATTGGGTTTCAAGCAAAAGAAAGCGGCGGCATTCGGGAGTTACGGCTGGAGCGGCGAATCGGTGAAGGTGATCAGTGAAAAACTGACGGGAGCCGGCTTTGAATTGCTGAACGACGGGTTGAAAGTATTGTGGAACCCTGATGAACCAGCATTAGAAGAATGTGTTGCTTTCGGCAAACAATTGGGGGAAAGTCTGAAAGAATAAAAGGATTAGGTGAATCTGGGGGAAGTTGGGTACATTCCATACAACCCAAATATTTACCCTGTTCATCAGGGAGAGAATCCAATAGAAAAACCCTATGAAATTAAAAAGGGAGGACAATTACCCTCCCTTTTCAATCATAAAGCCTGTTAACCTAATATCGCCTTTAAGTCCTCATCCGGGGTAGTAATCGGCATGAGGTTGAATTTCTCATGGAGAACTTGTAATGCAGCCGGAGTAACGAAGGCCGGCAGACTTGGCCCGAGACGGATATTTTTAATGCCAAGATAGAGCAGGGTAAGCAAAATACAAACCGCCTTTTGCTCATACCATGATAGGACTAGCGACAGCGGTAAACTATTGACATCGGTATTGAAAGCTCTAGCTAAGGCAACCGCTATCTGGATTGCGGAATAAGCATCATTGCATTGGCCTATATCCAGCAAGCGCGGAATACCGCCGATATCGCCGAAATCCAACTTGTTAAAGCGGTATTTGCCACAGGCTAAGGTCAGGATGATGGCATCCTTCGGCACTTTTTGGGCAAACTCCGAATAATAATTCCGGCCCGGTTTAGCGCCGTCACAGCCGCCAATCAGGAAGAAATGACGGACAGCCCCGCTTTTTACTGCTTCAATTACCTTATCGGCAACCCCTAAAACCGTATTATGAGCAAAACCCACCAAAATCGTTTTTTCGGGTTCATCAGTGGTAAAACCGGGTCCTGCTAAAGCTGCTTTGATTACCGGTTCAAAGTTACGATCACTGATATGAGTCACACCGGGCCAGGCAACCAATCCACTGGTAAAGATGCGGTGCTTATAGGAGTCCGCCGGTTTTTGGATACAGTTGGTGGTCATTAAAATGGCGCCGGGGAATTGTTCAAATTCCGCCCGTTGGTCTTGCCAGGCTCCACCGTAATTTCCCACCAGATGAGGGTATTTCTTAAGGGCGGGGTAACCGTGGGCCGGTAACATTTCACCATGAGTATAGATATTGATTCCCTTTCCGGCGGTCTGTTTCAGAAGTGCCTCCAAATCTTTCAGATCATGCCCGGAAACCAATATAGCTTTTCCTTTAACCGGTGTGACCCGAACCGGAGTCGGTACCGGATGCCCGTAAGCGCCGGTGTTGGCTTGATCCAATAACCCCATGACTTTTAAGTTCACTTCACCTACCTTGAGGGCTATCCCCAGAAGCTGATCAATGGTTACTTCTTTTTTAGTAAGAAAATCAAGGGCTTCATGAAAGAAAGCATAAACCGAATCATCCTCAACCCCTAAAATCAGGGCGTGATCAGCATAAGCCGCCATTCCTTTCAAACCATATAAAATAAGTTCTTGTAAGCCGGTAATATCAGCCCCCGCTTGCTCACTCCTGGCAGTAATGGCAACGGTTTTACCCTGATTCAACAGACCATCCGGATCCCCGGCGGGGCTCCAGGCTGCTGCTCCGGTTAGATTTTCGCTATTTTTACCAGCCTTTTTACAAGCATCTAAATAAATGCCCTTAGCTTTTTCCTTTATCTCATAAGCCTTTAAAACCAATCCCCGCAGCCGGTCGGCATCAAAGTTAACATTGGTCACGGTAGTGAATAATGCTTCGATTACAAACAAGTCGATGGAATAATTGCTAAAACCCATTTGTCTGGCCCGGTGGGCATAACTGGCAATTCCTTCCGTCACATAAATCAATAAATCCTGAAGTGTTGCAACTTTTTCATCCTTGCCGCAAACTCCGGCGGCGGTACAACCGGTTCCTTTCACAGTCTGTTCACACTGGTAGCAAAACATCGTTATTCCTCCTGTTGTTAGCTTTTTGAGGGGAATCATTTCAGGGAGTTGTTGAAATCCTTTAAAGTCTGATTTTTCAAATAGACTTCAAACTCTCGGTTTAACTTTTGGAGAATTCCTCCAAAGAGACAACGGTTAAAAGGGCAATTAGCCCTTTGCGTGGGACAACCACCTTGAAATAACGGCCCTTCAATCACTTGATAAATGTCCAACAGGCTAATCTGATCCGGGGCTTTGGCTAATACGAAACCCCCGTTCGGGCCCCTGGTTGAATGGAGTAAACCCACCTTAACCAGCCGTTGTAACACCTTTGATAGATGGGCTTCGGAAGCGCCGATCTCACCTGCCACTTCTTTTACATTAAGCATTTTATGGCCGTTGCCAGCGATGTATGCCATTCCATGAAGCGCCAAAGAAGTCATTTCAGAAATGTGAATCACGCCACTCACAAATGCATCCCCTCATTTCTTAAACAAGATTTTAGTATTTTAATACCTAAATGTCAATATAAGAAATGATTATTTTATGGCTTATAAGGATAATGCCTACATAGCTGTCACCCGATGTCAAACATCTGATTGACCGGAAGGATGTGGCAGTATCAAATGTTGTCTTAGAGCCGGGACAAAACCTGCCAACACACACCACACCCGTCAATGTATTCTTTTATGTGATTGCCGGAAAAGGGAAGGTGCAAATTGGCAATGAAGTAACCGAAGTTAACAGCACTGACCTGGTTTTATCTTCCCCCAATTCTTCCTGGGAAGATAATCTAATCGAAAATCCCATCATGTTGAGGGCCGGGAATCCGTCATAAACATACTGTTTTTCTGCTTGGCCAAAAATTCTGGGCTTCCCAGGTTGAAAATAAAACCCAATACGATTTCGTAGAGGAACTATATAAAGATCGTCGAAATCATCAATTTAATTATTCTAATAATAATAAAATAGTTATCTGCTGCGGTTATCACCCAAAACGGCAGAAAAGGCCGGGAGATTGATCTGAATGCCGTCGCTAAACCGGAATATTTACAGATAAATAACGGAATAAAAATTACAATATCGATTGAAAAAGGAAGAATCCGATAGCATTTCTTATTGAGGCGAAACCGATGAATAATACCAAACGACAGGCTGTCCTGATCATTTTAGTCTGCAATGCGATTGTCATTTCCTTTTTGGAAGCATTGCTGCCGCTACCGATTCCAGTCCCTGGAGTGAAACTGGGCCTAGCCAATATATTGACCATGCTCGCCATTGTTTTTCTGGATCTGAAAAGCGCTTTAATTATTGTGGTATTGCGATCCATTGCAGTCACATTCTTGAGCAAAGGTTTGTTTGCGTTGGTATTCGGGCTGACCGGCGGGTTGTTAAGCGCTGTTTTGATGTGGGCTCTCTACAAAAAGCTGCCGGATGTTTTTAGTATTAAGGGGATCAGTATTGCCGGCGCCATTATTCATAACACCGGGCAGATGGCAGTTGCCTCCTGGCTGCTCCGGGAACCCTTAATCCTTTACTATCTTCCTGTTCTGGGGATTGCAGCAGTGATTACCGGTTTTTTCACCGGCAGTATCTGCGAGATGGTCATCGGCGGGCTTAAAAAGAGGGGGTTTTTAGAAGGGTTGTAAACTTTACGTGCACATAAAAAAGAGGTGTGTCTTTTATCGAAAGCATTAAGCTCAAAGAAAATAAGAATTTAGGCAAAATGGACCCGGGTGTCAAAGCGGGACTGGTCATCATATTAGTCTTAATCCTATTTTGGAGTAAAATGCCGCTCAGTTTTGCGGTTATTTTGCTATATATCCTTCTTGTAACCGTTCTTTCAGGACTTTCTTTCAGGATTCTCTTGCGTAATCTGCTTTATTTGTCAGTTGCCTTGATTATCCCCTATCTGTTCGGATTAATCTTTTCTATCTGCGGCGCTCTGTTTGATCCAGGTGGCTTTTCATTTGGGAGTATTAATTTTCCGGCGGTTGCCTTGAAATTTGGCCGTTTGATTTTATTGGGGCATATCGGTAGTATATATCTTTATACCACTCCTTTTGGATTGATCGTCGGAATGTTGAACAGGCTGCTTACACCGGTAAAAAGGTGCGGGGTGCCGGTGAGAGACTACTTAAAGATTTTGATCTGCATCCGGACGGAACTTCCCAATGCCATCAAGCGCAGCCGTGACACAATTACCCGGTGGAGCGGCCCGGCCGGAACGGTAAAACGCCGGAGCCTGAAGAGTAAAATTGAAGGGATGGCAAATGTTATTGTCTCGCAAATTCTGCAATCATTTCAAGAGATTGAGCGGATTCAAAGGTTGATTGTTGAAACGGATTGCGCCGATTTGGATACTTTTCGGTTTAAAGTAGCCAAATCCGATATTATGGCGATAATTAGTCTGATCCTCCTTGGCGGGGTGGTGTTATGGATTGAACAATGAAAGAAACCGGAATTCTCGTTATTCCATTTTAGATAGATTAGATCAATAAAAAAACCTTGGGAATATCATCCAATACTCACAGATCATCTATATATCAGTCCGCATTGCATTGACTTAAATTTTTATCCATATTATAATAATATTGTGATATTTTTCACGAATAAATGTGCTGCTCTCCACGGCAAAACAGCAGTTTTTCGTATTACTTAAGTTTCGAAAGGAATGATAAGAAAAATGAATAGAATAGTTATCATCGGAGGGGGCTACGCAGGCGTACTTACGGCAAAGAAGCTTGCAAAGAAATTTAAAAAGAACGCCGGTACATTGGTCACCATTATCGATAAAAATCCGTTTCATACGATGCTTACAGAACTGCATGAGGTCGCCGCGGGAAGGGTCGAAGAGGACAGCATCCGGATAAGCTTCAGAAAGGTCTTTGCGGGCCGAAAGGTACAATTCGTTCAGGACTTTGTCGAGTCCGTCGATTTCGGCAAAAAAACCGTCCTCGGAAGAAACGGGTCTTATGAATACGACTATCTGGTGATGGCGGCAGGTTCGCGCCCGGCTTATTTCGGCATTCCGGGAGCGGAGGAGCATTCCCTGTCCTTATGGTCTTATGAAGACGCCATCAGGCTCAGGGAACACATACTTGACCGCTTCAGACAGGCTGCTTCGGAAACCGACGAGCTTGAAAAACGCAGGCTGCTTACCTTCCATGTCGTCGGCGCAGGTTTGACAGGAGTCGAAATGGTGGGCGAGCTTGCCGAATACGTGCCGATATTATGCGACAGGTTCGAAATAAACAGGAAAGAAGTATCTTTATTCAATGTAGACTTACTTCCCCGCGCCGTCCCTACCCTTCCGGAAAAGCTTTCCGCAAAAATACAGCGCCGTCTTGAGAAGATGGGCGTGGGCATGCTGCTCAACACCCGGGTCGTCGAGATCGGCAAGAATTACATCGACCTTAGCTTTGAAGAAAAGATAAGTAGACATACCACCGGTACGGTGATCTGGGTGGGTGGTATAGAATGCGCTTGTGTGACCACCAAGGCCGGGGAGGCCGCGCCTAGCGACCCCCGGGGCAGGTTGAATACGGACAAATACCTCAGGTGTATAGGCGACGAAAGCTTTTATGTTGCTGGAGACAACCTAAATTGCATTCCCAAGGGCCAGTCCGAGCCTGTGCCTCAAATGGTGGAAAATTGCGAGCAAAGCGCTGATACCGTGGCGCACAATATATATGTATCTATAACGGGCAAAGGCAAACTCGAAGAGTATAAACCCCAATTCCACGGGGTCATGATAAGCCTCGGCGGGAGATACGCGGTCGCCAGGGTAGGCTTACCCGGGTTAATGATAAGCCTCCCGTCAATCCTCGCGATGTTTACGAAGCACTTTATAAATATCGTATATTTTATCCAGGTGCTCGGCTGGAACAAGGTATCCAGCTATCTCAAGCACGAATTTTTTACCGTACGCAATAAACGGAGCTTTGTCGGAGGGCATTTGAGCAACCGGACGCCCAGCTTCCTTCTGGTTCCGCTCCGCCTTTGGCTGGGCGTCGCATGGTTATTCGAAGGTATTATGAAAATAGTTGATGGTTGGTTCGGCTCCCCCAAACTTCAAGGCTTTTTCGGAGGGGCCAATTCCTGGTTCAATTCTCTGCTGGGCCAAACCTCCGACGCCATTTCCACAGCGACAACTTCCGCCGCCTCGGCATCCGACGCGGTGAACTCCGCGACCGGGGCAGCCCCCAATGCCGTCGCCTCCGCCGGGACAGTGATTATGAACTGGGATATCTTTGGCATTTTCAGGGTGATATTCGTAAGCGGCAAATCGTTAGCCCAGTCCACGCTCGCCGACTTCGCTTTCAAGCTGGATATCCCCGTTATGAACTGGTTTATAAACACATGTATCATGCCTTACGACTGGGTTCAGGTCGCGATGCAGATATTCATCGTCGCCGCCGAGATCCTCATAGGACTTGCGCTGATCGGGGGGCTGTTTACGACGCCGTCAAGCGCGCTATCGCTAGTACTGTTTTTCATGTTCGTTACCACTACAGGCCTATATTTGTCTAATTTCTGGATGCTCTTTGCGGCAATAGTCATGCTCTGGGGCGCGGGCAGTATATTCGGCCTGGACTATTACATTACCCCGCTCTTGAAAAAAGGCTGGAAGCGGTTGGGTTGGGTAAGGCGGTTATATATCTATCATGATTAACAAATCAAGTTTAGCAATTATAAGCGAGCCCTGTCCTTCCACGGACAGGATTGAATACGACGAAGCCCTACGTCTGTCGGAACTGGAGGTTCGGAAATGCCTGAAGACCGCTCCGCCGCTGATCAGGCGCCAAACTTCCCATCTTGCCCGGGCAGCCGGAAAAGGCATACGTGCGCGGGCCTTGCTTGCCTGCTCCATAAGCAGTGACGGTTTTATCAGGCATGACGCGGTTAATGTCGCCGCCGCCGTCGAGTTGCTACATCTTGCTACGCTTATTCATGACGACATCATCGACGACGCCGAGATGCGCCGGGGGATAGACGCCTTACATGTGAAATTCGGTGAAAAGACCGCTGTTCTTTGCGGGGACTTTTTGTTCTGCCTTGCCTTTGACCTTGCTTCGTCGATATCGCCCCGGGAAACGGACAAGGATAAAATAGACGACGTCCTGCCCCCATACCTTACGGAGATCTGCCTTGGTGAGATCAGAGAATTCAGCAACACCGGGAATCTTGACCTTACTGAGCGCGAGTATTTCAGGATCATATCCGGGAAAACGGCGGCGCTGTTTCAGGCAACCTTTCACGCGGGCTTCCTTCTTTCCGACGAGCCGCGGGAAGCAAAGGATGCTTATATAGAGACAGGGAAACAGATGGGCATACTTTTTCAGCTTGTCGACGACTGCCTGGACTTTGTATCTTCGAAAAAAAAGGCAAAGAAGCCCGTACTTACCGATTGCCGCCGAGGGGTTGTGACACTGCCGCTTATTTACGCGCTGAGAGCCGATAATACGCTTCGCGGTAAAATGGAAAACGGTTTATCGGAGCAGGAGCTGAAGGCTGCCGTTATCGCGGCGGGCGGGGTTGAATATACACAGTCCAAAATCAAGAATTGCCGGTCGAAGGCGAAAAAACTTATATCCTCACTTGGCTCCGAAAACAAACAGATCAGACTGGAGCTGCTGCTTGACAAGGCTGCCGCTCTTTAAATAACGGATAACGCCTGTGAAAGGAAACGACGCTGATGGGTATCGAAACCAAAATAACAAACGGAGTCCCTTCAATGGGTATCGTAAAAAGGACCCTGAGCTATGTCGAGATAAAAACCAAAATAACAAGCGTATTCCCGTTTCTGATGGGGCTTGCCTATCTCCATTTGTCCGGTTACGGGGTAGATCCCCTCAAAACAGTGGTGTTTTTCCTCGGCATGTTTTGCTTTGACCTTACCACGACTACGGTAAACAATTATTACGATACGAAAAAAAACCATCAGACGCTTCAGTTTACCCGGCCCAAGGCCATGGCGATACTGCTTCTATTGTTTGCGGTAAGTGTCTTTTTCGGGCTGTTTCTCGTTTATCTGACCGATCCGGTGGTTTTACTCCTGGGTGTCTTGTGCTTCTTTTTCGGTATAATCTATTCCTACGGACCCGTCCCCATCTCCCACGGGCCCTACGGTGAAATAGTTTCCGGTTTCTTTTACGGACTGCTGATCCCGGCTATTCTGATATATATAAATGTTCCCGAAGGCGGGCTCTTTTCGTATTTTCTTGATGGCGGGAAGCTGTCCGTGATTCTGGATATCAGGTCCATCGCCGGACTCCTGATGTTGTCCGTTGTTCCGTGCTGCCTTACCGCCAATATCATGCTTGCCAACAATATATGCGACGTTAAGCACGATGTGGCGGTAAACAGGTACACGCTTGCCTATTATCTGGGAAAAAAAGCCCTGTGGCTTTTCGCCGCGCTGTATTACACGGCATATCTGTCGGTGATCGCGATGGTGGCGGCGGGCTTCCTTTCACCCCTCAGCCTTATACTGCTAATCACGCTGATCCCGGTACAAAAAAATATAAATCTGTTTTTCGAAAAACAGATTAAGGAAGAGACTTTCATCGTCTCGATCAAAAACTTTCTGATCGTGATCATACTGCACACCCTGCTGATTTTTCTGGGAAGCTTTCTATCGGGCTGGGGTCCCTGATGAAATATATGAGAAAAGCGGATGTCGTATTAATCGCGGCCCTTGTCGTTTCGGCTCTTGTGTTTTGGTTTCTAAACAGGTATTTTTTGACGAAAAAAGGGGTATATGCTGAAGTTTACCATGATTCCGCGCAGGTTTACAGGATAGACCTTTCAACCGCCAAAGAAGGGTCGTTTTCCATACCCGGAGAACCCAACGTGGTTTTTCAGCTATACGCCGACGGAAGCATCGCTTTTATCAAAGCCAACTGTCCCGACAAGGTTTGTATCCGTTCGGGCAGGTTAAAGTATGCCGGCCAGTTTGCCGCATGTCTTCCCAACAAGATACTGCTGAAGATCATTTCGGAGGAAGAAGAACGTGAAGGTCCGGACTTGATTATCGAATGAGAGCCGGTGATATGGGGGACAGACGAAAACGGGATATGTATACGAAAGGGTATCTTTTTGCATTGGTAGCAATGCCCTGCACTAGTATAGCGTTCAGTAAAAAAGTATTTATAAGAAAATAGCGGAAGAACGCTATACTTATGAAAAACGTTCTCATTCTGATTGAGTAGTTATATAGAGAACGTTTTACTAATGAGGATGCTCCGAATAAAAAACTGATAACGAATTTAAAGGAGGTAAAAATGTCAATGAAAAAGATAATTGCAGTACTACTGGTGGTTTTACTCGTCTCCGCGCTCTGCGGCGCGGCTAATTCCGGAAAGGTGAAGACCGGCCTGGCGGTGATAACGGAGCTGAATAAATCCACCGATGCCGGTGCCAAGGCAGGGCTTGCTCAAATCGATTCGACGGTCGTCGCGGTGACGGTTGACGGCAACGGCAAGATAGTCAAGTGCGTTATCGATGCGGTCCAGAGCAAAATAAACTTCGATGCGTCCGGTAAGCTTACCACTCCGAAGGATACCACGTTCCCGACCAAGAACGAGCTGAGCGAAGGCTACGGAATGAAGAAAGCCTCCAAAATAGGAAAGGAATGGAAAGAACAGGCGGCGGCGCTTGCCAAATATGTGGTAGGAAAGACGGTCAAAGAGATTAAGTCCATCGCCGTGGATGCCGGCAAGCATCCTACGGGCTCCGATCTCAAAACCTCAGTGACCATGTCGATCGGCGGATATATCGAAGCCATCGAAAAAGCGGTCGCCCAGGCGCAGGCGCTTGGAGCATCGTCTTCCGACGTATTGGGCCTCGGCGTAGTCACCAATATGGAGCACTCTGTCAACGCCGGTGAAAAGCCCGGTCTTGCCCAGGGATATTCCACTTATATAGCCATTACCAAAGATTCCAAAGGCAAGATAACCAGCTGCCTCATTAACGCCAGCCAAGGCAATGTCAATTTCAACAAGTCCGGCAAGATTATCACCGACCTTAAAGTTCGGGTAAAGACCAAGAATGAGCTGGGTGAAGCATACGGAATGAAAAAAGCCTCCAAAATCGGAAAGGAATGGAATGAGCAAGCGGCGGCATTCGCCAAATATGTAACCGGAAAGACCCCCAACCAGGTGGCCAATATTGCCGTGAATAAGGAAGGACACGCGACCGGGAGCGACCTTCTGGCGTCGGTGACCGTCGGCATCATAGACTTCCAAGCCGCCCTCGCTAAAGCCGCGGCGAATCGATAACAATTCGAGCCGCCTCAAATCTATAAATATGTCGCAATAAGTTTCATGGCTAAGCGTGGATTATTGCGACATTTTTTCTTTATTATAATTCAGTGCCCAAAAGGAACATGAAATATGAAACGACTTATCATCGCATTGCTCGCTGCTTTATTGCTGATTGCGTCCGGATGCGCGAAAAAGACAATAAGATATCAGGCGGAGTTTTTAGGGGTTTTCGATACAGTGACCACTATTGTGGGCTTTTCGGAAAGCAAAGAGGAATTTACCGCCCTCGTCGGACGGATAAAGGACAAGCTCACGGAGTATCACCGGTTATGCGATATTTATCATAGCTATGAGGGTATCAATAACATCAAAACCATAAACGACAACGCCGGCATAGCTCCGGTAAAGGTCGACAAAGAGCTTATCTCCCTGCTGCTTTTTGCCAAAAAGCAGTATTACGCGACTGACGGCAAGACAAACATTGCTTTGGGATCGGTGCTCAGGATATGGCATGATTACAGGGAAAAAGGCATATCCGACCCGCTCAGCGCCGAACTACCTTCGAGGAAGCTGCTTGAGCAGGCCGCCCGGCATACCGATATCGAGGACATTATCATCGACACGAAAGCCTCGACGGTATACCTTTCAGACTCCGGGATGAGCCTTGACGTAGGGGCGGTAGCCAAAGGCTATGCCATCGAGCGGACAGCCCGGTATTTCGAAGGCGATGGCGTCTCTTCTCTTCTGCTCGATGTAGGCGGCAATGTCCGGGCCATAGGCGGCAAGCCAGGCAAAAACGGGATGGAGCCCTGGAATATTGGGATAAAAAACCCAGATAAGGAGAGCAAGGATACCGAGTTGTGCAGCGTACTAATATCGGGATATTCCGTAGTGTCCAGCGGCTCATATGAGCGGTATTACACCGTGAATGGAACAAGGTACAACCATATCATCGACCCAAGTACCCTTATGCCCGCGTCACAATTTACGGACCTTACAATAATATGCCGCGACTCCGGCCTTGCCGACGCGCTGTCCACGGCCGTATTCATTATGCCCCTTGAAATGGGCAAGAAGTTCGTCGAAGGTCTTAACGGCGTCGAAGCCCTGTGGGTGACGGGCACCGGTGAGGTCATTTATTCCAAAGGGTTCAAGAGTTTTCTGAAAGTGACAATAAAAGAATAACTTCTCAAGAGGTCAGGGGTTCGATTCCCCTCAGGTCGAAAAAATTATTTTTCAAGAATAAAGTAAAGAGCCGTCCGAGGGACGGCTAAACTTTTGTATTATACCCTTCCACGAATTTTCTACGAATTCGTAGAAAAAACTTAAGAAATTTAGAGCAATTTGAGACAATATCTTTTACTAAAAACGTTTATTAGCTTGGCATAAAGAAATTTCTAGAAACTCCAGGAAATACTCTCTACAAATTCGATTCCTGTCGGGCGCACCATATAAAAACATTAGATTTGACGGGGTTTGTGACCGTCAAATTTCATTTTTGGGAATCCTTTTTCAAAACCGCATCGTTATTGGGTTGAAAATTCATACCCCTAATCGTATGTAAATAATAATACTAATACCCGTCAAGGTATAATCATTAATTAAAAATAAAGGACCTCGTTAAACATGAAAAAAGCATAGGTTCACGGACTAACCATAGTCCAGAACCTACGCTTTTTCATTTCCTTGACTGATGATTCTCGGTAAAATCCTTAAAGCGAATATATCTTATCCAAATATCTAGATGGAAAGTAACTTAACAAAATGCCTCCCGCGAAACCGATTAATAATCATAATTGCCTCATTAATATTGAAAATCATTTAATTACTTAATTGAACAATAGTTAAAGAGCGATTCATATAACCTAAAACAGGAAAATCCGTACTAATACTTGCTCCTACTTCATCCCCTGCTGTTAAGGAGGCTTGAACGACAAACGTTGAACTACTTCTATTAGATATCTTAAAAAAAGTAGTAGTATCGCCAAAAATCGGTGTACCATTGACAGTAATAATAGCATTTAGATATGGTTGATCTGGATCTGGATCAGTAGTGGCTTCAGCGTTAATAGATATCGTTATTTGATAAATTCCGCTTTCTCCTACCACTAATTCATTGCCCGATAGACTAACTGTGATAGTATCTGATAAAGGTCCAACCACACTAAATGGTACGGGTGTAAATGTTGCCCCAGGTGTCTCTACACTACTTCCTCTTAAAGATCCAAAAGCCAAAACGACTTCTCCAGTGGGGCCAGTCGGACCTTCCGGGCCAGTCGCACCAGTTAGACCAGTGGGGCCAATCGGACCTTCCGGACCAGTGGCTCCGGTGGCTCCGGCGATACCGGCGGGACCGGTGGCCCCAGTGGCTCCGCTTCCCGGTGATAATCGGAGCAAACTCTGTTGCACGCACTGTAAATCCGCTAACAACGGGTTAATAGCCGAGACGCAGGCGGCTCTCATTTGCCAAGTCTGTATTTTGGCGCCGATTGCCGCCACATTATTGACGGCGCACTGGACATTTCCTTGCCCAAAACAATCGATGGCTTGCTCAATATACCTTAATAAAGGGTCTTTTAAAAAGCGATTGATCGGTAACTGCAATATTTTTCCACGGACGATCAAAAGCTGATCTTCAATGCTTAATCCCTGATTGATCATGCTTCCACCCCCTTGTCAGATGGTATATATTATTATTGACCAGGAAATTGGGAACATGGTCGGAAAGCATAAACGGGTTGAAACCGCCAATTATGTGGGCGGGCTCACCCATCTTGCTCCCTAATGCCTTCGCTTCAATGTGATCAGTTCCATTTTTATTCCTTCTTAATTCCGCCGCTGACCGTGTCATACGGCCAGTCGAGGATGCCGCCGAAATCGTATACATTGGCATAGCCCATGTCAATCAACCGCCGCGCGGCTTCCGCGCTCCGGCGTCCGCTCCGGCAATATACGAGGATGGTTGCATCTTGATCGGGTAATTGCTCCTTTGCCTTGTCCTGAATCTCATAATCCGGAAGCAGAACCGCACCCTCGATATGCGCTTCCGCGAATTCTTCCGGCGTGCGCACATCCAACAGAATATAATTGTTTGACTCCTCCATCATTCGATGAGCTTCCTCTGCGGTTATTTTTTTATAGACACCGGCCTGCACCTGGGGAAGGCCTTGCGTTACATCCGGAGGGCCACCGTTTTTCACATAGGCAAACGCCAGTAATATGCCGAGCAGAAGTAGGGCGGCGGCAATCCCTTTTCTTTTTCTTTTCAACCCTGATCATCCTCCTCGTTGTCGCAGTAATATTTTTTCAGTACGGAAATAACTTGTTCGACCCGGTGATCGGCAATGGAATAGGTAACGCTCTGTCCCGCCTTTGAAAAATCCAGAATCCCGTGGGCCTTTAAAAGCGCCAGATGCTGGGATAGCGCAGATTGGGTGATGTTCGGTATCTTTTCCCCAAGCCCGCTCACGGTTTTCGGTCCCTTAATGAGCTTACATAAGATGAGCAGCCGGTTTTCATTGGCAAGAACCTTCAGCAGTCCGGCAATTTCCTTTGTTTGGCGTTTCATTCGGATTTTCCTTTCTGTGTTTAATTTGGCAGATTCCCTGCGTCATGGTTCCCATCGGGCAGTACACGCACCATGAACGGGGTTTAAACAGAAGCATCGTCAACATCCCCAGCACTGTGGAGGTAAGCATGACCCCATAAAATCCAAAAGCAAATTGCGCCATCCAAGGAGCCACAAAGGAGGTGTCAACCCAGTTCCACGGCAGCTTAAATACCCAAAGAAGCGTTACTGCTTCATTGAGCGTCGCGCCGACGAAAACAAGGCAGGTTGCGTAGAGCATCACAAAAAACATCGTCATAAAAAAAGCCAGAAACCCATACCGGAACCAGCTGGAGCATAGGAATTTCGGGGGCGCTTTTCTTCGGGAAAGCCCCAAACGGTAGCCCAGAAGCTCAAAGAGCTGGCCGCGCCCGCAAAACCTGTTGCAATAGGATTTGTTCCCCTTAACGATCGCGATAAGCAAGGGTGTAATAAAGCAGATCAGCCCAAGCCACGCAAACAGGATATTGAAAAAACCAAGCGTCAAATAAACGGCGGAGGCGATCCAGAGATAATCATACCAGTGTTTTTGTTGTTTTAGCATTGGGCGGCCTCCCTCGCGGCAACGGATATGACCTGCGCGGGACAAACATCCGCACACTTTCCGCAGCCTGCGCATTTATGCTCATCAACCAAGGCATACATGCCCCTGTACACGGAGAGAGCGCCCAGCAGGCAGCTTTTCACGCAGCATCCGCAGGCGACGCATTCCTTGGATATCGAAGCTGACTTTTTCTTGCTTCTCATAGAATATCACCCTTTAGTATATTAGCAATTACTAATATACTGATATTAAAAGGTTTTGTCAAGTATTCCGGAATAAAAAGCTTCCAATGGATCAAGATGCTGAAAATGGCCATCTATACGGGAGTGCAAATTAAAGAACTGATGGAGCGGGCCGGATTTTCAAATATCGCGATTGATGAACATAAAAATGGGAAATGGTTGTGTTGCTAAAAAAATCGCTTTCCGCAATAGGCTGTTGATAATGGAGGTCATCGTCCAGGCGGACCAGTACTGGTTGGATGCGGAATGGTTTCCCCTCACCCGGAAAAAGCTAAAGAATGGCTGAAAGCAAAAAGTAATGCATAGTTATTTCCGAAACGGAAAAAAGTAAATAAAAATTTTAGGTTTCATGCGGAGATGGAAAAATGTTTTTAACGACAATATTCATCTTTTTCATTTCGATATTCGCCGGATTCATCGGTGCGCTTTTAGGCCTTGGCGGGGCTATCATCGTCACCCCCGCCTTGACCTTATTATTCGGAGTGAACATTAAATACGCCATCGGCGCCAGCATCGTTTCGGTCATTGCCACTTCAAGCGGTGCGGCGGTAGCTTATATCAGGGACAAAATGATCAACCTCAGATTGGGAATGTTTCTGGAGATAGCCACTACCCTTGGGGCCATCACCGGGGCATTAATTACCGGGTTAGTATATCCTAATGCCCTATTTATCATCTTTGGGTTGCTGATGCTTTATTCGGCTTTAGCGATGTTGCGCAAGGGGCATGAAGAAGTACCTTCCCCAGTCAATACGGTTTCCCCATTGGCCGAACGCTTAAAACTGCATAGTGAGTATTTTGATAATATGTTGAACACACAAGTGCAATATAAGGTCACTGGGATATATCGCGGTTTCGGCATGATGTATTTGGCCGGGGTTGTATCCGGGCTTTTAGGGATCGGCAGCGGTATTTTTAAAGTCATGGCCATGGATATGGTGATGAAGTTACCTTTAAAAGTTTCTACGGCAACCAGCAATTTTATGATTGGAGTCACAGCCGCCGCCAGCGCCGGAGTTTATTTCCTGAGAGGCGACCTTAATCCTCAAATTGCCGCTCCCGTCGCGTTAGGCGTACTTTTTGGCGCCACCGCGGGAACCCGGGTAATGAAAAATTTAAAAAGTTCAACGATTCGTAAACTCTTTATTCCGGTGTTGCTTTATATCGGATTACAAATGCTGCTGAAGGGGTTGAATGTTAAATTATGAGCGATGTTAACAAAAACAATAACGCTGGAATGGAAAATATGGAGATACTCTTAAGCAACATGCTGCGGGTGGGCGTTGTTGCCAGTGCTGTGGTGATATTAGCCGGTTTAATCATGTTCCTAATAACGCGGCAGGGCGGTTACCCGGCCGGGACCTACCCTATTTCGTTACAAGAGATCATCACCGGCCTGCTCTTATTAAAGCCCTTTGCAATCATCATCACCGGTCTGTTGCTGCTTATCCTTACTCCGGTGTTTCGGGTGGGGGCTTCCATTATCATTTTTCTAATGGAAGAAGACTATTTGTATTCGGCAATCACTGTCATTGTTTTTATAATTCTGCTAGCAGCGCTGATCTTTGGAAAAGGCATGTAGCGTACAACGATCTGAATGATATGGAACAAGGGAAATATACCGCAATAAAGCGGATGCATCTCAAACTGATCGCGACAGACATAAAATCTTTTTAACCACCGATGCTCCCAGATAACTGACGCCGGAAAATAAAATGATGGTCGCTCCGGAAGCGATGCGCAGGTCATAGGAGATCCAGAGGCCGCATAAGCAAAAAAGGGCTCCCAATAAAGTGGAGCTAATCATAATATTCTTTAGATTATGTGTAAATTGCCTGGCAATGGCGGGTGGGGCAGTCAATAGGGCGATGACCAGAATGATTCCCACCACCCGGATTAAGACCACCACCGTAAAGGCGATCAGAATAAAAAGCAAATATTCTAGGAAAATGACGTTACCGCTATTCCCTTCTTCGTTGCGTTCATGTCTTTAGTTCGGTCGTGGTGATAACCAATTCGCTAAGTCTGAAGCGGTTTAAAGCGTAGCTATAGCTATAAAGAATGGCGCTTGGTTTGCAACTTCAAAATATCTTTCAAATATTATTGACATCTTTCCGCAGCAGTACTATAATATACAAATTAATAGCATAAGCCCGAAATATTTTTTATTACCAAACCCGCTAAAGTCTGGGTTTTATATATGTTGAAAAGAGCGATATCGAATTCGCTAAGATTGAGTGGCTGTGAATCTTAACGTAATTAGGGGGTATTTATCATGAAACTTGGTTTAATTAGGTGTATCCAGACGGAAGATATGTGTCCGGCAACTACGGATTTGAAATTCATCAAAGCTAAAAAAGGCGCTTTTGAGGGAATTAGCGAAGATATTGAACTTATTGGCATAACTACCTGCGGAGGCTGCCCCGGCAAAAAAGCGGTGACCCGCGCGGCGGAGATGGTGGAACGGGGAGCGGATGCCATTGCCTTAGCTTCCTGCATTACCAAAGGGAATCCCATCGGGTTCGCCTGCCCGCAGGCGACGGCTATGAAAGAGGCCATCGCGAAAAAAGTAGGCGAGAAAGTAAGGGTTATTGATTATACTCACTGAGGAAAATTTATGGATTTTGATTTATCATTTGTACCTGAGCGTAGCGAAGGGAATGGTTATCATACTGGACCGGATAGATAGTCCCGCCAATTTAAAATCTTTACATATCAATCAAACGATAATTTTTTGTTACGTAAAAGGTGATGAATTATGAAAAAAGAGTTTTCTTACGAAGAATTAAAAGCGGCCAGAGAGATTTTAGGGTTGCCCGAGGAGGCGACCATGACGTTCATAAAGGAGCGGTACCGGGTTTTATGCCGTCAATACCATCCCGATGTTAATCAGCAGGATAATGCAAGTGTAATTAAGATGCAAGAGATTAATAATGCGTACCAGCTGATTTTGGATTATTGCGCCAATTACCGGTATTCATTTCAGCAGGATCAAATGCGGGACGAGGCAGCCGAGTGGTGGCAACAAAGATTCGGAGACGATCCTATGTGGGGGCCTGGTCCCAAGCAAGGCAAGTAATAGTCGTTTCCTTTGTTTTAATAGCATAGTCAATAATAAGGAAATGGATAAAATATGGAGAGTATTCAAGTCTTTGAGAAGTTGGCTGTGGATTATGATCAATGGTTTGATGCGAATAGCTATGCCTATAAATCGGAAATTCTGGCTGTCCAAAAGTTCATTCCTAAATATAGCCACACTTTGGAGATCGGAGTAGGCACCGGCAGATTTGCCGTTCCTTTCAATATTAAAGTGGGTGTGGAACCGGCTAAAGCGATGGCGGATATTGCCCGGCGACGCGGAATTGAAGTTCATAACGCTAAAGCGGAAGAATTACCTTTTGCCGATGGATCCTTTGATCTGGTGTTGATGGTGACCGTTATCTGCTTTTTCCAAAATCCCATCCAATCTCTTAAGGAGGCGCAACGGGTTTTAAAACCCGGAGGCCGACTTGTTATCGGGATGATTGACAAGGATAGCCCCGTTGGGCGAATTTATGAGTTGAAGAAAAATGAGAATGAGTTTTACCGGCAAGCCAACTTTTATTCCATAGGCCAGGTTATGGAATGGTTGACGGAGTTGGGATTTGGGCAACCGAAGATCTGTCAAACGATATTTAAAAACCCGGTAGGTTTAACTGCTATTGAACCGGTTAAAGACGGTTACGGAGAAGGAGTATTTGTTGTAATTGCCGTTGAAAATAGCTAACTTTTATTGAATTTAATTAAAGAAGCGGCGGAGAACTCTGCCGCCTGCCTTAATTTAGTAAATCCATTTCTTCTTAATATTAGTTGTACGCATCCAGAAAAGCGCCAGGCTAAGGTCGATTAGTGCTATAAAGCTAATCCCATACTCCTCTAATATATTTAATAGCCTTTTTTGGGCATTTTCGCAGACATTCGTCGCATAAAAGGCATAAGCCTTTATCTATTGAAAAGGTGTCCTGCTTATTGACTGCATCCCCGGAACAAACCTTCTGGCAAATACCGCATTGAATGCACTTGTCAGCATTTATCCTTAAAAATAATTTTGTTTTTGAGCCTGTCAGAGCTAATATGGTTCCATATGGGCAAAGATAACGGTGCCATAAGCTTTCGGAGAAAAATAGGGTCAGGATGACGCCGCAGATAAATAATACCGGGAGAATGGGCAGTTTTTTACCCGTAACCATAACAACGATGAATGTTAAAATAAAAAGCAACAAGACACCGTATTTTATTGGAAGTTTGGTTAAAGATGAAGGGGGTATAAGGTTTTTTAGCGCCAACTTGTTTTTTAATGCAGCGACTAACTTCATAGCAGTATTAATCGGGCAAAGCCAGCCGCAGTAAAAACGCCCGAAAAAAAGAGCAAGGATAACGCTTGAGAGAAATACGCCCATCCATAAATGCACCTTGCCGCTAAATATCAGAATAATAAATAAGATCAAAAATACTATTTGGGATGTTACCTGCAAAGCCTTTGACATGCAATTTCACTCCTTTAGACTATTTCCGATTACATTCCAGGGAATCGTTTTTCCGCTGTTTTTAAGGTGTTTTTACGGCTTGAACAATACTTCCGTAATAAGAGATCAAAATTGTAAAGCTTTTTATTTCATGCTGCCCGGATACGGTTTATCGATTTTCGCGATTTTTGAATTATCTGGGATAAGCTTCTTGAATTGATGTTTGTTTTTACAAATTCAATTTTAATCTACGGCACAAATCGGTATCTGATGATACAAAAAAATGTATAAAATGAGAGATGAGGGTGTGATTATTTTTTCTATGTCTTGCTGGTGAATGTAATCTGTTTTTTAGCCGATCCCGTTATAGCTTTGCGGGAAGCTCGCCGGATTGTGAAACCAGGCGGCAAAATGATTATCGGAATGCTCGACCGGGAAATCCCTCTGGGAAAGCTTTATGATGCGGGAAAAAATAATGTCAGTTTTACCGCGAGGCCCGCTTCTATTCCGCCGCTTGCGTAATTTGACTTAGTAAATCCACTTCTTTTTAATATTGCGGGTACTCAGCCAGAAGAGCGCTAGGCTAAAGCCAGTGAGAACTAAAAAGCTGATCCAGATCGGTATCAAACCGTTCCCGTGAATGGCGGTTTTTAAAATATCCGTACCGTAAGTCAGCGGGAGTAGATAAGAAAATGGCCTTAAAACTACAGGCAATTGGCTGACAGGTATAAATAAGCCGCATAAAAAGAGCATTGGAAACCGGAAAAAATTAGAATAAGTCTGGGCTTCAAAGACTTCATGGGCGGTTACCGAAATAAACAGGCCGAGAAACGTCGAGGTGACGGCGATCAAAACAATGCTACCTAAAACATTTAACCAATTGATGCCGGAAAGATCGGCCAGAAAAGCAGCGAAAATGATTGGGACAAAAGCGTTGATGATGCCAAAAGCGATCGCTCCGATAGTCTTAGCTAGCATTAACAGGTTTGAGTCAATAGGCGCTAAAAGTAGGCGCTCAAAAGAACGGCTTTTCCGTTCAAAGTTCAGGGTTACCGAAAGAAGGGAAGTCGTGCCGAAAAGGACCGCCATGGCGATCACTCCAGGCAAAAGATCCCGGATATCCAAGGTATTTCGAGAGCGTAAAAAGAACATGAGAGCCCAGGCAATGGGAAAGATAATGCCCCAACTGATGTTGGGCGGTTTGAAATAGTAGTTTCTCAAGTCTTTATGAAAAATGTTCCAAAAGGCAATGCTAGAGTTCATCGCTTGCCACCCTCCTTCTCTTTTTTCAGCTTATCCATGCCGATCCCGGTGACTTTCACGAATACTTCCTCTAAGGAAGGCCGGATAATTTTGGCTTCATGCACCGTGATCCGATGTTGATCAAAGAATTTCATAAACGGCATGAGGTTGACCGTTTCAGGCGAATGGATTTTAACGCCGGCGTTGTCAAGGACATCAATCGTAAAGCCGGGAAATTCGTTGCTGAGAGTTTCCTTAAGGGAGGACACCTCGTTTTCCAGAGCAAACTGTACGATATTTTCCCGTTGGGCTTCGGACATCAATTCGGCGATCGTTCCAATTTTGACAATCTTGCCGCCGACGATAAACCCGATCCGGTGGCAAAGCCTTTCGGCTTCTTCGATGTAATGAGTGGTCAGGAAGATCGTCGTTCCGTTGGCGTTTAAGGTTGAAATCAGCTTCCGGATCTGTCTGGCGTTCTCCACATCAATTCCGGTGGTCGGTTCATCCAGGAAGAGGATCTCCGGGTCATGAATCATCCCGGCGGCGATGGTCAGTTTTCTTTTCATCCCTTTTGAATAAGCCTTAAACGGCTTTTTCCCCGTACCGTCCAGCCCGAACTCTTCCAATAACTCGCCCGCCCGCCGCTCTCGTTTCGCCTTTGCCATTCCGTAAAGGGACGCGCAAAAGGAGAGATTTTCAAAGCCGTTCATCTCTTCATACAGGTTGCTCTCATCCGGTACGATGCCGATCCGCCGCTGCGCCTGCTTGATGTTTTTAACGCAGTCCACGCCGGATAAGGTGATTGCTCCGGACGTTGGACGGGACAACCCGGTAAGCATATTGATGGTTGAGGTTTTGCCAGCGCCGTTCGGACCTAAAAATCCGAAAATTTCCCCTTGTTCAATGGTGAAATCCACACTGTCGACGGCGGTAAACTTCCCGTAACTTTTGGTGAGCTTTTTAACCTCCAGTATCGTCAAGTGATCATCTTCTTTCTCAAATGTTCAAAAATGAGCAATAACAAATTATGATTGACATATGCTCGTGACCATATTAGTATGAATATAATAGCATATGCCCAAAATAAAATCAAACGTAAAAAAATTGCCGAATCATTGAAGGCTAGCTCAGATTAATAGCAGTGAGGATGAGATTTTTGAAAAATGCAATATCCCCGTCACTGGAAGATTATTTGGAAGCTATTTTACACCTAAAGAAGAAAATGATATTATCCGGGTCACCGATTTGGCCCAAAGGCTGCAAGTGGCCAAGTCCAGCGTAAATCAGGCTATAACCAAGCTGGCGGAGAAGAAATTGTTAATCCATGATCGCTATGGGCCACTGGAATTAACCGCTTTGGGAACCGGGGAAGCGACTCGAATCAGAGAGCGGCACCGGCTTTTACAATGTTTTTTTAATGAAGTTTTAGGGGTAGACCCGCAAATTGCCCATCGAGACGCTTGTAGTATCGAACATTATATCAGTCCAGCTACCATGGAGCATCTAGGTGAATTTTTGGCTTCGTTGACTGATTCGCTATAATTATCAAGAAGGGAAGGAATGTTATGGCAAAACAACAACACCGTAAACTGCTCTCAAAACTTGAGAATCCGGAAAGTTGTCGGATATTGCTTGAAGACATGGCGAAACGATGGCTCGCCCATGACGGGCTCTGGTTCCAGGCGGTTGAAAAAGAATACGGAATGGATACGGCCATTAAAATGGATGCCGCCGCCTGGGAGAAGTTTACGGCTTTAGAGGCCGAACGGATTAAGAAGCTTTTCCAACTGCCGGAGAACGGCGGCATTCCGGTCCTGAAAGAAGCGCTCGGATTCAGACTGTATGCTTTTTTGAATGAGCAGGAGATTATCGATGTTGACGCCAACAAAATCATCTTCAGGATGAACGATTGCCGCGTTCAATCGGCCCGTAAAAGAAAGAACCTGTCTGATTTCCCCTGCAAATCAGTGGGTTTGGTGGAGTACTCCGGCTTCGCCCGGGCTATCGATCCCCGGATCAAGACCCGGTGTATCGCATGCCCGCCGGATGAACACCCGGAAGAGTATTATTGCGCCTGGGAATTTTGGATTGAAATCTGATCCGAATTGGACACTTTAAGAGAATATTCTCTAAAACTGCCAGGAACTATATGTTTTGCTTTATTCGTCCAAAACGAATCCTCTGGTAATAAGGAATCCCATAACCCCAAACCACTTTGGCGGCCGAGGTCTCACCCCCGCAAGTAGAATGGAAGACCGCATCAACCAATTGATCGTGAAAAAGCATAATGATCCCGGAAGTTTCCACGACGGCTCTTGTTATTTTGGCATAGTATTTTTCATAATCAGCTCCCCAGCGCTTTCGTAAACTGCTTTCCGAAACCCATGCCTGGTTTTGATACGGATTATCCGATAAATTCGTTCTGCTTGAGTACCGGGAATTGCCGTCGAAGCATTTCAAACGGCATACCGCAATGGTACGGGTGCTACCGCCTGAGTTTTTAAGGCTTCCAATTCAAACCGGCCGGCATTTCCGCCGCAATGATCCCTGCCAAATACGATTCCAAATCCAAACGATAAATCCGGTTTTCAGTCTCGGTAAACACCGCGATTGAAATTCTGGGTCGATTTTTAATAATTATTGACATATGCCCGAAATGACTATATAATAATTTTTGAAAGATATTAGCATATGCCCATAAAAATAAACGGGAGGTGAGAATGATGCCAAGAGGAGATGGTACCGGACCAAACGGGTTAGGATCAATGACCGGACGGGCTGCTGGATACTGCGGCGGATATTCAGCGCCGGGTTTTATGAATGCCGCTTTTAGATGCGGCTTGGGCCGGGGTGGCGGTCGTGGATTGCGCCGGGGATTTTGGGCTACCGGAATTCCGGGTTGGGCTCGCTTTCCGGGATTTGCGGCGGCTGTACATCCCATGTCGGATTATCAGGGATTTTATCCTACAGATGGCCTTGATCCGGCAACGGAGACGCGGATGCTTAGCCATCAGATCGAGATGATGGAGCAGTCGCTGAGAAGTGCCAAGGAACGTTTGAATGAACTGCAAAAGAGTGAAGAGTAGAGAGGACGTTGACGATGAAAGTCGCCGTTTCAGCAACTGGAAACACGTTGGAAAATATAATGGACCAGCGTTTTGGCAGGGCGGCCTATTTTTTAATCGCCGATCCGGAGACGATGCAGATTAAAGCGATTGACAACCAAGCGGCGTCAGCCGGAGGGGCGGGTATCACTGCGGCCCAGACGATGGTGGACCAGGGAGTCGGGGCGGTGATTACCGGTAATGTGGGACCTAACGCCATGAGTGTCTTAAAGGCGGCGGAAATTCCCGTTTACCGGGGTACGCCGGACCCGGTCCGAAAAAACCTGGAAGCGTTTAAAAAGGGAGCGCTGGAGAAGATTGAAGATACAGTGCCGTCTCATTTCGGAATGGGAGGCCCAAAATGAGACTCGCCGTCTTAAGCGGCAAAGGGGGGACCGGAAAAACGACCGTCTCCGCCAGCCTGGCTTTGGCTCTGGATTCCTGCCAATATATCGACTGCGATGTCGAGGAGCCCAATGGAGCGATCTTTTTAAAACCGGAATTGCAAGAGCGCTATGAAGTCAAAGTGCCGGTGCCCGAGGTCGATCCGGCAAAGTGTAACGGATGCGGTAATTGCGCCAGGGCCTGTCAATTTCACGCCCTGGCGGTAATTAAAGACAAAGCATTGCTCTTTGCGGAGATTTGCCACCATTGCGGGGCTTGTCAGTTATCCTGTCCGACCGGAGCGATTCATGAAGCCGATCGGGTAATTGGCGTAGTGGAAGCCGACGCTAGAGGATCTTTTCTGCATGGCCGCTTGAATATCGGAGAACCCGTTAGTATTCCGATTATCCGGGAATTAAAGCGGCGGGTGCAAAATGGTCTGCCGGTGATACTGGATTGCCCGCCGGGGGCTTCCTGTTCGGTAGTCCAGGCGATTGGCGGTTGTGATTACTGTATCCTGGTGACGGAGCCGACGCCTTTCGGACTGCATGATTTAAAAATCGCCGTCGCGCTGGTTAAAAAGATGAAGCTTCCTGGTGGAGTGATCATTAATAAAGCAATGAACAATCAGCAGATGATTCAGGAGTTTTGTCAAGAAAATGGCATCGAAGTCCTGTTGGAGACCCCCTTTTCCCGGGAAATTGCGGAGAACTACTCTCGAGGCATCTTACCGGTCCAAGCTGACCCGGCATGGATTAGCCGGTTACAGGAGGTTTACTCCCAGGTGGAAAGGAGCGTCAAAAAATGAAACAGATATCATTTGTCAGCGGTAAAGGTGGAACCGGTAAAAGCACCCTGGTGGCCTCCTTAAGTTTACTGGTCCAAGAGAAGATGCTGGCCGACTGTGATGTGGACGCTCCTAATCTCCATATTCTATTGGATCATCAGGTTTTAGTGATGGAGGATTACCATGGCGCTAGGGAGGCGGTAATCGACCCCGGTATGTGTGTAAAATGTGGCCGGTGTAAAGAAGTATGCCGTTTTAACGCGGTTAACGATATTTTCGAAATCATCCCGATGCATTGCGAGGGTTGCGGGGCTTGTACGCTTGTCTGTCCGGCGGGGGCGATCCGCCTGGAAACCGTAAAGACCGGGCAGACATATGTGGCTCAAACCGAAAGAGGGACTTTTGCCCATGCCTTGTTGGATATCGGCGCGGAAGGTTCCGGCAAACTGGTCACCGAGGTTCGTAAGAAGCTGGACCAATTTCAAAAAGATGAAAAATGGGTACTGATTGATGGTTCACCGGGCATCGGTTGCGTGGTGATCGCTTCCATCACCGGGGCCAGCGCCGTAGTTGCCGTCGCCGAACCGACCAAGTCTGGTTTGAGCGATCTGGAGCGGGTTCTGGGAGTGGCCCGGCATTTTGGGATTCCCGGTTTGGTATGCATCAATAAGTTTGATTTAAACCCCGAAATCACGGCGGAGATTGAAAACTTCTGCAACAACAACGGTTTTCTCGTTATCGGCAAAATCCCGTATGATCCGGCGGTCATGAAAGCGTTGCAGGAGTTCAAGACGCCGCTGGAAGCCGGGAACCGCCGGTTTGCGATGGAGATCGAAAACCTCTGGAAGAAACTTGAATGGGAAGTAGGACGTGAGGAGTGAGAATGAATAAATTGTTCGAACCTAGGAATCAAGTATTACGGAATGTTGGTTCCGATTCTTATCAAAAAACTATTTCCGGTAAAAATAATGCTGATGAGATAAAGAAGGAGAGAAGGGTTATCCATCTATGATGCTTGAAGAGATGCTGGCGAAAAAAATATGGGCCGTAGTCGGCGCCAATGATGACCCCAATAAATATGGAAATATAATTTACAAAAAACTTAAATCCAGGGGTTATGAAGTTTATCCGGTTAACCCGAAGTATGAACAGGTTGAAGGGGATCGTTGCTATCAGGATTTACGCTCGCTCCCCCGAAAACCGGAGGTTATTAATATGGTGGTTTCGCCAAAACGCGGTAAAGCGATAATTGAAGAAGCCGCGGAATTGGGGATCAAGAATATCTGGCTCCAACCGGGCACTTATGATGACGAATTACTGGAATTAATAAATAACAAAGGTTTAGTTGCGGTACATGCCTGCGTGCTTTAATCTTTGGGCATGAGGTTCGAGCGGTAGTATGAAAAAACAGGTTGCTTCACTTCATTAAATTATAGAAAGGTCGATCCGGATGGCTGAAAATTCAAACAACATTTTTGAAAAGCTCCAAAACCCTTATGGTGCAATTACGCACACAATTGCAGTAATGAGCGGCAAAGGCGGGGTTGGAAAATCTTCCGTTACAGCGCTACTGGCGGTGGGATTGAGCCGCAAGGGATATCAGGTGGGAGTTTTGGATGCCGATATCACCGGTCCCAGCATTCCCAAAGTGTTTGGAATCAAGGGTCGGGCTGAGGTGATTGGCGAAACCATTCTGCCCCGGGAATCGGTTCAAGGAGTAAAAATCATCTCCATCAATTTACTGCTGGAAAAGGAAGATGACCCGGTGATCTGGCGGGGACCGTTGCTCGCCGGAACGGTAAAACAATTCTATGAGCAAGTTGATTGGGGCGATTTGGATTTTTTAGTAGTTGATCTGCCGCCTGGAACCGGCGATGTGCCGTTGACCGTAATGCAGTCATTGCCAATCGATGGACTGATCGTGGTTTCTTCACCCCAGGAACTGGTCGCGTTAATTGTCAAAAAAGCGATTCATATGGCGGAAATGATGCGCACTCCGATTTGGGGTTTGATCGAAAACATGAGCTATTTTGAGTGCCCCGAATGCAGGAAGAAGACCGAAATATTCGGCAAAAGCCGGATTGAAGATGTTTCCAGGGAATCCGGCATTCCAATATTAGGAAAATTACCCATTATGCCTGAAGTGGCTGAGTTAAGCGACGAAGGGAAGATTGAGACGGTCGATTTGATCGGCGGCGGTTTTTTCGAGGGAGTAGTCGCAAATTTATTAAGGAAGATTAACGGGTAAGAATTTAATCGTAGTTCAATTGCAAGCCAGTGGCCAATTCCTTTACCATGGCGACTTGTCTTAAGGCTGCTTTTGAATCTAAATCAGTGCAATGACCGGGGTGTAATTGTCCGGGATTTAAATTTTTAAAGAAAAAGACGGTTTCTTGCAGGCGTCCGGGGTCCTGGTTTAATAAATGAAAGCCGCCGACGATATCAAGCACTCGTTCCTCCCGGCAGATTTTTTGCGCCTGGCTGACGATATTACAGATTCCCGAATGAGAACAGCCGGTAATAATCACCAAACCTTGCCGGTGTTTATAGACCAGCGCGGTGTCATCCCATAAATAATCATCGGTCAAGACGCCGGAAATAATGGTTTTTCCCATAACCTGTTCTCGCTCGATTTTCCTTTCAATCTCACCGAGATAAACGAGATGATCGGTTAACCAGAGAGGCTCTTTGCAAAGGTTGTTTTGAAAGTGGCGCTCTAAAATTGACTCATGCACTAAAGAGCCGTATCCGGTTCCGTTATTCCGAAATTTCGGCAGCAATGCCAAGGGATGAGCAATGAGGGTAGGCCGTCGTTCTAGAGGCAATCCTGGCGTTAGATATAACTTTAGTAATCCCTCCAAACCCCAGGTATGATCCCAATGACCATGAGATAGGACCAGGTAATCCAATTCCAAGAAATTGATTTTTAAACGGGCGGCATTCGCGAGAAATAAATCGGAAGCCCCTACGTCAAAAAGAATCCTGTGGTTATCCGCTTCGATGAAAATACTTAATCCCCATTCGGCGCGGAGATTTCGGGCGGCTTGATTATCAACCAGGACTGTTAAACGCATCGGGACCTCCCAAACAAGATTATCATCATATGCCCGTAATAAATATAACAGGATTGGGTTTCGGAGTCAAGTTACTTCTTAAATGACATCCGGGATTTAAAAAAATACGATTGACAGGCACTGCGAATTAAAATAGAATATTAATGGGCAAATGCTAAATATTCAAAAGGAGATTAGGAATGCCGATTTACGAGTATGTCTGTCTCAAGTGCGGGAATATCTTGGAGTTGCTGCAAAAAGTAGATGAAAACATGGTTGATGAAGCATGTGTGCTCTGCGGCGGAACTAAATTTTAGAAAAAGATTTCCGCGGCTAACATTGGGAAACTTTCGTCCGTTGTCCCGGAACCAAAGGAGTCTTTATGTTGCGGACGAAGCGAGCGGCTGGCAGGATGTATTCCCGGAAGCTGTTGCGGCGAGAAGTAAGAAAAATTTATAAAAGGTGGTTGGGGCTTTTGATTAGCGCGGAAACACTATTGACAGTCCGGTATGCGGAAACTGATCGGATGGGAATCGTCCATCATTCCAATTACCCCATCTGGTTTGAGGCCGGCAGGATGGATTTTTTTCAAAAAATCGGCGCATCCTATACCGGGATTGAAGCGCAAGGAATTTTACTGCCGCTGGTCCGGTTGCAATGCGATTATAAACAGGCGATCCGTTTTGGCGAACAGATACTTGTCAGAACCGTTTTAGCCAAAATAAGCGCTGTTAAAACCGAATTTTCTTATGAAATTTATCAACCGGGCAATGAAAAATTTTTAGCATCGGGAGTAACGGTTCACGCCTGGACTGATCAGAATCTGAAACCAGTTGCTCTGGCTAAAGCATTACCGAAAGTATATGAATTATTGCGGCAAGCATTATAAAAACGAGAGGAGTTTAAAAGATGAAAGTTGCGATTGCTACCGATGGGCAGTCCGTTTCCCAGCATTTTGGACATTGTGAAGGATTTACGATTTATGATTGCTCTCAAGCAAGTAAGACGAATCCAATGGTCGTTCAAAAGAAGGAATTTATCCCCAATCCGGGACATCAACCGGGTTTTTTGCCTAATTTTCTGAATGAACAGGGAGTTAAAGTAATTATTGCCGGCGGAATGGGGGACGGCGCGGTTCAGATTTTTAACGAAAAGAAGATTGAAGTGATTACCGGGGCTTCCGGGAAGATAGATGTAATTATCGATGAATATTTATCCGGGAAACTGAAATCCGCCGGAAGCATTTGCCATGAACATCAGCATTCCGACAGTTGTGGCGGACATTAACAGGAAATTTCTTTTTTGGAATGATCCATTGTACTGCTTACCACTTGCAGTAAGATAACGTTAGATGGTAAGATGGATTTAAAATTAGGATCATTCCGAATGGAAGTGAAACAATGGCTAGACCCGTAAAATGGCGCAAGGTTTCTTTTATTCCCGGCGTCCGTTATTTTATCCCGACCGGCATCCCCAAATGTGAAATCGAAGAAAATGTCCTGAAAGTCGAGGAACTGGAAGCGCTCCGGCTTAAAGATCTGGAAGGAATGGAACAAGAAGATTGCGCCGTAAAAATGGAGGTATCCCGGCAGACCTTTCAAAGAATTTTAAACACCGCCCGGGAAAAAGTAGCCGACGCCTTAATGAACGGTAAGGCAATCCGGATTGAAGGGGGCAATTTCACCAGCAATATCTGTCCGGTGAAATGCCAGGATTGCCAGAAAGAATGGCAGGAAAGCTACGAGAATTTTCAAAAGATTGTTGAAGGAACCTATGAATGCCCATCCTGCGGTTCCAAGGAAATAACCTGTCAATTCGGTGGAGGAAAACGGTTCTGCGGCGGCAAGTGTTGGCGGCACGGCCAGAATCGAAATGGGGATGGCAATGAAAAACCCTAATCTAGACAGTGATTAGGGTTTATTTTCAATTCCTTCCCCGTTTAATTCCCCATAGCGGTCAGTCGTGCAGGCCCGGCAAAGTTTTTTCCCGTGATGTTCTACAATCTTACTTCCCATCACACTCTCCCGGCAGTTTTCACAGACAATGCTCTCCCGGATCGGCGCGTATTCAGGGATGGTTATCCTAACCGCGGCAGCGGTCATGATATCTTCCCGGGGCATTTCCAATAACCTGAAGGAGGCTTTGGCGGCAGCCTTTTTAAATTCCGTTCGGTCGCTTTCATCACCCTTCCGCTCCGTTACCACCTTCTGAAAAAGTGGCGCGAATTCGGGAACCAACTGATTTAACTTCTCGCGGTAATCGGATTTCACGGCCAGCCGCAACTCCCGACCATCTCTCCGGCAAAGCGTCACCGCTGTTTTTCCGTAATCCCGGTAAATCAGGGCATTATTCCCGATAGTACAGCCGGTAACATATTGAATGCCATCGCAAAAACAGTTATTTATTTCGATAACGGCCAGTAATTCCTCCATACCATCGTTGGTCAGACCGAATTCCTGCATGCCGTATGCTCCGGCAATGACTCCCAGAGCCAGACCGGGGCAGAAATGGCCGTGGATGCTTCCGGCGCCAAGGAGTAAGCTACGTAAATCATGGCGGCGAATCGCCCGGACGATCTCCTGGCGCGGGCTTTGAATCTCCCGGTCCTGCTTGACCTGTCCCTGTTCCGTCTCGTCCAGCGACGGGGTATAGGGCTTAATATCCAGTACCGGCGTGCCGTCGATGGCGTCAAGCCCTTTCACCCGGAGTTCATTTCCCTTCCGCTCCAGCAGCCGGACGGTGGTCACTCCCACTGTGCCGGGACGGCGGGGACTCCGGGAGGCAAAGACTCCGGTGACTTCATCGTCATAACGGGGTCCTTTCAGACGATAACCTTCCGCCTGATGGAAATGAAAGACCACCGTTAAATATTCGTTCTCCTCAATCCGGTATAAACCTTCGGCATAAGCCGCATTCACCAGAATGGAGCTTTCCTGCTCCCGCATGAAAAAAGGATCAGCCGGGGCGGTAATCGCGCTTTTCACCAAGCCAATCTCCAGGATTTCAGCCAACTTGTTCACCCGCCGTTTCTTCCGGAACCACGATCAGCCGGTCTTTTTCCTTCATAATCATTACCTTCACCTCATAAACTTTTTCAATATTCTCCTGATTCAATACTTCCGTGCCTCCGGCGGCGAAGATCGCCCCTTCCCGGAGCATGATGACTTTATTGCTATAGCGGGCCGCCAGATTCAAATCGTGGATGGCGACAACCACCGCAATGCCTTTCCGGGTTTGTTTTTTAAGCAACTCCAGCACTTCAAGCTGGTGTTTCAGATCCAGATTGGCCGTGGGTTCATCCAGCAGGAGCAGGTCGGTTTCCTGGGCCAAAGCCCGCCCGATGAATACCTTCTGGCGCTGGCCGCCGCTTAGTTGACTGAGATCCCGGAGCGCCAGTTCCTCCAGACCGAGCTGTTCAATGACGGCGGCGGTTTTTTGTAAGTCGTTTCGTCCGGGCGACCAGGCAACGTGGGGTTTTCTGCCCATCAACACCGTTTCAAAGACATTGGCCGGAAAACCTCCTCCTTCACTTTGGGGGACATAAGCGATATTTTGGGCCAGGATCGTCCCGCTCAGCGCCGCGATATTTTGGCCGTCGATCAAAATTGTGCCGGTTTTAGGTTTCAAGATGTTGTCAATACACCGTAGCAGAGTGCTTTTTCCGGAACCATTCGGGCCGACAATGGATACAAAATCGCCCGTCTCAACTTCCAGCACAATTTGGTTGAGCACCGGTTGGCTCTGATAAGCAAACCGGAGATCCCGCACTTGCAGTTTCATGTTTACCGCCTCCGCAAGCCTTTAATCAACAGATACAAAAACAACGGTCCTCCCAGGAAGGAGGTGAGGATGCCCACCGGCAAGACCACCGGGGCGATGACAGTCCGGGCCGCCGTATCCGCGATCAGCAGGAATAATCCGCCAAAGAGGGCGGAGGCGGGGATCAAAAACCGCTCATCGCTCCCGATGATCCGCCGGACCATGTGGGGGGCCGCCAGTCCCACAAAGGCGATGATTCCGAAGAACGAAACCACCAGGGCGGTGGCCAGGGAAGCAACCACCATCCCGCGATTCCGGACCCGGTTGAGATTCACTCCCAGGCTTTGGGCCGTCTCGTCTCCCGCATCCAGGGCGTTATAATTCCAGCTATTCCAAGTGAAATAAAGGGTGACCGGGATGGTGACGCCGGCTAGAATCAGAAAATCCCGCCAGGAAGCCCGTCCCAGATCGCCAAAGGTCCAAAAGACGATGGAGGCTAATTGGAGATCGTCAGCGAAATATTCCAAGGCAGTGGTGGCCGCGGTGAACAGGGAACCGACCACGATTCCGGTAAGGACCATGGTCTCCGGCGTGGCCCCCCGGTAATAGGCCATCAGCAAGATAATCCCGGTGGCGATCAGGCTCCCCAGAAAAGCAGAACTGGCCACCAGATAAGGATTGTTCAGGATGACCGCATCGGAACCGCTGCTTTGGATACTGCCCCCGCCCCAAAAAATGATGGCGAAGGCGGCGCCGAAAGCAGCCGCCTGGGAGATACCCAGCGTAAAAGGAGAGCCCAGCGGATTTTTCAAAATGCTTTGCATGGCCGCCCCGGATACGGCCAGGGCGGCTCCGGCCATTACTGCCGTCAGCACCCGGGGAATCCGGATACTCCAGATAATCCGGGCATATACCTCGTCCGGTTCTACCGTCAGGATGGCCAGCACTTTCCGAAAGGGAATCCGGCTGGAGCCAAGCGAAATGCCGATGCCGATGAAAACCGCCAACAGAACCAGGGTAATTCCCAGGAAAAAAAACCGTTTTTGTAAATGAGTTTGATATTTGGTTAAAACGCGATTCATGACGTTTACCTTATTTTAATCTGGCGGAATCCGCCGTACATTTTCTTCATCTCGGCATATACCCCTTTGCCGACGAACTGGGCGTAAATCTCGTCAGCCTTGGCTGCGGGATTGATATCCTTGAATTGTTCCGGATAAAGGACTTTCCCGATGTAAAAGGCGTTGGCCAACACCGTTTCGAAGTTTGTGGTATACCAGTTATAAGGCAGAACCGTATATAACTGACTGTTTTTAACCGCACGCAGGCTTTGAGCCAAAATCGAACCAGCGGCCAGATCATTCATGACCGGATGGTAGCTGCCGGTATCGATGAAGATTTTGGCGGGATTCCACTGGATTAACTTTTCTTTTTCAATAAAAACATGTTCCAGGGCGATTCCGGCGGCTACATTTTTGGCGTTGACATAGCGAAACGGAGCATACTCCGGTTCGGTCGAAGTGATTCCGTGGGACCCCCGGTAGTTTATTCCGCCCACGTAAACCGGCTCATTTTTGGGTGCAGTTTTAGTTCGGTCTCCCAGATTTTTGATGGTGGCTTCAATATAGCCAATAAGTTGTTCGGCCCGGGATTGTTTGTTCAGAACTTTGGCGGTCAACCGGAGGGCTTCATAAAAGACGCTTTTCTGGTTATCCAGATCGCCATAGTTCAGGACCACCACCGGAATGCCGGTTTTTTGCTGCAAGTTGTCGGCGCTGCCTCTAATGGCGGAAGTCCAAAAGATCACGTCCGGTTTTCGGGCCGCGATTAATTCGGCGTCGCCGCCATGGATCGGCCCGATGGAGGGAAGCTTGGCCAGTTCCGGATGGGCCATTAGATAGGGCTTGGTAATATCCTTCCGTTCGGTATCCTCCACTCCGGCCACCATTTTGGCGGCATCAAGGTAAACCAGGATCCGCAAAGCGCCCGCTTCAATTCCCACTATTTTTTGGACCGGCGCCGGAACCCGGACTTCCCGTCCGGCCATGTCTTTGATTGAAACGGTGTCTTTGACTTGAGCCAAACCAATCGCCGAACAGCCGACACTTATGAAAATAATCATCAACAGAAGCTTGAACCGGTGAATTTTTCGTTCCATTTGTTATTCAGTACCTCATTTCTAAAATTGATAATCACAAGAAGCTTAGCGTTTATTGCCTTCCCAAATAGCTTCATGAAACGTAAGAATGATTTTTGTATTACTAATTTTAAAATCGTGTTATTATATTCTTTGAAAAGAAAAGATATCCTTCAATATAATTCAGATAACATATTTATTAAAGCAATGATCTGGTGTCATTTTGCTGAAAACCTGGCTCAAATTTCCATTATACTGAAATAATGCTTGGTAGAGTTGAAGAGGATTATTTTTGACGGAGCAGGTTTATCAAATTTCCCGGCATATTGTGATTGAAAACGTGAGTTGGATATTTATTCCGCTTAGATTTTATACATTGGATAAATTTCGGAAGGAAGAGTGTTTAACGATGTATATTTTGGAAATCGAAGGTTGCCGGAAAAGTACCCATAACGGGGATATTTCGGTAAATCGGCGGATAGCGGCTGTTAGATTGAAGAATGGGAAACCCGGTGTTAAGGTGATGATTTTAATTACCGATAATATATTTAACCAAGCTTAAAGAGAGGAAAGGGATAAAATGAGTTGCGAAAACCTGGAGAAGTGTCCTTTTTATAATGATAAAATGCCTATTGACAGTGCCTTGGGACGCTTGTATAAAAAGAATTATTGTGAGAATGACAAAACGAAGTGTGCCAGGTATAGAGTTGCTACTACCTTAGGAAAAGAGTATGTACTCGATAATTTATATCCCAATATGCAGGAAAAGGCGGAAAGTATTATTCAGGCTAACAGTAAAAAGTGATTTTATTTTAGTACTTAAATTTTAATCCATTGCAGGCTTCATTTACCATGATCGCTTCCGCAAAGCAGATTAACCTGAATTTAAAACGCAGGTAGATTTTAAAGAAAGCAGATAAAATTGAAACCTCCCTAATTAGGGGGGTATTTTTAAAGGAGGGTTAGCCATGGAAAAGAAAAAATTTTTTGCTATTCTAAATCGCGAGCTGGTGATGGCCCTTGGCTGTACGGAACCGGTGGCAATCGCTTTTGCGGCTGCGCTTGCCGGGAAACATGTCAAAGGCAAGATTGCTTCCCGCATTAAAGTTTCAGCCAGCGGCAATGTAATAAAAAATGCAATGGCCGTGAGCATTCCGGGAACGGACAGCAGTGGTATCAATTTAGCGGCAGCTCTGGGGATGTTAGCTCGTAATCCGGATAAGAATCTTGAACTATTGACGGGGTTAACGAAAGAAGATCTTGCTAATGCCAAAAGAATGATTGAAGAGGGTGTTGTAACAGTAAGGATCGCGGATTCCGCCAAGAAATTGTATATCGAAGTCATAGTGGAAACCAACCAATCCTATGCCAGGGTTATCATTGAAGATGCCCATACCAACGTGACTTTAATCGAAGCGGATGGACGGATTATCAAAAAGGATCAGGTTTGCTCCGCGGACCTATCTGAAGAAGCGGAAAACATAGAATTTCTAAACTTCGGCTCCATATGGGAATTTATACATCTTGTCGCTATTGGGGAGCTGGATATCATTAAGGACAGCATTGATTTGAATCTGAAGATCGGTTTGGAAGGGCTGCTCAATCCTTATGGCTTACAAGTGGGGAAAACCATTAAAATGAATATGATAAACGGCGTATTATCAGACGATGCCGCCACATATGCCATTGCTTTAACAGCTGCCGGAGCGGATGCCAGGATGGCTGGTTGTGTTTTACCGGTCATGAGTAACTCAGGGAGTGGCAATCAAGGTATTTCGGCAACACTTCCGGTGGTTGCTTTTGCCGAAAGACTTCAGGTTGAAAGGGCGGAAATGATCCGGGCTGTCGCTATCAGCCATTTAATCACGATCTATATCAAGCTAAAGTTTGGACGGCTGTCTGCGCTTTGTGGCGCAACAATTTCTGCCGTTGGTGCCGGTTGCGGAATAACTTACTTGCTGGGCGGAGGTCTGGCGGAAATCAAGTCGGCCATTCAAAACATGCTGGGCAATATAACCGGCATGCTTTGTGATGGGGCCAAACCTGGTTGTGCCCTAAAAATTGCCACCTGCACCAGTGCCGCCATTCAGTCGGCTCTCATTGCCAAGCGCGGAATCACCATCCAATCTACCGATGGTATTGTCGAAAATGAGCCCGAGCAGACGATTGAAAACCTTTGCCGGCTTGGCAACCAGGGCACGTTGGAGGCGGATAAAATCATTCTGGAAATTATGTTGAAAAAGGCCAACTGTTGAAAGATGGAAGTAAGAAGACCGTGTTGAAGTCATATTATCCCCGTGATTTTCCAAATAAGAATGATATTGATCGCGATCCTGCTCGACAACTGCTTATTCCTTATAGTCGCGCAGTAGTGGTACCCATACCCCAATAGTATATAAATGAGAATATAATTGGTTCATAATCATAGAGATAGTTATTGACATCTTATGACACTTGGAGTATGATGAATTTGATTAATTACTATTAAACATATAGGTTTACTAAAAATTAAATTTACAATGAAATAAACGAAGCTGACCAGAAAACTGGAGGCTAAGTCATTTCTATTTACTTTTATTGGAGTGGGTAGCGGATGACTTAGCTTTTATTTTTTTAAGAAAAACGTTGTGATTTTCCCTGATACCGGATTGTGTTTTTTGTACTTATTGAAGGATATACCCAAATGAGCTTTGATTTTGATACGTTGAAGGTTCAGATGGCGACCGGCTAGCCGACTTTACCAAATCCGAATCAGTTTGAACGGGAGGAAATGATGAGTCATATTAATTTGCAGATTCCTGATGTATCCATCCGAGAAATACGGCTTAATTCCATTACCGGTTTTCAGGGTAGCGCCACAGAGCTGGTAAAAGGCTCACGTTGTGGATTAAAGGATAAAAACCGTTTTTTTTCCCAGTGCTTGGGCTGTTCCGTCACGCAGGCCGCCTGTATGGTGATCTTGGTTCAGGATGCGGCAGTCATCAGCCACGGTCCGGTGGGCTGCTCATCATGTTTTCATGAATTTGCTTTCACCTACCGGGTCAATTCTCCGCTGCGCAGAGTGGAGCAACCAACCCAGCGCAAAATTTTTTCCACCAATTTGCAGGAAACCGACACTGTATTCGGCGGTTCACAAAAGCTGGCGGCAGGTATTCGTGAAGTATACGAGCGTACTCATCCTAACGCCATTTTTGTATTGACCACCTGTGCCGCTGGAATCATCGGTGACGACGTGGAAAGCGTCTGCAATGAGGCGGAGGAGGAACTCCAAATCCCGGTGGTGGCAATTTTCTGTGAAGGGTTCCGGTCCAAAGTGTGGACGACTGGCTTTGATGCGAGCTATCACGGGATTGCCCGAAAATTGATCAAGCCCGCCCGCGCCAGAAGAACCGATGTCATTAATGTGATTAACTTCTGGGGTTCGGATATTTTTAGTGAGTGGTTTGCAGCCTTTGGCGCAAAGCCAAATTACATCACCCCTTACTCCACGGTGGAGAGCCTTACCTGGTCGTCGGAAGCCGCCGCCACAGTTCAAGCGTGTCCCACCCTCGGCTCGTATCTGGGCGCTGCGCTGGAACAGGAATTCGGAGTACCGGAAATCAAAGCCGCTCCACCCTACGGAGTAGCCCAAACCGACCGCTGGTTCCGGGCTTTGGGGGAAATTCTACACCAGGAAAAACAGGCAGAGGAGCTTATCGCGGCCAAAAAGGCGGATTACCTGCCCAAAATCGCTGCCCTGCGTGAAAAGCTAAAGGGAAAAACCGCTTATGTGACGGCGGGAGCCGGGCACGGCCACGCGTTACTTTCCATATTGGGCGAGCTTGGATTAGAGGTGAAAGGCGCGGCCCTCTTCCATCATGATCCGCTCTATGATAACGGCAGTGAGGAAAGCGATATGTTGGCGCAGAGTGTAAAAGATTACGGCGATGTGCCGAATTTCAATATCTGTAACAAGCAGGAATTTGAACTGGTAAACACGCTGCACCGCTTACGCCCGGATCTATTGCTGGCCAGGCATGGCGGCATGACTCTATGGGGTTCGAAGCTGGGAATCCCTTCGCTTCTAATTGGCGATGAGCATTTTAGTATGGGCTATGAGGGCCTCTTGTCTTACGGCGAACGGATTTTAGAAACGATTGAAAACGATGAATTCGTAAAAAATCTGGAAAAACATGCCGTCAATCCTTATACGAAATGGTGGCTTTCCCAGGAGCCGGATACATTTTTGGATGGGGGAGCCTGTAAATGAGCGGAATTATTGAGCAAGAGCGTTATACCTGCGCCATTGGCGCGCTGCAAAGTGTCGTGGCCATACCCAAAGCTGTACCGGTTCTCCATTCCGGCCCCGGTTGCGGCAATATGATTCAAGGCTTTTTTGAGCGTTCCACGGGCTATGCCGGCGGCAGCACTTCTCCTTGTACCAATTTCAGCGAGCAGGAGGTAGTCTTTGGCGGTATTCAGAGGCTGCGGCAGATCATAACCAATACCTATAAGGTGCTGGATACCGATTTGCAGGTGGTCTTAACCGGTTGTACGGCCGGAATCGTAGGTGACGATGTGGGAAGCCTGGTGGCGGAATTTCGCGCTGAAGGCAGGCCCATTGTGGCGGTGGAAACCCCAGGCTTCAAGTGCAACAACTTTGAATCCCACAGCCTAGTGGTAAACGCCATCATTGACCAATATGTCAGCTTATTTGACGGCGAAAACCCTGTCCGAAGCGAGAAAAACACGGTGAATCTGTTGGCTTCATTACCATATCAAGATCCTTTCTGGAAAGGCAATCTCGGTGAATACCAACGGCTGTTGGAAGGCGTCGGCCTCAAGGTCCAGGTGCTGTTTGGCCCCAAATCCGGAGGGGTTAACGAGTGGCAAAGAATTCCCCGGGCCAATTTTAATATTTTGGTTGCTCCGTGGCATGGCCAGCCCATCGCCGAACATCTGGAGGAACGCTATGGACAGCCATACACACAGTTTCCGCACATTCCCGTCGGCGCCAATGAAACTGAGCGATTTTTGCGGCAAGTGTTGACCTTTGCGGCAGAGCGGCACGCGGAGATCGATGAAGCCGCCGCCGCGGAATTTATCCGGCGGGAACGTGAGGCTTATTATGAGGAAATCGATAATCTGGCCACCTTTCTGCTGGAATTCCGTTATGGGTTGCCCAATCATGTCCACATTTTGCATGACGCCGGTTATGTAGTTGGACTGTCCAAGTTCCTCCTGCATGAGGTGGGAATTGTTCCGAAAGAGCAGTTTATTGTGGATAATACGCCGGAAAAGTTTCAGGAACAGATTCGAGCGGAACTAAAGACTACCTCCGATAAGCGCGATATACCGCTGATATTTGAGCCTGATGCCGGCCGGACGCAGGAAATTATTCGGGGACTTTCCCACGGCGGGCGCGGGTTGATCATTGGCAGCGGCTGGGATAAGGAACTGGCCAGAGAAAAGAATTATGATTTTCTGTCCGCCGCTGCGCCGTCGCCCTATCGTCTGGTGCTGACCACCCATTACGTTGGATTCTCCGGCGGGCTGCGGGTGATTGAGGATATTTATGACGCGGTTCTAGCCACCTATCGATGACGCTGAGAAGAGGAAGGATGTGGTGTTAGATGATATGTATCTAAAACATGACGAATGGCACCAAAACTCAAGGACGAAAGGAGAGAACCCATGGCGAACGAGGTGTCTACCCCCGTGTATCGGTTTGATACCCAAAAAGTCCGGGCGGGCTATGAGCCAAAGGATCACAAGTACGCTGTATCGCCGCCGATTTATGCGACCGCGGCCTATGATTTTCGCGATGTGGAAAATGCGGCTAACCTGTTCGGCTTGAGAGAAATCGGATTCCTCTACACCCGGGTGGGCAATCCGACCGTAGCCGTTTTGGAAGAACGCCTTAAGACGCTGGATGGAGCAAGCGCGGCGATTGCTCTGGCTTCCGGCATGGCGGCTATCAGTTATACTTTACTGAATCTGGCCGAAGACGGTGGCAGGATCCTGACCTCCCCCTACCTCTATGGCGGCAGTGCGGATAGCTTTAAAAAGATTTATCCGAAATTCGGGATTCATTTCGACCTGGCGCAAAACATCGAAAATCCCGCGGCGCTGGCGGCGGAGATTAAACCCGATACGAAGGCGGTTTTCATCGAGAGTATCAGCAACCCCAATACAGTTTTGTTGGATGTGGATACCATCGCCAAGGTTGCCCACGAGCATGGTATTCCGCTGGTGGTAGATAATACGGTGGCCACGCCCTATCTGTACAATCCAATTGCCCATGGCGCAGATATTGTGGTCTATTCTGCCACTAAAGGGCTGAATGGACATGGTAACCTCATCGCCGGGCTGGTTTTGGAAAACGGGAAGTTCAACTATAGATCAGACAAATTTCCACAGTTTTCCGAAAAATACTATACCCTCCGGGACGGGGACGGCAACCGCCGCAGTTTTCCGGAAGTGTTTCCCGCTGCGCCGTTTACCAGCCGGATTCGTTTTAATTATCTCAACTACTTCGGCGCGGCTATCTCGCCCTTTGATGCTTATCTGGCCATCATCGGTCTGGAAACTCTGTCGGAACGTTTAGTTAAGCAGGTTCACAACGCTCAGACGCTGGCAGAGTATTTATCTGGCCACGAAGCGGTGGAGTGGGTCCGTTATCCGGCATTGCAATCCAGTCCCTATCACGCTCTTTATCAGCGTGACTTCAAAAAAGGCGCCGGCGGAATTCTTTCCTTTGGGTTCAAGGGGACCCGGCAGCAGCGGGAGGCGTTTTTGAACGCGATCCGTTTGTTCCACTACCACGTCAACATCGGTGATGCGCGTTCGCTGATCGTCAATTCACCGCAAACCACCCACGGAGAGCTGGAACCGGATGAAAAGGCGTTGGCCGACATCCCTGAAAATCTGATTCGGATATCGGCCGGGCTGGAAGATGCGGCCGATCTGATTACCGATCTGGAGCAGGCATTTCAAAAGGCATTGGCCTGAAATTAAAATTAAGGAGGAGATTGGTTGTGAAAAATTGGAAAAAAATCATTAGGGTGGCGGCGCTCATTCTGGCGCTAGCCGTTATGTCGCTAGCCACTCAGGCTGCAAGTCCCAAGTATAAGTATGGGAAAGTCACTATTCCCGGCAAGAGCGGAGCTCTTTGCAATTCACCCACTTACATCGCCTATGAAAAAGGTTTTTTTGCCGCGGAAGGTTTAGATGTCACTTTGGTTACCGCCGATTTCGAAACCCGAAAAATCGGGTTGAACAACGGGACTATTCCTACCGTGAACGGTGATTTTCAATTTTTCCCTTCAATTGAGGAAGGCTTGAAGGTTAAAGTCGTGGATGGGCTGCACTTTGGTTGCATAAAGATTATCGTTCCGCCAAATTCTCCAATTAAATCCGCCGCAGACTTGAGGGGTAAGAAAATCGGCGTGGATGAAATTGGTGGGACTCCTTTTCAGGTGGCAAGCTTATGGCTGGAGAACCACGGCGTCGTTGCTAAGAACAACCAAGATGTGACATTTGTCCCTTACGGGGACGGCAATCTGGAAATTGCGGCCGCAGAAAAAGGCGAGATCGCCGCCGCAGCCATTTGGGACCCGTTTGGATCGTTGGCGGTGAAGAACAAGGGCTTTCGCGAAATCTTTGATTTGGGGACGGATCCGCTTTTCGCCGGTAAGTTTTGCTGCTTCCTTTATGCATCCGAAAAGGTGCTGAAAGAAGAGCCCCGCAAGGTAGCGGCAATCCTGCGGGCTTATCACAAGGCGCAGGATTGGATTCATAACCATCCGGAAGAAGCCGCAACCATCGTTTCGGAAAAGAAATATTCGTCCATTACGGATAAAGAATTGGCCGTGAGTTTATTAAAAAGCTATCAGTATCCGACCGTACAGACGCAAAGCCACGGTCCGGCCAATGTTCAAGCGGATGTGACTTATTTTGTGAAAGAACTTTCAAAAGTCGGTTATCTCAAAACCACCAATCCCGAAAAATTTGCGAAGCAAATCTATTACAAGGTAAAGTTGTAATGATTTCGGCATTTGGAGGTATGCGATGAACAACATGGCGGTAAAAAATTTTGCCCCGGCTCCGGTCTCAAACCGGGGCCGGGGTCCGAAAAGTACGGTACCGAATAAAAAATATTTAGTTGGAACGCTGTTTTCTTTAATTGGATTCGCTGTGGCGGAAGTTGTCAGCTTTAAGGTTCCGGGCACACAGGAAGTCAATGATCTGGCCTACCGCTTGGGGTTGCTTGGTTTGATCGTACTGTACTTTGGTATCGCCGTATTTTCATGGTTTGACGGTGAAAGACGCGCCAAATTCCTCAGTCGTGCGTCCTTTCGTTTTGCGATGGGCATTGTTCTTACCGTATGGGATTTACTGAGTACCAAATTGGATATTTTGCCGATGCCGTTTTTTCCCGGGCCTTCAAAAGTGCTGGGAGTTATTTTGGAAGAGAGTGACTTTCTGCTGGTCAATACCGGCTATTCCCTGCGCCTGTATTTTTTTGGATTTTTATCCGGCGTCATTTTTGGTGTTGGCACCGGGATACTGATAGGCTGGTTTGCCAAGGTTAATTACTGGGTATTTCCGGTGTTGAAAATCACCGGAGTGGTTCCGGCGGTTGCCTGGATCCCCTTTGCGATGACTGTCTTTCCCAATTCATTTATTGGCGGGGTATTTTTAGTTTCAATTTGCGCTTGGTTCCCGGTGGCGTTTATGACGGCACGGGGAATGGCCAGTACGCAAAAGGTCTATTTTGAAGTTGCGAAAACCCTGGGCGCAAAGCAACGTTACCTGTTGTTTCATGTAGCGCTCCCCAATGCCGTTCCCCAGATATTTACCGGGATTACCACCGCCAACGCCCTGGCTTTTACCACCCTGGTGGTCTCGGAAATGATGGGAGCTCAGGGCGGCCTGGGCTATTATATCAACTGGGCCAAGGCATGGTCCGCCTATTACAAGGTGTATGCCGCGATTATTATCATGGCGGTGCTCTTCTCCCTGATTATGAAAGTGATTGCCTTAATCCAGGGCCGTTTGTTAATCTGGCAAAGGGGGCTGGTCAAGTGAGTCAGGAAAATTTGCTCGAAATCGTGTCGGTTGACCGTACTTATGTGGATACTGATGATAACACGGTGGAAGCTCTCAGGGATATTAATCTTACGGTCCGGAAAGGCGAATTTCTTACGATCATCGGCCCTTCCGGCTGCGGCAAAACTACGCTGCTACGTCTGATCGCCGGTCTCGATCGTCCGGAAGCCGGGGAAATCCTCTTGGCGGGCGAAAAGATCACCGCGCCGGACCCGCAGCGCGGTTATGTATTTCAGCAAGGCAGCCTGTTTCCGTGGTTGACGGTGGAAAAAAATATCGCGGCCGGTCTGAAAGCTAGAGGAGTTTATCAGGAAAATAAAGCCGATGTAGCTCAGTTTATTGAACTCATCGGGTTGCATGGCTTTGCAAAATCTTATCCCCACCAAATCTCCGGCGGTATGGCGCAGCGGGTGGCGATTGCCCGGACACTGATCAACCGGCCGGTGGCGTTGCTACTGGATGAACCCATGGGCGCCTTGGATACTTTCAGCCGGGCCGATCTTCAGGATAAGCTGCTGGAGCTTTGGGAGAACGACGGTACGACCATGGTCCTGGTGACCCATGATGTGGATGAAGCCATTTATTTAAGCGACCGCATCGTCATTATGACGCCGCGTCCCGGTAAAATCAGCGAAATATTGGATGTCCATCTGCCCAGACCCCGACAGAGGGGTGACGCTGAATTTATGGCGCTTCGTAAGAATCTGCTGGAGAAGTTTCATCTTGCCAGTTCCATGCCCCAACCGGAATACGCGATATAAGGAATCGGAGAGGAGTTGCTTCCTCCCGAAAAATATCCCAAAAGGGCAAAGATATATATCGTTCCGTTATCCGATGCGGAACTCAAGAAAGACGGAACACTGGTCAAATTGTCCAGCGGATGGTTCGGAGCCGATTATACCCGATAAATCATTTTGACTAAAATAGAATGGAAATGATCCGATGAAGCCTATTTTTGATATTCAATTTATGATTTCGATTGTACCTGAAATCCTCAAAGTAGTTCCGGTTACTTTGAATATCACGATAGTCTCAATGTTTTTCGCCATAATTGTGGGTTTAATTTCGGCATTGGTCCGGATCTACAAAATTCCGGTGGCCTGCCAAATTGCCTCGACTTACCTTTCTTTTATGCGGGGGACGCCGCTTTTGGTTCAGATTTATTTGGCATATTACGGAATTCCCAAAATACTTGACTATGCCCATACTTACTACGGCTGGAATATAGATGTCAATGGTATTCCAGCCATTGTTTTTATTTATTTCGCATTTACGCTGAACGTGGGAGCCTATTTATCGGAAACCATCCGCGCAGCGATTCAAGCCATTGATAAAGGCCAGATGGAGGCGGCCTTATCCATTGGGATGACCACCTGGCAAGGGCTACGCCGGATCATTTTTCCACAGGCGCTGGCGGTGGCTTTGCCCAGTTTCGGCAATACTGTAATCAGTCTAATTAAAGATACTTCCCTGGCTTTTATGATCTCAGTGGTTGAAATGATGGGTCAGGCCAAAATCTTGGGCGCCCGTGGGCTGCAATTCTTTGAAGTGTATATTGTGGTCGCTTTAATTTATTGGATAATTTGTATCATTGTCGAAAGAACTGTCATTCGCTTGGAGAAACGGGTCAAACAATTTGAAAGGGGGAGGAGTATATGATTCGGCTGCAAAACATTGAAAAATCCTTCCACCACACCAAAGTGCTGCAAAATATTAATTTGACGGTAAACCGCGGCGCAGTAGTCACCATTCTCGGGCCAAGCGGTTCCGGCAAATCCACCTTGCTGCGCTGCATCAATTTTCTGGAGCGGCCGAACAAAGGGTTGATTCAGGTTGGGGATTTGGTTATTCAGGCTGAAAAAGTCTCCCGGGAACAGATGATCCAAGTACGGCGCAATACCGCCATGGTCTTTCAGCATTATTATTTATTTAAGAATAAAACGGCCTTGGAAAACGTGATGGAAGGTTTACTCATTGTTAAAAAGCTGGATCGGGCGGAGGCTTATCAAAAAAGTGTCCATTTCTTAGCTAAGGTCGGTTTGGCCAATCGAATGGACTTCTATCCGTCCCAGCTTTCGGGGGGACAGCAGCAACGGGTGGGTATAGCCAGAGCTTTAGCCATGGAACCGCAAGTGATTTTGTTTGATGAACCAACCTCGGCGCTTGATCCGGAACTGGTGGGCGAAGTGCTGGCGGTGATGAAATCCCTGGCTCGGGAAGGCATGACGATGATTGTAGTCACCCATGAAATGAATTTTGCGAGAGAGGTCGCCAGTCACGTCATCTTTATGGATGATGGTTTGATTATTGAAGACGGCAGTCCGGTTGAAGTTTTTGATCAAACTAAAATGGAAAGAACCAAACAGTTTTTGCAGAGAGTCAAGCGGTTCGACAGTTAAGCAACTTATACAACTTAAAAAGAAAAATCGGCATCGCCCAGCACTCTCAACAACTGATTCATGTCGATCTCAGTGGGAAATCCTGTAGTATGCCAATGATTTTTGCAGCCACAATAATTTAACAATACACACTGGGGAGGAATTTCCAGCGCCTTGACCTTCCACCCGCCGGCGATCAGGTTCAGCACGCAGGCAACACCTATCACTCCTAAATCCGCTTTTACTTCCGGTTTTTCCACGCCTTGATTAAAAAGGGATGACTCATGAGGGATTACGTATACTTCAAAATCATTGTCTACTCCCAGCCCGGTTAACCGGTTTACCCGGCATTTGGCGGTACAGCCTGTACACTTTAAGCCGAGATCCGCTTTAATCGCCTTACACTTACCACCGGGATTATTCCGCATACAAGACGGCAAGATGAGAACCTTCCGCTTTTTTTTACGAAACTCCTGGCGAAAGGCCCGGTTCATAATCTCGGCTCCCACCATGTTCAAGTGGTATTCAACTCGGCGTCGGCCACAGAAAAAATAATCCTCCCGGAATCTTCGTTTAAAATGATTTTGGTGTAGAAATTTTTCAACATTCATGGTATATTTGCCGAGAGCTGCTGCGCTCTTTAGTTCAAACCAAGCTGCAAACTCAATAATATTCATGAAAGCTTCGGATACTATAGCGGGAGATTGCTGCGACCAATAGTCTTGCCATGCCTGGAGCCGTTTAACCTCCTGGTTGAATTCCCCGGTTGCCTTGAGCCAATTCAATAACCTGTTGAAACCGCCCGGAGCCGGAATGGGGATTTCCGGCGGTTCCATGGTTGATACTAACAGAAAGGGCTGTAATATTCCTCGGAAAAAGTCTGCCACCGGTTTTAAACAATTATTCCGTTGACGAAGGCCAGCGAGAATGGATAAAATCCAAATCGAGAACCTGGGCGTAATATAAGCTGCTTTACCGTAAATTCGCCAGAGAGTTCCCATAACCAATAGCTCAAAAATGTACTCGGGCTTGGTGCGCGGCCTTTGACGATCCGTTTCCGCCAGAAATGATTGAAAGTCTCCGGTAAGTGAGGCTAAGCGGTCTTCAGCTTGAAGCAACACCTGATCGGTGAAAGCGGCTGCATCGTGGTAATAAAGGTCCGAACTTGATTGACCCGGGTTTAATCCATAAGTGACAAAATCCATATTTACTCCTAAATTATAAAGATATTTTGATTATAACAAAGATAATCATTCATTAGAAACCTATTTTTTATTTCATGATTACTTCGAGATTTTATTTCGGAATAACAACTAAAATAATTATCGGCAGCAACGTTTTACGGGTATTATTTAAATATTTGTGGACTTACATATTTAAATGTTGACAAAAACAGTATGATTTATTAAAATTAAAGTATACTAAATTAGTCAAGTTTATAAAGGAAGCGGTGGAATGAAGTTATCGACCAAAGGCCGTTACGGTATGAAAGCGATGGTGGATCTGGCGATCAACTATGGCGGGGAACCGGTTTCGATCAAAGTCATTGCTGAACGGCAAAATATCTCGGAATACTATCTGGAACAGTTATTTGCACAGCTTCGTAAAGCGGGCTTGATCCAAAGCGTGCGCGGTGCCTTGGGAGGTTATTCACTTAATAAACCTCCCGCCGAAATATCCGTTTCCGATATTATGAATGTTCTTGAAGGTTCGGTTGAAATCTCCGAGTGTATCGATGAAGCAAATTGCAGCAACATCGATTGTTGCGCGACCAGGTTATTATGGGTTAAAATCAAGGATAGCATTGATCAGGTATTTCAATCGACAGCCCTGGCGGATATTGTGGTGGATTATAACAAATTGAAAGAAGATCGGGAAGGTGGAAAGATGGAAAAAGAACTCGTATATATGGATTACGCTGCAACTACATATGTGAAACCGGAAGTTGCCGCGGAGATGCTGCCTTATACGCAAGACTATTTTGGTAATCCGTCCTCCATATATTCAATCGCGCGGAAGACCCAGGAGGGTATTGAAAACGCCCGTGAAAGAGTTGCCAAGGCCCTAAATGCCGCAAAAGATGAAATTTACTTTACCGGAGGCGGATCGGAAGCGGATAATTGGGCATTAAAGGGTGTAGCTTTCGCCCACAAGAAACGCGGCAATCACATCATTACTACCAAGATCGAACATCACGCAATTTTGCATGCTTGTGGGTTTTTAGAACGGAACGGGTTTGAGGTTACTTATCTGCCGGTGGACGAATATGGTTTTATAAACCCGGAAGAACTGAAACGAGCCATTACTGATAAGACCATCTTAGTATCGGTGATGTTTGCCAACAATGAGATCGGCACCATTGAACCCATCAAGGAAATTGGTGCCATCTGCCGGGAGCGAAAAATACTGTTTCATACCGATGCCGTACAAGCGGTAGGCCATGTGCCGGTGGACGTCAAGGATTTGAACATCGACCTGCTTTCCCTGGCGGCTCATAAATTCTATGGACCCAAGGGTGTTGGGGCACTTTATATCCGAAAAGGCGTTAAGGTTGAAAACCTGGTTCATGGTGGCGGACAGGAGCGGGGCCGGAGGTCCGGGACGGAAAATGTGGCTGGCATCGTGGGTCTGGGAAAAGCCATTGAACTGGCGGTAGCGGAGCTGGAAAGGGAGAATTGCAAACTTCTGCGTTTAAAAGAGAGGTTAATTGCAGGACTTTTAAAAATTCCGCACACCAAGTTGAACGGCCCGGCAGATGAACGCAGATTACCGGGAAATGTCAACGTCTGTTTTCAGTTTATCGAAGGCGAGTCTATTCTGTTACTTTTGGACAGTGTGGGAATATGCGCTTCCAGCGGCAGTGCCTGCACTTCGGGTTCCCTGGATCCGTCTCATGTCCTGGTAGCCATCGGTGTGCCGCCGGAGATTGTGCACGGATCGCTCCGGCTGTCTATGGGCAGCGGAACTACTGACGAAGACGTGGACCGGGTCTTGGCGGTATTGCCCGGAATTGTGGACCGATTGCGCAATATGTCGCCTTTGTGGCGGGAATATCAAAAAAGAGAGTTGGTTGCACCATGATGTATAGCGAAAAAGTAATGGATCATTTCATGAATCCCAGAAATGTGGGTGAAATTCCGGATGCTAACGGTATTGGTGAAGTCGGAAATCCGGTATGCGGCGATATTATGAAGATCTATCTAAAAGTCGTCGATAATCGCATTCAGGATGTTAAATTCAACACCTTCGGGTGCGGTTCAGCCATCGCTTCGTCCAGCATGGCGACGGAGCTTATCAAAGGCAAGACCTTGGAGGAAGCCTGGGAGTTGACTAACAAAGCGGTTGCCGAAGCGTTGGACGGGCTTCCACCCATTAAGATGCACTGTTCGGTGCTGGCGGAAGACGCCGTTCGTAAGGCGATTAACGATTACCGGGTTTCGGCGGGTCTTGAACCGTGGGATTTTAAGGAACATGAGGATATCCACGAGCAGGTACACGGTGGCTGAGACTCCAGCAAAGCATTTGCCGGCATACCGTCAAAATCGAAGCTGAATCCTTTAGGATTCTGTGCGAATAACACATTTTGCGGCTTAGAACCACAATATTTTGTGTTAGATTATACTATCATATCCGAGAACCTATTCCGCGCCCAGACTCCTAGAACGCAGTAAAGGTATAGCTTTCTCCCGGAACGTAGATCACAGTTTCCGTTCCGCCGCAAAAGCGTTTGGTCAAAGCGATGAGCCGGGATGCGGCGGAACGCAGATCATCCGCACTGGTTTCAGTGTTACCTTGAATGATATAAAAACATTCAGTAGTATCCAGGATGACTTTGGTCTTTTCAACTTGCCGGACTTCCAGCCAGCAGAGAATCTCATTGTCACTGTCGATATAGGCGTAATCCCCGGGCCGGACTTTTTTGGGTTCGGCTGTTCCAATGGGTACGAATTTTTCGGTGCCGTTGGTGAAGCGCATTTCTACCCGGCCGGGAATTCGGTTTATGTCATGGGCGCCTAGCGCCAAACGGGTCTCTGCCGAAATTAAATTATAGATATCTACCAGTAGATTGATTTGCGGCAGATTGCCGGTACGTAACAGCATATTTAGTAAAGTCTCGGGAGCGGAAACAGTCTCCCGGCTGGAATGGCTGATGGCTTCATGCATACGTTTGAATCCCTGGAGCACCGGATCAGCTTTTATCTGTTCCCGGGTTAGAGTTGGCAGGATCTTCCGGATGGTTTCCGCTTTGATTTGGTGGAACTCCGGATCGGCTTCCCGGTTTTTTAGTCCGTCCATGCGGAAACAAATGCCGGTCCAGCCGATGGCCGCTACCTCATCCGCCACCGTAAAGGCTAAATTGTGCTTGGACATGTTACCAACCCCGCTTGGCTATTTTTGCTTCATCTTTCATCGTCCCAACGTGGATTCCCCGCATGGCGCTTCCAATTCCTTTGGATACCTCCGCCAGCAGCTTGAAGTCCTGGTAATGGGTGGTGGCCTCAACAATGGCCTTGGCGCGGGCGGCTGGATTATCGGATTTAAAAATCCCGGAACCGACAAAGATACCGTCACAACCCAACTGCATCATCAAAGCCGCATCAGCCGGAGTGGCAATTCCGCCGGCGGCAAAATTAACTACCGGTAAACGGCCCAATTTTTTGACTTCCAACACCAACTCGTAAGGGGCCTGTAATTCTTTGGCGATGGTCATCAACTCCTCGTCGGAAGCATTGACTGCCTTCCGGATTTCTTCATTAACCGTCCGGATATGTTTGACGGCTTCAACCACGTCGCCGGTCCCGGCTTCTCCTTTGGTGCGGATCATGGCCGCTCCTTCGCCGATCCGCCGTAAGGCCTCACCCAGGTTGCGGGCGCCACAGACAAAGGGGACTTTAAATTGATGTTTGTTGATGTGATATAGTTCATCCGCAGGTGTTAATACTTCACTTTCATCAATATAATCAATCTCCAGTGCCTCTAAGATTTGGGCTTCCACAAAATGTCCAATCCGGGCTTTGGCCATGACCGGGATGGTAACAGCCTCCATGATTTTTTGAATAATCTCCGGGTCGCTCATGCGGGCAACGCCGCCTTCCGCCCGGATATCGGCCGGCACTCTTTCCAGGGCCATTACAGATACCGCTCCGGCATCTTCGGCGATTTTGGCCTGTTCCGGCGTGGTGACATCCATAATCACTCCGCCTTTCAGCATCTCGGCCATGCCGCGTTTCACAGCGATTGTTCCAGTTTCCATGATCAGACCTCCAAAATTGATAAAAAAATAAACATTCCCACTAATTTGATTGGATTAATAGAAATTTTAACATAAGCTGGTTTCATTTTCAAGTCAGATAAGTATTATCCATCAAAAGTTTGTTTTTTCAGCAAGCTTTTAAGGATAATTAAGTAAATCTGTTAACAAGTTTTTATCTTGACGAAATAAACGAAATTTCTTATAATTAAAGTCATATATAATAACAAATAACCAAGTGCTCTTATCCGGAGAGGGGAAGGGACTGGCCCGATGAACCCTCGGCAACTATTCTTTGCGCTCGCAAAGAATCAAGGTGCCAATTCCTGCAGGGAAACCTGAGAATGAGGTGACCTGAGAGATGAGAGGAATAGGACTATGATGATCATACGACCTCTTCCTCGAAATGGGGAAGAGGTTTTCACTTACAAATGGGGAGGAGACGATTTACATGCCGATTAAAATTCCGAATAACTTACCGGCAGTTGAAACGCTCAACAAGGAGAATATTTTCGTAATGACTGAATCCCGGGCTTTCCATCAAGATATCCGTCCGCTGAAGATTGCCGTTTTAAATCTAATGCCCCTTAAGATTGCTACCGAAACACAGCTCTTGCGCTTAATCGGCAACTCGCCCTTGCAAGTCGAAGTCGTTTTATTGCAGCCCAAAAGCTATCAATGTAAAAATACACCGGAAGAGCATTTGATTAACTTTTACACGACCTTTGACGAAATTCAGGATCAAAAATTCGACGGCTTGATTATTACCGGTGCGCCGGTGGAACAACTGGAATTTGAAGCCGTTGATTATTGGGATGAATTGACGCAAATTATGGATTGGTCTAAACATAACGTCTATTCCACATACCATATTTGCTGGGCGGCTCAGGCCGGCCTCTATTATCATTTCGGGATTCCCAAATATCCGCTAACCGCCAAAATGTTCGGGGTTTTTCCCCACGAGGTCTGTAAAAAATATGTCCAATTACTCCGGGGTTTTGATGATGTGTTTCTGGCGCCGCATTCCCGGCATACTGAAGTTAGGCGGAAAGATATCGAAAAGGTTCCGGAGTTGGAGATTTTATCTGAGTCTGCTGAAGCCGGCGTGTATATCGTAGCCACGAAAGACGGGCGTCATATCTTTGTAACCGGTCATTCGGAGTATGACCCGTTAACCTTAAAATGGGAATATGACCGTGATGCTGCCAAAGGTTTGTCCGTTAAGGTGCCGAAAAATTATTATCCGAATGATGATCCCACTCAACCTCCAATAGTGAAATGGCGTGGCCATGCCAATCTCCTTTACGTAAATTGGCTCAATTATTACGTCTATCAAGAAACTCCCTATGATTTGAATGAGTTGAGATAAGTACTATCTAATTTTAGAGTAAAGGATTGATGATGATGTCATACCGGGTTGCGGTTGCTAGTACCGACGGCAAATATGTAAATGATCACTTTGGCAGGGCCAGGCAATTTTTGATCTTTGAGATCGGTCCAACCGGATATCAATTTGTCGAGTTACGGCCGAATGTTCCTTCGTGCAATTCGGAAGAAGCGGATGAAAGCGGACATTTAAAAACCATTAAATTACTGACGGATTGCCGGGCGGTGTTAGTGGCCCGGATTGGGCCGGGAGCGGAACAGGTTTTGGCGGAGCATGGGATTCGGGCTCTTACAATTCCCGATTTTATCGATGAAGCATTAAAACAGTTGCCGCAAAAGGATCTTGATGTAAACCAATAATTTTTACGTAGATATTGACAAAACTTGGCTGACAGGGTAATATTATGATTAAATAACCTACTAAGTTTATCGGATTTTATGGAATTAAAATACAACATATAAAGCGAGGGAATTCAATGTCAAAAATTGCTAAGAATTTAACGGATTTAATCGGTAATACTCCATTGCTGGAGCTTTCCAATTGTAATAAAGCAAATGGTTTGGAGGCCAGGCTTATCGTCAAATTGGAATATTTTAATCCTTTGAGCAGTGTAAAAGACCGGATTGGATATGCCATGATTAAAGATGCTGAGGATAAAGGAAAGATCAGCAAAGATACCGTAATCATCGAACCGACCAGTGGTAATACCGGTATTGCCCTGGCATTTGTGGCTGCCGCCAAAGGCTATAAATTGATTTTGACCATGCCGGAGACCTTCAGCATTGAGCGGCGCAAACTTCTAAAAGCGCTGGGAGCGGAGTTGGTGCTGACACCGGGCCCGGATGGGATGCCGGGAGCGATTCGAAAAGCTGATGAACTGGCGGCACAAATACCTAATTCTTTCATTCCCCAACAATTTGAAAATCCGGCCAATCCGGAGATTCACCGGGTGACTACTGCCGAAGAGATTTGGCGGGATACCGACGGCGCCGTCGACATCTTTATCAGTGGTGTTGGAACCGGAGGAACGGTTACCGGTGTTGGTGAAGTGTTAAAACAGAAAAAATCCGCGGTAAAAGTGATTGCGGTTGAACCGAATGATTCGCCGGTCCTTTCCGGCGGAGCCAAAGGGCCGCATAAGATTCAGGGTATTGGGGCCGGATTTGTACCGGGCATCTTCAACCGGGAGATCGTTGATGAGATTTACAAGGTCAAAAATGACGAGGCTTTTGAGACATCCCGTGAATTAGCAAGAATTGAAGGGTTATTGGTCGGTATCTCATCAGGAGCTGCAGCGTTCGCTGCAACACAGATTGCCAAAAGGCAAGAGAATAAAGGAAAAACAATTGTAGTGATTTTGCCGGATACCGGTGAACGTTATTTGTCAACTGAATTATTCCAGGAATGAAAAACAGTTATTAGAATTTAGTTATCGGGTTATCTGGATATCTGCTTAGGAAATGTGGCTCACTCTCTCTTCTGCGGAAGGTCATCTGCGGATGGGGGAGTAACCGCAAGGCTTCGGAGCCTAAATACTCTGTGTTCTCTTGTCCTCTGTGGTAAAATGGTATTTTTATTTTTTCGATTGCCCCGACGAGCCGGGGTGGGGGATTATTTAGAAAACTTGAGAATTGGATAACTACAAACTTAATTCCTACTAAACATATAAAAAAACTTATAAATAAGGGGTGTATAGATTGAGTTCCGACCAAAAAGAATTATTCGTCCAATTGTCAGATGCGGTAGTCGATATGGACGAAGCCCGTACCGTGGAATTGGCGCAGGATGTGATAACGAAAAACTACGATACCTATGAAGCCATCGAAAAAGGGCTGGCCGACGGGATGGACCGCGCCGGGAAGCTGTTTGAGGAAGAAGAATATTTTATTCCGGAATTGCTGATGTGCTCGGATGCCATGTATGCCGGATTGGAGGTTTTAAAGCCTCATCTTAAAGTCGACCAGCAAGCGGAGAAGTTTAAAGTGGTCATTGGTGTGATTGAAGGTGATACCCACGATATCGGCAAGAACTTGGTAAAGATTATGCTGGAGACGTCGGGCTTTGAAGTCATCGATCTGGGACGAGATATCCCGCCGCAAGCTTTTGTGGCCAAGGCCAAAGAGGTTGGCGCCCGAGTGATTGCTTTATCTACTTTGATGACCACCACTATGGATGGAATGGCCGAAGTAATCCGCCTTTTAGAAGCGGAAAAGATCCGGAAAAAGTTTGTGGTCATGGTGGGCGGCGGTCCGATATCACAAAGTTTTGCCGACCGGATCGGGGCGGACGGTTATGCCAAGGATGCGGCGGAGGCCGCCAGATTAGCTCAAAAGTTGGCATTGGAGATCGCGGTTTGAGTATGTCGTAAGACTAGAAATACTTGATATTCACCACAGAGTACACAGAAGGCACTGAGTAAATCATTATTATGAAAAGAATAGCCGGTGAAATCCTCTGTGTTCTCAGTGACCTCAGTGGTGAAGTTGTTTCATCTTTTAGTAAAATTAGTTGGAATAGTGGAGAATCGCTATGAATGACTTGAGTCCGCAGGAACGTTTACTCAGGGCTATCCAAAGAAAAAAAGTCGACCGTCCGCCGGTGATCTGTACGGGTGGAATGATGAACGCCGCTATTGTTGACGTGATGGAACGAACCGGGCATACTTTGCCCGCCGCTCATCATGAGGAAGAGTTAATGGCGGATCTGGCGGCGGATGTTTTTGCAAATACCGGTTTTGAGAATCTGGGGTTGCCCTTTTGCATGACAGTGGAGGCCGAAGTGCTGGGGAGCGAGATTAATTTCGGCACCCTCGCCTGTGAACCTAAAATAGCCCGGGAAGTCTTCCCCTCGGTGAGCCGGGTGGAATTCCGGAACCTGACGGGTTTAATGGATTCCGGCCGGATTAACACGGTAGCCCGGGCCGGTTATATCCTGGCCCGCAAGTATCCGGATATTCCGGTCATCGGTAGTTTGACCGGGCCCATTAGCACCGCGGCTTCCATTGTCGATCCCATTACTTTCCTGAAGGAATTGCGTAAAGACCGGGAACATGCCCACCGGGTGCTTGACTATGTCAGCCGTTTTTTAGTGAGCTATGCCCAACGATTAGTGGAGAGCGGCATTTCCGTCATTGCCGTCGGAGATCCCACTGCTACCGGAGAAATACTGGGACCTAAAATGTTTGAAGAATTTGCGGTCCGGTATCTCAACCAAGTTATCAGCGAGATTCATCAGTTGGGAGTGCCGGTTATTTTACATATTTGCGGCGATATGAAGGCGGTAAAGCATTTGACGCCGCAACTGCAATCGGATGCGTTAAGTACAGACGCTTTGGTTAACTTGCGTTTATTGAAGGAGGAATATCCAGGGATCGTAACCATGGGTAATCTGAGTACCTATACCCTGCAATTCGGAACAACGGATAAAATTGCCGAACAAACCGCCAGATTGCTCAAGGATGAGATTGATATTATCTCGCCTGCCTGTGGTTTAAGTACTTCCACTACTCTAACGAATATTCATGCGCTGACCAATATGGTAAAGGAGTCCGGCCATGGTGCGAGTTGATTTTAAACAGGCCGGAGTCTCAGTTCAGGCTGAAAAAGGGAGCACGATTTTGGAAGCGGCCCGAAAAGCCGGAGTCATGATTGAATCGCCGTGTAATGGAGCCGGTACTTGCGGTAAATGTCTGGTAAGGATGAGTGTTCAGTCGGATAGCAACGTAATTCAAAAGGCCAGCCGTCATTCAAACAGAACCCTGGCGTCCGGCATGGTTTTGGCTTGCCAAACGGAGATTTACAGCGATGTTATCATTGATGATATTCCCAATACGGCCCCTCAGGGACTGAAAATATTAGATCAAGGGCAGAGTTTGGCGGTGGAACTCGACTGTTCCATCAGCAAAAAATATGATGCCGAGCTGGCTGCTACTTTAATCTATATGGATGGCCAGCTCCTGGGGACCGAAAAAGGAGATTCCGCCGCTAAAAATTACGGGGTGGTCGTTGATATCGGAACGACCACGCTGGTAGCGGCGTTGATTGATCTCAACACCGGGGATGAACTTAGTTCCAGATCAGCCCTTAACCCCCAGGCGCTGCAAGCCCAGGATGTCCTTTCCCGGATTCGTTTCGCCTCGGAAAAAGCGGGGTTGGCGGTGATGTATACCGGAGCGATTCAGGAGATCAACCGGATGATCACTGAAATTGCCAAGCAGGCGCAGGTGAAAAAAAGCCATATCTATGAAGTAGTCTTTAGCGGCAATACTTGTATGCTGCATCTGGCGGCCAATGTAAATCCGGAAAGTTTGGGCAGATATCCGTACACTCCGGTAATCGACGGCGCCCGGCATTTAAAAGCGATTGAATTCAATTTGGATATTGCTGAATTCGGTTTGATTTATCTTCCGCCCATTATCTCATCCTATGTGGGAGCGGATATCACTTCGGGAATTTTGGCCTGTAAACTTCATGAACGGGAAGGAATTACCCTGTTTGTGGATATCGGCACCAATGGCGAAATGGTATTGGCGGTAAACGGAAAACTGGTAGCAACATCTACTGCGGCAGGCCCGGCCTTTGAAGGAATGAATATCACCCATGGCATGCGGGCCGGAGTTGGAGCCATTGAGTCCTTCGAAATCACCCTTGATGGGATCATCATCAAAACAATCGGTGAAGCTGAATCCGTTGGAATATGCGGCAGCGGCCTTCTGGATATCGTAGGGGAGTTGGTGGCCCATGGAGTCATCGATAAAAACGGCAAACTGAAAGATCCGAAAAGTATGGAGTTTCCTGAATTTATCAAAGAAAGACTGACGAGGCGAGACGGAAAGCTGGTGTTTGCTTTATCTGAACAAGTATGGCTTTCGCAAAAAGACATCCGTCAAGTCCAATTGGCGAAGGGAGCGATTCGGTCGGGAATTGAATTCTTATTGGCCAATGAAGCCATAACTGCTGCCGAGGTTGAGCAAGTATTGATTGCCGGCTCTTTTGGCTATCATTTGCGGGTGAAGAGCTTAATCAATCTGGGCCTTTTGCCGGCGGAATTCGACGGAAAAGTCGAAATGGTCGGAAATACCTCCAAATCAGGCGGCCAGGCTTTTTTGCTCAATAAAAACTACCGGCGGGATATGAAGGCTTTAGTGAAACGGGTAGGCCGGATCGAACTAGCCGATTATCAGGATTTTGATCGCGTATTTGTGAAGTGCCTGGGATTTGAAGAGGTTTGATAGTTATTCTTTAGTTACAACCACTAGATAACCAGATAACTAATAATGGGGGTTTAGGGATGATTGCCAAAGAAATTATTATAAAGACCATCCGGCGGGAAGAAACACCCAGGGTTGCGGTGGCGCTTTTATCGGGCGGAGTTTGGACCTTTAACCGCCGGGGATATTCACTCCGGGATATTCTGGGCAAGCCGGAGTTAAACGCCCAAATTATTAGCGAAACTTATGATGAAGTTCAATCGGATATGGTTTGGGTTGGTTCCGGATATCATAATTTAGCCATTCGAGCCTTGGGCGGCAAGATTAAATTCCGGACCAAAGGCGCACCGGATATTCAAGAGCCATTATTGAACAGTCTCGCTGAGATTGGCGGAATCCGGTTGGAACGTATTAAGGAAGACCAGGATATTCAAAGCCTGTGGCAGGCGGCTGAAATCCTGAGCCAAAAGATAGGTTCGCAGGCGCTGGTGGGCAGCAGTCAATGGGGACCGTTCACCCTGGCGGGACATATTTACGGGATTGAAAAGTTGATGCGGAGCATTTATAAAGACCGGCAAGCCGTCTTTACGGTACTTGAGGTTGCCACCGAGCTTTGTTATCAATATTTGGAACCGTTTATTACGGCCGGAGTAGAAATCATCTCCATCGCCGATCCGTCCGCCTCCGGAGATCTCATCTCCCGCGAACAATTCAGAGAGTTTGTCCTGCCCTATTTGCGGAAAATTGTGGCCAAATTACATCAAAAGGGAGTATTTGTGAGTATTCATATTTGCGGCAATATTACCAACCGGCTGGATTTAATCCCGGAGAGCGGCACCGATGTTCTTTCGGTGGATTATAAAGTGGATTTGAGCAAGGCCAAAGAAATACTCGGCGGTAAAATCGCTTTGGCCGGAAACATGAACCCGGTAGGGATTATGCAGAATGCAACGGTTCCAGAAGTGATCGACGCTTGCCGGGAGTGTATCCAGAAAACAAACGGCATCCCCGGTTATATATTAATGCCGGGCTGTGATATTCCGCCCGGAGTTCCCCTGGCCAACATTCAGGCGATGATTGAAACGGCCCATAACACTAAGTTACATTAAATAAAGTCTTGTAACATTATATGCAACGTAATATAAAGAATCTATTATAAGTATCAAAATCAAAATTTCAAGCTGCGGAGGGATCATTGGATGAGTTATCTGGATAATAAAGAGCCGCCGAAACGGGAAGACCGCTTGCAAGCTCGTATTGCATATGGCGGGAGTATTTGTGGTTTGGCTAAAGGGAAGCAGGGCGGTTGCATCGCCGACCAGGAACGCAGTTTTACCCAAGGTTCCATCTGTCTTTTATTGCCCGGCTTAGCGATGTTAAACAGCCTCCCGGATAGTGTGGTTATACTTCACGGGGCTATCGGCTGCGGTTCCTGCGCCCACTCTCAAAATGCCAACGTTCGTTCGGGCGGAAATATCCGTTGGGGCCGGGTGAAGGATGCTTTATGGCTCTCCACTGCTTTGAATGAGTCGGAAGTTGTTAACGGCGGGGAACCCAAACTAGAAGCCGCCATCCGGGAAGCTTACCGGCGTTATCGTCCGGCAACCATTATTGTAGTGGCCGGATGTGTCCCCGGGATCATCGGCGATGACATTGATGGGGTAGCCGCCAGATTGCAAGGGGAGATCAGCGCCAAAATCCTGCCGGTTCATTGTGAAGGCTTCAAAACCAAGATTTGGGCCACTGCCTATGATGCGGTCTATCACTCGCTGGGACGGAATCTGCTGGATGACCCGGAAGAAGAAACCCGGATCATCCCGGATGAACTGGAAGACCTGAAAGAGAAACATCGCTTAAGCAGAACTGTAAATTTGATGAATGTTTCTTCCATGGGCCGGGTGGACGAACAAGAGCTGGAAAGACTGCTGCGTTCACTGGGATTGTCAGTCAATATCTTCCCGGTATTCAGCAAACCGGAGGAGATGTACCGGGTGAAGTATGCGGCCTTATCCATCAGCACCTGTCCCACTCACGATGATTACATCTTGAAACACCTGCAGGAAAAATACGGGGTACCCTATATCTTGCAACATATGCCCATCGGCATCGAAAATACCAACCACTGGCTCCGGGATGTGGCGGCCTTCTTCCACTTGGAGGAACTGGCGGAAAATATTATTGCCCGGGAGGTCGCGGAACTTGAAGAGGCTTTGGCGGAATTCAAACCCCTCTTTGCCGGGAAAAAGGCTTTTATCAATGCCGGCGAGATCCGGGCTTTCGCTAACGCTTATCTCTTGACCGAACTCGGTTTCGAAATCGTCGGAATCCGTTCCTTCCATCATGATGAGTTTGCCGAGATCGAATACGAGAAGCTGTCCAAAATCGCAGGGCAAGATTATGTGGTCAATATCGCCAATGCGCAACCGTTTGAGGAAGCGAACCTGCTGAAAAAACTCAAACCGGACTTGTTTTTGGGACACTGGAACGGAAATGCCACCGCAGCCAAACTCGGCATCGCCACCCATGTTATTTATAATACCGGTTTGAATTATATCGGTTATAAAGGGGTTTATGAAATGGCCCGCCGGGTTTACCGCCAGTTGAAAAATCCATCCTTCAACCGCAAAGCCTGCGAATATATTCGTTTGCCCTACCATGAACGCTGGTATGAGGCCGAACCGTTCAGCCACATCAAAGCTCAAGGAGGAGTAAACCATGCCTAACTTCATTGAACGTCCCCGTTATTTTTGCGCGTTGGGCGGCGCCATGGAGACCATCACCGCTTTACCGGGAGCCATTCCGGTTTTGCATGCGGCGCCTGGTTGCGCCGGAAATATTACTTGGACCCAAAACGGCGGCAGTGGCTTGCAAGTCGGCGGTTATTGCGGCGCTTTACATGTTCCCTGTTCCAATGTCCAGGAGAAAGAGGTTGTGTTTGGCGGGGTTGACCGGCTCCGGGAAGAGATCCGCCATACTTTGGATATCATCGCGGGAGAGTTGTACTTTGTCATCACCGGATGCGTTACGGAAATCATCGGTGATGATGTCCGGGCGGTGATTAACCAGTTTCGGGAAGAAGGAGTTCCCATAATTCACGCGGAAACCGGCGGCTTTAAGGGGAATTCTTATTATGGCTATGAATTGGTGCTGCAATCTTTGTTTAAAAATTATCTCACTAAAGGACTGGAGAAAAAGAAAAACAAAGTCAATCTATGGGGAATCGTCCCCTTTATGGATGTTTTTTGGCGGGGCAACCTCGAAGGATTGCGCCTGCTGCTTGAGAAATTGGGATTTGAAGTCAATACTTTCTTTACTCAGGATGATACATTACCGGAGATTCAAAAAGCCGGCAGCGCAGCGTTGAATATTGTAGTCTCTGATCTTTACGGTGTTGAAGCAGCTGAGCTTTTTAAGGAGATTCACGGTACACCTTTCATAGTGACGCCTCTGCCGGTAGGGCCTTCAGCTACGCATGAATTTCTCCGGCAAGCGGGAGAAGCTGCCGGAATAGATCCGGCCACGGTTGAGAAATTCGTAACGCAGGAAAAACAAAGGTATTACAAATATTTGGAACCATTGCTGGAAGGCTATAATGATCTGGATTTACAACGCCATGTCATTGTCATTGGCGATGCGAATTATGCCGTCTCCTTGACCAAATTTCTGGCCGACGATTTAGGCTGGCTGCCGGAGTTGGTCGTCTTTAGCGATCCGTTGAATGAAACTCAACAACAGCTTTTTTCCCAGCGTTTTGATCTGGAATCGGGCTTGCAACCGGTAGTGGTGTTTGAAACGGATACCAGCGAAGTGATCCGGCATTTCAAGCAAAATTGGCCGGAGTTTCATGGTCAGAAATATTATAATGCTTTTGCCCCGGGATTTGTCCTGGGCAGCTCGCTGGATAGAGAGCTGGCGCTATCATTGGGCGCTGCTCATTTAAGCGTTAGTTTTCCGGTGGCCAACCGGGCCATCATTGATCGGGGATATACGGGATTCCGCGGCGGATTGCGTTTGATTGAAGATCTATTGGGGAGCTGCATCGCGGCGCGTTGAAATATTTATATGCAGAGGCTGTCCCAAAAGGATTTTAAAAATTACTTTTTCGACAACCTTCGAAAATGCAGAACTTTTAGTTTAGCTATTGACAAAGTATAACAAACGTTATAAAATATACTAAACCAGTAGGAAAACTAGGAAATTACAAAGCGATGATTCGTGTTTTTGATCATCGATCAGGTTGACCAGAGAACTGGAGGCTGAGATCACTAAATCTCGGCCTTTTTGATTAGGATTGAAGGTGGGTCGGGTTATGTCATTTAAGATAGCCATAGCTAGCAGTGATAATCAAACGATTAATGAACACTTCGGCAGAGCCCGCCATTTTTTGATCTTTGATTTGGTTGATTCCCGGTTCACACTGGCTGAAGTCAGGGAAATCGCCTCGCCGCATTGCGGCGGGGTTCAGCATGATGCCGCTGCCGTTGAAAATATTGTTGAATTGCTTTCGGATTGCCGCTTGGTATTGGCAAGCCAAATCGGCCCGAGAGTCATTGAGTTATTGAGAATAAAAGAGATTAAAGGTTATGCAGTTTCCGGATTGATCGATCAGACCTTAGCCAGACTGGCGTCATCATACGAAGTTAAGAATTATCTCAAAAATCTGGAATGACTCATTTGACAAGAAAAAAGGAGGGAACTATCATGCCGATAAACATTCAAAACCTGGAATCTCCGACTCGGGAGAACCGGTTGGGAGCAATTACCGGTTATCAAGGGACCATTAAAGACCTGGTATCCAAAGCGAGTGGTTGCGCCTTAAAAAACCGGGAACGTTTGTTTAGCCAGACCAGCGCTTGTAGCTCGGGCTGCGCCCAGGGGCATTTGTCGGGAATCCGGGATGCCGCCATTGTGAGTCACGCGCCCATAGGTTGCGCTGCGGATTCGATTGGTTCCAACGTCCAAAACAAATGGGGGAACAAGGTCCGCAACTGGGAAAATCAGAATGTCAAGTTTATTTGCACTAATATGACCGAGGAAGATACGGTCTTTGGCGCCGCCAACAAATTAAGGGAAGCGATCCGGGAAGCTTACCGGCGCTATCGACCGAAAGCGATTTTTGTGACCACCTCATGCACCTCGGCGGTTATCGGTGAGGATATCAACGGGGTTATCGATGAATTGCGGCAGGAGATCCCGGTTCCGCTGGCGCCGGTGTTTTGTGAAGGGTTTCGTTCCAAAGTGTGGGCTTCGGGTTTTGATGCCGCTTATCACGCCATCTTGACTTGGATCGTCAAGCCGCCGGAGAAAAAGACCAATAACGTCAACATGATTAACTTCAGAGGCAGCGCCAAGGATGCTATCACCAATATATTCGCCCGTTTTGACCTGAAACCGGTCTTTATCGCTCCTTTCAGTACTATTGAAGAATTGTCCAGAATCTCCGAATCAGCGGCTACTATCAGCATCTGCGGCACTTTGGGAGGTTATTTGGGAAACGGGTTGGAGGAGCATTACGGGGTTCCCTATGTAAAATCATTGCAACCCCACGGCATTGCCGGAATGGATAGCTGGCTGCGGGGGTTGGGTAAAGCCACCGGGAGAGAGGAAAAGGTAGAAGAGTTTATTGTGGAAGAAAAGAAACGGATCGCCCCGGAACTTGAAGAGATTAGAGCCCAATTGCACGGCAAAACTGCGGTGGTGGGAATGGGACCCAGTTTCGGCCATAATTATGTGCGAGTCCTGGAAGAGTTGGGTTTGGAAGTATTATGGGGGGCAACCTGGCATTTCGATCAGCAGTACGATCATGGAACCTGTCCGGAGTCTTCGCTGAAACTATCATCGGCAGAGAAGGACTTGCCGGTTAGCGTCTGCGATCAACAAAATTTTGAGATTCTCAATCTGTTACATAAACTAAAGCCCGATCTATATGTATCGCGTCATGGCGGTACCTCCGTCTGGTCTACCAAGATGGGGATCGCCGCGGCGATGGTCGCGGATGAATACAGCGCCTTTGGTTATCAAGGGTTGTTGGATTTCGGCTACCGGCTTATCGATACCTTGGCCAACCGGAGTCTGGCCAAGAATCTGGCGGCCCGGATTGAACTGCCTTATAGTGATTGGTGGCTGCAACAGGAGACTTTTAGCTTACTTGAGGAGGCAGTGATCTGATGGCGCAAGTAGTTGAACAAATGCGGCACGTTTGTGCGTTAGGCGCTTTACAATCGGTATTGGCAATTGAGCGGGCTGTTCCCATCCTCCATGCCGGACCCGGCTGCGGCCAAAAACTATGGGATGTCCTGGGGCTGGAAAATGGCTGCCAGGGCTCGGGCTATACCGGAGGACATACGGTTCCTTCCACCAATGCCAGCGAAAAAGAGATCATCTTCGGCGGGACCACCCGTTTACGCGAAGTGGTTGCAAATTCTTTCAAAGTCTTGAAGGCGGATTTATTTGTGGTCTTAACCGGCTGTACCTCGGATATAGTAGGAGACGATGTGGCGGAAGTGGCCAAGGAATTTCAGGAGCAGGGAAAACCATTAGTCTATGCGGAAACCGGCGGTTTTAAGGGGACGAATTTATATGGCCATGAGCTGGTTTTAAACGCCATCTTTGAACAATATCTGCCGCCGGCAGGCGGCGCCATTGAAAACGGCTTAGTAAATATTTGGTCCGTGGTGCCCTTCCATGACGCTTTCTGGACCGGTAATTTACATACGATTGCCGGGCTGTTATCCCGGATCGGGCTCAAGCCCAATATTATCTTTGGACCCGGCCGGGGTGTCAATGCTTTAAACAAAGTGCCGCAAGCTCAATTTAATCTGCTAATCTCTCCCTGGGTCGGATTGCGCAATGTAAAACTACTTCAGGAGCAATACGGCACTCCTTTTTTGCATTATCCGGCCCTGCCCATTGGGCCTACCGAGACCGGCAAGTTTTTGAGGACTGTGGCCCAATTCGCCGGGATAGCAACTGAACCCGTTGAACAACTCATTGTGGAGTCCGAAAACGATTATTATTATTACATTGAACGAGCCGCCGATATTTTGTTGGAAACCCGGATGATGCCGCGGCGCTTTGTAACCATCGCCGACAGTTTTTATGCCCTGGGGGTTTCGCGGTTTCTCATCAATGACTTGGGGCTGTTGCCGGAGACTCAGTTTATCACCGATGATGCTCCGGTGGAGTATCAAAAAGATATTGCCGCCGAATTCGAAGAGTTTATTGAAGGAATTAAGGCCCCGGTGGTTTTTACCAATGACGGCGGCGAGGTCCATGAGCAGATACGGCGGATTAACTTTCATAGCCGCCCCTTGATTGTCGGAAGCTCTTGGGAGCGGGTACTCTCTAAGGAGATTAACGGCTATCAATTATCGGTGACGCTGCCGGTCAGTGACCGGATGGTGCTAAACCGCTCGTATGTCGGCTATGACGGCGCGCAAAGACTGATTGAAGATATATATACGGTGGTATTGCAAGATTTTCAGTGAGTTTTTACAGTTCCGGACGGGCATAAACCCTGCAAGAGGAGATGAAAAAATGAATCAATGCCAACCAGCCGGAAGCCATCGAAATTATTGCCCGCCGGTTTAATTTGAAGCCGGAGAGTGTAACGGTTTTTTATTACGATGACAACGAATATATCCAAGAATCTTACATTCAGGCTTGGATAGACTTGATGATTAAGGAGGTGGTTGCCGGGAAAGCCATTTGAATTTCAAAGTAAAAGATGAAGTACTTCCTGTTTATGGAAGAGAAATTCGTTTTAGGTAAATTAATGTGTAGAATAATTTACAATTAAAGAATATAGGAGGTCATGAAATGTTGTTTGCTAAAATTTCCCCAAAATGGGCCATTCGAATCATGGTAATAGTGTTAGCTGCGGTAGGAACCGGAGGATATCTTGGAATCCATTCCTCCATATGGGCAGCATCTGAAAAAGATGATCTAATTCCCATCAAAACCTATACCCGGAAAAATTGCACGTCCACCCCGATCCTGGTCGCGGATAAATTGGGCTTTTACAAGGAGGAAGGCTTGAAACTCGTATTTACGGGTGAATTAAAGACTAACGATATATTGCCGTCAGTTCTTAACGGCAATAATGACTTTGCTGAAGCTCATCCCAATGCTCTGGCCACCTATGTGGCAGGTGGCGCCAAAATCAAAGGAATCGGCCGGGCCATTATCGAACCCATCGATCCCAAAGTCGACGCTAGATTCCGTCATATGAGATGGTTTGTTAAACCGGATTCTGGCATAAAAAACTGGAAAGACCTGGTGAATTATAAGAAAGGGAAGAATCTAACCATAAATGGTCTGGCTCCTAGTTGCACGACCTTTCTTAGCACTACTATTGCGGATAGGTACAAAATCGGCCGGAAACGGATTGAATTTGTCCAGTTTGATACGGATCAGGCCGCTTTACAGGCAGTATCACAAGGAAATATTGACATCGCCGCCGTCCATCCGCCCTTCTACAAATTGGCCGCTGATGCCGGTCTTACCTTGATCGGCGACTCGTCCGACGCCGGACTGGGTGAAGCCGCCGGGTTATATCTTTATTATTTTACCGATGCTTATATCAAAAAAAATCCAGATATCGTCCAACGGTTTGCTAGGGCCATGAAAAAGGCCCAGATTTGGGCTAATGAACACCCGGAGGAAGCCACCCAAATAACTTCCGATTTTATCGGAGTCAAAGCGGACGGAAGCCATTATTATTCCAAAAACACGGTTATTCCAGAAAAAGATGTTCAGATCTGGATTGACGATCTGGTATTAAATGGTAAACTTAAAAAAGGACAGGTCAAACTGGCTAATTTGCTGACCCACAAATTTGAAGTGAAGTAAATGAAATGATTTAATTGAAACGGGTTACTCAGGCTATGAGTGGCCTGTGATTCTCTCAAAGCTACGGGATTCAAACCCAAGCTGATGTTTAATGCGTGAGTTAATGCTTTAGCCGAATACTCTAGCTTAACCCTCGCCTCGGGTTTGTCTCCCTTGGAATTAAAGTTTAAAGGAGAGATTCCGGTGAATCTTGCCAAGCTTCCACGCAGGAAATATACTGAAAGGCGAACTCCGCTGGAGCGGTTGCCCAATCTAACCAAAGTCCTTCAGGGACCGCAAATTTATATGAAACGGGATGATTTGCTGGGATTGGCCGGCGGCGGCAATAAAACCCGTAAACTGGAGTTCTTGGTGGCCGCTGCTTTGGCCGAAGGAGCCGATACTTTGATTACCTGTGGCGCCGCACAGTCCAATCATTGCCGGCTGACCCTTGCTGCCGCCAACAAAGAAGGGTTAAAGTGCAGATTGGTCTTGGAAGAAAGCGAATCCGGCATTAGCAAATCCCAAACCAGCGGCAATTATCTTCTTTTTCAGCTATTGGGAGCCGAGCGGATCCATACTGTCCCTAAAGGGTCGGATCTATTGCAGGATATAGAAGAAGTTGCCGCTGAACTTAGAGGACAGGGAAGAAGAGCCTACATTATCCCGGGCGGCGGTTCCAATCCAATTGGGGCAACTGGATATGTGGCGTGTGCGGAAGAAATCCTCTCCCAAGCTTTTCAGTTGGAGATTCCGTTCACTCATGTCGTTTGCGCTAGCGGCAGCGCCGGGACTCAATCCGGGTTGGTAACCGGTTTTTACGGAAATAACGCCGGCCTGCCGGTGATCGGGATCAATATCAGCCGGGGTAAGGAAGCCCAGGAGAACCAAGTGTATGAACTCGCTCAAACAACGGCGATTCACTTGGGACTCAGAGGGAGTATACCCCGGGAGAAGATATTTTGCAGCGATAATTATGTAGGACCGGGATATGCGTTGCCCAGCCCCGAAATGATTGAGGCAGTCCGTTTAGTGGCCCGGTCGGAAGCGATCTTACTGGATCCGGTTTATACCGGAAAAGCCATGGCCGGGTTGATTGGCCTAGTCCGGGAAGGCTTTTTTACACCGGATGACCATGTTCTTTTTGTTCATACCGGCGGCTCACCCGCATTATACGCCTATCAGGATGTTTTTCAGTAATTGGGCTGCCCATAAGATGTCTTAAAGGTTATGAATTCAAATTACTTTTTAGACAGCCTTATAATAAAAAATTAATGTAATTCAATCGAAGTAAACTATTTACTCGGATTTTATTGATAAAAAATTTGTGCAGGGGTTATTTTCTCATGAAGTATATAACTTTAGTATAATTCCGGGAATTCGGTCAACTGATTAAAAATTCAGAGATCGAACCTAGTTTTTCCAGTCTTTATTATGAAATTTTTTCATGGAAATCATAGCTGACCAGAAATCTGGAGGCTGAATATACAATATTCAGCTTCTTTTTTTATATAAATTAAATTCGCAAAGGAGTGTCAGTAAATTGAAAAAGATCGTTATTTGGTTAGCGGTGGTCGCATTTATCGTTGTTTCACTGGCCGGAGCATTGGTGGCGGACAGCGAACCCAGATTTATAAACGGGAAATTGACCAGAGAGTTTGAACTCAAGACCCCAACATTCACGAGTTTTAATGAGTTTATCATCGCCGATTTGAAAGGATTTTTTAAAGAAGTGAACATCAAGCCGGTATATACCGGAGTTCTATCCCCCAATGTCAGTTTGGCGCTATCGGTGGTTAAAGGAGACAATGACTTATTCGGCTCCGGCCATCCGACCAATATTGCCATCGCCCGTAAAGCCGGTTTCCCAATCAAGATTGTATTGCATAGTATGGTTGATCACCCGGATAATAACAAGCTTCATATGACCTGGCTCATCAGGGATGACGGAAAAATCAAATCTCCGGCCGATCTGGTGGGAAAGAAAATTGCCGTAGGCAGTCTCGGCGGTTGCGTTGAATTGTTAACCGCCGAATTTCTGAGGCAAAATAAGCTACCCAAGAATAAAATCGAGATTGTCGTTATGAAAGACCAACTGCAGGAGCAAGCGTTACGTCAGGGATTGATTGATGTGGCGGTTGTCCATCCCCCGTTCAATATCAAAGCGCAAAATGCCGGCGGTGTAAAAATACTTACCACCAGTTGGGATATTGGGGATAAAGCCGGTGACGCCACTATCGGTGGTTTAGCCGTCCGGGCTTTCAGTGATGAGTTCATCAAGAAACATCCTGATGTCATAAAGGCGTATATTGTCGCTGATCTCAAAGCGCAGCACTGGATCAACAACAATTATGATGAAGCATTAAAAATAGCGTCCGAATATCTGAAAATACCTTTGGAAGACATGGCGGGCAATATTTATCCCAATCAATTTTGGATTAAGAATGAACAGATCCAATGGTGGATTAATACCGCATATAAAAATAAACTGGCGGGGTTTGATAAACCAGGTGAAATCAAGGCCAAGGATATTTATACCAATGCTTTGAATCCGTATTACACCAAGGAACTGCCGCTTCCAAAATATAAATGATTTCCATAGTAATGATCAACCAAACTAGATCCCCAATTTTTAATCGGAGTATGGGCCGGAGTAAAAAGTTATTCCGGTCCTGCCCGGTTTATCATGGGGCAAGGAGTGTTTGTTTATGAATATTTATCGCATCAGGAATTTTATCTTCGATTTAAGGCGGTTGTTGGGAATCGTTGTATTTTTATTGATCTGGGAAATTTTAGCCCAGACGCGGCTGGTGAATCCTGCTTTTATTCCCCCCTTTTCAACGGTGGTCGGGTCTTTTTTAGAGCTTATTGTCACCGGAGAACTGGCGGAGCATGTTGCCGTCAGTCTGCAACGTTCAGTAATCGGGTTTGGAATGGGATTGGTTATTGCTATCCCACTGGGACTCTTTATTGGCTGGTTCAGAAAGTTTGAATTCTACATCGACCCCTTATTTCAAACATTCAGGCAAATTTCAACCATCGCCTTGCTGCCGGTATTCATGTTCATCTTCGGAATCGGTGAAATTTCCAAAGTAGCCATTGTATTCTGGGGAGTACAGTGGGCCGTCCTCCTAAATACAATATCGGGGGTTAAAAATGTTGATCCGCTTTTGATCAAATCCGCCCGATCCATGTGCGCCTCACCATTCACCCTGTTTATGAAGGTTATTTTGCCTTCCGCCTTTCCTACGATTTTTACGGGAATCCGCCTGAGCGCCACAACTTCCATCTTGATCCTGACAGCGGCCGAGATGATGGGGGCCAGCAAAGGACTGGGTTTTTTGTTGTTTGACGCGGAAGTTAAGTATCAGGTTGCCAAGATGTATGCGGCTATCATCGCCATGGCCATTATCGGTATCATCGTCAATTATTCACTTCAGGCCATTGAAAAGAGGGTTACTCGCTGGAAGGAAAAACTTCCGGCGGTAAGCTGAGGGATATTGCATGGAAAATTTCAGAATTGACGCTTTAAAGCTAAAAGACTTTGGCGCTGAAAACAAAATAGTATTGGGGTATAACACTTACGAAGAATATCATTAAGGATTTGAGCGAGATCCAGCATCGTTATGGACTTAAGAATCGAATTGAAGATTGTTTTTTGATCAAAAGGAGTAGATCATATGCCACCCGATATAAATCATATCGGCTTAATCCGGCAATCCCTTCCGGCAGTCCAAAAATTTATCTATATGAATACCGGAAGCGTGGGACCTTTGGCCGTAGATACTCATGAGGCAATAGCGGCGGCGCAACAAAATGAATTAAATCATGGCCGGATCGGAGCGGATGCTTTTCTCAATAAACGAACGCTAAAGACCGAAACCAGAACACTACTGGCTGAGTTTTTTAATGGCGAGGCCGATAATATTGCATTGACTCATAATACAACGGAGGGCGTTAATCTCATTGTTTCGGCTTTCAACTGGCAGCCGGGGGATGAGATCATTACCACCGCTGTAGAACATGGAGCCATATTACTGCCGTTGTTTTTAATACGGCAGCGTTACGGAGCGGTTATCAGAATTGCCAAACCGGATGAAAATCCGGTAAAGGCTGTCCGGGAACAGCTTAACGCAAAAACGAAATTGATTGCGCTTTCCCACGTCTCATTCAGCACCGGGGAACTGCTGCCGGTGGCTGAAATTGCTGAATTGGCTCACCGGCATGGAATCCCGGTCCTGGTTGATGGAGCCCAAGCTGCGGGGGCTATCCCGGTTGACTTTCAAGCTTTGGGAGTTGACTATTACAGTCTGCCGGGGCAGAAATGGCTGTGCGGTCCCGAAGGGACCGGTGCGCTTTATATCCGTAAAGAGAAGCTTGCTGATTTGAAACAGACCTTTATCGGATTGAGTTCGGTGGAGGAGTATCAAGCCGAAGGGAGTTTCCTGCTGCCCGGAAGCGCCCGCCGGTTTGAGATCGCATCGGTTTATATCCCGGCGCTAGCCGGGTTGAAAGCAAGCATAGGATGGTTTAAGGAGACTGTCATCCCGGAATGGGCTTTTACTCGAATCAAGGAGTTAGCGGCGACGGCCCGGCGCGAATTAGCGCTCATCAAAGGAGTAACCGTTATTACACCGGATCAGCGGGTAGCCGGGTTAATCAGTTTCCGGGTTGCCGGAGTCAAACCGCCCCGTTTGGTTGAATTGCTGGCTGAAAGAGGCATCGTGATCCGGAAAATCACGGAGACAAACTGTGTGCGGGCATCCATCAACTTTTTTAACACGGATGAGGAAATTGAGCAACTGATTAAGGCCATTGCCGCAGTTGGGATTTGATTATTCAGGTCTATAGAATTCAGGAGTCAGAATCCAGAAGGTGTACCTGAATCCTTTGAAACATTTATCCTGTATTCTATTCCATAAGTTAAAATCTTGAATAGTTAGAGTGCATGAAATGGACGTTTATACCGCCATCCAAGAACGGAGGAGCATTAGAAAATTTAACCCGGCAGAGGTTGAGCAGGATAAAATCCAAAAAAATTACACCATTGGGATATCCGGCGGAAACTCCACCGGCGAAACCAAGAAAACCATTAGCGGAGATTGTTAGTTATCAAAAATATTCATAATTACTCCGGCCTCTGAATTCTGGCTTTCGTATTCTATTCATGATAGTGAGGTTTGATATATGCCGCGGCTTCAGTACAGGAAAGTTTTGGAGAGTATTCCTTCCTATATTCCGGGAAAACCCATTGCCGAGGTCAAACAGGAATTTGGCCTCGAAAACATCGTCAAGCTGGCATCCAATGAGAATCCGCTTGGCTGTTCGGCAAAGGTGCCGGAAGCTGTCCGGGATTTTATGGATAAAGCGGCTTTGTATCCGGATGGCCATTGCCGGGAATTAAAAGCGGCTTTGGCGGAACACTTGGGGTTAGATCCCGAGCAGCTTGCTTTTGGGGCCGGTTCTTTTGAACTGATTTCATTGGTGACGGAGACCTTTATCGCTCCGGGGGATGAAGCCGTCATGCCGGTTCCTTCCTTCGGATGGTACCGGACGGCAACCCAATTGATGGATGGTACAGTCATCGACATTCCGTTAATAAAACATAAAATCGATTTAGCCCGAATCAAATCAAGCATCGGCGCCAGGGTTAAAATCATCTGGATCTGCAATCCGAATAATCCTACCGGGACTATCATCACCGGTGAAGAACTGGTGGGATTTTTAAGGGAGATTCCCCCTCATATCGTAGTTGTATTGGATGAGGCGTATTATGATTACGTAACGGATGCCGGCTATCCGGAGTCAGCCGGACTCAGCGCTGAATACCCCAATGTCATTATTTTGCGGACTTTTTCCAAAATTTACGGGTTGGCGTCGTTCCGAATTGCTTATGCCATATCCAATGCGGAAAATATCCGCCATCTGAATAAAGTGCGCCAGATTTTCAATGTCAACGCCATCGCCCAGGTGGCTGCCCTTGCCAGTTTGCAGGACCCGGATTTCAGAAAAGCGGGGCAGCAGAATAATATTAAGGGCAAGTGCTATCTCTATCAAGTATTTGAAGAGTTAAATCTGGAGTATATTCCCACAGAAGGCAACTTTGTGATGGTCAATACCGGTCTGAACAGCACTGAGGTATATCAGCGATTGCTCGAAAAAGGAGTTATCATCCGGCCCGGTGATCATTTTCAGATGCCTACCTGGCTTAGGATCAGCATCGGTACCATGGAAGATAACCGGGCGTTTGCCAAAGCATTTAAAGAAATTATTTCGTAATTTAGATGATACGAAAGGAGAAATTGCAATGATTATCAAGACACCGGATCATTATATCAATCAGCCGGATATTCTCAAATCGTCCGGAAAGCTCATCGCCAAGTTCGGCGGGAATGCGCTGGTGATTGGGGGTAAAACGGCGTTAACGGTTGTGGGAAAAGATTTTTTCAACAGTCTGGAAGCTGCGGCGGTGCAATATACAATTGAGGAATTTCAAGGTTATTGCACGATAGACGGGATTGATAAGTATGCCGTTATTGCCAGCCGGGAAAAAGCGGATTTGGTCATCGGCGTAGGCGGCGGCCGAGTGCTGGATCTGGCCAAAGCGGTTGGGGTTAAACAGCGAATACCGGTGATTACGGTCCCGACCATTGCTGCAACCTGTGCTGCCTGGTCGGCGCTTTCCATCACTTATGACGAAGCGGGCCGGTTTACGGGTGGAATTCAGTTGGATACGTCGCCTAAGCTAGTTTTGGTTGATACCCAAATCATCGCCGCAGCTCCGGTTCGCTATTTGAAGGCCGGGATCGGAGATACGCTGGCTAAATGGTATGAAACGCTCCCTTATGCCGCAACCGCTGAGAATGATTTTGCCCTGAAGATCGGTTTGCGAAACGCTGGACTCGCTTTAGAAATATTGAATAATCATGGTATCCAGGCAATAAAGGATGCTGAAAAAAAAGCGGTGACTGCAATTTTTAGGGAAGTTGTCGATGCGATTATCGTATTGGCCGGTTTGGTAGGGAGCATATCCGGAGGATCTTACCGGGCTGGCCTGGCTCATGCCATCAATGACAGCCTTACCTGGATTTCGGAGGCCCATGACAGCCTTCACGGCGAGAAGGTAATATTCGGAGTAATTGCGCAATTCATCCTGGAAGGGAAACCGCAGCCGGAGATCGATGAGCTGATAGCTTGCGTGAAGGCATTGGATCTTCCCATTACGCTAGCGCAATTAGGTATTACAAATGACTTGGAGCAAAGAATCACCGCCATTGCCAGCGGGATCAAGATTAAAGCCGAAGCGGTGCATCAGCTTAAATTCGCAGTGACCGTTCAACGGATAGATCAAGCGGTTGCTCAAGCGAACCGGCTGGGCGAAGTCAAACTAAATGAGCATAGCGAAAGGAATGAGTATAAAAATGGCCTTGGATTTTTATCAGGTGATCACCACGCGGCGCAGTATTCGTAAGTATAAATCCTCTCCGGTGGAGGAAGAAAAGCTGCAGCGGATTTTAGAGATGGCCCGGCTAGCTCCTTCGGCCCGTAACTATCAGCCCTGGCATTTTATTGTAATCCGGGATGAAAAGATTAAAAATGGGCTGCAGAGTGTTTATGACAGGAATGGTTTTATAGCGCGCCGGTTATCATTTGCGCCTGCGCTGAACCTGCCGTGAGCTGGAAGCGGAAAGACGGCCGGAATTATCAGGATGTGGATCTGGCTGCCTTTGACCATTTGGTGCTGGCAGCCACCGCCGAAGGATTGGGCACCTGCTGGATCGGGGCTTTTGAGCAGGGACCATTGAAAGAGACTCTCGGCATACCTGAGGAGATCGAACCCATCTTGCTCACGCCCTTGGGTTATCCGGATGAAGCGCCGCCGGCTAGGGGACGGAAACCAGGCAAAGAATTCATTCACTGGAATACCTGGAAATAACCCTTAGATTGAGGGCAAAAAATTTTAGATATAAATCTTAGTAAAACAATATATTTACTTATAATTTTTACAAGCTGTCACAAAAGAAAAATGAGTTGTTGAATCAATAATTTATGATTTCATCGAAAGGCTGATCGGCAGCAAAGAAATTGACCGGGTAAAAACGAGGAGGAGAAATTTATGAGCAATCAACACTGGGAAGCAGAAGTCACTGATTATATTAATAGAACCAAATTTGCGGTTTTAGCCTACGTCAGAGGAGATAAGGCTCCACTTCTCCGTTCCATGGGGAGTTTTGCGCTGGCAGGCAATGGATTCGACCTATATTTTTCATCCCGCCAAGCCGCTGCGAAAGTGGGAGAAATTGAAGCCAATGAACAGGTGTCGTTTTTTTTCGAACATGATAACCAGAGCCTGGAGAGCTGGAGGAATGTATTGCTCATCGGCCGGGCGGAGCAAGTGAAAGATGAAGCCGAGTTGAACAAGGCCATCGAACGATTGGGCAGCCGCAGTCCCCGCTTCAAGGAGAGAATTGCAGGCGGGGATTTGCCGAATACGGCGATCTTCAAAATCGCCACCCGGGAGGTTGAATACTTGGACTATTCCAAGGGGTTCGGTTCAGTGCAGAAGTTTAAACTGTAATCATCGCTACTTTATATAGTTTGTGAAAAAACCTTGGACTCAAAAATAAAGAAAAGGAGCATTAACCATGACGGTTCATCTTACCCTCGATAATGAGGTTTTGGCTAAAACTTATGATGAAATTAGCGACTCCCAATTCCATAACGGCTCTACCTTGGTTGGAGAATTGGAAGTAAAGTCCGGCGCTACGGTATTGGATATCGGGTGCGGTACTGGCAGGCTGGGGCGGTATGTAGTGGAAATCATCGGGACATCCGGCAGTTTGATCGGCATTGACCCTTTGGCGGAGCGAATCCGGATCGCCAATGAGAAGAATGAGCATTCAAATGCGGTATATAAAATCGGATCCGCTGAAGACCTTGGTTCCATAGCGGATAACAGCATCGATGTAGCATATTTGAGCGCGGTTTTCCATTGGGTGACTGATAAGGTAACCGCTTTACGGGAGATATTCAGGGTACTCAAGCCGGGCGGCCGGGTGGGGATCACCACCGGCGCCAAGGAACTGAATAGTTTTTCCGAAATCCAGCAGATTACGGATAGCGTGCTGAAACGGGAGCCATACGCGGCGGTCGTAAAAACCGAAGATGCGACTTTGAAAAAGCATGGATTAACTGCCACCGAACTGATTCAATTATTGACGCAGGCCGGATTTACCGTAGAAAACATCCAGGTAAAAAAGATCACCGGATCTCACGCGACGGCCGAAGATCTCATCAAACACCATGAGGCCAGTTCATTCGGGAATTATTTGAGCCATGTTCCCGAGTCATTGCGCGAGCAAGCCAAGGCGGATATCGAGTCCGAGATCAACAAAGGCCGGACGAAAGATGGAATCCAGTTCGACCGCCATACCATATTCGCCATCGCCCAAAAACGGAGCGAACACGGTTGACGGAAGAGAATGCGGCCAAAGCGGAAAAAATGACGGTCAGAATCATTGCTTGCGAGGTCATGAAGGAAGAGTTGCTGGCGGTTGCTCCCGCCGACGCGGTAGAGTTTCAGTTTGTTTCCATGGGATTGCATACTTATCCGGAGAAACTGGGTAATGAGTTACAAAAATTGCTGGATGAATCACGGGGAAGTGAACGGGTGGTTCTAGCCTTCGGGTTGTGCGGCGGCGCGGCCCGCAATTTAAAAGCGGCTGGTTTTACCCTGACCATTCCCCGGGTTCATGATTGTATACCGATTCTGCTGGGATCACAAGAGCGGTTTGCGGAAATTCGGCGGGAAGAAAAAGGCACTTTGTATCATACCCACGGCTGGATCGAGGGGATGAAAATCATTCGCGAGTGCGCGCCCGACCGCTCAATTCTATCCGATTATCAACGGATCTGTAACAAGTATGGCGCAGCAAAAGCCGCCGGCATTTTAACCAGAATGTATGACGGCTATCGAAGAGTTTTGTTTATTCATACCGGCAATCCCAAGGAAAGTGAATCTTTAGCCCGATCAATGGAAATAGCGGAACTGCTGAAATTAAGTCATCAGGAAATCATGGGCGGCAGGGATTATGTTCAGAAGATTGTCAAAGGGCCTTATATTGAACCGGATTTTATCAACATTGCTCCGGGAGGAGCCGTGGATGAGATGCTGTTTTTGTCTTTAGACTCAAGCGGCGTATCAAAAGGAGTTTCATAATGAACTGCCTGAAGAATTCAGCGCCCGTAAAATTTTTGCGTTATAAGGTCCCTAAGGTTCCCATCCATTATAGTTGGGTGGTATTGGCGTTCATTTTTCGCTTTGCTGTCGGCGGCGGGGGTTCGTTCCATTGCCTGGAGCGTTGATTACATCCTGGGAGGGTTTTTTTGGCTGGAACCGGGCGGCGATCTCATTTGCCCTCGCCATCAATCTTTTTCTATATGGGTTTTACGCTCCTTTCGCCGCAGTGTTGATGCAATCATACGGAATACGGCGGATCACGACCTTGGCGTTATTATTACTGGCCGCCGGCACCGGCCTGTCAACCTGGATGAACGCGCCCTGGGAAATGGATTTATACTGGGGTATTATTGTCGGGATAGGAAGCGGCCTTTTATCCACCGTATTTGGAACAGTGGTGACCGAATGCTGGTTTGTGAAACACCGGGGGATGGTAATCGGGATCATGTGCACCGCCGGGTCTATGGGGCAACTGGTTATTTTGCCGATATTCTCATGGTTGCTGCATATCTATGATTGGCAAATCGCGGTCCGGGCAATATCCATTACCATCATGGCATTTATTGCGCCGGTTTTGATCTTTATGCGGAACCAGCCTGGTGATATCGGAATTGACGGCCTATGGAGGCGGCGCCTTGCATGGTGTTTTCGGTAGTTATCAAATAACGTTTTTGGCTACGGGATTCATCTGTTTTGTAGCCGCGGGGCTGGCGGTTAAAATCTCCGGACAAAAGAAAGTAATTGAATCCAAGCCGTTTATTTTGGATGATCAAATGACAGCGGTACCGTCAATAAAGGTTGATTTGTTAACAAGTGGCCATTTAAGTATTGAACAAAGATTGCCCGAAACAAAAATATGCTAAAAAGAGATCAATAAATTAGGAGGAATCATGGATGCCAATTAATTTAACCGAGACCACAGCCGGTACTCGGGAAACCCGTTTGGGTTCCATTACAGGATACAATGGAGACCTGCAGGACCTGGTCCATCAGTCCCGCTGCGGGAGCTTACAGGATCGGGAGCGTTGTTTCAGTCAGTCGAGCACTTGTCTTTCGGGTTGCGCCCTGGGCCAGGTAAGCGGTATCAGGGATGTGGCGGTTATCAATCATGCTCCTTCCGGGTGCACGGCAATGGCCCCCGGGGTGGATGTTTTAAATTCCCAACTGGCCGCGAAAATTGGTGTTGCGAATAATACGGTATTTGTGGGGACCGATATGAACGAACAGGATACGGTTTTTGGCGCCACCGGCAGCCTCAAGGAGATCATCCGGGAAACCTACCGGCGCTATCATCCCCAAGCCATTTTCATCGGCACCTCCTGTGTAACCGGGATCATCGGTGAAGATGTGGACAGTATCGTCGCGGAACTCGAGGCCGAATTACCCGTTCCCATTGCTGCCGTTCACTGTGAAGGTTTTAAATCGCGGATCTGGGCCTCCGGCTTTGATGCGGCGGACCATGCGGTCATGACCAGCATCGTTAAGCCGCCGCAACAGAAGAAACCGGTGCTTAATTTCAAGAACTTCTTCGAAAGCGCCCGGGTGGAGATTACCGAACTCTTTGCCAATTTCGGAGTAAAAACCCAATTTTTATATCAAAATTCAACCGTGGAGGAACTGGCTCATATATCGGAATCCCTGGCCACGGTCTGCATCTGCGGGACTTTAGGTACTTATTTGGGAAACGCCCTGGAAGAACAATATGGCGTTCCTTACGTCCGCACCATCAACCCCTTGGGGGTCACCGGATTTGAAACCTGGTTGCGGGAGATTGGCCGGGTTATCCATAAACAGGCGGAAGTGGAGGCTTATCTGGCCAAAGAAAGGGCTATTTATCTGCCGCAAATTGAAGCGGTCAAAAAAGAATTAACCGGACTGCGGGCCGTGATTGGAATGGGTCCGGGCTATACCTTTGAAGTTTCCCGGGTGCTGCAAGAGCTGGGGATGGAAGTGGTTTGGGGAGCGGCCTGGCATTACGACCGGAAATATGATAATGATCAAACTCCGCCTGCACTGAATTACTTAGTAAAAAACTCCCCCGCTAATTTTAAACTGAGTGTGGCTGATCAGCAGAATTTTGAAATATTAAACATTTTAAACCATTATCAGCCGGACCTTTACTTTTCGCGTCATCCAGGAACGACGGTCTGGGCCATCAAACAAGGAATTCCATCCGTATATGTGGCTGATGAATATATGATCTTTGGTTATAAAGGGACTTTGAACTTTGCCTATGCGGTGCTGGATAAGCTCAAAAACCGCAGTTTTGAAACGAACCTGGCCGCCCGGGTAAAGCTTCCCTATACCAAGTGGTGGTATCAACAGGCAAATGCAACTTTCTTGAAGGAGCCGACCCGATAAAATGGCAAAAATATTAGATCAACCCCGCTATAAATGCGCAATGGCGGCAATGCAAACAGTACAGGCGATTACCCGGGCATTACCGATTTTACATGCCGGTCCGGGTTGCGCGGAAAAGCTCGGTGGCAGCATCGGGAGTTCCGGTTATTTTTCGCCGCATATCTTTCCTTGTACCAATATTAGCGAAAAAGAAGTCATTTTTGGCGGCGAAAGCCGTTTGCAAGAGACCGTGGCAAATGCCCTTAAAGTGGTGGACGCTGATTTATATGTGGTATTGACCGGATGTACCCCGGAAATTGTGGGAGATGACTCAGCGGAGATTATTAGGACCTTTCAAAATGCCGCCAAGCCGGTAATCTTTGCCTCAATCCCGGGGTTTAAAGGGAACAACTATTTAGGTCATGAATGGGTACTGCAAGCGCTCATTGAACAATATCTCAAACCCGTTCCTGATAAAATCAAAGGGCTGGTAAATATCTGGGCGGGGCTTCCTATGCATGATCCGTTCTGGTTAGGCAATTTGCGGGAATTGGAAAGGTTGGTTGCGGAACTTGGTTTAACTCCCAATACTATCTTTGGGCATGACCGGGGGATAGCCAATATCGCCAAAATAACGGCGGCTGAATTTAACCTGCTGGTATCCCCCTGGGTCGGCTTGAGCAGTGTCCGGCTTTTACAGGAACAGTTCGGCACACCGTATCTCCACTATCCCACCATGCCGGTGGGCGCATCTGAGACCAGCAAGTTTTTACGGGCGGCGGGCGCCTTTGCCGGTGTCGATCCCGGGGTCACGGAAGCGGTTGTTGCCAGACATGAAGCCGAATACTATTACTATATCGAACGCTTTGCCGATATCTTTCTGGAAACCCGGGTGATGGCCAAACGGTTCGTAGTGGTTTCGGATGCCCAATACGCGCTGGCTTTCACCAAATTCCTGGTGAATGATCTAGGCTTGTTCCCAGCCAAACAATATGTGACCGATGATACTCCGGTGGAGCATCAGGAAGCGGTACGGGAATATTTTAAAGAATTAAATCACGGTATCCAAGCCGAAGTGGGATTTTCCAGTGACGGGCAGCAGCTCCAAGAGGAAATCCGCAATACCGATTTTCATGGCTATCCTTTAATTCTCGGCAGTTCCTGGGAGAAAAAGCTGGTCAGGGATTTGAAAGCCCACTATCTGACGATTTCATGGCCCATCATTGAACGGTTGGTCATCAACGGATCGTATGTGGGGTATCATGGCGGTCTTAAACTACTGGAAGATATCTATTCCGTCGTATTGACGCGATTTAATTGAGATGTTATCAATGGTCTTTTATTTCCGGAAGATATTTTGCGCTATTGCCGCCGGATTGGTTTTGAAGATCGGTGCCCCATCAGCAGCCGAAAGCTTATAACTAAAAAACAATACCAGGAGGAGATTTTAATGAAAATTGTCAACGTAATTGGTAGCCCGCGTTCTGGAGGGAATAGCGCTACCATCACCCAGGTGTTACTTGAAAGTTTAGGAAAAACGGAGACCCAAGTCAAGACATTTGGATTGAACAAACTTAACTATCGCGGCTGTCAGGGATGCATGGCCTGTAAGACAACGTCCGATAAATGCATTGTCAAGGACGACTTGAGCCAGGTGCTGGAAGAGATCCAGCTGGCGGATCTGGTGCTCATCGCTTCACCGGTTTATTTCGGAGACATCACCGCCCAAACCAAAGGATTGATCGACCGGTTCTATTCGTATTATAGCCCGGATTACAAAACCAATCCCAACCCGAGCCGTTTGGCGTCGGGGAAAAAACTAGTATTTATTCTGCCGCAAGGAAATCCGGACGGAAAAGCGTTCGAAGATATTATTATCAAGTATACCCGGATCTTCGGCCGCCTCGGCTTTACTGAAATATATCCCATCCGCGCCCTGGGCGTGGGACCCGGCGATGATATCCGGACCAAGGAAACCCTGGTGCAATTCATCAAAGATACTGCGGATCAAATTGCAGGCGGGAAACGCAATATAAAGGATAAATAACCTTTTATTATTTTAAAACCGATAGGACCGGATTTGGTACTGAATTTGCCGAATCGAGGTTTCATGAACGGAGTGGGGCGGGGAAATAATGACAATTCGTAAAGCTACGGAAGCGGATATCGAAATCCTGGTGCAATTAAGAATCAAGCAGCTGTATGATGAAGGATACACACCGCAAAAATATGGACTTGAAAACATTGCCCGGGAAATGACCCGGTATTTCAGAGAGAATATCCGGACTGAGCGTTATATTTCCTGGGTGGCTGTGGAAGCGGAAACGATAGTGGCCATCAGCGGGTTATGTTTCTATGATTTACCCCCGTCATTCATCAATCTCACCGGAAAAGTGGCTTATCTGACCAGCATGTATACCATGCCCGCGTATCGCCGCAGAGGATTGGCGGCGATACTGGTCCGCAAAATGATTGAGATCGCCCGGGAAAAGGGCTACACCGTAATGCGGTTGCATGCTTCGGAGGCGGGGAGACCATTATATCGAAAACTTGGCTTTGTTGATTCAGGAACTGATATGATCCTAAAAATAGATACAGGAGCATAAATATTTTCAATATAGTCTTGACACAAACAAATTTTGGAGCTAAAATTAAATATGACAATTCATATCGGAATACTAATGATTTGATTAGCAAATGAATCAAGTACTGTCATTGGGTGGTCAATACTTGAAGGATTCAAAGATAAATTTGTGATTAGGGTGAATTGTTTTTTCTATAATATAAACGTGTATTTATATAAATAATAGTTTACGCTGTAATCAAGTTGACCAGAGAAACTGGAGGCTTAACAAACTGTTCGGTTTCTTTTTTTATTCTACAGGAGAGTTTATCAAAACCATATTGTAGCGGTAGCTGCAATTTAAAAATTATCCGCAAAAGTTTGCCAAAAAGCAACTTTTTGAGGATAATTATATATTCGGCAGGTGGTGACAGAACGGGTATCTTCATGCCAATTTGGATTCAAACAGACGGGAGCAATTCAGTAATATAAGAAATTCTAATATGGAAAGGATTGAAAAACCATGAAATCCAAGAGTTACTTATTGATGCTCGGTATTTTTTTAGCCCTTATTTTGATATCAACCATTGGCAGCGCCCATCCAGCTAAGGACAACTCAACCAAGGACCATTCGTCTTTGGCGTCAACGCCGGCTTCGACGGCGTCGCTTGTAGGTGTTTGGCAGGAAATGTGCAATATGGGTTTTGAAATCAAAGATAATCAACTGATTGAATATGATGATGTGGAAGCGAAAAAGGTTACTTTTGCCGGAAATATCGTCAATAGCCCGGACTTGACCCAACCTAACGGATTAATTGTCATTCAAATTACTTATCCGCATGCGACCAAAAATAAATATACCGTGGTGCGCTGGAAGAACTTCACCGGCGATCAAGCGGGCCAAACTTATGCGCAAGTCAAAAATGACAATGGCAAAGGATATAAGCCGGTTTTTTATGATTCAAAGGAGTCGGCCGCGGCTTTGGCGGAAGCTTCCGACGAATTAAGTCACTTTTGCTGCAATGTGTCCAAACGCCACTGATACTACATTATTCCGCCTGCAAAATCGCCAGATATGCTTTAACGCCGACCACCAGGGCCTCTTCATCAAAGTCAAACCGGGGATGGTGGTTCTCCTGGATGAACCCCTTGGCCTCATTCCGGGCGCCAATGAAGAAGAAAGCGGAAGGCGCAGCTTGTCCGTAGTACGCAAAGTCTTCACTGAGCATTACGGGAGGCATTTGGATGACGGTATTGGCGCCAAGGGAAGCGTCCACTGCTTTCCGGATCTTTTGGACCAGATCCGGTTCGCAATGTAATACCGGATAGCCGGGGGTATAATCAATCCGGGCCGAAGTTTTATCCGCCCGGCATACAGTCTCGGTGATTTGCCGAAATTCGCTCTCGACCTCCGCCCTGATTGTTTCGGATAAACAGCGGACACTTCCGGTAATGGTGGCGCCGGCCGGTATGATGTTAAAATTGGTGCCGGCATGAAAAGTGCCGGTGGATAGCACCACCGGTTGCAGCGGATCGATTCTCCGGCTGACAATGGTTTGCCAGGCGTTTACCAGATGGGCTCCGGTAATGATGGGATCAATGCAAAGGTGGGGTGAAGAACCATGCCCCCCTTTACCGGTAATCTCGATCTTAAAACAATCCACCGCTGCCATGAGACTGCCCGGGCGGATACCGACCTGTCCCAGCGGCAACCGGTTGGTGAGATGCGATCCCAAAATATAATCGGCGCCATCAAGAATGCCGCTGGCGATAACCTTTACAGCGCCGCCCGGCGGGCACTCTTCGGCGGGCTGAAAAAGTAAGCCGACCTTTCCCTTAAGTTTTTGCGGGGGATTTTCGGCCAGGATTTTTCCTAAACCCAGCAAAATCGCTACATGGCCATCATGCCCGCAAGCATGCATCACTCCGGGAACTTTTGAAGCATAGGGCAAGTCTGCTTCCTCCTGCAGCGGGAGCGCATCAATATCCGCCCGGATCACCACCGTCGGTCCCGGTATCCCGGAATCAAAAACCGCGTAAACTCCGGTATCCGCCACGGAAGTTCCGTCAATACCCAGTTTCTTTAATTCGCCGCAGATGAACGCGGCTGTTTGGTCTTCGTGGAAACTAAGCTCGGGGTGTTGATGCAAATACCGCCGCACCGAACTACAATAATCGTTAATGGCCTTAAAATTTGTCAACTCTTTCATTTGGCTTCATCCTTTTGGTCTAATGGATGTCTTTATCTCCGCCAGACCCTAAAGGATCCGGCTAGGGCAAAAAAATTTTTCTCAAGCCTCATGAATGGGGCTGGGTTGATGCTTCGAAGTCTCTTTTCAACAATCCTACCCAATTATCCTGCTTGCGATAAATTCCGGTTGCCAGTGGATTTAACCTGGATGGTCTTTCCGGGCAATACACCCTTTAGGATCCGGTTGTTTTGTACCACAATCCTGCCATTAACAATCACATATCCGATTCCCTCCGGCGGAGCGTCCGGTCTGCCAATACCGGGAAAATCGGCCCGGTCGGTGATCCGGTCCAGGTCCCAGATGACCAGATCCGCGTCGGCTCCTTCCATTAACCGGCCTTTGCCGGTCAATCCGAAGGTTTCGGCTGGTAATAACGTGCATTTGGCCACGGCCTGGATTAGCGGCAGATTATCCCTTTCCCGGACCAGCTTTCGGAAAAACCGGGGAAAGGTTCCGGTATTTTGCGGGTGGCCTTCGCTGGTGTCTCCGGAAGGAGTCGGGCCGATATCGGAGGAGACCATGGTATAATCCCGGCTAAACGGTTCATAAATATCGGTTTCATGGCCGGTAAAGCAGATTACCGATTCATTGGGGTGAATTTATTGTGAACAATTGAGCCTATGGATCCAAAGGATAAATGAGGCAACATCTGCGAAGATTATATCAGGATTTGCGGCCGTCACCTTTTGCGTATCCGCCGTTTCGGCCCATACCGCACCAATTGAATGAACGCCCACTTCTTTAGCGGCCATGATGTCATAAGCCGTATCGCCGACATAGATAACTCCTTCAGGCGTAAAGTTCCATGCCTGTAGTACCTGTTTTATATGGGACGGTTTGCTGGCGCCATTTTCCGAGCCGGCGATGATGATCTCAAAAAAATCCCTCAATCCGGAAAGCTCTAACGATATATTCATGCTGCCGGGGCCTTTGCCGGATACAATGGCTGAGCGGATCCTTTTTTCTTTCAATAATTTCAATGCCGTATCGATTCCCGGAAAGGGATTTGATTCCTGATGCACCAGTTCGTATTCGTTCAGATAATATTCTAGCGCATTTTGCCAGGAATTTGGGAGCAGCTTTTTAAAAATGCCTTCTTCCGATGGCCCGAACAGGGCGGCGATCTCTTGGTCGGTATATTCTTGCCCCAGATACTTGAATAAGGTTTTCCGGAATCCAATATAACAAACGGGCAATGTGTTTAATAATGTTCCATCCAAATCAAATATGATACCTTTAAGGTTCATGGACGGCTCCATTCCCGGCTTTAAAAAAGACTAAACCAAAATGATAGGGGGGCAGCTTAATTTGTTTTCGGAACAGATATCGCCATTGAGGAAATCAATATTTTTGATTTCAGCGGCGCTGACTTTTCACAGTATGCCGCAATCATTTCATTATCAATATCGATTGCTGGCCGGTAATAAAAACGTACCATAACCGCAGCCAATGCCCATTAAAATATTATATATTAAACCCAAGAATCCTGCTTTGAAAACTATTATTTGTATATATTTGCTATTCGATATTGCCGTAATCGTCCTGAAACGGTCCGGCTCATTTTAAAAATGATATTGACCAATGATCCGATTTATTATATGATATTCCAAGTAAACAGATATATTTAGTAAGAATAAATTAGATGGTCAGATCGGGAGGTTATTGCAATGAAAAAGATTTTTGTCATCGGGTTAGCCTTATTACTTATTTTAACTGGTGTATCGTTTGCCAAACAAAATAAGACTGGAACGCAAAAAATCGTCATCCGTTATCCTAACACCCAATGGTATGATGCGGTCTATATTGCGGAAGCCAAAGGGTTTTTTAAGGAACAAGGCATCGAAATTCAATATGTCGGACAGCTTCCGGCTTCACAGATTGTTACGGCGGTAGCCAGTAAAAGTATTGATTTTGGATTGAGGCATACACCTCTGGTAGCGGTGGCTGTAGCCCAGGGAGTCCCGTTGAAAATCGTAGCCGGCGGTACGGAAACCATACAAGAATATCCTCATATGCGGTACATAATTCGAAAAGATAGTGCCATCAAGGAGATCACGGACATTGCCGGTAAAAAGGTCGCTATTAATTCATTTGGCGCCTGCTCGGAGTATGTAAGCCGAGAATTTCTGAAACGGGCTAATCTTAAGGATGATATCAATTTTACGGTATTACCCGATGCCCAGCAGGAACAATCTTTAGAACAAGGACTCATCGACGTGGCCATCGTGCATGCGCCTTTTTCCAAAAAAGCGGTCAGAAATCCGGCTTTGAAGGAATTGGCCAATGACTATGCCATGGACAAAGGTATGAGTGGGATGTGCCCCTATTTCACCCATGGAGATTTCATCAAGAAAAATCCCAAGGCTGTAAAAGGTTTTGTGACTGCAGTGGCTAAAGCTTCAGACTGGGCCAAAACCCATGTGGCGGAAGCTGAGCAGATCATTGCCGGCAGGCTCGATATTAAAGTGGCTGATGTGGAAGCCTGGAATTATTATGAACATCAGTTGGTTCAACCTGAAGCCGTCAAATGGTGGATTGATTATCTTGAAAAGGCAGATATAATCAAGAAAGGCCGGGTAAAAGTAGAGGCTCTCTATACTAATGAATTTAATATATATGCCCCGAAGAAAACTAAGTGACCATCACATCAAGAGCGGTAGAAAGGCATAGGACGAATGAAATCAAGGATTAAGCTGAGGAAAAAGCTGATTGCTTTTGTCTCCTCGCATTTGCTAATATTTATTTTGCTGGCCTTGTGGGAAGTATTACCCGGGATTGGAGTATTAAATAAGGTATATATCAGTGCTCCCAGCGAAGTCGCCGGTTCCATCGTCGCTCTGGTGAAAAACGGCCAACTCTGGACTCATCTTTTGATAAGCCTGCAAAGAGTCCTTTCGGGATTGGGGATTGCCCTGATTATCGGGATTCCTTTCGGCATGTTTATTGGAAGAATTAGATGGTTTGAACGGTTGTTTGATTCCATCTTACAATTATCCAGACAAATATCGGCATTGGCGCTATTTCCGGTCTTCATCCTATTTTTAGGGATCGGTGAAACTTCGAAGATGGCTATCATTTTCTGGGCAAGCCTATGGCCGATATTGCTCAATACAGTTAGTGGGGCGAAGAATGTTGAGCCGTTATATCTAAAAGCGGCGCGATCTATGGGAGCCGCCCGGAAAATGATTTTTACCAAGGTGATCCTGCCTGCCGCCATGCCTTCCATTTTAACCGGAATCCGGGTGGGATGTGCTTATGGGGTAATGGTGCTGGTGGCGGCGGAAATGATCGGTGCCAATTCCGGTTTGGGATTCTTAGTTACCAATTCCCAAGAGACTTTTAAGATACCTCAAATGTATGGGGCGATAGTTTTATTGGCCTTGTTAGGCATCATCCTAAATTTCATCATCACCCGAATTGAAAAAAGTCTGACGGGTTGGCGTGAATTAGCGTGAAGATTCTATCCCGAGGAGTTTAAGAACAATGGAATTTAGCCAGAGTGCTTACCAATTAAAAAATGACCTGATTCAAAAAGCGAAAGAAATGGGAGCCGATATCATCGGATTTGCTCCCGTATCGCGCTGGCCTGAATACCAGCAAACCAGTCCCGGCTTTTTCCCTCAAAATATTTGGCCCGGAGCGCAAACAGTGATTGTTATGGGGGTCCAAATATTTTTACCAATGCTGGAGACGACTCCCTCCATTGTTTATAGCGAATTATATAATACAGCCAACCGGTTGTTGGATGATATCGGATATAAGTTGGCAAACTATCTGAATCATTTGGGCCGCCAAGGTTTTTTCTTTCCCCGCGACGGTTATGGCAATATTTCAATTTTAGTGGAGAAGCCTGAAGCAGCCTTCTCCCATGTACTGGCCGGCAGATATGCCGGCCTGGGGACCATCGGCTACAATCACACTTTGCTGACCAAAGAATACGGACCGAGAGTAAGATTGGTTTCAGTTATAACCGATATTGCCCTCCCGCCGGATCCGGTGTTGAAAACCGAGCTCTGCATCAAATGTGAAATATGTAAAAAATGTTGTCCGACATCGGCTTTTACCACTACCGGCAATCTGATAGCCGACATGGACAAAAAGAAATGCGCCGAGCAACATGCAAAATTAAGAGGACTTTACCGTTATCCTTGCGGCATCTGTATAAAAGTATGCCCAATCGGGGAAGATCGGGAAATATATGGCCAAAAAGAGGAAAAATATCTAAATGAAGCGAAACATATTATGGAGGGAACCGATACCTCGGAATATGCAGGCTGGATTCACTGCCGGAATTTCGGCTCCAAAGAGTTGAATGCTCAAGAAGGTTCCCCTAAGGCCGATAACGTATCTAAGAAACCCTGAAATGAGATGATCCGACATCGTTTGCGGTTTTAAATCGAAGGTGGCAGATGCCGTCCGGGAATCCGGCAGGATTTTTTTAAATACATCTTTGAAAAACAATTACCAGACAAAAAGTGCCGCGAATTTTGTAACTCAAATTGACTGTCAGGTCCAAGATTATTTAGTTGCCGAGTTAGACAAGCTATTGCCCGGTTGCAATATTATTACCGAAGAATCCGAACGGAACTTGTTGCAACTAAAAGAATATACCTGGATCTTGGACCCGGTAGACGGGACAACCAACCTAATCCATGATTACAATCATTCGGCCATTTCACTGGCTTTGTTCAGCGAACAAAAGCCAGTATTGGCCATTATTTATAATCCTTACCGTGGCGAGATATTTACCGCCGAGCCGGGCAAGGGAGCCTATTTAAATCAGCAAAGAATCAATGTCAGCGGCAACCGTTTTTTAAAAGACAGTCTGATCGGATTTGGGACTACGCCCTATGACCGGAGTAAAGCTGATCGGACCTTCGCCATTGCCCAAAAGGTCTTTATGAATTGCCATGACATACGAAGGACAGGTTCCGCCGCTCTAGATCTTGCATATGTGGCCTGCGGAAAAACCGACGGCTTTTTTGAAATGAATTTAATGCCTTGGGACTATGCCGCCGGCAGGATTATTGTGGAAGAAGCGGGGGGCCAAGTGACCGCCTGGGACGGAAAACAGCCTTCAATATTATCTCCGGGCAGCATCGTTGCAACCAATGGCTTGATTCACGAGGAACTGTTGAGCTATTTGTAAGCTGTAGAATACAGAAGACAGGAGTCGGAAGATAGAGATTGGAAATTTTAGGTTCAGATGTCTGCCTTCCGTATTCTGTCTTCTGAATTTCCTCCCGTATTCTTTAATTCTGTTTTTAAGTAAAAGGAGTCCTGCTTCATGCTGGTTCGACATACCGGAGACTTTCGTTGGGAGAATGTGCCGCTGCTGGCTTATAAAGAAGAGGGGAGCCATTTCAAGAATATTTCCCGCCAGGTTCTATGCGAAGGATTGGCGGATCTGTCTTGCCAGTTACGATATTTTGAAATTTTACCCGGAGGCCATTCAACCTTGGAGCACCATCACCATGTCCACTTGGTGGTTATTCTGCGAGGCGACGGTGATGTGCTCATCGGGGACGAGATCTATCATGCCCGCGAAAACGATGTACTGGTTATTCCGCCGCAAACCTGGCATCAATTCCGGGCAACCGCGGACTATCCTTTGGGTTTTCTGTGTATTGTGAACACCGAACGCGACCGGCCAACCCGCCCCAGTGAGGCTGATCTGGAATTATTGCGCCAGAACCCCGAGGTAGCATCATTTATAAGGAGCTGAACCCATTTGGAAGCAGAGCGCAATTTTGGTTTTGATACCCGCATGATCCATGCGGGCCATATTCCGGATACCCAGACGGGCGCCCGGGCAGTGCCGATTTATCAAACTTCTTCATTCGTGTTCTATGATGCCGATCATGCGGCCGAGCTTTTTGATCTCAAACAATACGGCCATATCTATTCCCGGATCAGTAATCCGACGGTGGCGGTATTTGAGGAACGTTTGGCGGCGTTGGAAGGCGCTACCGGTGCTGTGGCCGTTTCAAGCGGCATGGCGGCCCAACTGGCGGTGTTTATGACCTTGCTGGAACCTGGCGATGAAGTGGTTTCATCGGCCCATCTTTACGGTGGGACCGTAACCCAACTCACCCATACTTTAAAAAAAATGGGGATTGCCGTGAGCTATGTTGACCCTACCGATATCGGCGCGTGGGAAGCGGCCATTACCCCGCGCACCAAAGCGCTTTACGGTGAATTAATAGGGAATCCCCGGGGCAGTATTCTCGATCTGGAGAAAGTCTCCGCTCTGGCGGCTACTCACCGCATCCCGTTAATCATTGATAATACCATGGCCACGCCTTACCTGTGCCGTCCCATGGAGTTCGGCGCTACCATCGTGGTCTATTCGGCCACTAAATTCATCGGCGGTCACGGTAACTCCTTGGGAGGGCTGGTACTGGACTCGGGGAAGTTTGATTATTCCCGTTATCCGGCCATTGCCGAGCCTTCGCCGAAATATCATAATCTGCGTTTCTTTGATACTTTCGGCCATTATGGGTTTTTAATGAAAGTGAGAGTGGAAACGGTCCGGGATACCGGTTGTTGTCTTTCGCCGATGAACGCTTTCCTGTTGATTCAAGGAGTCGAAACCTTGTCGCTCCGGATGGATCGGCATGTAGACAACGCCTTACAAGTGGCCAAGTTCCTGGAAGGCCATCCCCAGGTGGCCTGGGTTTCCTATGCGGGGTTGCCGAGCCATCCCCAGCATGCATTGGCCCAAAAATATCTGCCCCGGGGGCCGGGAGCGGTACTTTCTTTCGGGATTAAAGCAAAATCGGGCGAGGATCTCCGGTTGACCGGGAAACATTTTATTGAAAATTTGAAGCTTTTCAGCCATCTGGCTAATATCGGCGATGTCAGGAGCTTGGTGATTCATCCTGCCTCCACTACCCATCAACAGTTGACCGATGAGGAGCTAAGGGAGTGCGGCGTGGGGCCGGAGCTTATTCGTTTGTCAATCGGAATCGAAACCGTGGAGGACCTGCTATGGGATCTGGATCAGGCATTTCATGCCCTATAACCCTCAACTCATCTTTAACCAAAGAACAACAGGCATTGTATCAAAATCCGGCGGTAATCCAAAAGATATTGAATGAATGCAAGACCATCGCTATTGTAGGATTATCCACCGACCGGCAAAAAGCCAGCTTTTTTGTGGCTTCCTACCTGCGCTCCGCCGGATACCGGATTATCCCCGTCAATCCCAAAGCCGCTCAGATATTGGATGAACCTTGCTATCCCAATCTGGCGAGCATTCCTGAACCGGTGGATCTGGTGGATATATTCCGGCCTGCTTACGAGTGTTTGGATATCGTTCAAGAGGCTATTGCCTGTAAAGTAAAAGCCGTATGGCTGCAGCTTAAAATTGTTCATGAAGAAGCGGCTGAATTGGCCCGAAAAGCCGGATTGCTTACCGTGATGGACTGTTGTGTCAAAATGGAGCATGGCCGCTACTGCGGTGGATTACACGAGGCGGGGATGAATACCGAGATCATCTCGGCTAAACGGAATCACCGGTTTATCTAAGAAAGTGAATCGTGGTTCGTTATATTATACTAAAGGATACATTTTTAAGACCCATGGAATTTAGAAGTCAGCCGGATGGATTTTTAATGGAAGTTTGGAGTCAAGAAGGTCTTGGCTCCAAATATTTAAAACAAATACAGCCAATCTCGCTTGCCGTATAGAACTCTCACCACGGTAACGGTTTGTTCTTTTTCCGAAACGATATAGAAGGCGATATAATTATCGATAACAATCTTTCTAAACCCTTGAGCGGCAAGGTATTCATCCGCGACTAAGTTGTGACGCAAAGGAAAGGTCGCCAGGCTCATTACCGCAACTTTAATCTTTTCCGCCAGCTTAACGGCGACGCCTGGTTCTTTAAGTTCATCACGGATATATAAGGATATACTCTTTAAATCATCATCGGCGTTCCTGGTCATAAAAACCCGATAATCTCCCATTATTTTAAACTATCCTCGATTTGCCTGAACGTCTCCTCCGCCGGGATAATCCGGCCCGCTTTCAGATCAGCCAAACCCTCGCCTAGCAATTTATAAAGCTCAAACTTGCCCACCAGTCTTTCAAAGGTTTCGATACTCATGACCGCCAAATCGCCCTGACCGTTTTTGGTAATGTAAACCGGCTCGGCATATTTGTGGCAAAACTCCGAAACTTCATTGTATTTATTACGCAGATCCGAACTTGGCCGAATGGATGGCATCTTGATCCCTCCCGGATTATTATATTCATATTTTATCAAAATATCGATATAAAATCAAATAATTCAGAGCGACCAATCATCTATTCAATCGAACTCATCCGCGTGTTCTCCGCAAGAGAAGGCGAGGATGCTCAGCATGTTAAACTTTTTTCCGACCGGTCTTTCTTTCATTCTCTTTCGTTTTCGGAAGATAATGGGAACAAAAAGGGAGTAAGAGGAATTGTTTTCAACATTATCTCCTAAAATCATCATCAATAGGTAAACCGGCGATTTTTTGAGCACAGTAGCGTTTGAGGATGTCTTCATCGGCGGCGAAGGCCATTTCAGGCAAGGGACCCGCCGGATCGAACCAGGCTACCTCCACTAGATCATCCCCGGCAGCAGGAATTCCAGCGGCAACTTTCGCCAGTAATACCACAACTATCGCATGTAAATTTTCGGATAAGAAGTTCGAGTTTACATTGATGATGGATTGAATGGCAATGGTGAGGCCCGTTTCTTCCTTAACCTCACGAAGGGCGGCGGTCAGAAAAGCTTCGTTGTATTCGATATAACCGCAGGGTAAACACCACTTTCCCGCGGCAAAACTATCCGGTCCGCGTTTTCCCAATAAAACATGCTGATTCTCGATGATTAGAACCGATACGGCGGGCGCGGGATTTTTATAATATATAAATCCGCATTGCAAACATTGGGGACGAATTCTGTGATGATCATTGCAATAGCTGAATGGACTGCCGCAGCTCGGGCAATACTTGATCGCTTTGCAGCCGCCATTATCACAAAAATCATAGGTTGTAAATACCTGTTTAATCTTCATCTAAGCCTCTATAATTTCTGAAAATATTCTTCCGGAATCATCATTCAATAAATACAGCCGAATACCAATTTTGGACTTGATCCTGACTTGTAAGCGTTTCAATGGGGAGATTAAACTTGCGGACGGTTTTAAAAACATCAATCCCGACACTATGAAAAGCGGGCCGGGCTTTTTTCGGATTCACGCAAGGCCCGCTTTTGGACCCGGAGCATTCGGAACATAGTGCGCAATCACTTAAGGAAAAAGCGAAATAATAGCCGTCCACAAAGGCTTTGCTTTCAAGGGCAAAGGAGACTTCCTGGGCGGTTTTTTTAACTGTCGAGTGAATAATGATTCCCCAGGTGTATTTCGAAAAGACTTGGCGGTACTCCCACGGCAGCAATGATCCCGGGCGGGACGGGCAGGTATGTCCCTTGCCCCAATCGCTGCATCCGTACATACACTTTAAAATGGTCCGGGGATCGAATGCAATATCAGCAATATTAAAAAGCACGGCGTGATCGGCTCCGAGCTGTAAAGCTAAGTCAAGATAGTCCTTTGGTTGCATCGCGATACCTTCTTATTATATTTTTTATCTTCATTATAACATAGTATAGCGTAGCTATAATTCAAAAGTTATCCGTAAAAGTTTGAGGATAATTTAATGATGCTTGGCTGAATCCGGATTTTTTTGGTTTGGTTTTGGAAAACTCAATTACAATCGGCTGAAATCTTGTGGTTCAGCGAATCATTTATAGATGAGATTTATTGACAGTCGGAGCGATTTGTGTTAAAATCTCAGTAAATTGATTGGAATACTATTATTTATCCTAAATATAAATCATACGGCATCTTTTTAAGGGCGGAGGGAGATTGGATGAATACCATCATTTATTTAATTTTAGCATTTTTATTGATAACCGGCATCGTGCTACCCTGGTTCCGGTCTGCGGAACGCACTGAGATTAGTCCTGGTATCCGGGATAACTCCTCCGGAAAATTTGCACATCTTTCACTGGGTTATACTCATTATGATATCGCCGGACCGGAAGATGGAACGGTAATTGTCTTCATTCATGGATTTTCCGTGCCGTATTACATGTGGGACCGGAATTTTAAAGCGCTGGCCGCGGCCGGTTTCCGGGTGATCCGTTTCGATCTTTATGGCAGAGGATTATCGGACAGGCCCAAGGCGATTTACCATCGCCGGTTCTTTGTGGACCAACTCTCCGAACTGCTGGATGCATTAAGGATCAACAAACCGGTTCATTTAGTAGGAAACTCGATGGGTGGCGCTATTGCCGCCGCATTTGCAGCTGAGTTTCCGGAACGGGCCGGGAAAGTGGTTCTCATTGCTCCTTTTTTTGAAATATGGCGAACCGGCCTCTTTAAAATACCGGTTATCGGAGAATATCTGGCCGCTTGTTTTTTAGTGCCGGCGTTACCTCGGAGGCAGTTGCAGGATTTCGTCCATCCGGAAGACTTTCCGGAATGGCCGGAATTATTCCAGGAACAAATGCGGTATAAAGGTTTTGGCCGGGCGTTGCTCTCCACTTTACGCAATTTTTTAAGCAAAGATCCAACTCCGGATTATGAGAAGATCGCGCAAGACGGAAAGTCGACTTTATTGATCTGGGGAGGCCAGGATCGTACCTTAGGAACCCAAGGAGCTGGAGAAATGCTTAAAATTCTATATCATGACTTTTTATGGATTGGACCAGCCGGCCATGTTCCGCAATATGAATATTTGGAGTTAGTTAATTCGCGACTCATGAATTTTTTGGCGGACGAATCCGGTTTGGAGTTGCTGCGAAAACAGGCTTAAATACCGGTTGCTATTGATAGTATGGCGCTGGTCATATTGTGAAGTATACTTAATCAAAATTGTTTTTTGGATTCAAAATATTGACAAAGGGCGGCGGATATTTTAAAATATAATTAATTCGATAGGATAACTAAGAATTTACTGAAAAATAGCTGAAAGTTGACCAGAAACACTGGAGACTAAATTTTGCTTCTTGGAATGGAGATGCAAAACTTAGTCTTTATCTGTATTTGAAGAAATTTAAAGTCTGTGCCCCGGTTGGTACTGAACAGTACCAATGAAATGAGTAGATGGAAGGATACGAAATGATTACCATTACCGGCTTAAGTAAAAGCTTTCAAACTCCCTACGGCAAAGTTGATGCGTTAAAAAATATCAACCTGGAGATCAAACAAGGGGATATCTTTGGCGTAATTGGTTTCAGCGGCGCCGGAAAATCAACCTTGATCCGTTGCCTGAACCGGTTGGAAGAACCGGATAGCGGCATCATCCGAATTGGAGAACATGAGATCACCAGTTTAAATAAATCGCAATTACGGGAAGTCCGGAAACGAATCGGGATGATCTTTCAGCATTTTAACCTGTTTGACTCCAAAACAGTCTTCGGCAATGTTGCCTTTCCGTTAGAAGTGGCCGGATTATCCAAAAGACAGATCAAAAACCGGGTTGAGCAATTATTGGAGCTGGTGGAGCTCACCGATAAAACCAATGCCTATCCCGCTCAGTTAAGCGGTGGACAAAAGCAGCGGGTTGGGATTGCCCGGGCGTTGGCCAACAATCCGGAAGTATTATTAAGCGACGAAGCAACTTCAGCATTGGATCCCAAAACAACATACGCCATCCTGGAACTGTTACGGAATATCAACCGGAAATTGAATTTAACCATCGTGTTAATCACTCATGAGATGGACGTTTTGCGGCGGATTTGTAACAATGTTGCCGTAATCGAGGATGGGGAGATCACTGAAATGGGTCCGGTCCAGGAGCTGTTTCTCAATCCGCGGACCGATACCACCCGTTTATTTGTCCAAAGTGATCAGGATCTGCAATTAAACAATTATTCGATATGAGGTTGAAGAATATGGCTGACGATCTATTACCATTACTCATTGTAGCACTCAGTGAAACCGTTTATATGGTTTTATTATCGACCATCATGGCTTTAGCCCTGGGTTTGCCATTGGGCATCACCCTGGTCGTTACCTCCAAAGGGCATATTTCCGAATTTTCCGGACTGAATAATGTTCTAGGTACGGTGGTCAATATTTTCCGTTCCTTTCCTTTTATCATTTTAATCGTGGTGTTACTGCCCTTATCGCGTTTCTTGGTTGGAACAACTCTGGGGTCAACCGCGGCGGTTGTGCCTTTGGCAATCGGTTCGGCGCCTTTTTTGGCCCGGATTATTGAAAACAGTTTAAAGGAGGTGGATAAAGGAAAAATCGAGGCCGCCCTTGCCATGGGAGCCAAATCCATCACGACTATCTGGAAAGTACTTATCCCGGAAGCTCTGCCTTCGCTGGTCCGCGGTATTACTTTGGCAGTTATTACAATTACCGGGTTTACCGCAACTGCGGGAGCTATAGGGGCCGGAGGACTTGGCAGTTTAGCCATCCGTTTCGGCTATATGCGCTACCGGGACGATGTGCTGTTCGCCACCGTAATCGTGTTGGTGATAATGGTTCAGTTGGTTCAGTGGGGAGGGAATTTCATCGCGCACCGGCTTGAAAGCAAGCATCACATTGGTATGTAAAAAGAAAAATAGTAAAGGATGATTGATATGATTCGTAGACTAGCCTTTTTATTAGCCGTACTTATTTTCGCAGTTTCCGGCCCGGGATTTGCCGCTGACACCGTTACCCTTAAAGTGGGCGCCGCAGTGGTTCCCCACGCCGAAATACTTGAATTCGTAAAGCCCGAGTTAAAAAAGGAAGGTATTGATTTGCAGGTCATCGTACTGGACGACGAAGGACAGCTCAATCCGGCCCTGGCCGATAAGCAGATTGATGCCAATTATTTTCAGCATGTCCCTTACCTGGATTCGGTATCGAAAGAAAAGGGCTACCAGTTTACCGTAGCCGGCAATATTCATGTGGAGCCCATCGGATTTTATTCGCAAAAGATCAAATCAAAAGCCGCGTTGAAAAGAGGGGCCAAAATAGCCATCCCCAATAATCCTTCCAACGAATACCGCGCCCTGGTGTTATTGGAGGTCAACGGCCTAATCAAACTGAAAAAAGGTTTGGCCAATTATCAGGCTACCCCCAAGGATATCGTCTCCAATCCCAAGAAACTGCAGTTTATTGAGATTGATGCGGCCCAATTGACCAGGAGCTTACCGGATGTAGACGGTGCGATAATTAACACCAACTTCGTGTTGGATGCCAAAATCGACCCCAATACCGCTCTTTTTAGGGAAAATGCCAAGTCTCCTTATGCCAATATTATCGTAGTTCGTAAAGGGGATGAAGCCCGCCCGGAGATCAAAGAATTGGTCGCTGCTTTACAAACCCCGGCAGTTAAGCAATTTCTCCAGGAGAAATATAAGGGTTCCGTGGTTCCGGCTTTTTAGGTGAAAACTGATGGATGGCTGTAGCTGTATCAACAAAGATGACCTGCTCTTAATCAAAAAGAACAGGTCATTTTTGTTTAAAAAGATCGGCTCGGAATTTTAACACTCGTATCCCGATGGATTTTTTCACATTCTTTTTGCACAACGAATAAAATAGTTTCAGCTTGTAGTACTCCGCTAATCCCATGCTGACCCAAGAGATGGAGATAAAAAAGGAGATGTGCTCATTGACGTCCCTAGGGGATTGCCTTGGCGCCATCGTGGTTTGGTGAATTATGTTGAACCGGACTTCCGATGGATTACAGGTTCGCATCGAAAGTTTGTGGATCGGATAAAGAATCAGCTGTTTTTTTTCGGCATTCGATCCGCCGGCGTCAGATTTGGCTCTTTGGCCGATTGGAAGGGATAAATATTAGCAATATCATTCGTAATTGTAACAAATTAGTTACTTTATCAAAGAAAATATTGACAAAAAATAACCCAAGTAGTAGCATTATAAATGCTAGTAAATTGATAGGAATACTTGGAATAACAAAAATTAGGAGGAAGATCAAATGTCAAAAAAAATAATTTTTGGGGTACTGTTAGTCGTTTTATCAGTAGTGGTGATCCTGCCGCTGGTCTCAGCCGAACAAGCGATCACCTTACTTAACGTTTCTTACGATCCCACCCGCGAATTGTATCAGGAGTTCAATGCGGCCTTTATCAAATATTGGAAAGGGAAAACCGGTCAAGCCGTCACCATTCAACAATCCCACGGCGGCGCCGCCAAACAGGCCAGAGCGGTCATCGACGGCCTGGAGGCTGATGTGGTGACTCTGGCGCTGGCTTATGATATTGACGAAATCGCTACCTACAAATTATTGCCGGCGGATTGGCAAAAACGTTTAGCGAATAATAGTTCTCCCTATACTTCCACTATTGTTTTTCTGGTGCGCAAAGGGAATCCAAAAAAGATCAAGGATTGGAACGACTTGGTTAAACCCGGTATCTCAGTCATCACCCCCAATCCCAAAACTTCCGGTGGCGCCCGCTGGAATTACCTGGCCGCCTGGGGCTACGCCCTGAAACATAATGGCAACAGTCAGGCCAAAGCGAAAGAGTTTGTCACCAAGCTATTTAAAAATGTACCGGTCCTCGACTCCGGCGCCCGGGGTTCGACGGTGACTTTTGTGGAGCGCGGCCTCGGCGACGTCTTGCTGGCTTGGGAAAACGAAGCCTTTTTAGCCATTAATGAGCTGGGTAAAGATAAATTTGAAATTGTAATTCCCTCATTAAGCATCTTGGCTGAGCCTCCAGTGACCATTGTGGATAAAGTGGTGGAAAAAAGAGGCACCCGCAAGATTGCCGAAGCTTATCTGCAATACTTATACACCGCCGAAGGCCAGGAGATTGCAGCCAAGCATTATTACCGGCCGCGGTTGAAAGCGGTGGCCGCCAAGTATGCCAAACAATTCCCCAAGGTTAACTTGATTACCATCGACGAAGTCTTCGGAGGCTGGCAAAAAGCGCAACAAACCCATTTCTCCGACGGCGGAACCTTCGATCAAATTTACCAGCCGCAATAAAGCGATGCAGGACAATTTGCCGGAGGTCTCTTCCGGCAAAATTGTTTCTATGGCAGATAAAAATATTGACATTTTTTTCGTGAAAGCGTATTATAAGGATAATTATTCCCACCTGTTTACTGGGAATTTAACTTTCAAAATATTTTATCGGATTATTTAATTTATAAAATTTAGACGGAATGTGATTGAGATGATTTTAAAAAAACAGTACAGTATTTTGCCGGGATTCGGTCTGACGCTGGGGTATGCGGTGTTTTATATCAGTTTAGTGCTGCTGGCCCCTCTGGCGGTTGTATTTTTAAAAGCGGCTACTTTAAGTTGGGAGCAACTTTGGAATATCATAACCGCCCCGCGGGTTTTGGCGTCATTCCGGTTGAGCATCGGCGCTTCACTGGCGGGCGCTTTGATTAACGCCGTTTTCGGACTGCTCATCGCCTGGGTATTAGTCCGTTATAGTTTCCCGGGTAAAAAGATCATCGACTCCCTGGTGGATTTACCGTTCGCCATGCCGACTGCGGTAGCGGGCATCGCTCTCACTTCCATTTACGCCGAGAAAGGCTGGATCGGCAGCCTCTTTCAACCGTTGGGACTCAAAATCGCCTTTACTCCGCTGGGAGTAATTATCGCTTTAGCCTTTATCGGCCTGCCCTTTGTGGTGCGGACCGTCCAACCGGTATTGCAGGATTTTGAAAAGGAGATCGAGGAAGCTGCCGCCAGCTTGGGGGCTAACCGTTGGCAGACTTTCCGGCGGGTTGTCTTACCGGCCCTGACGCCCAGTTGGCTGACGGGGTTTGCCCTGGCTTTCGCCCGGTCGTTGGGAGAATATGGCTCGGTAGTTTTTATCGCCGGGAATATGCCGTTACGGACGGAGATTGTGCCGTTAATCATTATTACTAAACTGGAACAGTTTGATTACGCCGGAGCCACCGCGGTAGCCGCGGTAATGCTGGTGATATCGTTCACATTGTTGTTTGTAATCAATTTAGGCCAGTGGTGGAGCAGAAAACGCTATTTTGTAGTAAAGGGAGCCGAACGGAATGTCAGTTAACGTTATTAGCAAACGGGAGAACAGTCCCGGGTACACCCCGGTAGGTGAACCGGTGGGAATCCAATGGCTGCTTACCGGAATCGCCTTGCTCTTTGTGGGAGTCTTTTTGATCCTGCCTCTGGTGGCCATCTTCGGCCAGGCGTTCGCGAAAGGAACCGCTTTTTACATGGCGGCGATTAGCCAGCCTGATACCCTGGCGGCGATTCGTCTGACTTTGTTAACCGCCTTCATCGCCGTCCCGTTGAATATGGTCTTCGGGCTGGCGGCAGCTTGGGCCGTCGCCCGGTTTGATTTCAGGGGCAAAAACTTTTTAATCACCTTAATCGATATCCCCTTCGCCATTTCGCCGGTAGTCTCCGGGTTAATGTACGTATTGCTTTTTGGCAGACAGAGCTGGCTGGGACCTTGGCTGGCGAGTGTTGATCTGAAGATTATTTTTGCGGTGCCCGGGATTGTTTTAGCCACCGTTTTAGTAACCTTCCCTTTTATCGCCCGGGAGTTAATCCCTTTGATGCAAGCTCAGGGGAGCGAGGAGGAAGAAGCGGCTCTGGTGCTGGGGGCGAACGGCCGGCAGACTTTTTGGCGGGTTACCCTTCCCAATATCAAATGGGGTTTACTATACGGCGTTATTCTTTGCAATGCGCGGGCCATGGGTGAATTCGGCGCCGTTTCGGTGGTTTCCGGTCACATCCGGGGGCTGACCAATACCATCCCGTTACAGGTAGAGATTTTGTATAATGAATATAATTTCACCGCCGCGTTTGCCGTAGCGTCCTTGCTAGCCTTATTGGCCCTGGTGACTCTGGCGGTCAAAAGTGCAGTGGAATGGAAATCGGTTCATTTAAAGCAGGAGACTGGGGAGATCAAGAATGGGAATTGTAATTCAGAATGTAAGTAAAAATTTTGGCAAATTTCAGGCTTTGCAAAATGTCGATCTGGAGGTGCCGACTGGCGAGTTGGTAGCTTTGCTGGGTCCCTCGGGCTCGGGAAAAACCACTTTGCTCCGGATTATCGCTGGTCTGGAAGTCCCGGACACAGGAAGGATTTATTTCCACGGCGAGGATAAAACCGATCAGAAAGTCCAGGAACGGAAGGTCGGTTTTGTCTTTCAGCATTATGCGCTCTTTAAACAAATGACCGTTTATGAGAATATCGCCTTTGGTTTGCGGATTCGGTCCCGCGCCAAGCGTTTGCCGGAAAAAGAGATCAAAGCTAAAGTTCGGGAATTACTGAAATTGGTGCAGATGGAGCCTTTGGCTGATCGCTATCCGAGCCAATTATCCGGGGGTCAGCGCCAGCGGATCGCTTTGGCCAGGGCTCTCGCGGTTGAACCGAAAGTAATGCTCCTGGATGAACCCTTCGGGGCGCTGGATGCCAAGGTTCGGAAAGAGTTGCGCCGTTGGATCCGGCGTCTGCATGATGAGATTCATCTAACCAGCATTTTTGTAACCCATGACCAGGATGAAGCATTGGAAGTGGCGGATCGGATCGTAATCATGAACGAGGGCAAAATCGAACAGATCGGCGCGCCGGAAGAAGTATACGATCAGCCAGCCAATCTTTTTGTCTATAAATTCCTCGGTAACGTTAATCTGTTCCGGGGCAGAATCAGTGACGGCCAGATCCAGATCGGGACCAACGTTTTTAAGATCCCCGCCGGCGGCGATGACCATGCCAAAGCGGTGGCTTATGCCCGGCCTTATGAACTGGAGATTGAGCGTCAACCTAACGAGATCACCAATATTCAGGCCAAGGTTTTGTATCTGCGGGCCATCGGTCCGGTAGTCCGTTTGGAATTACGGCGTTCCGACAATAGTGATCTGATCGATGTCGAGCTGACGAAAGAGAAATTCCGGGAAAGATCTTTCAAGGTAGGCGAGACGGTTTATATCGGATTGTGTAATCCCCGGTTATTCGTTGAGGATTATATCATCTGATGAAGAAATATAACCATTTGGCCATGGAGTTTAATTTTTTATATCCATTTTTCTTCTCCCGCAGTGGCGCAGAGAAAAACGTTAAGCATAAATATTATTTTTGGTTTTAAACTCTGCGTCTTGGCGTCTCTGCGGGAGATGTTGTTTTGGCATTTATATTTTATCAAACAAATATCTCAACAACGATTTTTAAGTACATAGCTTAATCGATTACCAGGAGGAAAAAATGAACTTAATTATCAGCGGCAAGAGTGAAGAAGTCAGTTTAAATGAAGGAACCGTCTTGGAACTATTGAAAGTCAAAAAAGTAGAGATGCCGGAGATGGTCTCGGTGGAGCTGAACGGAAACATTCTAAGGCAACATGAGTACGCTGCCACGACGGTTAAAGAGGGGGACCAGATCGAATTCTTATATTTTATGGGCGGGGGAAGTTTAAATTGCTATGAGTAATCAATGGGATTTTGAAACCCGATCAATACATAGCGGTTTTAATCAGGATGAAAAAACCGGGGCTACTGTTTTACCGATTTATGAAACGGCATCCTTCGCTTATGATACGGCTGAAGATTTAGCTGACGCCTTTCAAGGCCGTAAATTCGGTTATCTTTACTCAAGAATCGCCAATCCGACGGTAACCGCATTTGAACAGCGCATCAATGCCTTGGAAAACGGACGTGGAGCCGTGGCCACCGCCTCCGGTATGGCTGCAATTGCAACGATTATTTATGCCTTGGCTACCCCGGGTGATGAGATTGTATCCAGCATGAGCCTGTTCGGCGGAACATTTCAATTATTCCAGGAGATTTTTCAAACCTTTGGAATTAAAGTGAATTATGTAGATCCTACTGATATCCTGGCCTTTGAAAGAGCTATCTCACCAAGGACCAGTTTGCTATTTCTAGAGACTATCGGCAACCCGAAGTTGGATGTTCCCAATGTATCTAAGATAGCGGAACTTGCAAAACTGCATAATATCCCTTTAGTCGTTGACAGTTCATTGACCACCCCATATCTTTTTGAGGCCAAAAAGTTCGGGGTAAATGTGGTTATCCACTCAACCTCCAAGTACATTTCCGGGAGTGGTCACACAATCGGCGGAGTTCTGGTGGATCTCGGCAATTATGATTGGTTTAACTGCCGTTCCAAGCTGATCAAAGAAGTAACCGCCAAAGCCGGAGACTTTGCCTTTTTAGCGAGAGCCAGGCGACAGATTTTACAAAATACCGGTAGTTGCCTTTCGCCATTTAATGCCTATTTACAACATCTGGGTTTGGAAACTTTGGCGTTGCGAATGGAAAAACATTGCAGCAACGCACTGACATTAGCTCAATTTTTAGCCGGCCATCCCCGGGTTGATCAGGTGATTTATCCCGGATTACCGGAACATTCGGATTTTGCGGTAGCTGAAAGTCAATTTAACGGGAAATTTGGTGGTTTACTCACGATTCGTCTCCAAACCTTGGAACGTTGTTTCCAATTCATTCGCCGCGTTAAGATTGCCAAGAATTTGGCTAACCTGGGTGATGCCAAGACTTTATTGATCCATCCGGCCTCAACCATTTACTATAATTGCAGTGAGGCTGAACAAGCGGCTGCCGGTGTTTATCCGGATTTAATCCGGGTTTCGGTGGGGATTGAAAGTATTCATGATATTATTAAGGATTTTGATCAAGCATTAGCGGAGGTCTAATACCATGAGTTTGACGGAAAGTCAAATCGAACGTTACAGCCGGCATATTATCTTAAAAGATGTGGGAGGCGCCGGTCAGCAAAAGATTTTGGATTCCAAAGTTTTGATAATCGGGGCCGGAGGACTGGGCGCTCCCGCCGCCTTATATTTGGCGGCTGCCGGTGTGGGTACCATCGGGATTGTCGATGCCGATAATGTTGACTTGAGTAATTTGCAGCGCCAGATTATTCACTTTACGCCGGATGTGAATCAGCCGAAAGTGGAATCGGCCCGCCAAAAAATGGCGGAACTTAACCCGGACGTCAAGGTAATTACTTATCAGACGAGGGTTTATTCGGAAAATATCAGTGAAATGATTAAAGATTATGATTTTATCATCGACGGGACCGATAATTTTCCAACCAAGTTTCTGATTAATGATGCCTGTGTGTTGGCGGGTAAACCCTTCTCTCATGGGGGAATCCTGAGATTTAACGGCCAGACTTTGACATATTCCCCCGGTCATGCTTGTTACCGTTGTATTTTCCCGGAACCACCCCCTAAAGGGGCTGTTCCCACGTGTAGTCAAGCCGGAATTTTAGGCGCGGTCGCCGGAATGCTCGGAACAATTCAGGCTGCCGAGGCCTTGCGATGTATTATCGGGAAAGGCAAGTTGCTAACCGATAGATTGCTTACATTTAATGCTTTAGATATGGATTTTCGGACCATTAATATCAGAAAAAATCCCAATTGCGCAATCTGCGGCGCAAATCCCTCCATCACGGAGTTGGTTGATTATGAACCACCCGCTTGCGATTTAAAAAGATAGATTTACAGAATTAAAATATTTAAATCCCAGCTATCCCTTTAATCCGGTGAATCCTGTCCAGTAGCCTTGTTTTAGGCATAACTGAATTCACAAGCATAATTTTAGACGGGATTAACAGGATTTACAGGATTGAAAAGCTAAAGAACTCAGGGGTGAGTTGAAGATAAGCGATAACTTGGTTCCGGTTCGTCCGGGATAGGAGAACTTAATGTTAAAACTATCATTGGAGTTACAAAAAGAACTTATTGCGTTGGCCCTACGGGATAGTCCCATTGAAACTTGCGGCTATATTAGCGGGATTGAGGATGAGATCAAAGAAGTTATTCCGTTAACCAATATCGACCACAGTCCGGAGCATTTCTCATTTGATCCCGGAGAACAGTTCACAGCGGTCAAAGAAGCGCGGGCTAAAGGTTATCAATTGATCGGGGTTTATCACAGCCATCCGGCCTCCCCGGCCAGATTATCCCAGGAAGACTTGCGGCTGGCTAATGATCCGCGTTTATATTATCTAATCATTTCATTGCTAAACCCGGAGAAACCTGTGATTAAAGCATTTCGGGTGATATCAAAAGAAGTTACCGAAGTACCTATTCTGATAACGGAAGGATAAGACCATGAGTACACCGCAATTTGATTTGGCCGCTTATAAAAAAGTCGGGATGATCCAACAAAAGCAGAAAGAATATTTTGCGATGCGGCTTCATGCGGTAGGCGGGGATTTCAGCGCCGAACAGCTGCAAAAAGTGGCCGAAGTGGCCCGGAAGTATGGCCAGGGGCAAGTCCATCTCTCGACCCGGCAAGGGATTGAAATTCATTACGTGCATTATACCAAACTTGAAGAAGCAAGGCAGGCGCTGGAAAAGGCCGGTATTGCCATGGGGGCCTGCGGTCCGCGGATCCGGATCGTGGTGGCCTGCCCGGGAGGGTCCACCTGCCGCTGGGGGACTATTGATACCAAGAAAATTTCTCATGAATTGGATCAAAAATATTTCCGCCAGGATACGCCGCATAAATTTAAAATAGCGGTGACCGGATGTCCTCATAATTGCGCCAAAGCCACCGAGAACGACCTGGGAATCATGGGCGGGATTTTGCCGGCCTGGCGGCAAGAAAGCTGCACCCACTGCGATCTCTGTATCAATACTTGTCCCACCGGTGCGATTGACAAACGGGACGGGGAATATCGCCTGGATGAAACCAAGTGTATTTATTGCAGCATCTGTACCTCCAATTGTCCCAACGATTCGTGGGTTATCGCCCAGCAAGGCTATATCCTGTGGATTGGCGGAACCATGGGTAAGCTGCCGCGACTGGCCACCAGGCTTCGGAACCTAATCGAAACCGAAGCCGAACTATATCGGATGGTTGAAAAAGTGGTTGAGTATTACCGGAAAAACGGCCGGAAAAGAGAACGTTTCGGGCATATGATCGACCGGCTCGGAGAAGCCGTGGTAAAGGAGGAACTCTTAAATGGCTGAAGCATTCAAGAAGAGCCTTAATCTCCATGGAGTGGCCTGTCCGCTCAATTTTGTCAAAACCAAGCTGGCGTTGGAAGAATTAGCGGCGGGTGAGTTATTGGAGGTCATCCTGGATGAAGGGGACGCTATGCTCAACGTGCCGCGCAGCGTCAAGGAAGAAGGACATAAGATCGTCAAGGTGACTCCGGAAGGGGAGACATTTAAAGTATTGATTGAAAAAGGGGTCTAAGGCCTATTTTTGTAGGCTAATACTCTTTAAGGGCGATGACACAGCGAAGAGGTTTCTTTTCGGCCGGAGGTAAGAAAATGAAAGAACAAGTAACAAAGTTGCAAGAAGAGTTTACAAATAGGTCCAGCGAGGAATTGCTCCGCTCATTTTTAGAGCGGTTTGGAAACCGGATTGCCTTGGCTTCCAGCTTGGGGGCCGAGGATCAAGTTTTGACGGATATCATCCTCAAGATGGCTCCCCAGGCCCGGATTTTTATTCTGGACACGGGCCGGTTGCCGCAAGAGACCTATGCCGTGATTACCGAAAATATGAAACATTATCAAAGGTGTTTTGAGATTTATCTGCCGGATACGGCCGCTCTGGAGTCTTTAATCAGCCAAAAAGGGCCGGATCTTTTTTATGAAAGCGTTGCAAACCGGAAGCAATGTTGCAAGGTCCGGAAGATTGAGCCTTTGCAACGGGTTTTAAAAACGGTGGATGTCTGGATCACCGGACTCCGCCGGGAACAAGCCGTTACCCGGACCGGAATCCAACCGATCGAGTGGGATGAGAGCAATAACTTGCTCAAGCTCAACCCGTTGGCCGACTGGAGCGTCGCAGAGGTCTGGCGCTATATCCGGGCCAACCAGGTCCCCTATAACCGGCTGCATGACCAAAACTATCCCAGTATCGGTTGCGCTCCCTGTACCAGAGAGGTGGCCCCAGGAGAGGATCTCCGGGCCGGGCGCTGGTGGTGGGAGGCTCCGGAACATAAGGAGTGCGGTTTACATTACCGGGACGGCAAGATAGTCCAAAGGAGCGCGACATGAATCAACTGGAGAAACTGGAGAGCCAGAGCGTTTTTATCTTGCGCGAGGCCTACCGGGAATTCAAACAGCTTTGCATGTTATGGTCCATCGGCAAGGACAGCACCGTCCTATTATGGTTGTCCCGGAAGGCTTTTTTCGGGCACGTCCCTTTTCCGTTGGTCCATATCGATACTTCTTTCAAAATACCGGAGATGATCGCCTATCGCGACCAGCTGGCCGCTGAGTGGAAACTGCAAATGATTGTCGGCAAAAATGAAACGGCGTTGGCCTCCAAGGAAACCTTTCCCGATGGACGAACAGACCGGATTCTTTGTTGTAAAAATTTAAAGAGTGAGGCCTTAAAACATACTCTGGCGGGCGAATGGCCCCGTTATCGCTTTGATCATCAAAAAAGGGAATATATTCCGGATACGAATCAGGAACCCTATACCGGGGTCATTGTCGGAGTCCGGGCCGACGAGGAAGGGAGCCGTTCCAAGGAACGCTATTTCTCGCCGCGGGATCGCCAAAGCGAATGGGATGTCGGCGATCAGCCGCCGGAATTGTGGAATCAGTTTAAGACCGACTTCGCGCCCGGCACTCATCTCCGGATTCATCCGTTACTGGATTGGACTGAGCTGAATATCTGGGAATATATTGAGGCGGAAAGGATCCCGGTTACCTCGCTCTATTTCGATCAGGGCAACGGTAAACGCTATCGTTCGCTGGGCTGCTATCCTTGCACCAAACCGGTGGAATCGACTGCTCAAAACGTGGCCGAGATCATTTTGGAGCTGCGCAGCGGGAAATTTGCCAATATCGCCGAACGCTCCGGCCGGGATCAAGACAAGGAAGACGGCGGAACCTTGGAAACTTTGAGACGGGACGGGTATATGTAATATGCATAAACAAAAACTGTCAAATGATAATGCCAACTCTCAACTGTCAACTGTCGAAGACATGAATATCGTCATTGTCGGCCATGTTGATCATGGAAAAAGCACGGTGATTGGGCGTTTGCTGGCGGATACCGGCTCGCTTCCCCAGGGTAAGCTGGAGCAAGTCCGGGCCAACTGTAAACGGAACGCCAAGCCCTTTGAATACGCTTTTTTATTGGACGCTTTAAAGGATGAGCAAGCCCAGGGAATTACCATTGACACGGCCCGCTGTTTTTTTAAAACCGCCAAGCGCCATTACATCATCATTGACGCTCCCGGGCATATCGAATTTTTAAAGAACATGATCACCGGGGCGGCCAGGGCGGAAGCGGCTTTACTGGTCATCGACGCCAAGGAGGGGGTCCGGGAGAATTCGCGACGGCATGGTTTTATGTTGTCCCTATTGGGAATTAGCCAGATCGTGGTGTTAATCAATAAAATGGATCTGGTTGATTACGATCAAACCGTCTTTGAACGGATCAAAGAAGAATATCATCAGTTTTTGCAACAGATCAAAGTGGAACCATTGGAGTTCATTCCCATATCCGCCCGTGAGGGAGACAATCTGGCGTTTCCCTCCGACAAGATGAAGTGGTATCAAGGTCCCTTTGTTTTGGAATTCATTGACGAATTGAAAAAAGAGAAGCAAAAGGAAGAGCAACCCTTTCGCTTTCCAGTACAGGATATTTACAAATTTACCGAAGATAACGACGACCGGCGCATCTTCGCCGGTACGGTTGAAACCGGAAAGATCAGGGCAGGGGATGAAGTCATCTTTTTGCCTTCCCAGAAACGAGCGGTGATTGACAGCATTGAAGGCTTCAACGAACCCCAAAAGTCGGAGATTCAAGCCGGTTACGCTACCGGTTTTACCCTCAAGACGCAAATATATGTTAAGCCAGGGGAGATCATGTGCCGGGTCTCGGAACCATTGCCCAAGATTGGCACTTCGTTTAAAGCGAATATCTTTTGGATGGGCAAACATCCGATGATTACCGGGAAGAAGTATAAAATTAAGCTCGTTACCAACCGGGCCACGGTCTACTTGCAAAAGATCGAACGGGTTTTGGACGCCTCCGACTTAGCCAGTGAAACTCAGAAGGGCCAGATTGACCGGCATGATGTGGCGGAATGTATTTTACAGACCTTGAAACCCATCGCCTTCGATTTGTCACGCGAGATTGCGGCCACCGGCAGATTGGTGATCATTGACAACTATGAGATCGTGGGTGGGGGGATTATTACCGACAGTGTTGAAAGTAACGCCTCATTTATTGCCGAACATGTGAACCGGCGGGAGATCGCCTGGGAAAAAAGCAATATCCCGGCTTTAACCCGGGCGGCCCGTTTCAACCAACGGCCCAAGTTTATCGTGATTACCGGTACGGAAAATGAACGGGAACAGTCGGCGCTGAACCCGACTCAACTCGGCAAAGCGTTGGAAGAGGATTTATTCCAAAGCGGCCATAGTGTTTATTATCTGAGCATCGCCAATCTGGCCGGCGGTTTGAGTGCTGATGTCATCAATACCGAAGACGACCGGGAAGAGAGTATCCGGCGCATCGGCGAGCTGGCCCGGATCTTTACGGACGCGGGGCAGATCTTTATTACCGATATCCCGGCCCTGGACGACTTTGAACTGGAAATGCTAAAAGCATTAAACGCGCCGAATGAGGTTTTAGTGATTAGCCTTGATATTGATGAATCAAGGCAGGAGATCTTCACCTTAAATAATCGTTTAAATAATGATCGAAGCGATTTACTGCAAGCAATCAAACAGATATTGATTCAAAAAGATGTCTTGCCTGAATATTACATATAATTAAAATTAAAGAATTAAAGCTCAATAATTACTGCTATGCGGTAGGATTGCAAAGCGGACTTATCACCTGAAATAAAATGTGGCAAGCGGCATTTCCGGGGTAAAAAGAACCGGACAATCCCAAGGATTGTCCGGCACTCAAGGCAGAAAACAGCATCAACACTTTTAGGTGCGGTGGTGATTTTTAAATGAAATACATTGGCTCTTCGGGGACCAGCAGCCGGGCCCGGTCTCCTAAATCCTGCAGTGAGGTGCTATCAAGAAATTCATTGATTTTATCCCGCAACTCTTCCCAAAATGATCGGGTAATACAAGTTTTTTCGCGTTCGCATTGGGAGTCGTCGCCCACACAATGAACCGGAGCGATGGGACCTTCAAGGGCCCGTAAGATTTCGCCCACCTTAATCTCGCCGGCTGGCCTGCTTAGTTCATAGCCGCCTTGAGAACCTCGTGATGCTCTGACCAAGCCGGATTTACGCAGACTGGTAAATACTTGTTCCAGATAAGATTCGGAGATGTCTTGCCGTTCGGCAATAATCCGTAAAGCCAGCGGCCCTTCGGTGGCGTGCAACGCCATATCGACCATCGCTCTCAATCCATAACGCCCCCGGGTAGAAATGTGCATACCAATACTCCTTTTCGATAATGCATAGTAAATTGATAGGATTTAAATAAATTCTAACATAAATATTTACTATTTTCAAGAATTGGCTGCAAGCCGGAATTTTATTTTCTCAAATCCGGATACTTATTTCTGCGAAGCTGCAAGTCCTTCCTCAAGCGCCTCAATAATATCATCCGGGTGTTCCAACCCGATTGACAAGCGTACCAGATCGGGAGTAAGCCCGCTTTCACGCTGTTGTTCTTCACTTAACTGTGAGTGGGAAGTTGAAGCGGGGTGAAGGATTAAGCTCTTGGCGTCGCCTACATTGGCAAGATGTGAAAATAGTGAGATATTGTCAATAAGTTTCACTGCCGCATCATAACCGCCCTTGATACCGAAAACCACCATGCCTCCAAATCCGTTTTTGAGGTACTTCTTGGCGACCTCATAGGATGGATCGTCCGCCAGACCCGGATAGCGGACCCAGGCAACCCGTTGATCCTTTTTCAGAAATTCCGCTACTTTTTGGGCGTTCTCCGAATGTTTTTGCATACGCAACGGAAGAGTTTCGATGCCTTGAATAAAGATCCAGGCGTTATCCGGAGAGATGGCTGCACCGAGATTACGAAGGGGTACGGTCCGCAAACGAAGCGCAAAGGCTATGGGAGCCAGGGGAGCCGGCAGATCATAGGCCCATTTTAGGCCATGATAGTTGGGATCGGGTTCAGTGAACAAAGGAAATTTATCATTTTTCCAATCGAACCGGCCGGAATCGGTAACGATGCCGCCGATGGCCGAACCGTGCCCGCCAAGCCATTTGGTAAGCGAATTAACTACAATATCCGCGCCATAATCGATGGTTTTCAGGAGATAGGGGGTGGTAAAAGTCGCATCGACAACCAGCGGTATTTTATGGGCGTGGGCAATCTTTGCCACCTCCTCTACATCGGTGAGATCAAGGACGGGATTACCGATAGTTTCAATGAAGATCAATTTTGTCTTCGGGGTAATGGCTTTCTCGAAATTCTGGGCATCTTTCGGATCGACAAATTTGGTGGTAATGCCGAATTGCGGCAGGATGGCATCGAACATCGTATATGTACCGCCGTAGAGATTGTTGGCCGAAACGATTTCATCGCCGTTTTTCGCAATATTGATGATGGTATAATGAATGGCACTGGTTCCGGATGCAATGGCTACTGAAGCGGCGCCACCTTCCAGAGCGGTTACCCGATCTTCAAGTATGGCGTGAGTGGGATTCATCAGACGGGAATAAATATTGCCAAGTTCTTTTAAAGCAAAGAGATTGGCTGCGTGCTCGGTATTTTTAAACACATATGAACTGGTGCGATATACCGGCACGCCACGTGATAAAGTAACAGGATCCGGAACTTGTCCGGCATGGAGAGAAAGTGTTTCAAACCGATATTCTTTTTTTGACATTGTAAAGCCCTCCTTTTTTGATTCCAGGATTCTGTGCGAGTATCACTTTCTTATAGCATGAAACTACAATATTTTGTGCTAGTTCATGTTGCGATACACTATGATTCGAAAACCTATTATCCGCACAGACTCCTAGCTTACATTTTGCCAATAATTCTCACTGTGGATGCTAACTTAGGGTGTGAAAGTAATTATATAAATCCTATCGGATTAATAAGATTTAAATAATTATACTATAGAAAAAAATGACTGTCAACTTACACGATTATTTTAATTATTTTTGTTTTTAAAACGTTGCTGCCCTGGAGAATCCATTAGAATTATATCATATTGTACCGTAGCTACAATTCAAAATTATCCCCAGAGTTTGTTTTTTGACAACTTTTTAAGGGCAATTATATAATAAAAATTGGGTTTTCAAGAATTGGTTACACCAAATATTGCACAAAACAAGTTAATTTTTGATTGTCTTAACCATTTTTACGAGGATATGTTATCTTGTTAATGGTATAATAATTTCAATATTAAGGAGCGGTTACAACATGGCTAAATTGAAAAGAATGAATCAAAAAATAGTCGGGAGTATTGTTCTTCTGATGGTACTTGTTTATCTAAATAACAGTTCTTTTTTGGCCAAACCCCGTGACGGCCGACCTTTTTTGCTGGCTCACCGGGGGTTGGCGCAGACTTTTTCGATGGAAGGGATCACCGGTGAAACCAATACCGCCCGGCGGATCTATGAGCCGGAGCATCCTTACCTGGAAAATACCATTCCGTCTATGGAAGCGGCTTTTCGGGCCGGAGCCGACATGGTTGAGCTGGATATCCACCCGATCAAAGACGGGCAATTCGCTGTTTTCCATGATTGGACCCTTGATTATCGCACCAATGGAACCGGTACCATCCGGGAACATACTATGGCCGAATTAAAAAAACTGGATATCGGCTATGGTTATACGGCTGATGACGGCAAAACTTTTCCCTTCCGCGGCCGGGGCATCGGGCTGATGCCTTCCCTGGACGAAGTACTGGAAGGTTTCCCCAACCATTCACTATTAATTCATGTTAAAAGCGATGATCCCCAAGAAGGAATACTTTTGGCCCAATATCTGCAGAAATTGCCAGCCGGCCGGCTACCCCGGCTCATGGTTTATGGCGGGGATCAACCGATTGCCGCTCTAAAACAAGAACTTCCCAAGCTCCGGGTGATGTCCAAGGCCACCACGAAGCAAGCTTTGCTTGCGTATATGGCCGTGGGCTGGACGGGCTATATGCCGGCTTCAATGAAAAATGCTTTTTTCTATTTACCGCTAAGATACGCCCGCTTCCTCTGGGGCTGGCCGCACCGTTTCATAAAGCGAATCAAAGAAGCTGATTCGTATTTTGTCGTGGTACAGGGCGAAGGTGAATGGTCCGAAGGCTTTGATACGGCGGAGTCTTTGCGCCAATTACCGTCAAACTATCAAGGCGGTATTTGGACCAACCGGATCGACAGGATCGGACCTTTATTAAAAGAAGGCCTGGTTCACCATTCAACGGCTAATTGATTTATTTATTGTGATAAATTAGTAGTTTAATCGAGGCGGGACGCCCATCCCGGTTGGGCGATTAAAATCTTAGTATCGTCATTCAATGCATAGGAATTGATTTCTGCTTGCGATGATGATATAATGTCTTTGATTTAATTGAATATCATAATTTCTTATCCGGTTGGGCAGGTAACTGCTTTCAAGTATCGAGCTTAAGGGTGGAGAGCTTCATGAGAAGAGCTCCGCCCTTCTTATTTTGGTTCCAAAGCAAACTTAATGAAAGGAGCTGGTATAGACATGAAATTGAATTTTACGGAAACGGTATTGCGCGATGCGAATCAATCGCTTATTGCCACCCGGATGCCTTTCGCCGATTTTGCAGAAATACTGGAAAAGTTGGACGGAGCCGGTTATTACTCTCTGGAGTGCTGGGGAGGCGCTACTTTCGATTCCTGTCTGCGTTATCTCAGTGAAGACCCCTGGGAAAGGCTGCGGAAAATCAAGGCCAAAGTGAAAAATACCAAGCTGCAAATGTTATTGCGAGGGCAAAATATCCTCGGTTATAAGCATTATCCCGATGATGTCGTCCGAAAATTCGTGGCCCACGCCGCCCGGAACGGGATGGATATCTTCCGTATCTTTGACGCCCTTAATGATTTTCGGAACATTGAAGTTGCCGTAGATGAAACATTGAAGCAAGGTGCTCACGCCCAGGGATGCATCTGTTACACCACCAGTCCCATCCATAATCTGGAGAAATATGCCGCCATGGGCAAACATCTTGAAGGTATGGGAGTCAATTCCATATGTATCAAGGATATGGCCGGGATCATGGGGCCCCGGGAGGCGTATGATCTGGTAGTGGCGTTAAAGAAAAGCGTGAAGCTCTCCGTATTCCTGCATACCCATTCTACCACGGGGCTAGCGCCCATTACCTATATGAAAGCCATCGAAGCCGGATGTGACGGGATCGATACTGCCATATCCTCTTTTTCCGGCGGCACCTCCCAGCCTGCTACGGAGACGCTTCATTATGCCTTGCGGCAAATGGGCCATACAACCGGATTGGATGAAAAAGTTCTGAAAGAGATTAATGATTTCTTTAAGCCGTTAAAAGCGAAATATATTGCTGCGGGATTGATGGATGCTTTCGTGATGGGGACGGAAACCGATGCCTTGGTCTATCAGGTTCCGGGCGGCATGCTGTCGAACCTTTTAGCCCAGCTTAAGGCGCAAAACGCCATCGATAAACTGGAGGAAGTGCTGGCTGAAATTCCCCACGTCAGGAAGGATTTGGGTTATCCGCCGCTGGTTACCCCTATGAGCCAGATGGTTGGCGTTCAGGCCGCAGCCAATGTGCTGGCTGGTGAGCGCTACCGTAATGTATCCAAAGAGGTAAAATCATATTTAAAAGGTGAATACGGCCAGGCGCCCGGAGCGGTGGATGAAGAACTGATCCGGAAAGTGCTGGGAGATGAAAAGCCGATGAACATGCGTTTTGCGGATACACTGGCGCCTGCCTTTGAGGAGAACAAACAGCGAATCGGCAGCCTGGCGCGAAATGATGAAGACGTTCTCTCCTACATCGCTTTTCCTCAGATTGCCGAGAAATTTTTCAAGGACAGGGAGGAAAGGGAGCGGAGAACTGTGACTTATACCATTATGAAGAAGCGGGAGGAGATCGGATGACGGTGCTTGAAAGCCTTCCAATTGCGTTTTTTTGCATAGCAATGGTATTTATCTTGCTTGCCTGTGTTTGTGGCCTCATCAAGCTATTGTCTCTGGGGATTGGCGTATTGGGCGGTAAAGATCGGAAATCAGCGGCGGTTCCCGTCCAGCGGGATGGGGCAACCGTCGTTGAAGCGAATCTTGGGGATTTCTCAGCGGGAATGCTCACATTGAAAGATGTTGACGAGCCCACGGCCGCGATCATCATGGCCATTGTCAGCGATGAATCGGGTATCCCGATATCGGAGTTATGCTTTAAATCCATTCGACTCAAGCCCGGGGCAGGAGAAAAATTAACACCGATAGGAGAGAATGTCATGATATATCTTGTCAAGATCAACGCCACAGAGTATGAGGTAGAAGTGGAAAAAGGCCAGGCGAATATCATCAAAACTACGGAAAAGGCCGCTCCTTTCCCGGCCGCTGTTCCCCCTTCGCCATCTCCGGCCGTTACTGCCAATACTGCTTCTGTTTCCGTTTCAGGTAGCCACAGCGTCAAGTCTCCCATGCCGGGAACTATTACCGATATTAAGGTCCAACCCGGAAAAAGCGTGAATCAAGGGGAGGTGCTTCTCATTTTGGAAGCGATGAAAATGGAAAACGAGGTGGCTGCGCCAGTCAATGGCGTTATCGCCCAGGTGCTGGTCGCCAAAGGATCATCCGTGGCCACTGGTGATGTGCTGATAACTATAAAGTAAAGGAGCGATAGTATGTTTATCGATGCTATACAAACAATCTGGGAGACTTCAGGTTTTGCCTTATTAACATGGCAACATTTCGTGATGATTGCAGTAGCATGTGCTCTGATTTATCTCGCCATCGTAAAAAAATTCGAGCCGCTACTGCTGCTGCCGATAGCCTTTGGAGTGCTGCTGGCGAATCTGCCGTTAACCGGATTGATGGCTGAGCCGTTAAACTCTTCCGATTCAGGCGGTCTGCTTTATTATTTATATTTAGGTGTAAAAAAAGGAATTTATCCATCCCTTATCTTTTTGGGCATCGGGGCCATGACCGATTTCGGACCTTTAATTGCCCGGCCGTCAAGCTTATTCTTAGGTGCCAGCGCGCAGTTGGGAATCTGCATCGCCTTTGTGATTGCGGTAGCGCTGGGATTTTCCCCTCAGGAAGCGGCATCTATCGGTATTATCGGCGGCGCGGACGGTCCCACTGCAATTTACCTGACTTCAAAGCTGTCTCCTCACTTGCTTCCGGCTATCGCTATCGCCGCTTATTCTTATATGGCGTTGATCCCGTTGATTCAGCCTCCGTTGATGCGGGCGCTCACCACCAAAAAAGAGCGTGCAATCAAGATGACCCAGTTGCGTGAAGTATCCAAGTTGGAGAAAGTATGCTTTCCAGTGGTGGTTTCCATTTTTTGCATATTGCTGTTGCCGTCGGTCGCTCCTCTCATCGGCATGCTGATGCTGGGCAATTTATTCAAAGAATCCGGTGTGGTGGAGCGTTTGTCAAATACCGTCCAAAACGCTTTGATTAACATCGTCACCATTTTTCTGGGAATTACGGTTGGCGCCACCGCTGTCGCCGAAAATTTTTTACGACCGGAGACGCTCAAAATTATCGGGCTGGGATTGCTGGCTTTCATATTCAGCACCATCGGCGGATTGTTTTTCGGAAAACTCATGTGCTGGATCTCCGGTGGAAAAATCAATCCCTTGATCGGTTCCGCGGGAGTATCCGCAGTCCCGATGGCAGCGCGGGTATCTCAGGTGGAAGGACAAAAGGCCAATCCTTCCAACTTCCTGCTTATGCACGCCATGGGGCCGAATGTGGCCGGTGTAATCGGATCCGCCGTCGCGGCGGGCATCTTGTTGTCGCTTTTTGGCTAAGAGACAACTCTATGCTCAAAGTTTAGAATAATTTTGCAAAGAAGCTATTGACAAAACCGGGTTAGCAGGGTAATATAATGATTAATAACCTACTAAGTTTATAGGATTTCATGGAATTTAAATAACTCACGAAAGCGAGGGAATTCAATGTCAAAGATTGCTAAGAATTTAACGGATTTAATCGGTAATACCCCGTTGCTGGAACTTTCCAATTACAATAAAGCAAATGGCTTGGAAGCCAGGGTTATTGCCAAGCTGGAATATTTTAACCCGGCCGGCAGCGTGAAAGACCGGATTGGGTATGCCATGATCAAAGATGCCGAAGAAAAGGGAATTCTCAAAAAAGATGCGGTGATTATCGAGCCGACCAGTGGTAATACCGGAATTGCGTTGGCGTTTGTTGCGGCGGCCCGGGGTTACAAATTGATTTTGACCATGCCCGAGACGATGAGCGTCGAACGGCGCAATCTTTTAAAAGCTCTGGGAGCGGAATTAGTATTGACTCCCGGCGCCGACGGCATGAAAGGTGCGATTCGGCAAGCGGAAGAATTAGCTGCGTCCACTCCGAATTCATTTATACCCAATCAATTTAAAAATTTGGCTAATCCGGAGATCCACCGTCAAACTACTGCGGAAGAGGTCTGGCGGGATACAGACGGCAAGGTGGATATCTTTATTGGAGGAGTGGGCACCGGTGGCACTATTACCGGGGTCGGTGAAGTATTAAAGAAGAAAAATCCGCAAGTGAAGATTATTGCGGTTGAACCCAATGATTCACCGGTTCTTTCCGGCGGCTCTCCCGGACCGCATAAAATTCAAGGCATCGGGGCCGGGTTTGTACCGGAGATCTTTAATAAAAATGTGGTCGATGAAATCTTTAAGGTGAAAAATGAAGAAGCTTTTGATGCTGCTCGCAAACTGGCGAAACACGAAGGATTATTGGTGGGAATTTCATCCGGCGCCGCCGCCTTTGCCGCAACTGAGATTGCCAAACGTCCCGAAAACAAAGGAAAGACAATTGTGGTCCTATTGCCGGATACCGGTGAAAGGTACTTGTCGACGGTGTTATTCCAGGAATCGTAAGAATTAGTGATATGATACTAAAATTATAATTAAGAGCATATAATGCATCAAAAATGGTTTAAGTATCCGTAAGTTTTCTTGGTTGACCGGAACAACTGGAGACCGAGTTATCTTTCCTTGGAAACGATAACTTGGTCGCTTTTATAAAATCAATTCCTACTAAACCAATAAATAAACTAATAATTATCCGAATGTTGACTTAAGTCAATAAAGGTTGATCGGATTGACCCGGCAACGATAATGCACTTGATATAGTATTGATGAAGCATCTGGGATTTTAAGGGGTCTGATTTAAAAAAAGTGGAGGTTATCCTGATATGAGTTCAGTAAATAATGACTATCAACCGAAAAACACCCCAATCTCCCCAGAAGATTTAAAACGGCTCTTGGAGATGGTGAATAGTATCCGTTACGGCTCCATCACCTTACTGATCCAGGATTGCAAAGTAGTCCAAATCGAAAAAAATGAAAAAGTCCGTTTAAAATAATAACTACCTTACCCAGGAATGAAGAAAGGATGGCTCAAATTGTCAAATGAAGTAGTTAAAATTGTTGCCCGTAATATCGATAAAAGATTCCATGTCCGGCGGACCGAAGGCAAAGGCACTAATGAGTTTCTCGCTGTTAAAGATTTTAACCTGGAAGTATACCAGGGAGAGTTTATATCTTTGGTTGGGCCAAGCGGTTGTGGCAAGTCGACTTTCTTAGATATGCTGGCTGGACTTAACCATCCTACGTCAGGCGAGATCCGGATCGACGACAAGTTGATCACCGGGCCGGCATTGGATCGTGGCATTGTATTACAAGGATATGCACTATTTCCATGGCGGACGGTGCGGGAAAATGTTTCATTCGGTTTAGAGATTAAAGGGATAGGCAAAGAACAACGCCGTAGTATCAGCCAGGATTTCATTAACCTGGTGGGGTTACAGGGATTTGAGGATCGTTATCCTTATGAATTATCCGGCGGTATGAAACAACGGGTGGCCATTGCCAGGGCATTGGCTTACGATCCGGAAGTATTATTAATGGATGAACCCTTTGCGGCAGTTGACGCCCAAACCCGGGAAGTCTTGCAGGACGAATTGCTGCGGATCTGGGAAGAAACTCATAAAACCATAGTATTTGTTACTCACAGTATTGATGAAGCCGTTTTTTTGTCGGATCGGGTTGCGGTAATGACAACCAATCCCGGTACAATTAAAGAGATAGTCAATATTAAACTGCCCAGGCCGAGAAGAGTCGGTGATATCCGTTCATCTTCGGACTTTAGCTGGATCCGCCATAAAGTATGGGAGTTGTTGCAAAACGGCCATGGCGAACCGGAAAAAAAGATTGCCGGCGGTCAAAACTTAGCGGCCGAAATTTCACCGACGGTTGCATTATAGCCCGGAATATTTCCTGATGACGCAGAATATGAGTGACGAGCTGTAAGGAGGTGAGATAATGGTTGAAAGTGTTTCCCTGAAAGTATTCGGTATGACTTGCGCTTTATGCTCGGCTACTATCGAATCAAGCCTGGAACGGCTCGATGGGGTCACCCGGATCAAAGTTAATTATGCAACGGAAAAAGCGCTTTTGGAGTATGACAATACCAAGGTCCAGTTACCGGATATTATCAAAAAAATCGAACATCTAGGATTTGCGGCCGCGGAACATGAAGGCAAGGATGTAAATTCGCAACTGGATCGCGGCGAAATTGAAAGAAACAAAATGCGCAGATTATTTATCATCGCAGCGGTTTTTAGTTCACCTTTAATGCTGGCGATGATTTTGGGGGGGTTAGGGTTTTGCCATGATTATTTTGACCCAAACACCCAGACAAAATGGGGGGCCTTTATCGAATACATAAGATATCGAACCAGCATTCTGCATGATTGGCGTTTACAGCTTGCAGTGGCTACGCCGGTTCAATTCATCATCGGATTCCGGTTTTATAAACATTCTTTTTATGCATTACGGGCCAAAAAAGCGACCATGGATTTGCTGGTAGTCATCGGCACAACGGCTGCGTACTTTTATAGCTTATATATCTCCCTTTTTGAAACTTTTACGATCTATTGGGGGATGAAAGATATCTATTTCGAGGCGTCTTCGGTGATTATCACCCTGGTGTTGCTGGGCAAGTATTTGGAATCCGTAGCTAAAGGCAGGACCTCCAAAGCCATCCAAGCGCTGATTGAACTTAAACCTAAGACGGCCAGAGTTCTGCGGGACGGCGCCGAAGTCGATATACCGGTGGAGGAGGTTCAAATCGGGGAGATCATCATCGTAAAACCCGGCGAACAGGTGCCGGTGGACGGCGTCATCACTGAAGGCTATTCGGTAGTCGATGAATCGATGCTCACCGGTGAAAGTATTCCTATCGATAAAAAAGAAACCGATTTTGTTACCGGAGCGTCATTAAACAAATTCGGTTCATTTAAGTTTCGAGCCACGAAAGTCGGTAATGAAACTGTACTGGCACACATTATCAAAATGGTGGAAGAAGCCCAAAACAGTAAAGCGCCGATCCAAAAAATCGCCGATACGGTATGCGGATATTTTGTTCCGTTGGTTGTATTAGCCGCTATCGGCACCTTTTGTATCTGGTATTTTGTGATTTATAACGGGACCTTTTTCGTCATCGACAGACCGATCTTATATGCGGTAGCGGTTTTAGTGGTTTCGTGCCCCTGTGCTTTGGGTTTGGCAACGCCGACAGCGCTTATGGTGGGGATGGGCAAAGGAGCCCAAAACGGCATCTTGATTAAAAATGGCGCGGAACTGGAAACTGCCTGCAAAGTTAATACCATAGTTTTTGATAAGACGGGTACCATCACCACCGGGAAACCGGAAGTAACCGATATTATTCTACTGGATCCGGCCAACGGATATGATGAAAATGAAGTATTGAAATTAGCCGCCATCGCTGAGAAAAAATCGGAGCATCCATTAGGAACCGCCATCTATCAGAAGGGGAAAGAGAGATTGGCTGCGGAGTTGGCTGATGCGGAAAAATTTGAAGCCGTTCCCGGAAAGGGCGTTCATGCTGAGATTCAGGGAAAGAGCGTAATTATTGGAACGCCCAAAATGATAGCGGAGTATCATATTGATTTGCAAAAAGCGGAGGAGAAACTGTTTGCGCTTCATTCCGAGGGCAAAACGGCGGTATTAATGGCAATCAACGGTATACTTACAGGGATAATAGCTCTTGCCGATAAACTAAAACCGGATGCCCCTGCAGTCGTCGCTGCTCTTAAAAAAATGGGCACCGAGATTTATATGATAACCGGGGATAACCGTAAAACCGCCCAGGCGGTTGCGGAAAGGGCGGGGATCAAAAATATACTGGCGGAAGTATTACCTGAAAATAAGGCGGCTGAAATTGAAAAAATGAAGGCTGCGGGTAAAATTGTGGCCATGGTTGGCGATGGTATCAATGATGCGCCGGCATTAGCCAAGGCGGATACCGGGTTTGCCATTGGAACCGGTTCGGATGTGGCAATCGAAACAGGAGGCATCGTGCTGTTAAAAGATAACCTGTTCACAATTCCAACCGCACTTAAGTTATCCCGTAAAACCATGCGCAAAGTCAAACAGAATTTATTCTGGGCTTTTATTTACAATGTCATCGGCATACCCTTTGCGGCGACGGGGAATTTAAGCCCGGTTATTGCGGCGGCCGCAATGGCATTTAGTTCCATATCCGTTTTGCTGAATTCCCTGAGCCTGAAACGGTTCAAAGGAACAACGACGTAAGCGGAATTAAAAGCTGAACTGTAAAATTATGGTAAAGTACTGGTTTAGGGAACAGCTTTAATTTTTGACCTTTATCTGTGGAGGTAAGGAGGACTTAATGCCAGATTTTGTAAAGAACTCCGTCGAAGCCGGGAGCGATAATTTTCAACCAAAACCTAATGGCAATTGGGAAAATGTGACTAAGATAATTGCCGGCATCGGCATTATACTAGGATTTTATTTCATATTAAAAAGCCTGTTCGGCATTGATGCCTTGCCATTTTTAAAAGATTTGGCGACGCTCAAATATCTTCCCCGGCTTGGCAATGATGCGGGCCTGGGTTTACTGTTCGGATTCGGCATTTTAACCTCTTTTCACTGCCTCGGGATGTGCGGTGGCCTGGTAGTCTCCCAGACGATCCGGAACCAGACTGTCACGAAACCCGGTAAGATACCGGTATGGTTTTTTCCTTCCCTGCTTTATAATTCCGGCAGAGTGATTGCCTACACCATTGTGGGCGGAATTGTCGGAGGACTGGGCCAGGTCATGAGTTTTGCCGGCATTTGGAAAGGTGTTGTTCCCATCTTCGGAGGCCTATTTATGGTTATTATGGGCATAAACCTCCTGGGAATTTTTCCGGCATTACGGCGGTTGAACCTGCGAATGCCATACTTTGCCGCCAAAAAGATCCAAGGCCAAAACAATTACGGTCCATTTTATATCGGGTTGTTGAGCGGGCTGATGCCCTGCGGACCTTTACAGATAGTTCAATTATACGCTTTAAGTACGAGAAGTATAATATTCGGAGCCGTTTCCATGTTTGTTTTCTCTCTTGGAACAGTACCGGTCATGTTTTTCTTTGGTTTATTAAACTCCATTGTTCACAAAAAGTACATCGCTGGAATTTTGAAGGTAAGCGCCGTATTTGTAATAATACTTGGACTAGTGATGATCGGCAGGGGCTTGTCGCTTTCGGGAGTGATGATCGGGGCGTCGGTAAATAACAGCTCCGCTGATGCCGGCATAGCCGGTGTCGCCCAAATTGACGGGAAATTACAAACCGTGGTTACCGCCATCGAATCCGGCGGTTATCCACCCATTGTAGTTCAAAAGGGAATACCGGTGAAGTGGGTTATCAAAGCCGATACGGATAGCCTGAACGGTTGTAATAATGCTATCACCATTCCCAAGTATAAAATCGACAAAAAATTGGTTGCAGGTGCAAATAGCGTCGAATTTATCCCCCGGGAAACCGGAGATATCCCCTATACGTGCTGGATGGGGATGATCAAAAGTAAAATCACGGTAGTAGACGATATTGTCCGCCGCAGATCGATGTCAAAATGATACAAGATGATATATGGTTTGCTTTCCCTTTATAAGAAAAATAATAACGAATTGTAAAAAATTCATTGTAATGGTTGACAAATGGTGGTTGGAAGCGTATTATATTAGATAACCTACTAAGTTTATAGGAATTTATGGAATTAAAAATGGTCAAATTGTTGTAGGGATGGTATCTTTTTGAGGGGGGCACCCCCCTTAAAAAATGACTAATAACCCAGTAAACAGAGTGGTTTAATTAATTTTTATTCTTAGGCAGGTGATAATTATGTCTCAACCGTTGGAAAATAGAGAAACGTTTCATCACCTCATCAAACAACATCCTTGTTTCAATGGGGATGCTCATTTCAAATACGGCAGAATTCATCTTCCAGTCAGTCCGGCTTGTAATATTCAATGCCGTTTCTGCAAAAGAGGTTTTAATAAATGGGAGAACCGGCCGGGGGTGAGCCGGGGGCTCTTAACTCCTACGGAAGCCGTTGAAAAGGTTGCCCAGGCTCTGGAGCTTTGCCCGGAAATCACTGTGGCCGGCATCGCCGGCCCTGGGGATACTTTAGCCACCGATGACGCCTTGGAAGCATTTGAAGCGATTCATCATCGGTTTCCAAGTTTAACGAATTGTTTGAGTACCAATGGTTTGCTTTTGGCGGAAAAAGCGGAACGAATCATCGCGGCTGGGGTCAAAACCGTAACGGTGACGGTGAACGCCGTGGATGAAAATATTTTGCCGGATATTTGTTCTTATATTCATTATCATGATCAATATTTAACCGGAATTAATGCCGCCCGTATTCTCATCGCCGCTCAACTGGACGGTATTCGCCGCATAGTTTCCCTGGGAGCGGTGGTCAAGGTTAATACCGTATTGATTCCGGGCGTCAATGACCATCACGTGGGTCATATCGCCCAAACAACCGCCGATAGGGGAGCTTCCTTGTTTAACATTATTCCCTTGATACCCCAGCACGAATTGCAGGAACATGCGGCGCCAACCTGCCACCAGCTGAATTTGGCCCGGGAGGCGGCGGAAAAACATTTAACCGTATTTCGTCATTGCCGGCATTGTCGGGCGGACGCTTGTGGCATTCCCGGTAAAGGTTTAGATCTTGCCGAAAAGCTATATGACCAACCACTCAATACGTTTTCGCATGGTTGAGTTTTAAATTTCAAAAAGGAGTGACCAGTGTGTCGAAAAAAACAAAACAGATTGCCATTTATGGAAAGGGAGGTATCGGAAAGTCTACTACTACCTCCAATATTAGTGCCGCATTAGCAGCGGCCGGCTACAAAGTGATGCAGTTCGGCTGCGATCCCAAAAGCGATTCCACCAATACATTGCGAGGTGGGAAGTATATACCGACCGTTCTGGATACGCTCCGTGAAAAAAATACTGTGAAAGCTGAAGAAGTGCTCTTTCAAGGTTTCGGCGGAGTTTATTGCGTGGAAGCCGGCGGTCCGGCTCCGGGGGTTGGTTGTGCGGGCCGGGGAATCATTACTGCAGTCCAGCTTTTGAAACAACTCCGTGTCTTTGATGAACTGGATCTGGATTTTGTACTGTACGACGTTCTTGGCGACGTGGTTTGCGGCGGATTTGCGGTACCCATCCGGGAAGGCATTGCCGAGCATGTTTTTACCGTGTCATCAGCTGATTTTATGGCCATCTATGCCGCCAACAACCTATTTAAAGGAATTCAAAAATATTCAAACTCCGGCGGCGCGTTATTGGGCGGTGTGATTGCCAATTCCATCAATGCCCCTTATGCCAAAGAAATCATCGATGATTTTGTCAAACAAACCAGTACCCAGGTCGTCGGTTACGTACCCCGTTCGGTAACGGTGACCCAGAGCGAACTGCAGGGCAAAACCACCATAGAGGCTGCGCCCAACTCGGAGCAGGCCAAAGTTTATCAACATCTAGCCCAGCGGATTGCGAACCATACCGATTCCAAAACCCCTACTCCTCTCGATATTCAAGAGTTGCGGGAATGGGCCGCCAAATGGGCGGATCAGTTGCTGGCCATGGAAACCGGGGAGGTCCGGAGCGCGGCAGCGAGTATTTAAGTATATTGATCTGGACTTTGGTGTCATTGTGAAATTTTCTATGTAATGAATGAACTTCGTCGTGGAGGAATTGAAATGAGTAAATTTGTTGATCGACCCCGGTATACCTGCGCCTTGGGGGGAGCAATCGGCACTTTGATTAATCTGCCCCGGGTAATTCCCGTCTTGCATGCCGCAGCCGGTTGTGGCGGCAATATTGCCAATGCCCTGAACGGGGCCGCCGGTTATCTGGGGAGCGGATACTGCTCCGGCCAAGCCCTTCCCAGTTCCAATGTCTATGAAAATGAGATTGTTTTCGGGGGAGAAGGCCGTCTTACCGAACAGATTGCGAATACATTAAAAGTCGTCGACGGCGATCTATATGTGGTAGTTACCGGATGTATGGTGGAGATGATTGGTGATGACGCCAAATCGGTGGCCAGAAAATTCGCCGGGAACCGGGCGCCGGTTCTGGCTGCCGATACCGGCGGCTTTAAAGGGAATTCTTTTAAAGGGTACGATATTGTGTTGGAACTCTTGTTTCGCGAATTGGTTATCAAAAATCAGTCCAAGGATCCAAAAACGGTGAATTTATGGGGAATTGTCCCGATTCAGGATGTCTTTTGGAAGGGGAATCTGGAGGTTTTAAAGACGCTGCTGGAAAAGCTGGGTTACCGGGTCAATACCTTCTTCGGTGAGGGTGAAACCCTGGATAATCTAAAAAATGCCGCTTCAGCGGTATTCAATATCGTGGTCTCCGATACTGCCGGAGTGGAGCCGGCCCGGGTCTTTGAGGAGGAACATGGAACTCCTTTTATTACCGTTCCTTTTCCCATTGGAACTTACGGAACCGAGCAATTCCTAAATGCGGTCGGTAAAGCCCTCGGTATTGAGGAGGCTTTTATCAATCGATTGATTCAAGAAGAGAAAAAGCATTTTTACAGCTATCTGGAGAGATTGGCCGATGTATACAACGATTTGGATTTACAACGGTATGCGGTGGTTGTCGGAGATTCCAATTACGCTCAAGCTTTGACCCGTTTCTTAGCAGACGATCTGGGATGGTTGCCGGAGTTGGTCGTGGTGACGGATCTGCTGACTGAAAATGAGCAAGAACGGGTAACTGCCAGATTTGGCAACTACCTCTCTCCCATCCGGCCGAAACTGGTCTTTGACAGCGATACTTCCAGCGTAAAAAAGCATCTGTTCAATCATTGGCCCATTAATCGCAACCAGCGTTATTATGATGGATTTAATCCGGCCTTTGTCGTCGGGAGCGCTTTTGAAAGAGACCTGGCCGATAGTTTGGGGGCGCCCCACTTGAGTGTCACCTATCCCATCTCCAACCGGGTGGTATTGGACCGGGCTTATGCCGGTTATACGGGCGCCTTACGGTTAGCTGAAGACTTGTTCAGTACTTTGGTGGGCAGCAGGTAGTTGTGAAACTCAAAGATACGAGGAGGTCATTCCAATGGATTTTATCAAGGAAAAGGCCCCGCCGGTGCGGGAAGATAGATTAAAAGCTTGTAATGCTTTCGGAGGTTCCTGTTGCCAACTGGCTGAAGGCGCTAGAAAAGGTTGCTTAAACGGGATCAAGCGCACTTTCGCCCAGACCCAGGGCTGCCAATTGAATTTGAGTATGGCCATTTTGAATACCCTTCGGAATGCCGTAATTATTATCCATGCGCCCATCGGCTGCGGCGGCGGCAGTACCGCCATGGCCGGCCTCACCAAAAACTTTCAAAAACTCCGGGATGCCAAGGCGCCTGGCTTGATTTGGCTCAATACCAATCTGGATGAATCTGATGTGATCAAGGGCGGCGAGAGCAAACTACGTGAAGCGGTACTTTATGCAGACCGGGAATTCCGGCCTAGTGCCATCATTGTGGCTAACAGTTGCGTACCGGCGCTCATCGGTGATGATCTGGACGGGATATTGGCCCAACTGCAAGCGGAAGTCGCTGCCAAGATCGTCCCGGTTCATTGTGAAGGATTTAAAACCAAAATCCAGGCTAGCGCCTATGATGCCGTTTACCACGGGATCTTACGAAACCTGGTGGATGTGCGTGAGGAGTACGAGCGGGTCATCCCCGATGAATTGGAAGAGTTGGCTGAAAACTACCGGCGCAGTAAAACGGTAAACATCCTGAACGTCTCGTCCATGAGCCGTTTTGACGAGGATGAATTGACCCGGCTGTTAAGGGCGCTGGAGCTAAATGCCCGTTTCATGCCATGTTACGCCCATCCGGATGATTTTGAAACCGTCACTGAAGCGGCGCTTAATGTGAGTATTTGCGCTACCCATGATGATTATTTCGTCGGGCATTTACAAGCCCAATACGGGATTCCTTTTGTCCTGCGGGCTATCCCCATCGGGATCATGAATACCAATAAATGGCTGCGGGATATCGGCAAGTTCTTTACGATTGAAGATAGAGTTGAACGGCTGATTGAAGCTGAGACCCGGGAACTGGAAAAGGCACTGGCTCCATACCGGGAAGCGCTCCGCGGCAAACGGGCTTTTTTAGCCGGGGGAGAGATCCGAGTACTGGCCAATGCCACCGCTTTAGTGGAGTTGGGATTGGAAGTGGTGGGGCTGAAAGGTTACCATTATGATGGGTTTGGCGATGATTTTCTAAACGATCTGGATCTCAGCGATGAAGTACTGTTTAATGTAGCCACCGGGCAGCCTTTTGAACAATCCAATTTGCTGGAAAGGCTGAAGCCCGACATTTATGTGGGGCATACCGGAGGCAATGTCTGGGCGGCCAAACAAGGATTTCCGGTTTATCCCATCTTCGGCCAGACCGTAAATTACATGGGGTATAACGGAGTCTTCGAACTGGCGCGGCGGTTGACACGGCTCCTGAAAAACCCGGTTTTTAACCGGAATTTGGCGGCCAATACCCGTTTGCCATACTTTGAAGACTGGTACAAGCAAGACCCATTTAGCTATATTGATGACAGCCCCGCTCAATCCAACGGATGAACCCGGATTGATCACGAGCGCTAAAATTTTTAAACGGGCATAGGCAACTGGGAGTTATCGGAATCGCCAAAACTTTTATTTTCGTCTGAGCGTGAACTTTTTAATAATTGGGGGTAGATGCCATGAATGAAATAAAAGTTAATTCCGCTCCAAAAAACTCTCTCACCCATAATGATATTCAAAAATTATTGAAATTGGCCAACGGTGTTTCGTTTGGATCCATCACCTTATTTATTCAGGATGGGAAAGCCATTCAAATCGAAAAGCATGAAAAGATGCGGTTACGCTAATTAAAAGTTATATGAAGGATCTCGGCATTTTGGAGGTGTTGGGATGAGTATTACGGATGTGAAAGCCGATCAGATGACAGCCAAAGAAAGATGGCAGGCATTTTTCGATGGAAAACCATATGACAGGATTCCCTGTAATCTATTTATCGGCGATCATGCCGCCGGATTAATCGGTGCCAAGGTATCAGAACTGCACCTCTCGGCTGATAAAGCGGTTGCAGCCCAGATTGCCGCCCACAAAACATATCAATCCGAAACAGCTGGTGTTGGGCCTGGATTGGGTGGTATTGCGGAAGCTATCGGCAGTGAATTGGGATTTCCCGAAGGGGGCGCTCCGTTTGTATCCAGATTTGCAGTCAATGAGTTAGCCGATTTGGATCGTTTAGCGATACCGGATCCGCTGAAAGCAGGCAGGCTTCCCCTGATTTTAGAAATAAGTGAAAGACTGGTTGAGGAGTTGGGGGATAAAGTTCCGGTGTCGGTAGGCGTCCCGGGACCATTTACGACTGCGGCGAATACTCGGGGAACGGAAAAGTTCATGCGCGATTTGTATAAGAACCCGGAGTTTGCTCACCGGTTGCTGGAGTTGGCGGTGGAGAGCATCATTGCTTTTGTAAAAGAAGCGGCAAAGCTGGATGTGGTGATAAGCATCGCCGAACCCACGGCTTCCGGAAGCTTAATCAGTAAAAAGCAGTTTCAGGAATTTGCCTTACCGTATATAAAAAGGCTGGTTGATGCCATCAAGACCGCCCGCAAGCCGGTGCCGTCCTTACATATATGCGGAAATACCAAGAGTATCTGGGAAGAGATGGCCGACACGGGCGCCGGAATATTGAGCATCGATAACCAGGTGGATTTGGCGGAGGCTAAGGCTGCAGTCGGCCACCGGGTGATTTTGACCGGAAATGTAAAGCCCACTGAAACCATGTATCTCGGCAAGCCCGCGGATGTGGAGGCCAATGCCAAGGAGTGCCTGAGAAAGGCTTATGATAATCCCAAAGGATATATTCTGGCCTTGGGTTGCGGTCTGCCGGTTCCAACACCGCCGGAAAATATTCATGCGTTACGGGACGCAGTCCGGAAATTCGGACAATATCCGCTAAACCCGGAAAACTGGAGGTGAGTTCAGATGTTCAAAACCTTGGCTAAGATTAATAAGAAACTGTTAAGCATCTATCTTCTCATTGCCTTTATTGGATTGTGGGAGGTTGGTCCGCGGATCGGCTGGGCCAATCCCAATTTTCTACCGCCATTTTCACAAATCATTACTGCCGCCAAGCAAATTACTTTGTGGCAACTTCTAATTGAAACGGTAATGAGCTTGAGAAGGATTGTTTTGGGTTTTGCATTTGCCAGTCTTTTAGCCTTGCCGGTCGGGTTCATCCTGGGAGGCGCATTTCCCCGGCTTGCCAAATTCTTGCATTCGCTGCTGAATTTTTTGGCTCAGATCCCCGCCTTTATCTTGTTCCCTGTTTTTGTGGTTGTCTTTGGGGTGGGGGAGAAGGGAATCTTTGTGGTGATATTGTGGGCGGCTTTCTGGCCGATTATGTTCACGACTATGGCCGGCGTTAAACAGGTGGATCCGCTTTTGATCAGGAGCGCCAAGTCTATGGGAGCCAACAACATAACCATTTTTTGGAAGGTGGTAATTCCCGGCGCTTTGGCATCCATTCTAACCGGAATGAGAACCGGTATGACTATTAGTTTTATGATGCTGATTGGAGCAGAAACAATGGGAGCCAATGCCGGACTGGGTTGGCTCATTCATAACTCCACTAATATGGGTTTTATACCCCGGATTTATCTGGCGGTGGTTCTCATTGCCGTACTGGGTCTCGCCGTCAATTATCTGCTGGAATGGCTGGAAACAAGGATAATTGTCTGGAAAGAGGCGGTTCCGGATAAGCTGATTTGAAGTTCAACGGAAAAAGGTGATATTTATCATGAAGCAGTTTGGCGCCAAGTTGAAAAATATTTTATACGGTAGTTTATCGATTATCTTGTTCCTGCTTTTTTGGGAAGTCGCCTCCCAAACCGGCTTGGTTATCAGTGCCGTTGTTCCACCGCCGACATTGGTTTTAGATATGACACTTATGTCGGCGGCCTCCGGAGAGCTTTTCGTGCATATGCTGATAAGCCTGCGCCGGGCGTTGTCCGGTTTTTTACTGGCGATGATTGTTGCAATACCCGCGGGATTTCTGCTCGGTGCATTTTATAAGACATCGGAGACGGCGCTGTTACCGTTTTTACGAATGCTGGAAAAATTGAATCCCTTTGCCCTCTTCCCGGTTTTTATGATCTTTTTCGGGATTGGCGATCTTGAAAAAGCAGCGGTGATTTTTTGGGTGGCCCAGTGGCCGCTGCTTTTCAATACCATTACCGGGGTCAAGGGGATTGAGCTGAACATGATCAAATCAGCCCGTTCCATGGGGGCGAATCGGAAAACATTATTCTTCAAGGTAATTCTGCCTTGGGCCTTGCCCAATATATTTACCGGGATCAAAATCAGCGCGCAATTAGCGTTTTTCATGATTATCGCTTCGGAGATGATTGGTTCCAGCAAAGGCTTGGGCTGGTATTATCTCTCCTCAAGCCAATCTTACCAGGTTCCTTTAATGTATGGCATTATTCTTTTCATCGCCGTACTTTCGGTGATTATTAATGTCTTGTTTTCAAAACTGGAGAAGCATTTCCTGGTATGGAAGGAAGCCTCTTTTCAGGTAAATTAAATACAAACTAAATAAAATACATAGGGTCTTTGGGGACGATCATTTTGGCCCGGTCGGTCAAATTTTGCAGCGAGATACTATCGAGAAATTCATTGATCTTATCCCGAAACTCCGCCCAAAAAGAGCGGGTAATACAAAAATTTTCCCGTTCACACTGGGAATCACCTACACAGTGAACTGGAACAAAGGGCCCTTCCAGTGCCCGTAAAATCTCGCCGACTGTAATGGCGTCGGCTGGCCTGCTTAATTCATAGCCGCCTTGAGAACCGCGTGATGCTTTGACCAGGCCATTTTTCCGTAAGCTGGTGAAAACCTGTTCCAAATAGGATTCGGAAATGCCTTGCCGTTCGGCAATAACCCGTAAGGCAACCGGACCGTCGGTAATGTGTAATGACATATCAACCATTGCGCGGAGACCATAACGTCCTTTGGTGGAGACTTGCATAAAACACCTTCTTTCTAAAAGCATAGCAAATTGATAGGATTTAAAAAATAATAACATATTCATCATCCGTTTGCAAGCAAAGAAATAATGACTGTCAACTTACGTGGCAGTTATTTTCATTTAGCCTGTTTCCGGAGTTGCCGGTAAGAACATTCAAAGCTTCGGGGAAAATTCAAGAACGAAGTTCGCGCAATGAATACATTGAAAAGTTAAGGGTTAGACTATTTATGGTGATAAAATGCAAGGTTTTAAGTATTTTGATGAACTGCCAATAGTTGGTAATATTGCCGGCCTATGATGAAAAACGTTATTCTTTATTGGTTATTAGTGATTCGTAATTTTCATTATCATAATCAAATAAAGTATATGCCGCATTTTTTGGAGTCCGATGAAAAATGATAAAATTTTATCCGGCCTGATTGCCGGAATCATGGGCGCTATTGTTCAAACTATAGTGACCTATTTGCTACATCAAATGCACCTTTCCAATATTCACTATCTGCAACTCGCCGGGGATTTGTTTCTTCATGCCGAGGATGCCAAGGGATTTTCAGGATTTTTGGTAGGATTATTCGCCGATCTAACGATCGGATCAATCTGGGGAATTATCTTCGCGATAATGTATCCGTATTTGAAGATGGATAACGCCTGGCTAATCAAGAGTATCGGTTTTGGGTTATTTTTATGGGTGGTTGGGATCGGTTTACTGGAGCGGACGCTTCATATCTATCCCCCGCTGGAAAGGAGTCCTAGCGCTAATTTATCGCTGCTGCTCGGTTCAGTTTTATATGCTCTTATAGCCAGTTGGTGTTTGAAAAAAACGATGATTAAGACGTAGTAGTATGCATTACAAGTAATTTTGAAAGTTACTTGCCGGATCATGGAATAGTCTTGCCAAACGGTTGTGTATCCATTATAATGAGGATTGTTTCATGCGAAGGGGAGTAGTTTCCTGAGATTGCCTAAAAAGTAATTAAAATTCGAAAATGATATACAATATATAGCATCCACGGATAATAGCAAACCTATATATTGCATAGCCTTAACGTTTAAAATATCTTTTAGGACAGTCCAAGGTAAGGTCAACATACTGGCGAACCATTGGATTCTTCGCCTGGCCTTACCGGTCCAACCAAGACCAAACGAGACCTTTGCGCCGTAAAGGGTGCATTCGGTCTTTTTTTATGGCCAAATTACGAATAGGGAGGAATGAACGTGCAGGATTTCTGGTTATCCTTCGGCATGATTTTTTTGGCGGAGTTGGGGGACAAGACCCAGTTGGTGGCATTGACGCTGGCGACCCGGTACAAGGCGAGCCTGGTTTTGGCGGGAATATTCGTTGCCACATTGGCGGTCCATATAGTTTCGGCGGTCTTGGGTGGCGTGATGGGCGGGTTATTGCCGACTGACTGGATCAAGTTCGCCGCTGGTGTCGCCTTTATCGGTTTCGGTTTTTGGACTTTACGGGGTGATTGTCTCGAAGAAGGAGAAGATGGGAGATGCCGCCGCATTGCCTCACCTTTTTGGCTGGTTTTTGTGACTTTCTTCCTGGCTGAGCTTGGCGATAAAACTATGCTGGGTACGGTGACTTTGGCGGCCACCGGCGCTTTTATCCCGGTATGGATTGGCTCGACACTGGGAATGGTAGTCTCTGCGGCTTGGCGATATTTGTTGGCAAGTTGCTGGGCAAGAAACTGCCGGAGAGCCTGGTTAAAATCGGCGCCGGAGTCATCTTTCTCGGTTTTGGAGTGTACAGCATGATTCAGGGCGGAATCGGACTGCCGTTTTACGCTTGGGTTATCGCGGTACTGCTGATAGGAGCATTGGCCGGAATTTTCTTCAGATCCCTAAAGAAGGTTGCCGGTGTTGAAGAGTTTTCGAAAGAAGCCGCTTCCATATAAAATACGGATTCACAGGAACTAATTCGCGGAAATCCAGTTTATCTATTTTAAGATCCATGTTTAAAAAGGAAAGGAGCAAATCAAATGGGTTTTGTATCCCGATCTTCAAAAAACAAGTCTTATCGTAACGGCCATTACGGCAGTAACCGTTACCAGCGGAAAGGTATACTCGGAAATATATTTAATGTTTTTGGTTCCGGCTCTTCCCACGATTACTCAGGCCAACATCCAAATCAGCAAAATTCCAATCTATCAACCAATCCAATCGCTTGTTCAAAGTGCAACCAGCAAATACAGCCTGGTTCCAAGTTTTGTCCTCAATGTGGCGAGAAGATCAGTGGTGGGCTGTTTTGTACGGCTTGTGGTGAAAAAACTTTGCCGGACGCCAGATTCTGTTCTAAATGCGGCGCCCAGATAAACAGCTAAATATGATATTCGGCCAAGAGAAGAGATATTGCGGCAGACGAATCGGGGATTATCAGATTATCGGCCGGATTGGCGAAGGAAGGTATGGGGTCTACAGTTATTGTTTAAGTATCAACACAAATTTACCAATCCAGAAGTATTGAATGTCGGCAATCAATTAATCGGTATTATTAAATACCTCCATGCAAAGGGAATTGTTCACCGGGACATCCGGATTCCGAATGTGCTTATCAGTAGAGACACGATTTCTCTGGTCGATTTTGGCCTGGCCAGATGGATGGATAATAAACGTTATACCAGAGACATCGATTTCTCCTATTTAGGGGATTTTCTATTATATCTGCTGTATTCTACATACCAGAAAGTTAAACCTCACAGCCGGCCATGGTATGAGGAGCTTCAGCTTACTTCCGAACAAAAACTGTTTTTAAAAAAGTTATTAAAAATCGAGGCGGCTTATTCCGATGTGGATCAAATCGCCAGGGATTTTCAAAAGGTGTTCCCCGGTGATAAAAAGGAAGGGTGGTAATCATTATCAGTATAACTCTGGGAGTTGGTTTATACCTGGTAAATGTCGAAATACGCATTCGGTATCCGGAAAGGAAAACATCAGATGGTTGACCCCAAAGAAGCGAAAAAACGGTTGGACACTGAAACAGGAATTATTCTGTTGGATGTACGGACTTTGGAAGAGCACCGGAAAAAACGTATTACGGGTAGTATGTTGTTGCCGGTCGATCAGGTCGAGCAAGAAGCCATGGTAAAGCTGCCCGACAAAAACGCAACCATTTTTATATATTGTAGAAGCGGCAGGCGGAGCGCCATTGCGGTGGAGACTTTAATCAAGTTGGGCTATACGGACGTTTGTGACTTGGGTGGAATTATCAACTGGCCTTATGCAACGGAGTCAGGAGAATAACGCCAAATCCGGCGGGTTATATTGTTCCGTTGTTGGGAGACCATGTCCTAAGAGAAGCCAATCATTACCTGTGGGTATTAAATATGTTTAAGACTGGAATGGGAGTAAAATAAAAAAAACCCGGATCAATCCGGTTTTTTTTATGAAGACCCTTAAGTTTGACGGCGCATCCATGGAATTCATTATCAGAACAAGCGCTATTGACACACTAACTATTAAGTGCTACTATATAGTAGTAGTAAGTAATACAGAATATCAGTCATACAGAATAGCAAGGGGTGATTGTATGGAAAACCTGACGGAAATGCTCAAAGGCGTGTTGGAAGGCTGTGTTCTTGAAATCATCAGCCACGAGGAAATCTACGGGTACGAGATCACGCGGCGGCTGAACGCCCTCGGTTTTTCGGACGTTGTGGATGGGACAGTATATACCATCTTGGTGCGGCTTGAGAAAAACAAGTGGGTGGAAATTACGAAAAAGCCATCCGATATGGGTCCGCCGCGAAAGTTTTTCGCGCTCAACGATGCGGGGCGCAAGGAACTACGGAAGTTCTGGGAAAAATGGGAGTTCGTATCATCAAAAATTAATGAGTTAAAGGAGAAAATATAATGAATTTTTGGGAAAAAGTTACAGGCAGAGATATGACTAAAGAATTGAAAACTTTTGAATCGCGAGCCAAAAAGCTGCCGGCTGATTATCAAGCGGCATGGGAAAAAATTAATGCCAATCTTTGGCCGCGCTCAGATTTCACCGGTCGCAACCTCATGCCAATTCTTGACGGTGTGCTTGGCCTGCTTGAAGAAACGGCGGCTGACGGTCAGAGTGTCCAAGAGGTTTTGGGTGATGATATCAAAGTCTTCTGTTCAGCGCTGGCCGGCGAAGAAGGGGCAAAGTCTTATCGCGACAAGTGGCGCG
>JARKQY010000043.1 GCA_029974635.1 Bacillota bacterium | reverse complement strand
CGCAAGGAGTTTATGAAACAAAAACAGCATGTCGTAAATACGCTATTTGAACAGAAAAACAATTAATTCCGCATCAACCCACCGCCATAAATCTACAAAATTTAATCGGCGAAAACTTACAAAATCAATTCGGCGTTGACAACGAATTATTAATACTTGTAGGTTGCGAAGTGTGTCCTGAAAGAACAGAGAAAACGGAAGGGGAGTGAAGAGAAAAAATCTGTTTGTGCTTTATATGAGATGAGAGAAGGTCTCTCGAAATCGGTGTTCAGGTACGGATTTCAAACTGCCTGTAGGTGCTGCAAACAAAGGTTGTGGTATTGAGCGTAACAGGAAAAGGCTACATAGAGCAGTCAAGTAAGTGCCATGAAGCTGAATGAAAATGAAGAACCGAAGAAGCGTCGTTATTACATACAACACAGTCGAAACTGGGTAGTTTTGCATACCTAAGGAAAAGTCTGGTAGTGTCAAGAATTTTCGCACATTTTAAGAGAGCCCCAATTTGCAGTAGTTTGTAGATGTTCCCCAGTGGCCGGCCACTGGGGCGACGGCTCATCCGGCTTCTGACACCTCCTGTTCTTTGACCAGTAAGCCCATATTCATGTAATGCTTAGTTCCCCACGTAGAAGCAGCCATATGTCGCAATCTAGCACAAACTAGCATTAATGCTGATTTACCGTCCGGGAAACATCCTACAACTCTGGTACGTCTCCGAATCTCTCTCATTAACCGTTCCAGCCCATTATTAGTTTTAACCTTCATCCAATGTTCCTTGGTGTTTCTTTACGATGATGGGGTCAAATCCATTATCACGATCCCGAGGAATTTCAATTTCAACATCACCATATTCACTACGAACTGTTTTCTTGCTATGGCCGTTACGTCGGTTGTCAGTTTGCTTATTAGTATCGTCATGTTTTTCATAACCAAGTGAATAATTCATTTCTGCTTCAAGCATCTCCTGAAGTGTATCAGAAAATACCTCCTTGAGCATGGCTTGAATATCGTCGGTGGTTTTTAGATGATTCTCTTTGATGAACTGTTTTAATTGTTCTCTGGTTACTAGCTTTTTCTTTTCCAATTGAATATTTGAGTATTTTAATCCAAACATTTCACTGATTGCGAAATGAAATCGACCAGTAATTGCGATCGAAACTTTCCAGCGATTGCGATTTAAAATCAACCACTTTGAATCCTGTACCAGCGAAGCAACCCTGTATAATTATGAAAAACACAAGAATACAGGAGGTTCAACAACTCTGTTATTGTGTTTTTAAATAAAGCCTATACTGGAACGAGGATTCAGATGCAGTTCATATCTATCACTAGCAGCTTGTTGCCGTTTTACGATCAAATAAAATAATTATTGATACCCTACTAAGAGGACGGATTTGGATATAAAGTAATTATCAGTGAAGGGAAAAAATTATATTTGGCGAATAAAATATTAATCTATAAATTTTTGGTAAAAAATTTTAATTATTATTAATATTATACAAAATTAGCAGTCGATTTAGTTATGCATCTTAGAAAAACTTTTAATATAAGGAGAGTGATGCACAAAAATTTAAGAGATAGAAACAGAGAGAGAATTATTACTTTTGAGGAGGATTGTTTATGGTTCGTAAATTTATGATGGTTGTATTGATTTTCGCGGTTAGTATTTTCTTGGTTGTAGGTTGCGGTGGCGGCAATGATAATCCTAATCCTGCTCCTGACCCAACGCCAACCCCCATACCAGTTGCCGGTGTGAATATCTTCCCCAACGGCGACTTTGAGGGTGATCTCCTTGTAATACCTCCCGGCGCAACGGAAAACAGAGAGGGTTGGCACAGCGATAGCTTTAACGGCGCGCCTGGTGTAAGCCTTGAGCGAATAGAGTTAGGTGGATGGGATGGTCATGTATTAAAACTGGGAGTTGGTGGTCCGTGTCCAAGCGGAACTCTGTTTTGGCAGCAAATTGCGCAATATGAAAACCTTTCATTAAAGGCCGGCAAAAAATACACGGTGAAATTTAAGATTTCAGCAAGTTTGACCACGGCCACTTTTTACGTCAAGCTTTATAAACCTGACTCGAGTTGGAATAATATTTTACCCGGAGGTCAAGGTGGTGGTGTTATGCAGGATGGGCACCAATTTACCGTGACAAACAGTCCGCAGAATTTGACCATTGATTGGGGTGGCTGGACCTCGGATCAAAATTATAGCGGTGTATCGCTGGTCTTTAGCTTCGGCGGGAATACATTCGACCCGGATGGCGGCTGGGACGCTTTCATTGACAATATAGAGTTAATTGAGGAATAAATAATTATCTGATAAATTCAAGCTCCGTCTAATATGACGGAGCTTGGTTCATTAAATAAACGGTCAGGATTGGGGAATTACGGGACTAGCGGGATTATTAGACCAAGATTAACAAGATTAAGAGAATTTTTCATCGATATTTTCGTCCCATAAATTCTGTAAATCTTTAACTCCTGCAAATTCTATCATCCTGAAAATCCTGCTTAATACAGCTTCGGTACGATCCACTCAATCAACCTCGCTGGCACAATCCGCTTCGCAAAGACCATCAGTTTATAATCCCATCCAACGGTGACCCGGACCGGAGGATTCTTTTTGGTGATAAGCCGTTCAACAATTTTTAAGATCGCTTTCGGTTGGGAGGCTTTTTGTTCAGATTTGGCCATGTTATTGATGGATTTCAGGCAGTCTTTCTGATACGCCGAATCCTGGGATGCGGCCACAAGCTGGCGGTTATTAGTAAAACCGGTTTTGGTGTCGCCGGGTTCCACCAAACTCACCCGGATGCCGAACTGTTTGGTTTCCATCCGTAAGGCTTCGGTCATGGCTTCCAAAGCGTATTTACTGGCGCTGTACATGGATTGATACGGTATTGCATAGATGCCGGCAACGGAACCGATATTGATGATCAGGCCGTTTTTACGGGCGCGCATGCCGGGGAGGACTTCGCGGCACATCCGCAGCACGCCGAAAAAATTGATATCGAATTCTTGCTTGGCTTCAGCTATGGTGGTGTCCTCAACCGCGCCGCCGATACCCATTCCGGCGTTGTTGATGAGTATATCAATTTGGCCTTCCTCATGAAGCACCAATTGGACCGCTTTCCGCACCGAATCCCCGGAACAAACATCCAGTGGAATCATTTTTAGAAAACCGCCGTTACTGTGTTTTTTGGCAACTTCAGAGAGGCTGGGCTGTTTCCGGGAAGTTCCATAGACTTTGTAACCTTTTTGATACAAATGATTGGCCAAAGCCTTGCCGATTCCCGAAGATGCGCCGGTGATTAAAACGACGCCGCCGGATATTTGCCCCATGGAATACCTCCAAAGTGATATATATTCAGTGAATTTTATGAAACGAAATCCATGCTTATTATATAGCAATCGCTTCGGAGATGCAACAAAGCAAATCTAATGATTTTTTTATATTTCAAAAAATATCCTATTAATTCGTTGCGATTTTGTGATACAATATTTCTGGCATTTGTAATATCAATCGCACCAGATAGGAGAATACTACGCAATGGACATACTTGAAAAGTGTTTTAATTATACCGCTCCGCAAGAAGCAAAGGCCGCCGGTATTTACCCCTATTTTCACGAGTTGCAATCCAGACAAGGCACGGAAGTAATCATTAACGGCAAAAGAGTTATCATGATCGGTTCCAATAATTACTTAGGACTTACCGCGGATCAACGCGTAATTGATGCCGCCTTACGGGCGGTTGAAAAATATGGTTCCGGCTGTACGGGTTCCCGTTTTCTAAATGGTACAATCAGCCTTCATGTTGAGCTGGAGGAGCGCTTGGCCAAATTTCTCAAGCGGGAAGCGGTACTCACCTTCAGTACCGGTTTTCAAACCAATCTGGGTATTTTATCGACCATTGCCGGAAGACACGATTATATCATTGGAGACAGCGAAAATCATGCCAGTATTGTGGACGGTTGCCGGTTGAGTTTCGCGAAGCTCCTCAAGTTTAAACATAACGATATGGAAGACTTAAAACGGGTGATGGAATCCATTCCGGACACCGCCGGTAAATTAATCGTAGTTGATGGTGTTTTCAGTATGGGGGGAGACCTCTGTAACCTGCCGGAGATCGTGAAAATCGCCAAAAAAAACGGCGCCAGAATCATTGTTGATGAAGCCCACGGCCTGGTCGTTATGGGAAAACACGGCCGGGGAACTTGCGAACATTTTGGCCTGGAAGAAGAAGTGGATATTATTATGTGTACTTTCAGTAAATCTTTGGCCAGTTTGGGAGGGTGCGTCGCTGCCCGTGAAGAAGTCATCAACTATTTGAAACATATCGCCCGGCCCTTTATATTCAGCGCTTCGATTCCTCCGGCGAACGCCGCCGCCGCTTTGGAAGCAGTCAATATTTTGGATGCGGAGCCGGAGAGGATTGTCAAGTTGAAAGAACATGGTGATTTCATGCGGGAAGGTTTCCACAAATTAGGTCTGGAGATTGGAAATTCGGAGACCCCGATTATTCCCGTCATGACTTACGATGATTATGAAACCTTTGTGAAGAAGAAGCAACTGCTGGAAGAGGGTGTCTTTGTAAATCCGGTGATTTCCCCGGCAACCCCTCCGGGAATGGCTTTGTTACGGACCAGTTATACCGCTACTCATACTAGGGAACAACTGGAATACGCATTGAACGCCTTTAAAAAGGTCTTTCAAAAATAAGCTTTTAGGGGGTGAACCGGTTGCGAGCTGTAAGAGTCATCTGCTTGACCTTGACGCTACTACTGATTGCCGTTCCGGCATGGGCTGCCGAAACTTTATTAAGTGGCAACTATGAAACCAGTCATTACAACGGGCCGGATCTTAAAATCTCCTCGGTGCAGGGAAACAGCGCCATTATGATTGGCGGATACGGCGGCGATCTGATCAACCGGACCTTTTTTTTAGGACATGGCGGTTATATCCTTCTTTCAAGGCTTGATGCCCCGGTGGGCGGCGGTCAATACATTAATTTTGCATATTATGGCCTGATGGTTGAATATGTGCTGAATTCGGATGAATTGATTCATTTTGCCGGAAATGTGTTAATCGGTCCTGGATATGTCATTTACGGGCCTGCTGATTTTGATTTTTCCCGTAGCGAGCAGGGGTCACTCTGCTGGGTGATTGAACCCGGGGCCACGGCGGTGATTAATGTAACCGAGAGTTTTCGAGCCGGGATTGGCCTCAGTTATCGACTGGTCAGCGGTTCAAATATCAGCGGTTTATCAGATGATGACCTAAGCGGTTTATCGGTCAACCTGTTTTTTAAATTCGGTGAGTTTTAATTCCATTAGTTTCTTGATTGTTGGTTTCTATTCAATGATTGCTTTATACATATCAGGCCTCCGGTCCTGAAATACTCCCCAGAAATCACGGTAATCCTTGATTTTTTCCAGATCGAATGTTGCATAAACAATCATCTCCGAAGCGCGATCCGCTTCGGTTATTTTTTGGCCGGTCTCATTGGTGATAAATGAAGAGCCGTAAAAGGTAAGGCTGGAATTACCGATGGTCTCGGTTCCCACCCGGTTGGCCGCGGCCACCGGCATGATATTGGCGGCGGCATGACCTTGCATACAAAGCTGCCAGTGCTCTTTGGAATCAAGCCCGGTATGATCCGGCTCGGAGCCAATTGCCGTCGGGTATAAGAGCAAATCCGCGCCCTGCAATGCCATACACCGGGCAGCCTCCGGAAACCATTGGTCCCAGCAAACGCCGACCCCGATCTTGCCGTACCGGGTGGGCCAGACTTTAAAACCGGTGTCTCCGGGCTGGAAATAATACTTCTCCTGATAACCGGTGTCTTCCGGGATATGAGTTTTGCGGTAGACTCCAAGTATTTGGCCATCCGCATCAACGACGGCTACGGAATTATAATTCCGTACGGAATTGTCATACCGCGTTTCCTTTTCAAAAAAACTGATGGGAAGAACCACCCCGAGTTCCCGGGCGATCTTTTGAAAATGGGATACCGCCTTGTTTTGCTGGATCCCAGTCGCGTATTGAAAATGTTCCGCCACTTTTTGCTGGCAAAAGTAAAGGGTTTCAAAAAGCTCCGGAAGTAAAATGATTTGCGCGTCTCCAGCGGCCGCCTCCCGGACCAGCTGCTCCGCTTTGGAAATATTGCCGGAGATCTCAGGAGAACAACTCATCTGGACCGCGGCAACCGTAACTTGATTCATTTCAATCCTCCTCATTTAGAAAATATCCAGTATTCACCACAGAATACACTGAGTAGATCGTTATTATGAAAAAAATAACCGGTTTTGAAATCCTCTGTGTTCTCCGTGATCTCTGTGGTGAAATAATATTTTCATTCTTTACATATGTTCACTGAGATGGATGGGGGACTAACAACTGGAAAACCAGATAACTAATAACAACCAATCCCTAATAACTGCCTGTGTCCGGCATTTGTTGGGTCAGGCAATGGATGTTGCCGCCGCCCCGGGCGATAACCGAGCCGTTGATCGTGACAATCCGCCGTTTGGGAAATACTTGCGCCAATACTTCTGCGGCTGCTTTGTCCGTTGCGGCTGCGGCGCCGCTGAAAATGGGTAAAATCAGGCCGCCGTTTACCAAGTAAAAATTTAAATAGCTTAAGGTTAAGCGGTTATCATGGTAATAATCTGCGGGCGGCTGTTGGATTTCGATAATCTCGAAACGGCGTCCCTGGGCATCACCGGTTGTTTCCAAAGTTTCCAAGTTTTCTTTGGATATTTGGTAATTTGGATCGCCGGGGTCGGAGCATACCTGAGTGATAATGACCCCCGGCTTTGCAAAACAAGCGACGTTGTCAATGTGCCCGTCGGTGTCGTCTCCGATCCAGCCGCGTTTTAACCAGACTACCCTGGCGACATTCAAATAGCGCATCAGGAAATTCTCGATCTCCATCCGGCTGAGCCCGGGGTTACGGTTCGGGTTCAGCAGGCACTCTTCGGTGGTGATTAAGGTGCCTTCGCCATCCACATGAAACGAGCCACCCTCCATGACGATGGGCGCGTCAATACATTTAACGTTTAAATGTTTTAAAAGCTGCGGCGGGACCTGATTATCATCTTCCGCCGGAAATTTCCCGCCCCATCCGTTAAAAATCCAGTTAATCCCGGCGATTTGGCCGTTTTCACCGACGACAAAGGTTGGGCCATTATCCCGCATCCAGGAATCGTTATGTTTTAGAGGCAGTATTTCCACCTTCGGACCGCAGTAATCAACAGCCTGTCCGGCCAGTTCCGGCCTGGCAATCATTGTAACCGGTTCAAACATGGCGATGTTAACTGCAATATCGGCGAAAACCGGTAGAATTTCCTCAAACGGCCCCGGCCAGACGGCTTCCTTCACTGGCCATTCCATAAAAGTACGCTGATGTTTCGCCCATTCCGGGGGCATTTGAAATCCCAAATCGGCAGGATACATGTTATTGATACCTCGCAATAATCGGACTGTCGTAAAAGCTATTTTATACCGGAAGATACTTAGTTCAATTTTTGGTTGATTTACTTTTAGACAGCCCTAGTGTAAAAATTCATTGTGGCTATATTTTAAACATAAAAAACAATTGATACAAGAGAAAAATTAATAATCATTATCCTAACATTATCCTGGAAGAATACCGAAAATATCACCAGAGGCATAAATGCTCGGTTAATCAACCGATGCAACAATATAAAATCGATTAAGGGGGAATTACATTGACCGATTCGACTTCACACTCCAGACCCAACTGGTTGGTGGATATTAAATGGATTTCAGGATTATTGCTGTTTGTGGTATTACAAATCCTGTTATTGGTGAATTGCCTGACTATGATTACTTCCGAAAAGGTTGCGCTGGATACGATGAGCATCGGGTTGGCTTCAGTCTATAATTTAGAAAAAGGCATAAATGATATAACGGAGATAAAGGAATTAAAGCGGGCGCTGAAAACCAGTCCTAATGCAAGCATCAAACCGATACAAGGGATACCCATTACCCTGAAAGCGGAAGATATTGCATCATTGTCGCGAGAAATCCGGATTTACGTTTTCCGCCAGGCGGCTCAATATATTTACCGGGGAGAAACAGAGAAGTATTTGAACCAGGTTGATAAAGGCGGCGAGCAGTCAGTAGGGACTGAATTTCGGTTGTTGGCTTTAATCAGCGCCGAGAATCATCAAAAATTGGCCATGGGATTATTGTTATTGGCAGGAATATGCTTGGTGCTGCTTATCCCCCTGGTACTTTTCAGTCACCGCTTCGGGCGTATCGCCAGTCCCGGTTTCGTGCTTGCCGTGGCCGGCCTGCCCGGTATGTTCTTTTTCAACCTGCTGAAACTTTTATTCAGCAATAACTCCTCCGATTTTACTCCTGCTGGTGCGACGGAGAGCGTGAGCGGTATGATAGGTTACATTGCTCTGAACACCCTTCCGCCGCTTTTGGATGACATATTGGCGGTATATTATGCAGTATCCATACTCGGGCTACTTTTAACCTTTGTCGCATTGGTAAGTTTAATTGGAAGGAAGATATACTTGGAAGTTAAAGCTGATAAAGCTCAATAAACTAGTAGAGTAGTTGAATTTTGTACGCATCTGTATTGAACAATGGATTAAAAACCAGTCAGTTAATTTCTTCTAAAATTTACAGCGAATTCATGAAATGATGCAGGATAATTTTCATGGCCAAAGAATTTGTAATTTAGCTTAATTTGCCATTCGATGGATTTTAGAGGGAGATGGTTGGAGATGAAGTTAAAATTGCCGCGGCTGAAGATTCCGGAAGGTATAGTACAATTTTGGGGAAATAAAAACACCCGGAAAAGAGCCATTTATCTGGGAGGGGCGCTTTTGATGGCCCTGTTTGGCTCCTTGGTTTACTCCGCCTTTTTTAACCGGGGAATTACCTTAATTGGAATGGAGCCTTCGGGAGTCATCAGTCCCAAAACCAACCTGAATTTTACTTTTTCCGCCGATATGGTGCAGTCGCAGGATGTCGGCAATACTTTCCGCGGTGACTTGATCCGGTTTAATCCTCCCGTTCCCGGAAGATATCGTTGGATTTCCCGGCGGGAGCTGCGTTTTTTACCGGAGGCGCCTTTCAGGCCGTCCACCCGTTACACCCTTGAGCTCCGTTCGGATATACCGCAAGAAAAGGATAAGTATTTGTCCGGCAGACGGAGCCGGGAGTTTACCACCTATCCTTTCAAGGTGGAGGATGTGGGGCTAAGTTTTATTTATTTGCCCAATCATAAAAAAGGAATGCAGCTGCAAGCCCGGCTTAATTTTAATTATCCGGTCTCCCCGGTGGAACTGCAAAAAGCATTGAAATTGCGTTTTGAAGGCTGGGGCAGAGAGATTAAATACAATCTAAACACCAATCAAAACTCGGCTTCGTTTACCCTCACCAGTGAATCTTTGCAGCTAACCGGAAAGGAACAAAAGGTTGAATTGAACATTCCCGGAGGATTTCGCTGTGTAGGAGGTTCCATTGGATTGGCGGGTGATTATACCACCAAAGCCGTCCTGGGAGCTAAAAAGGAACTCTCTATTGTAGGGGTTACCCCCAAAACCGACAGCAAGAGGTGCTGGATCGCGGTCCGCTGTTCGGAACCGGTGGATGCCAAGACTGTAGCTAATTTCATTCAGCTTAAACCCGAGGTTGCTTTTAAGACGGAGGTTGATGGCGAGTATATCCTGATTCACAGCCAAAAATTTCAACCACAGGATAGTTTTCATTTGCGGATCTTATCGGGCTTGCCAGCATTGAACGGGTTTCCCCTAGAACGTGAGTATGCCTCCTCCGGGGTCTTTGTAGATTTAGAACCTACTTTACAGTTTAACTCCAAGGGAAGGTACCTGTCCAGTAAAGGTTTTTTAAATCTCGGTCTGGAAACGGTGAATGTGGAGAAAGTCAATTTGGAGATTAGCCAGATTTACGCTAACAATATCGTGCCCTATCTTAACACTCTCAACGGCGACAATTATTTATATCGCTACAATATTCCCAATTACGGCCGGGTTATTCAATCTACAGATATCGTCATCGGTGGCGGCAAAAATGAAACCGTCACTACTCCCATTAATCTAGGGCAGTTTTTTGATGATGACAAGTATAAAGGCATATTCCAAGTGGTGGTATACGATAACAATGACCGCTGGCGGCAGGACAGCAAATATATAATCATTACCGATCTCGGTATTATGGCCAAAATGAGCCGGGATGAATTGGTAGTCTGGGTCAATTCCCTGGAGAGCCTGTCTCCGAAAGCCAAGGCCAAGATCAGTCTACTCAGCCGAAACAATCAAGTTATGGAAACCGAGTATACAGATTCCAATGGTTTTGCCCATTTTAAGCAATTGTCCAAGAGTTCAAGTGATTTTGAGCCCTTTGTGATTCTGGCGGAATTGGATAATGATTTCTCTTATGTGCATTTCAGCGGTAGTTTGATTGACACTACCGATTTTGATGTAAAAGGCCGCAACAGTTTGGAAACCGGTTATGAGGCATTTTTATACATGGACCGGGAGGTATTCCGGCCGGGGGATAAAGGCAACCTGGTGGCTGTAGTCCGGGGTCCGAATGCCGTTATGCCTGATGAATTCCCGGTTACCCTGGAAATCAGACAGCCGGACAGCCAGATCTTCAAACAACTACAAAACAGCACCAGCAACCGTGGAGCTTGCGAGTTCGGCATCGATATTCCTGATTATGCCCAGACCGGTAAATATCAAGCCGTTTTAATAGTGGCCGGTGCGACTGTCGGGCAAACGTCCTTCAGCGTCGAGGATTTTATGCCGGAGCGGATTAAGGTTACCGCCAAAACCGATAAGCTAGAGTATACTCCTGGCGAAAAAGCTGCCATCCAAGTGGAGGGAATCACTCTTTTCGGGCCACCGGCTTCCGGCCGCCGGACCCAGTTAAGGGTCAAGGTGGAGCCGGAGCCCTTCAGCCCTCAGGGTTATCAATCCTATAGTTTTGGCGATCCGGAACGGACCTTTAATACCATTGATGAACAACTGGGTGATAATAAACTGGATGAGAAAGGACTCGCTGATTATAACTACACCTTTCCCAAGCGGCTTACCCCGGCGGCCAAATTAAGGGCGACGTTTCAGGCAACAGTTATTGAAGATGGCGGCCGGGCGGTAAGCAGCTATAAAACAGTGAATTTTCATCCGTATGATTTATATATCGGTATGAAACCGCTGGTAGAAGGATACGGTGAAATTGGTAAATCCTATTCCATAAAATATGTGGCCTTAAACCGGCAAGGCAAACCGGTGGCCAACCCTGCATTAAAGGCGACAGTATACCGGATAACCTGGGATTCGGTTTACCGCCGGGATTCCGAAGGCCGTTATACTTATGTCTCCGAGGAAGAGCGGGACGAGGTTTATAGCGGAGTCTTGCATAGCGCTGCCGCTGAAAATACCTTCGAATATACCCCGAAAACCTGGGGCTATTTCCGGGTCGTGATCTCCGATACCCAAAGCGCATCTCAAGCCAGCTATGGTTTTTACGCCAGCGGCTGGGGGTATTCGCCCTGGGCGCTGGAAAATCCGGAAAAAATCCAACTGGATTTGGATCAAAAAATATACCGGGTGGGGCAGAGCGCCCGTTTGCAAGTGAAAGCGCCTTTCTCCGGCAAAGCATTGATTATTGTGGAACGTGGCCGGGTGTATGATTACCAGGTGGTCAACTTCCGCAAGAATACCGGGGTCGTATCCATTCCGGTGAAAGAAGATTATAAGCCCAATGTATATATCTCCGTCCATTTGATCCGTTCCGCCAAATCCCTGGAAAAGAAAACCCCGGTCCGGGCTTTCGGCACCATTCCGTTAATGGTCAATTGCAGTACGCATAATCTCGATATTCAACTGGGAGCGCCGGTGGAAGTCCGTCCCAATAAGATCATGGAAGTTCAAATCAATGTCGGCAAAGCGGGGGATCGGGCGTACGTAACCCTTGCCGGTGTGGATGAAGGCATCTGCCAGTTGACCAACTATCTTACTCCGAACCCCATGAATTTCTTTTATGGTAAGCGGGCTTTGACAGTTAGAAGTTATGATCTATACGGCATGATCCTGCCGGAAGTGGCCCCGGTTCAGAGCAAAAAAGCTCCCGGAGGCGATGCCGACGAACAATTAGCCATTCGCCGCCAAAATTTGAACCCGGTATCGGTCCGCCGGGTAAAACCGGTTTCGTTGTGGTCCGGTTTGGTGAAACTGGAGAACGGTAAAGCAAAAATCCGGTTTAATGTACCCCAGTTTAACGGAACCCTCCGTTTGATGGCGGTGGCTTCATCGGGCGCCAGTTTCGGGTCCGCTCAGAAAAAGGTGCTGGTCCGGGATCCCATCGTCCTGACTCCCACATTACCCCGGTTTTTAGCGCCTAAGGATCAATTTGTGATACCGGTATCGGTTTTTAACGGGACCGGCAAATCCGGAGATTTTATCATCAAGATTCAGGCCGACGGTCCGGTTGAGTTTCCCGCTGCTGATACTGCCACGGTTACTCTAGCAAATCAAGGGGAAAAAATGGTCTTTTTTAACTGCGCGGCTAAAAACGCTATTGGTAAAGCCTCTTTCCGGATTCAGGCCAGAGGCAACAATCAGACCTGTGAAGTCAGCGAGGAGCTGGCGGTCCGGCCGGCTATTCCGTTGACGCATGAGTTAAAGTCCGGTACGATTACCGCCCAAAATCCGTTAAACCTCGATCTTGAGGAAACGTGGCTGACGGGCACCGCCGATTACACCATTGTTCTAGCGCCCTTTCCGGCCTTGAAATTGGCCGGCAGCTTATCATATTTGTTGGTCTATCCTTACGGTTGCGCGGAACAAACCACTTCGAAACTGATGCCGTTATTGTATTTCAATGATTTGGCGGAGGTCGCCGAGAATGATGTTTTCAGAGGCGGAAATCCGGATTACTATGTTAACCAAGGAATTGCCAAGCTGGAATCGATGCAGATGTATGACGGCGGCTTTTCATACTGGCCAGGTGGCAACCACGGCTCTGACTGGACTTCGGTTTATGCCGCCCATTTTCTCATCGAAGCCCGTAAAGCCGGATTTCACATATCCGACCGGGTTTATGACCGGATGATTGCTTGTTTGACCCGGATCGCCAAGTCCAATGAGCGGGAGGAACACCGGCTGCAAACCAAGACTTACGCGGTTTACGCCCTGAGTTTAGCCGGTAAACCGCAAACCAGTGTAATGGCTTATCTTAAGAATTATGCGTTGAACAGTTTATCTTCTTATTCCAGAGCCCAGTTGGCCGCCGCCTATTTTTACGCCGGGGATCGCAATACAGCCGTCAATTTATTGCCTGAATCCTTTGCCGTATATACCGGCAGCCGGGAGACCGGGGGCAATTTCAACTCCCGGGTACGTTCCGATGCCATTATTTTAGGAGTTCTGGCTGATATCGACCCTACTAATCCCGCTGTTCCCAAAATTGCGGCCCGGCTGGCCGAAGAAGCAAAGGTTGGTTACTGGGGCACAACTCAAGAAAACGCTTTTGCATTGCTGGCTATGGGGAAAATGCTTTCCCGTCAAAAGAACGGTACTTATTCCGGGGAGTTACTAGCCGGGAATGTGAAGTTGGGGAAGTTTACCAACGCCAAAGCATTCCGGCTTCAAGATCAGCGTTTGGGTAAAGGCCCGATTACGGTTAAAATCACCGGAGACGGCACTTGTTACTATTATATCAAGTCCAGCGGGATTTCAGATAAGGCGAAAGTTGCGGAATATGACCGGGGAGTATCGGTCAAACGTAAATTTTATGACCGGTACGGCGACGGGGTTGATTTGAGCCGGGTAAAACAAGGCGATCTGTTAATCGCTGAGATATCAATATACAGTGATGGAGGCCGGTTGGATAATCTGGCCGTGGTTGATATGCTGCCGGCGGGATTTGAGATCGAAAATCCCCGTTTGGGCAGGGACGCCAGTTTTTCGTGGACTGAGGGTGCCATTACCCCGGATTATATGGATATCCGGGATGATCGGATAATGCTGTTCATGAATTTGCATGAGGCAAAGAAGTATTATTTTTACTACGCGGTCAGGGTGGTCACTTGCGGGCAGTTCGTACTGCCGTCCATCAAAGCGGAGTGTATGTATGAACCGGAGATCAGCAGCTTCTCCTCCGGTGGGAAAATTGGAGTGGAGCAGTGAAAAGAGAAAAGAAAAAAGCACGTTGCCGAAGTGGGGGAGGGCGTGAATGTTCCTTGGAACACGAGTAATGAGCAGCGATCTGCGGCGTGCTCGGCCTCTCCGGTCCTCGTTCGGTGGCGCTTTGCAATTCTTGCTTCTGACCCCGCAAGTGGTCTCGAGGATGAGTCTCCCCCGCTTCGGCAAAGATACTTCCCTGGCGCGCGCGTGTTTCTTGAAACACGAAGGGTGATAGCGCCGGATGACGGAGATTTAGGCGGGGATAGGGGATTGGTTGTTATAGTTATATTGTATTTTTGATAATGATATGTATTATCACGAATCAAGATTAGGGTTACGTTAGCCGTCGTACCGTTAAATGCCGACAAAGAACAGGAGACATAGCTATGAAAAAACTTATATTAATCTTTTTGCTTTTTTTAATATCATCTTTGGTTTTTATCGGATTTGGTTATAATCTCAAGTTTAAGTATTTTGATCCAACTAACAATTTAGTTTATGTATCGGTTGGTAAAAACGAAAAAATGATAGGTGATACAAAAAACATAGCGATTGTTGATTCAAATACTGATAAAGTATCCTATATTTTTGAAGATGAATTTAAGGAAGATATTATTAATATGTATTTTGAATCTGAATATAGTGAAAAAGAAGAAAAAATAATATTTAATTTCGATGATAATTACTATAAATATGGAGTTCGCGATAAAATTAGAAATAATGTTTTTATAAGTAGACCGGTTAAAGATAAACTCTGTATCCTTACTTACTATTCAAAAACGAGGATGTATTCAATCTGGTTTTGTGATAAAAAAGGTGATAATTTGAGATTAGCAAAAACATTTGATAATAAAATTGATTGGTGGATAGATGTAAGGAATTGTAAAATGAGTTTTGCAAAACAAGTAGATAATAAAATTTCATATGAAACTATTGAATGGTGATAGTAAGTAGTCTTCATTCTATCGATCTTCAAATTAAGGGCCGACCGATATGGCTGAATCATGAGGTTATTCAAGGAGTATATTCATGAAGTCGTCGAGCCTACATCTATACACATATACACACAAGAAAATGGTTGTCGAAAATGGATTTGATAATATAAAGATTTATGGGGATTGGGATGGCCAATCTTTTACGGAAAATTCATCCAAAATAATTTTCGTTGCGTAGAAAAAAGAAACTTTATAAAAAACGGAGTATATATGAGACATAAACTCATTATTGTAGAAGGATTACCTGGTTAGGGAAAAAGCACAGTTGCTGAGTATATTCATAAAACTCTACAGAAAAATGGGAGAATTGGTTTTTTATATAGTGAAGGAGACTTGGATCATCCAGCGGACTATGAATCTGTTGCATGTATGAATGTAAAGGAATATACAAATATCATAAAAAAGCATGGTTTAAAAGATGAATTATCAAAATATGTAGAATTTAAAAAAGGAAATTATTTTGCATCATTGGGCAAAATGTGGAGGGATGGTGTATATCAGGATTTATGCGAAAGTATGATTGAATATAAAATATATGACAAATTGCCATGGGAACGCGAAATGCCAATAATGCTAGACTATTGGAAGGAATTCGCTGAAAAAAGATTTGATAAAGAAGATTATACGGTTTTGGAATGCTGTTTTCTTCAAAATACTATGTGCGAAATGATGGCCCGTTTTAATAAAACGGAAGACGAGATATATGATCATCTTGGAAAAATAAATAAGATAATTTCACCTTTGAATCCGCTAGTAATATATTTAAGTGTAAGTAACGTTGCAGCGCGATTAAATCAAATAATTCCAACAAGACCCATCGAGTGGCTGGAAGGAGTTATTAGATATCATATCAAACAAGGATATGGTCTGGAGAACCGATTACAAGGCCTAGAAGGGTTAATAACTTTTTACATAAGAAGACAAGAAATTGAAAAAAGGCTATTGAACCGTTTGAGTATAGCAAAATTGGTTCTTTGCGACCCATTCACTGATTGGAGTAAGAGTTATTCAGAAATATTGTCTACTATAGAAAATGAGACAAGGTGAAGCGTAAGTTGCTTTGTGGACGCTTTGAGATACAAACTAAAATGTCCTATGAAAGGATATCTAATATGAATGAATTTGAAAACGCTCTAGTTGTTGAATTTCCGTTAAGAGGCGAATGGATGGTCCCAAGCACGCCGGGAAAAAGAATCCCAAGCCATGGGACTGATCAATTGGGACAAAGATATGCTTATGATCTTTTACAGATTGATTGGGGAAAGAAAGGCATGCATTTTTTTGATGCAAGTAAATTACGATATCATTTCTTTGGAATTCCTTTGGACAAGTGTTATTGTTGGGGCCAAAAAGTCTATGCGCCTTGTGGCGGCAGAATCGTGAAAGCTGAAGACGGCTATAAGGAAAGACGTATAGTTCATTTGGTTTCCGACATGTTTGTGGTGTTAAAAAATGCATTTACATTTGATCCGGAAAAGACTGGTCTGAATCTTGTTGTCGGTAACCATATCATTATGGAATGCGCAAATAATGTATTTGCCTTATTCGCTCATTTTCAAAACGGTTCCATCACAGTTTCAGCCGGTGACAATGTTAAAAAAGGTCAAGTCTTGGGAAAAGTTGGCCATTCCGGCAATTCAACCGCACCGCATCTGCATTTTCAGCTGATGGACAGCAGTGATCCACTAACGGCAAAAGGTATTCCATGCGTATTTGAAAAATATGAAATATTACAGGAAGGAAAATGGCAAACGATAACCAATGGAGTGCCTTCGGATAAAGATAGAATAAGGTTTACCGGATAACAAAGCCACATCAGTTGACAATCAAATTATGTTATTTAATGGAAAACTGCAAGATTTTTCAAAAGCTTTGCGTGGTTTGGGTAAAGAGCTGTGGAATAACACAGATATTGATAAATATGTACATGAGGAAAGAGATTCATGGAAATAGCTGATAAATCAGTTGTTACATTAGATATCAAGTGCTTTATTTTCTATTTTGAAGATAATGCAAAGTATGCTCCAAAATATGAGTCTATTTCTTAATAAAATTCAAGAGTGATTAATACAAGAAAGTATGTCGATCCTTTCGTTTTTAGAAATAGTAGTTAAGCCAAAAAAGGAAAACGATGTTTTTTTACTTTGCTTTCTCTACCGTAGGATTTGGCAAGTAATACAAGTGCTAAAAAACTAAAAGGATGAGAGATTGTTAATGAAGATTTTGGCGCAATTTCAAAACATCATTCATTACCTCATTCAGTGGTTTTTCCAAAAATCCGGGATATTCATAAGACACCTCCAGCGGTTTCTGCCTCAAAGCAAACTCGCCAGGCGGATTGGATTGATACTACTGGTTGCCATTTTCTTGTTTGAACTTGCGATCTGGGCGGTTCCCCTGCCTCGCCACCGGTTGTTTAGGGACTCATCCACGCTGGTATTCGACAGGGATCAAAAACTGATGTACGCCTTTACTTCCAGGGATGGAATGTGGCGGATCCGGACTTCCCTGTCGCAAATCTCGCCATTACTCCAAAAATACCTGATTCGCTATGAGGACCGCTGGTTTTATTGGCATCCCGGCGTCAATCCGCTGGCTTTAATCGGGGCATTCCGGAGCAATATATCCCAGAACCGGGTCCGGTACGGCGGTTCAACTTTAACGATGCAAATCGCCCGGATTATGGAACCCAAAAAGCGCACCTGGTATAATAAGCTCATCGAGATCTTCCGGGCTTTCCAGTTGGAGCAGCGCTATAGCAAGGGCGAACTGCTGGAGATTTATTTCAATATTGCACCTTACGGCGGAAATATCGAAGGAGTGGCGGCAGCTTCCTGGCTATATTTCGGCAAGGAGCCCACCCAGCTGAGTTGCGGCGAAGCGGCTTTGCTGGCGGTCTTGCCTAATTCTCCCACGCTGTTGCGGCCGGATTATTATCCTGAACGTGCCCTGAAGGCCAGAAATAAATTGTTAAATTATGTTTACCAGTCTGGAGTTATAAAAGCTAAAGAGTACCATGAAGCTTTAGCGGAGGAGGTGCCCCGGTCCAGGATGGCCTGGCCGGCGGTAGCGCCGCATCTCTGTTATGAATTAAAACGCCGTTATCCGGAACAATCCCGGATTTACAGCACCATTAAGCTTTCCACCCAGGTGCTGGCTGAAAACTTGCTGGAGGCTCATGTTAAAAGTCTTCGCCCGGATGGGATTACCAATGGAGCCGTAGTGATCCTGAATAATCAAACTCATGAACTGATTGCAGCCGTTGGTTCAGCCGATTTCAACAGCGAGTCCGACCAAGGACAGGTCAATGGGTTTTTGGCGCCGCGGTCTCCCGGATCGGCTTTGAAACCGTTTATTTATGCCCTGGGAATGGAGCGGGGCTTGATCACTCCTCGGCATTATCTGGAAGATGTCCCCATTGATTTCTCCGGATATTCTCCGGAAAACTATGACCGCTCCAACAGCGGGCTGGTTTCAGCCCGGGAAGCCTTGGAACGATCTTTGAATATTCCGGCTATCAATTTATTGGCTGATTTAGGGGACGATGGCCTTTATCAGTTACTGAGGAAAGCGGGCATTTCCACCATGGCCCCGGATGATCGCTACGGATTGACCATTGCGATAGGAGGCTGCGAAGTCAACCTGCTGGAATTGACCGCCCTTTATTCCGGATTGGCTTGCGGGGGGGATTATACTTTTCCCCGGTTACTGAAGGGACAAGCTCAAAATCTCACTGTCAACATGTGCAGCCCCGGAGCCGCCTACATCATAACCGGTATCTTGACGGAAGTCAGCCGGCCTGATCTCCCGGCTTGCTGGGAATTTACTTCATTGCCCAGAGTTGCCTGGAAAACCGGGACCTCCTATGGCCACCGGGATGCCTGGAGCATCGGGTACAACCCCCATTATACCATTGGGGTATGGATTGGTAATTTTAATGGAGCGGGCAGGCCGGGGATCGTTGGTACCGAAGCCGCCGCGCCATTATTATTTGATCTTTTCAATAAAGTCAAGCAGCGCAACCAAAATGAATGGTTCATGCAACCACCGGAGGTTGAAACCCGGGAGGTTTGCGCGTTAAGTGGCCAAAATCCCGGCCCTTACTGTCAAAACCTGTCTCGGGAGTTTTATTTGACCAACGCTTCACCGGATAAAAAATGTCAATTTCATCAAGTGGCGGTGCTGGATGCCAAGACCGGTTACCGGATTCCGCCGCACTTCGCTTCGATGCCGAAGAAGACCCGGGAGATGGTCTATGTGAGTTGGCCGCCGCGGGTGGCTTCCTGGTTTGAGCGGAACGGCCGTTTCATCCATCGACTGCCCCCTTTATTGCCGGAGTGGCAGCAAATGACACCGGGTCAGGCTCCGGTGATCCGGTCGCCGCTGGCTGATTACGAGTACCAGTTGCGCGGCGGCGTAGCCCTGGAATATCAAAAAATCTGTCTGGACGCCGCCGCTGCCAATGATGTCCGTAAATTATACTGGTTTATCGACGGGGTTTTGTTTGGAACGGTAGCGCCGGGAGATAAGTTGTTCTATCTGCCGGAGACCGGCCGTCACCAGTTGGTTTGTCAGGATGATCAAGGCCGGAGTTCGAAAGTAACCTTAGTTATAAAAGATTAATATGGCTGTAAGATGATCAATAAGTTTGCTGAATTATTTTGGATCAAAAAGACCAAAAATAGGTTGAATATTTATGATGAAAAAGTTAATATGAGCTTTAGGTAGAATATAACGGGTTAGTTAGTGCTATGCTCCCGAAAGAAAGAGGGTTATTGAATTGGCGGAAATCAAACCGGATCGCGCCCAAGCTTTGGCGTTGTTTAAAGAGTATAATCAGAATGAAAGCTTGTTAAAGCATGCTTTGGCGTTGGAAGCCGTTATGCTTCACTTTGCCGCTTTATTCAACGATGCTGAGCCTGAAAAATGGGGTATCATCGGATTGGTGCATGATTTGGATTATGAAAAGTATCCTAAGCACCATTGTCAAAAGGTGAAAGAGATTTTAGAGGCCAAGAACTGGCCTTCCGATTATATCCGGGCGATTCAGAGTCACGGATGGGGCTTGTGTTCTCAGGTGGAACCGGTGACACCACTGGAAAAGGTCTTATACACCATCGATGAACTCACCGGATTGATTGCGGCAGCCGCCTTGATTCGGCCTAGCAAAAGCATCCTTGATTTGGAGGTCAAATCCATCAAGAAACGCTGGAAGGAAAAAAGCTTTGCGGCCGGCGTAAACCGGGAAATTATTGAGGCCGGGGCCCGGGATCTCGGCATGGAACTGGATCAAGTGATTGCAGAGACCTTGAAAGGGATGCAACAGGTTGCCGAAAGTATCGGAGTTAAAAGGAAACATTGGATGAGTAAGAAAATGGTGGCCGGGGTATACTAAAGACTACATTAAAACCAAATCTGGGAGGTCGAAAGTTATGCCCCGTAAAAAAGCTGAAGAAGTAGTTGATGGAATTTATTTGGATCCGGTTCCGATTACATTAGGTGACGAAGTAAAAATCAAATATAAAGGATTATTAGCCGATTCAGCAGCCAATAAAGTATACCTTCATGCAGGCTTTGGCCATGGAGCCTGGGATAAAATCCTGGATCTGCCGATGAAAAAGACAAAGGATGGCGGATGGTCCGTAACCGTGCAAGTTGATGAGTCGGCCGATTTTCATTTCTGCTTTCACGACGATGCCCAAAATTGGGATAACAATAACGGCAGAAACTGGACATATCAAGTTCACGGCCGTGAACAAGAAACACCCCTGGTGTGAATTGGTAATTAGTTATTGGGGATTAGTTACTTAGCTATCCGGTTCGCCGGTTATCAAGTTATTTAGTTATTAGAAGAATTGACGAAATAAAGAACTAAGGAACTAGAAAACTAGAAAACTGGATAACTAAGAATTAACGAACTAGATAACTATGATTTGGGAGGTTTGAATCAAGAAAATTTATAAATTTTAGAGGGAAATATTTTATCAAGCGCGAAATTATTAAAAATGGAAATAAGTATCTAAGTCTAAACTTCCACGCCGTCTTATTTTTGATGAAGATTGATTCTTTGGTTGTGAGACCAAGGGGGCCTTAGATGGGTATACTTATTGTTGACGATTCGCCCTTATCACGCGCAATTTTAAAGGATTGCCTTGCTGAGGCCGGTTTTGAGGTTTATGAAGCCGGCACTTTTAAGGAGGCAGATTCCAAGTTTAAACGTTACCATCCGGAGATCGTTATTAAAGACTTATATATGCCGGGTTGGGATACAATTGATTCCATACAGTTTTTTAAACGGTTGGATCCCAAGGTTAAGGTGATTTTATGCAGTACCGGATCGTCAAAGAACATGATCGTGGAAGGGCTAAAGGCCGGAGCTCAAGATTTTATCCTGAAACCGATTGATCGGATTCAGGTTTTGTCTTTAATGAAGCGTTTGGTATAGCTGGCGGATATTACATAAAGGGTTGTCAGGCAAAAACTCGAAATACTCCATGATTGCAACTTCGTTGTAATTTTAAAAATTATCCAATGAGCGGATAGTTTTAAATCCATTGCATGGATCGGAATGATGCATGTAAACGGAATGGAGTGATTTTATTGGTGAAAAAATTGCTTATCCTATTGGTAATGCTCATTATTTTTATGGTGTTTTTCGTGCCCAGCATCGCCGAACCCACGGACGTAGCTCTCGATCAGCAGGTAGAGATGGGGATCCCCGGTTTGTTTAACCTGGTGGATGCCGATGAGGACGGAAAGGCCGAGTCGATAAATTTTACGTTTGAACTTAAAGCATACCGGGAAGGTAATTTTATCGTTTCAGGAAATTTGGAAGGTAAGAAAAATGGGCACTGGGTAGCCTTAGGAACCACCGTAATCCCTTTCCAGTGGTCACCCAGAAACACAACGGTCAATCTCGCCTTTACCGCCGGTGAAATTGTTAAGCATAAAATCTCAGGTCCCTACCGGGTATCCATTGCTCTCAAGGATGGCGGCTGGGAATTGCCCCCTCAAATCGCCGGGTTCTCTGCTAAGTATTCCTGGAAAGACTTTAATAATGGGGGAATAACCGCTAACGGTGAAATATCTACAATACCCAAGGCCAAACAAGCTGCCGAAACCTGGGCGAAGTTGCAGTCCCTAAAAATCGGAGAGTTAAAGGAGATCAGTTACAATTATGATCGTTGGCGGTTGGATTATCAAGGGGAAGCAGGACAAATTATCCGCTTTTTGATCAGTCCCCAGGGAGCGGTGGAGTTGTTAAGGATCAATAAAAATAAAAGTTGATTAGGATTCCAGAGTTACAAATTAATAGAACTACTATTATTAGGCTTGGCTTAGACTAATTTAATCCGTTGCTACGGAGTATTAATCCTGTAAATCCTATCCCGGCGAAACCGGAACCCCAGACGGGATTAACGGGATTTACAGGATTATATTAAGCACCGCTTACACTCCAAATTACCTTGTTACAATAATTCGCTTTTTATAATTAATATCCGGTTAATCCAGTTAATCCTGTCTAAAAACCCTTACTGTATATCAATTTGCAGAATTGGTCCGAAAAAATCCGGTATATTTTGAATATGATTTGATTGTTTAGATACTATAATTTTGTAAATCCTGATCGCGAAACCGGCAGGATTATTTGATTTTTGGTAAAAAATAGAGTTTAAATATATCAACGAGGTGGTCAGAATGGATCTTTTTGCGGTCGGTGCCCTTCAAAACCAGGGCAGGGAGGCGCCTTTGGCCATGCGTATGCGGCCCCGGAACTTGAACGAATTTGTCGGACAGGAACAGATTGTTGGGGAAGGCCGGCTGCTTCGCAGGGCAATCGAGGGCGACCGGTTGAATTCCATGATTTTTTACGGACCACCCGGTACCGGCAAGACTACCTTGGCTGAAATTATCGCCAATACCACCCGCTCTTTTTTTGAACGGCTAAATGCGGTAACCGCGGGGGTGGCCGATATCCGGAGGGTAATCTCCGAAGCCAAGGAACGGTTTAACTTTTACCGGCAAAAGACTATCTTATTCGTTGACGAAATCCATCGTTTCAATAAATCCCAGCAGGATGCCCTGTTGCCAGCCGTTGAAGAAGGCACCATATTAATGATTGGCGCTACCACGGAAAATCCGCTTTATGAAGTCAATTCGCCATTAATCTCCCGGAGCATGATCTTCCGGATGAACCCGCTGGATCAGAAACATTTACAGCAGATTATCAACAAAGCCCTCACCGATCAGGAACGGGGTCTGGGAGATTATCACGTTGAGCTGGCGCCGGATGCTTTGGAGCATTTGGTGAATTCGGCAAACGGGGACGCCCGGATCGCATTAAACGCTTTAGAGCTGGCAGCCCTGACCACCGCGCCGGATGCCTCCGGGGTCCGCCATTTATCCGTTGAAATTATCAGTGATTGTATTCAACAACGCCCGCTGGTTTATGATAAAGACGGCCAGGCCCATTATGATACCATTTCCGCTTTTATAAAATCAATGCGCGGTTCGGATCCGGATGCCGCCGTATATTATCTGGCCCGGATGCTTACTGCCGGAGAAGATCCGAAGTTTATCGCCCGGCGGATGATTATTCACGCGGCCGAAGACGTAGGAAACGCGGATCCCCAGGCTTTGTTAGTGGCGGTGGCTGCCGCCCAGGCAGTTGAAATGGTGGGTTTGCCGGAAGCCCAGATTCCAATGGCTCAAGCGGCAATTTATATTGCCGCCGCCCCCAAGTCAAATGCCGGTTGTCAGGCCATTCATCAGGCTATGGCTGAAGTTCAGGAAATGGAGAATCAGTTGGTCCCGCCGCATCTGCGGGATGCTTCCCATCCGGGCGCGCGCAAGCAGGGGGACGGGGTGGGCTATTTATACCCCCATGATTACCCCGGCGCTTATGTCGCGCAACAATATTTACCGCCCAATTTGCAAGGGAGGAAATACTACCACCCGTCGGATCGCGGCTATGAAAAAATCATTCAGGATTATCTGGCCAAGATAAAGGATCAAACCAATCGATGAGAAAATTACCGCGGGTTCTTATTAATTGTAATAAAATTATCCATAATTACCTTGAGATTTCGGATCATTGCCGCCGGTCCGGCATTGAGATTACAGGAGTAATCAAAGGGGTGGCCGGAAATCATCGTATAATATCGGAATTAATCATAGCCGGGTTAAGCTGGATCGGTGATTCCAGGCTAGAAAACTTACATAGAATAACGGATCAGGCCAATATCAAGAAAATGCTATTGCGGCTTCCGGCATTAAGCAGGGTGAACGAGGTTATTCAAAGCGTCCAACAGAGTCTTAATTCAGAGATCGAGGTTTTAGAAGCCTTAAACCGGGCTTCCAAGGGACATGAGGTATTTTTAATGATCGACCTTGGCGATCTCCGGGAAGGAGTTTTGGAGGCGGAACTTTATAGTTTGGGGCAACAATGCCGGCGCTTGACCAATCTCAGCATCATCGGACTTGGCGCCAACTTCTCTTGTTTTGCCGGTTTGAAACCAAGCCCTGTCAAACTGGAAAAGCTATCTGCCTTGGCAACCTTTTTAAAAGAAGAATGGAAACTGCCCATCCGTTACATTTCCGGGGGCAATTCCAGTTCCCTGGCCCTGGTCTACCAGGGGCAAATTCCTCCGGGTATTAACCATCTCCGGATCGGGGAAGGTATCTTACTGGGAAGGGAAACCCTTTCAGGGGGGTTGCTGCCCGGTCTGAAAGCGGATGCTTTTGTGGTGGAGGCGGAGATTCTTCAGGTTCAATATAAGCCGGCGGTTCCCGACGGTGAAACCGGTTTCGACGCATTTGGCCGGAGGCCTTCTTTTCCTGTTCAAGAGCCGGGGCTCCGGCTATTGGTAAACCTGGGACACCAGGATGCCCCGTTAACCGGTTTAAAACCCCTGGATCCGGAACTGATGATATTGGGAGGCAGCAGTGATTATCTGGTTTTAGCCAGTTCCAAACCAATGAAGGTGGGCGAGACCGTCCGGTTTATCCCGAATTACTGGAGCCTGTTGGGGTTAATGACTTCACCTTATGTAACCAAGGAATATGAGTCCAACGGGATGCTAATAAATTAACTAGATTAAAATTTAACATAATTAATTATTGACAGAGTTCAGCCGGTGTGTTACGATAAATATGAAAACCCAGTAATTGAGTAGGATTAGAAGTTATATGAAAAAGGTAATCGAAATTAAAGGGGAGTTCATCGATGAACAGGATTTACCTGGATAATGCAGCAACCACTCCGCTGGATCCGAAAGTATTGGAGGCAATGCTTCCATACCTGACGGAACAATTCGGCAATCCTTCCAGCATTCATTCCTTCGGCAGGGAAACCCGGAAGGCCATTGAGGATGCCCGGGCGGTGGTTGCCAAGGAGATCGGGGCCGATGCCCCCAATGAAATTATATTTACCGGGAGCGGCTCGGAAAGCGATAATATGGCTATCAAAGGGGTGGCCATGGCTTACCGGGATCGGGGCAATCATATTATTACTTCTGCTATAGAACATCATGCCGTGTTTGATGCAGCGCATGCCTTGGAAAAGGAAGGATTCCGGGTAACCTACTTGCCGGTGAACGCGGCAGGGCTTGTCAGCGTGGCTGAATTAGCAAATCAGATAACGGATCAAACGATTTTGGTCTCGGTTATGCACGCCAACAACGAGGTAGGGACTATTCAGCCTATTGCGGAGATTGGACGTATCCTGCGGGAACGGAAAATTTTATTTCATACCGATGCCGTTCAAACCATGGGTTCGATTCCCGTCAATGTAAGGGATCTCTCGGCGGATTTGCTTTCCATGGCGGCCCATAAGTTTTACGGTCCCAAAGGGGTAGGCGCTTTATATGTCCGGAAAGGGGTTAAACTGGCTCAATTAATCCATGGAGGCGCCCAGGAACGGAACCGGAGAGCCGGTACCGAAAATATTGCGGGAATCGCCGGGCTGGCCAAAGCATTGCAGCTGGCCAACGCTGGTCTCGCAGAAAACCAACCCCGTATTACCGGATTACGAGATTATTTAATCGGCCGTGTTTTGGACGGTTTTGATCATGTCCGGTTGAACGGCCACCGGACACAGCGATTACCGGGAAACGCCAACTTCAGTTTCGAGTTCATTGAGGGTGAATCATTGTTGCTAAATCTGGACCTTAAAGGTATTGCTGCTTCCAGCGGGTCCGCCTGCACCTCCGGATCTCTTGAACCCTCGCATGTTTTACTGGCCATGGGGATTTGTCATGAGATTGCCCACGGGTCGCTGCGGCTAACCATTGGAAAATCCAATACCAAGGAAGAGATTGATTATCTCCTGACAGTGTTGCCGGAGATTGTGACCAAGTTACGCGACATGTCTCCTTTATACAATTCAAGCCGGAAGGAGTGCGCAACATGTACACTGAAAAGGTAATGGATCATTTTCAAAACCCGCGTAATGTAGGAGAAATCGCAGCCGCCGACGGAGTTGGCGAGGTTGGCAATGCCGTCTGCGGTGATATTATGAAAATTTTTTTGAAGGTGAAGGATGGCCGGATAGCGGATATCAAGTTCAAGACTTTTGGATGCGGCGCGGCAATCGCCACCAGCAGCATGGTTACTGAGATTGTTAAGGGAAAAACCATTGAAGAGGCTTTACAGGTTACCAACCAGGCGGTGGCCAATGCATTGGACGGTCTTCCGCCGCAAAAAATGCATTGTTCCAATTTGGCGGCGGACGCTTTGCACAAGGCAATCGAGGATTACCACAATAAGCACGGCAAATAGGTATTAAAGGCGGTAGTGATGAGAGTTGTGATGGCCATGAGCGGCGGGGTGGACAGTTCAGTTGCCGCCGCTTTACTATTGGAACAAGGATACGAAGTAATTGGAGTAACCATGCAAATATGGCCTTCCGATCTGCCTTATTATTCGTCTGCGGACGGCGGCGAAATTGAAGGCGGCTGCTGTTCATTGGGCGCCGTGGAAGATGCCCGGGCGGTGGCGAACAAACTGGGCATCCCGTATTATGTATTGAATTTTCAAGCTTCCTTTCAGGATACGGTTATCGATTACTTTGTTGACGAGTATTTGCGGGGGCGTACGCCTAACCCTTGCATCGTATGCAACCATCGCTTGAAATTTAGTGAACTGCTGGAGAAAGCCATTTCTCTGGATGCCGACTATGTTGCCACCGGGCACTATGTGTGCCGAGAGCAGGACCCTGCTTCAGGCCGTTGGTTGCTACGGAAAGGTTTGGATGCCGGTAAAGATCAAAGCTACGTTCTTTATGGATTGACTCAACCGCAGATCTCCAGAAGCCTATTTCCGCTGGGCGGGTTTACCAAGAAAATCATCCGGGAAAAAGCGGCGGATCTCGGATTAGTGGTTGCCGACAAACCGGATAGCCAGGAAATTTGTTTTGTTCCTGATCAGGATTATGCCCGTTTCATTGCCCAATACCGGCCGGGCAGCATGAAGCCCGGTAAAATCAAACATTGTGATGGCAGAGTTTTGGGAGAACACCCCGGAATTGTGAACTTTACCGTAGGCCAGCGCAAAGGTTTAGGAATTGCGGCCGGAACACCGTTATATGTTTCGGAAATCAATTCAGAATCAAATGAAGTCATCGTTGGGGATGAGAATGCGGTTTTTGCAAACCGGCTGATTGCTTCCGGGTTAAACTGGATCGCCATCCCGGAACTCACAAAACCGTTGGCGGTAGAAGCCAAAATCCGCTATACCGCCAAAGCATACCCGGCTTTGGTGAAACCATTATCCCATGAGCAAGTGGAAGTAATTTTTGGATCACTCCAGCGGGCAATTACACCGGGACAAGCGGTAGTGTTTTATCAAGGCGATCTGATGATGGGCGGCGGGACCATAGACCGCAAGGAATAGGATGTATTAATATTTAGATGCGGTTTCATATTTGGCGAGAAGGTTGGTAATACTATTTCTAGTCTGTATTCCTTACCCCGTAGGAAAGAGGTGATAAAATGAATAAACTGGTCCGGGGTATCGTCACTGGAACCGTCATTGGAGCAGGGGTTGGCTTGGCCATGTTAATTTTGCGCAGTCGTCAGCACAGAGCTTTGAACTTCTCTCCCCAAGCTCGGGGAACTCTGCAAGCGGTAAAAAATAATGCTTTACGGTGGGGCTCCGCAGTTAAAAGCGGTACTCAAGCCTTTTCGCGCAAGCTAGCCGGTGAATCCTAAAATAATTAGATTTTCGGGCTGTTTAAAAGTACTAAAAAAGGAAAAGATAATTATCTATCGCAAAGATAGCGAAATCAACCAATTATCTTCGCCGTTTTAAATACTTTGAGACAGCCCCTTTTTGTAAATGAAGACGCCGGTTCAGGAGGTTGTAAATACGGTTTTTAATAAAAAAATAGGTTTTCTGATTTTTATGACCCCGGTTTTTTTATTAGTCCTTTTTCTTTCCCGTGGAGTCATCAATTTTTTACTGATTTCATTTATTTTGGCGTATGCGATGAATCCCCTGGTGGATTTTTTGCAAAAAAAAGGGGCTCGTCGTGATTGGGCTATTCTCACTGTTTATATGATACTTTTTTTGGCGATAGCTTTGATAGTTGAATTGATTGTGCCGCGTTTGATTAAGGATTTGACCAAAATCATTCAGAACTTGCCGGATATTTTTCAGACTGTTCACCGGATTGGGATCCGGATGATTTCCATGGTGAATTCATGGCATTTACCCATTGATTTTCAAGCTATGGTGGATGAATTTGTCGGCCGGGGGGAAACGATTCTACGAAATGCATTAACGCAAATGGGACAAGTCCTGATCAACTTTTTTTCCCAGTCGGTGCTTTTTATTTTAACCCCATTATTGGCTTACTATTTCAGCCGTGATTATCCGGAGATTAAAATGCGTACCCGCTGCTGGCTCTCTAATCATTTGGGGAATCACTGGACTCAAACTTTTTTGAAAGTGGATTCCGTCTTTCGGCTGTATATCCGTGGACAGCTTCTGGTTACGTTAATTGTGGGATTTTTGCTGGGAATCGGCTTAAGTATTTTGGGTTTTGAAGCAGCCTTTTTATTGGGATTTATTGCTGGTGTTTTTAACCTGATACCTTATTTTGGCCCTATTTTAGGTGCATTTCCAGTCATCATCGTCGCCCTGTTAACATCACCCTGGTTGGCTGTTTATGTCGTAATTCTTTTTTTTCTGGTCAATCAATTGGAGGTAATGTTTCTGGCGCCGCGCATCATTGGCGACGAATTGGGTTTACATCCGGTTACAATTATTTTCATTATATTGATAGGGGGAAAGATTGCGGGATTGCTGGGAATGATTGTGGCGGTTCCACTGGGTGCAATATGTATCATTTTGATTAAAAGTATCTATCAAATTTGTTTTGAACCGGAAACCGGCAAATTGAAGACGGAATAACTATGTTAAATTTTTTTGCCATAGGAGTTTAATTGACAATCAGGCCTAGATTCGGTATTATTAATAGAGTTACGATAAACTTTATATATAAATATCCTTAATTGGTATAAAAAATAAATTTTGGGATAATTTTGAGTTGTGGCTACGCTACAATATGTATCAACCGGATTGGTCTACTGAAGCGGATTTTTCTAAAGCCGCTTTTTCATATTATATAAAATGTATGTTTAGATGAACTGTTGCGCGCGAAACGCAACAACCACCGGATTTTCGACGAAATTATTTTAACGAAAATTTCACCGAAAAAAGGGAGTTGGCAAGCAATGTCAATCAATAAAATCAGGTTGAGTTCGGACGTTAAGATAGAACAATTGGTGAAAGAAATTATAAATCATCCGGATCACAGAGTAATTATTGAAGCAGGAGAAAGCCCGGAGATTTTAAAAAATGAGATCAATCTTCGCTTGATAAAGTTCTACGCAGAGGAAGAGGATAAAGAGCTTATTATCAAGTCCAATGATCCGGGACTGCTTTCCCTGGCACAAAGATTAGGTGTTTCAACGCTGAAAGAGATTGAATTGGATCTTAGTCAATCCAAATATGAAGCTTTTGATGAGGGAGAAAGCCAGGTGGCGGCAACCCCGGAATATGAAAAGCCGGTAAAGGAGGGTTTTTCACGTTGGCGGGGCCAATGGATTACCGCGATTCTTATTCTATTATTTACCTTGGGACTTGCCTTATGGTTCTTTATACAACCCAAGGCTAAGGTAACGGTTTTTCCAAAATATCAAGATCTTCAATTCACTGCCAGCGTTAAGATCAGTAATCTCTATAAGGACGAAGACATATCGAGAGGCGGACTGCCGGCCCGGATTTTGACCAAGGAGGCTGATATCCAGGTACAAACCATTACTACCGGGAAAAAAACCGTTGGCATGGTTCCGGCCGTCGGTAAGGTTTTTTTCACCAACAGCACCAACCAACCGGTGGTTCTTCCCAAAGGAACAGTTTTGCTGGGCAGAAACGGAGTAAGATTTTTAACCGACAAAGATGTTTTGGTCCCGCAAAAATCGGTGAAATATGAATCGGGAATCGAGGTCGGCGCCGCTTACGGCATAGCCGAAGTTGGGGTAACCGCGGTCCAAAAGGGAACTGTCGGAAATCAGCCGGCCAGGTCCATTTCCCGGATCGAAGGCAAATTCCAGCGCTTATTAAAGGTAACCAACCCTGCCCCGATAATGAACGGGACCGATAAAAAGGTTTCAGTGGTAACCCTTGAAGATGTAAAAAACGGGGAAGCGGAGGCCCGCAGACAGATGCAATTGATCGGTCCGGATACGGTTTCGGCATTAATCGGCGGGGAACATCTTTATATACCGGATCTGCTGAAGTCGGAAGTCATCAAAATAAGTTATAGTCAAAATATCGGCAGCGAATCAGATGTCTTGCAAACCAATTTGGATTATCGCATCTCAGTTTTAGCGCCAATGCGGGCCAGTATCAATAAATTTCTTGCCAAGCAGTTGGATCTTAATTTACCGCCACATTTTCTGGTCGCTGGCGATAAGGTGGATTTAGTTACGGCTACAGTTACCCAGACCGGCGCTGAATGGTCGGAATTGAAGATCGAAGGGAAGGGCCGGATCCGGGGAGTGCTCAATCCGCAACAGATAAAGGATTTAATTAAGGGTAAATCCTTGGATGAGGCCAAAACAATATTATTAGGGCGTAATGAGATCGCCAGCGCCAGAATTGTGACTTCCGGAGCAAAACTTCCGGGATACGGGTTTCATATCAGAGTAATATTACCGGACGGGGTCAGGCCGCGATGATAGTTCACTAGTTCCTTAGTTTTCAAATCATCAGGTAAAGTAGCTAGTGTTGATATCCAATAACTGTTTTTAAGGAGTAAACATTGCGCTGGTTAAGTCTGGATTTGGGCGACCGCCGCATCGGAGTGGCGGTGAGCGATCCGTTGGGAATTACGGCCCAAGGGGTTTCAGTAATTGAACGTAGCGGTTCCCTAAAAAAAGATTTGGAATTAATCAAACAATTTATTCATAGTTATGAAGTTGACGGTATTATTTTGGGTTTGCCCAAAAATATGAACGGCACTGAGGGACCGGCGGCGGAGAAGGTGCGGGATTTCGGGAAAATTTTGGCTGAGACCTTTTCATTGCAAATCATATTTTGGGATGAAAGGCTTTCCACCAGTTCCGCGCAACGGGTTATGATTGCTGCCGATGTGTCGCGCCGGAAACGAAAAGCAAAAATCGATCAAGTAGCTGCCGTTATTATTTTGCAAAACTATCTCGATTTTCAAAGCCGGCGCATTTGAAGCAATTCCAATTCAAGGAATCAGATTTCAATAGGCGGGTAAAATAACCCTGTGAGTTCCATGATTATCATTTGATTTTCATGTGATATCAATAAAAGCTAAATAAGGGGGAGTCAGTTTTGTCTGAACAAGAAATGAACTGGGTTACTTTGGTGGATGAAGAAGGACATGAACACCGGTTTAATTTGCTCAACATTGTGGAAGTAGAGGGCGCGAAATACGCGGTCATGGTGCCGGAAGTTCAGGAAACAGCCGAGGACGAAGAGGCGGTAATTTTCCGGATTGAAACCGATGACAAGGGCGAAGAAATGTTGGTTGATATTGAAGATGATGACGAATTCGCCAAGGTTTGCGAAGTATTGGATGAATTGATTGAGGATGAAGACGACTCCCTGGAAGAAGATCCTAATACCCCAAGCTGATTATTCTTAAAAAATTGTTTTGGCATCAGTTGAAATTGCGTTTTACACTATCTAGAAAATGTTCTAGATAAAGCAGCCACTCGATTTTCTTTCTTCGTTGGCCCCTTAATTAAAGCGAAGCTTTAATTTTGAAATTATCTACGATAATTAAGGGTGGACTTCTTTTAGATATCTTGAGTTTGTCAGCGGAGTTTTTTTTTAGTATAATGGAAATCAGGGGGATGAGAAACGTGCTGCTTAGAATAACCTCTTGGTTTCGGAATAGTTTTCGGCTAGGACCCGGGACAACGACCGGAATGCCCGGTTTGCAACAAATTTTGCCCGCTTTTTGGAAGAACCACCCTCGATTAGGGGGTGGAATTGCCATTTGCTGCGTGTTTTTTTTATTGATACTTATTGGACTCGCCTGGAATTTGACCCCGGTTAGCCCTGGCAAATCCGATTTGCAATTGGTTGAAATTGAATATGGCTCTTCCTTACGGGAAGTCTCCCGTCTGTTGAAGGATAAAAAGATCATCCGCAGCCAATTTGTGTTTGAGGCATATGTCCGGCTGGACCTAAAGAACCGGATGGCCAAAGCGGGTTGGTACCATATTGGACCCGGTTTTTCCGTTCCCAAACTGGCAAGGGAACTTCACCGGGGGACTCCCCAAAATATAAAACTGACCATTCCGGAAGGGTTAACCATTAAAGAGATAGGGGCCTTGTTGGAAAGAAAGAATCTATGTTCCCAGGAACAGTTTCTCGCTAAAACCCGGGATATTAGTTTTATTAATGGGATTCTGGGTGATTTCCAAATCGGTTCTTCCCTTGAGGGCTACCTATTTCCGGATACTTACGATTTTGCGCTGCCGGTTTCCGCGGAAGAGGTTATCTCCAAGATGTTGCAACGGTTTAAAGAAGTTTTTGAAGAGAATTTCGGCAATTTACCCCAAACCAAGAGACGGGAGATGGTAATTATTGCCTCTCTGGTTGAAATGGAAGCTCGCCGGGCCGATGAAAGACCGGTTATTGCCGGGGTATTTTATAACCGGTTACGATTAGGGTATCGCCTGGAATCCTGCGCTACGGTTCAATATGTATTGGGTACTCATAGGCAGTTGTATTATAAGGATTTAAAGGTTGAATCACCTTATAACACATACCTTCACTACGGTTTGCCTCCCGGACCCATTGCCAACCCGGGTTTAGCTTCATTAAAAGCGGCGGCTTCCCCGGCTTCGGTTCGTTATTTATATTTTGTGGCCAAGCCTGACGGCGCCCACATTTTTAGTACCAATTACCGGGATCATTTACGGGCCCAGAGACAGGTTGAGCGCTTGCAGACGGCTTCCCAGACGGGACGATCAGGGAATTAACATGAAAGTTACTTTGCTCGGGACCGGAACCTCCCATGGAGTTCCGGTCTTAGGTTGTAATTGTAAAACCTGTTTGTCCGATGATCCGAAGGATTTCCGGACTCGCTCCTCGGTTTTTATCAAGCAGGAAAACAGCCATATTTTAATTGATACCGCCACCGAATTCCGGATTCAATCATTGAGAAACCGGGTAAACCGTATTGACGCGGTGTTGATAACCCATTGTCATGCGGATCATGTTGCGGGATTTGACGACTTGAGGCGGTATAATGAGCTTCAAGGGAGAGAAATACCGGTTTACGGTCACTTCAGCGCATTAGACGGCATCAAGAATATGTTTCCATACATCTTTGATGATCAAGCCCAAATTGGAGGCGGGAAACCACTGGTAAAACTAAGCGCCATTCATTCGAAATTGACGGCGGCCGGGGTAGAAATCATTCCGATCCCGGTTTTCCATGGAATGATTCCGGTTCTTGGTTACCGGATCGGTGATTTCGCTTATATTACAGACGTTAATAAGATACCGGAACCCTCCCTTGAGTTATTGCAGGGTTTAAAAGTACTGATTCTGGGAGTCCTGCGCTATAAACCGCATCCGACTCATTTTCATCTGGAGGCGGGATTGGAGATGATCCGTTTATTACGACCGGAGCGTTCCTATATTACTCATATATGTCATGATTTTAAACACCATGAAATGAATCAAAGTTTACCCGATGGAGTTGAACTAGCTTATGACGGGCAACAAATTGATCTCTGAAGCTAAACAGGATGTGCAGGATCATTTAGTAATAGCCACTGCTTATTCCGGTACGGTCCGGATCTATGCTGCGCTGACCACGAAGGTAGTTGAAATGGCGCGGTTGATTCATAACACTTGGCCTACCGCTACTGCCGCCCTGGGACGCGTCCTAACCGGCACTTTAATTATGCGTGCCATGGATGATCAACTAAACCGTTTAACAGTGGAATTTTCCGGAGATGGTTTATTAGGCAGGATACTGGCCGTATCCAATCAAACTGGAATCGTTAAAGGAACGGTGGATAATCCCCAAGTGGATTTGGACTTGAATAAGGCCGGGAAATTTGATGTTTCCGGGGCTTTGGGTAAAGGATACCTGGCTGTGATTAAGGATCTGGGATTAAAGGAACCTTATCAAGGGATTGTTCCAATTCAAAACGGTGAAATTGGGGAAGATTTAGCCTATTATTTTAGTAAATCAGAACAAACGCCATCGGCGGTTGCTTTGGGAGTTTTAGTAAAACCGGACGGGGCGGTGAAAGTGGCCGGAGGTCTGATTATTCAGGTAATGCCCGGAGCGGACGAAATGGTGATCCGTGACTTGGAGGCCAAATTGACCGGACTTCCCCCGTTGACCCAGTTATTGGATGATGGCGTATCAACCATCGGGGTTGCGCAATGTTTTGGGAATTCTCCGGAAGATGTTAAGGTTCTTGCGGAGAAGGAGTTGGCATACCAGTGCGATTGTTCCCGGGAACGTTTTCGAGGTCCGCTGTTGAGCCTTGCACCCGGTGAAATTGATGAGATCATTCAAGAACGGGGAGAAGTCGAGGTGCGTTGCCATTTTTGCAACAAGTTATATCACTATCAGGAATCGGAGTTTGAGCGCTAAATCCATGGAGGTTCAATTTGATGCTTGAATTATTGCGTCCCAAAGTACAAGCGGATTCCATATTGCGGATTGATCTGGAGGATTTAAAAAAAGCAGGAATCCGCGGAATTATTATTGATCTGGATAATACCTTGGTGGAATGGAACCAATCGAATCTGAGCCCGGAAATTATCGGACTCATCAGTCATTTTAAGGATCAGGGTTTCAGAATGTGTATTTTATCCAATGCATTAGAACCAAGGGTTGAGACAGTGGCCAGGATCTTGGATATCCCTTATGTATCCAAGGCTATCAAGCCACGCAAGTCCCCTTTTAAAAAAGCGTTGGAACTTCTGGGAACCGCGCCTCAGGAAACGGCCGTCATCGGTGACCAGCTTTTCACCGATATTTTAGGGGGCAATCGGATGGAGCTTTATACAATATGGACTACCCCTTTGAGTAATATGGAGTTTGTAAGCACAAAAGCCCTGCGCAAATTGGAACGGCTGATTGTCAAAAGGTTTCAAAGAAAGGGGATTTTAAAGTGACGGCAAGTTATTGCCGCGGCTGCGGTACACCACTTCAGACCAGCAATCCGGATAAACAAGGGTTTATACCGCCGGAGTTATTTGAACAGAAAAATGCCGGTTCGTTGACTTGTAAACGTTGTTACCGGATAACCCATTATGGAGAATTGGGAAAGGTGCTTCCAACCGGGAACGAGGTCCGTGAAAGCATCGTCAAAGCAATTAATTTAAGTGAAATAATGGTGATTACGGCTGATTTTTCGGACCTTACCGGAACAATACCAGTTTGGTCCGATTTTTTACATAACAATGGCGCCAAAAAACCTTATATTTTGGCCTTAAACAAAATCGATCTTTTACCGGCCCGCGGTAAACGGACTGAAGTCATTGAATATCTACACCAGTACCTGAACAATATCGGCTGGGAAAAACCCCGTGATCTAATTTTGATGAGCGGTATCAAGGGTGATGGCATCAGCATTTTGACCGGGAGTATCGCTAGAGCGGTTTCACCCGGAGCGAAAATTGCTTTGCTCGGCGTTACCAATGTAGGCAAGTCTTCCCTTATCAAACGGATTTTAGCCGGGGAACGCTCCTCCCAATCCCCTACAGTCTCAAAATTTCCTGGGACCACCATTGGCTTAAGCAATTGGAGTATCCTAAAAGGGCGGAATACCCTGATCGATACCCCAGGGTTAGTCTCCGGGGAGCGAATGGGAGATCTTTTATGTCCTGAATGCGCCAGTAAGTTAATGCCTAGCGAGAAGATCCAGCAGAAGCTTTGGGGTTTGAAACCGGGGAAGGGATTGATTGTGGGAGGCATTATGGGAATCCAGCACCTGGGAAATGAAGAGACTGTATTTATTGGATTTACTTCATCCCAAAATCAGATTCACCGCACTGATAATACCAAGATTAACACTTTATTGGTGGAAAACCCCCAATGGTTGACTGCGATTTGCAATAAATGCCGGCCGCAACTCAATTGGGTGGAAGATACCGTTGAGCTTAAACCCAACCAGGACTTGGCGGTAGCGGGGATGGGATGGTTATCACTGCGGGGCAATGAAACCCGGGCGCAAATCATGCTGCCCAATGGTATACGTTGGGAGATCCGGCCGGCTTTGCTCGGCAAAAGATAGAACAGCAATTTTTCGGGTTATTTATCGGTTGAACCGGGGCCATGCAGGAAAAATTCTTCGGGGGCAGAATTAACTAGTATGGCGTTTGAATGCCCTACTTTGGTAGAATGTTCATTCTGATTGTAACGGTATTTAGAGAACGTTCACTAGTATGATTTTAAAGGTGCCTGCAATGAATATTAATGGCAGAACTGCAATTCTTGGAGTTATCGGCGATCCTGTCGGTCATAGTCTGTCACCGGTAATGCATAATGCCGTATATCAGTATTTAAAATGGGATTGTGTGTATATCCCCTGTCGTGTCAACGCAGCCGATTTATCCACTGCGGTTCAGGGGATTCGGGCATTGAATTTTAAGGGCATCAATGTAACCGTTCCGCACAAACAAATGATTGTGGCCGAATTGGACGATGTTTTCGGGGATTCCAGGTACAGTGGTTCGGTGAATACCGTTATCAATAAGGATGGCAAATTATTTGGCACCAGCACTGATGGAATCGGCTTGGTGAATTCCATTCAAACCGACGGCGGATTTCAACTGCACGGCAAGAAGACGCTGTTGCTGGGAGCTGGAGGGACTACCGCCGCTGTGGTTCATCGCCTAATTGACTCTGGGATAAGCAAGCTCATTGTGGTGAACCGCGATCTTGCCAAAGCAGTCGCTTTGCAGCAGAAAATTCTTCAAACCCGGGGCTTTCCAATTGAAGTCTATAGTTTGCCCAATCTGCCGGAGTTGGATTGGGCGGGGATTGACTTAATAATTAATACTACTTCGGTTGGCTTGAACAATGATGAGTCGTTGTTAGCCAAAGAGCTTTTACAGCCACATCATTTTGTCTATGATGTGGTATATAAAAAAGGGGAAACCCGCCTGATTCGCGAAGCAACGGCGGCCGGTTGCCAAGTTTTATCGGGATTATCCATGCTGCTGTTTCAAGGAGCCGAAAGCTTTAAGATATGGTTTGAAATGGAACCGCTGTTGGATATCATGCGCCAGGCGATTTATATTTATCGTTAGGGTGGTTGTTTCAAGCGTTCGAAGTAGGGGAGAATCATTAGCATGATGTTAAAATGGAAAAGGACCATATTGCTTATATTTGCTGCTTTGATGCTAAGCTCCGGGTGGATAGTACCGGCCGGTTTGATTTACGGCGGTGACCAAGGTTCACGACTTCAAAATTTGGAATTCATCAATGTCGATCTCCGTCAAGTATTTCGAAGTTTGGCGGCTTCGGGCAAATTTAATGCCGTCCTGGATCAAACCGTAAAAGGCAATGTCTCCGTTGCATTTAAGGCGGGAGTGACCGCAAGAGAGGCTGTTGCAGTTATTGCAACCAATTATGGATATAGCTATCAATGGATTCCCAGTGCCAACCAGGTATTTGTAGGTAATATAAAAGAGTATTCCAAAGGTTTTGGAGAGAGGATTCCCGTTGATATTGAGCTTAAATATAGTGAAGCCGCGGCTATAGCCGGATCATTGGAAGTTGTAATCCCCAAGGAACGCATTAAGACGGATTCTAACGGTTATAAAGTGACCGTCTTCGGAAATTCTTTGGAAATCCAAAATGCGAAGGAGATCGTATCCCGGATTGACCGGCGTTTATCGGCCGTGAATCTGGAAATAAAAATAGCCGAGGTGGCTGATGATTTTTGGAAGGATACCGGAATTAATTTAGCCGTAATCCGTTCACATATTGGAGTATATTCTTTGGCTCAATCGCAGTTGAAATTGTTGGAATCCGGTCCAAATAGTGTTATTCATTATCTGACGCAGCGCAACATCTATTTGTTGGATAATCAAGACGGTACATTGAGTCTGGCCGATAAATTTCCCAAAAACGGCCCGAAAGAGAATAAGGCAAGCACAAATTCGGCGTTGCCGGAATACGTTTTATTGGGTACCACCGTTGGAATCAAATCCTGGGTGAGCGAAGGAAACCGGATTACTTTGCAACTGAAAGAATCAACGGAGGTAGTCACTAATCAACCCAAGGATAATGTTTCTCTTATACCGGTTACCCGTCTGCGGGAAGTGACTTCCACCATCAGTGTCGCTGATAGGCAGACCCTTCTATTGACCGGGCTGATTGGACGGACTGAATATCATCAAATACGAAAAATTCCGGGTACATACCCCGTATTGCAGGAATTATTTAGATCAAATAATGGTTTTGATGCGATTCAGAAGCAAAATGCATTGGTAATTATGTTGATTACACCAAGTTTTTCCGAAAAACCGGCAGACTCCGGCAGTGAAAACAAATTCGCGGGTAATCAAAGTACGAATCAGGTATTGACTTCCAACCAAGCCGAAGCGGACTCTCCGGCTGCACCTGGTAACGACGCAACTGCTAAGTCGGCCAATGAAGAACCAAAAACGGAAAAGAACGCGGATATATCCGGGACAGGCAACATAACCCTCATCGAGTATCCCGTTAAAACCAATGATACCATTACAGGGCTTGCAATTAAGTTTGGCATTGAACGGCAGACAATAATTACAGTGAATCAATTGGAAAATAAAAAGGAGATCCCGGGAATTTTACTGATTCCAATTCCGAATGATCGCGTTTATATCGTCAAGCCAAAGGAAACTCTATGGCGTATCGCTAAAAGATATGATACAACCATAGATTTACTTAAAGATCTTAATAGTATAACCGATATAACCCAGCTAAAAGCCGGCCAAACAATTGTGTTACCCGTTTCAACCAACCGTATCATAAATCCGCAGTTTTGATTCACGTTTCCAAAGCAATTCCGCGGTTTTCGCGGAGGGGCTTTAAAAATAGTTCGTTTTTTAAGGATGGGTTATCGTGAAATTTAAAAATTACATGGAAGATGTGGTCGTTGAGGTATACCAGGAATTTACCAAGCGTTACCCCAAATACTGCAGTTGTAACCGTTGTAAAACGGATACAATTGCCTTGGCGTTAACTAACTTACGGGGAAAATATGCTTCAAGTCTTGAGGGGGAAGTCTTAGCCAAAGTAGCACGGGATGATCCCCAGGTACGTACTGATGCTCTGGTTGCCTTAATGATTGCTGCAGAAATTGTTGCTAGTAATCCCAAGCATTAAGCGGATTAGAATTCAGATTACAGCTGTTGTTGCCAAAATGGATACAGGTATCACAGCCGGCATCCGCTTGTAAAGTTTCGATGGTTTCCGGAATCAGACTCACGGCGCCGATGATTGATTCATAATTGGCGCATTCCAGGGCGGGGTTTTGATTTTCGAGGCTCATCGTCATACAATCCGCTATTTAAATAATTTGCAGTCGTGATTGTCGAAATAAATACAGGAATCACAGTTGCTGTCTTCGTCTTGATAATCATCCGGTTCAGAGTTGCCGTCGCCAACCCGGGAACTTAAAATCGGCTGATATTGTCTGCAATCATGGCCGGAAAAATAGTTATTCCATTGGGACTGGTCCAAAAAAATCACCTCGAAGGGATGGTGATTTTATTTTTGGCTTCTCTCGAAAAAGTTATACGATATAAGTTGAACTTATATAAATTAAAAGCTGTTCAAAAGATGGGTAAAAGAGCATTGGACAGGATTAACTGGATAAAAGAGGTTTTTCATAAACGCAGATCAAAAGCGAGGTATAACATGTTTTAAATCCAATGAATCCCGTCTGAAATTTTTTTTTGGTTCCGGCTTGCCGGAGGTTAGGGAGTTTGCCAGAGATGTTTTGGGAGATCAACGCAACCATTTGCGGTGAAGGTTATCCCCTCCGTTTCCAGCAGTTGTCTTTGATGTTCAGCTCCGCCGAAGGCATACCTGGGCGCTATGCCGCCTGTTTTGTTAATCACCCGGTGACAGGGAAGATTAAGATGAGCCGGAGCGCTTTGCATGGCCCAGCCTACGGTTCGGGCTCCCCGGGGATTCCCCAGCAAGGCGGCGATTTGACCGTAAGTCATGACTTTTCCTGACGGAATTTGAGCAACAATCTCATAAACCTTTTGAAAGTAATCCTTCATTATAACCTCCATTATATCATTATACTGTATACTTCATATAGATTTATTGCTCGAAGCAAATAAATCCTTTATAATGATATGGGATATTTTAATCAATGGCGGAGTTCCGTCCAATCTTAGGAGAGAGGTTCTATGGCCGACTTAAAAACATCAGATACTTCTGCATTGAAAGTGAACCAATCAGAATTATGGCAGCGCTATAATGAGTTCAAAGCGAAGAATTTAAAACTGGATATGACCCGGGGAAGGCCCTGTGCGGAACAGCTAGATCTTTCCTTGGGATTGCTGGATTGCTTAGGTCAAAAAGATTATAAAGCCGCTGATGGTACTGATTGCCGGAATTATGGCGGGGCAGGCGGGGGCGTGGACGGCCTTCCCGAAATCAAAGAGCTTTTCGCCCGGTATCTGGAAGTTGAACCGGAAGAAATCATCATTGGCGGCAATTCCAGTTTGGCATTAATGTATGATCTGATTGTGAGAGCCATGTTGCATGGTGTTCCCGGCAGTGCGACACCGTGGGGCAGGCTTCCCAAAGTGAAGTTTCTTTGTCCGAGCCCGGGGTATGACCGGCATTTTGCAATATGCGAAGATTTAGGAATCGAAATGATAACCGTTACTTTAAATGATGATGGTCCTGACATGGACGAAGTTGAAAGGCTGGTGGCCGGAGATGACAGTATTAAAGGGATCTGGTGTGTTCCCCGGTATAGCAACCCCACCGGAATTACATTTTCAGATGAAATAGTTGACCGCTTCGCACAAATGAAAACAAAAGCCCCGGATTTTCGTATTCTTTGGGATAATGCCTACGCGGTGCACCATCTAAACGGCAGGATTGAACCTTTGAAAAATCTGTTAACCGCGTGCAAGGATGCCGGGAATCCGGACCGAGTGTTTATTTTCGGCTCAACTTCCAAAATCAGTTTCGCCGGCGCCGGTATTGCCGTCATCGGAAGCAGCGCGACCAATATAAACTGGTTTCGAAAGCATCTTGGAGTTCAAACCATCGGACCGGATAAATTAAATCAGTTACGGCACATTCGGTTCTTTTCGAATATGGATGGCATAATGGCCCAAATGCAGAAGCATGCCGCAATTATTAAGCCCAAATTCGAGATGGTTTTTGAGATTCTCGAATCGGAACTCGGCGGAAAAAACATAGCTTTCTATAATAAACCCAACGGTGGATATTTTATTAGCCTGAACACGATGGATGGTTGCGCCAAAAAAGTAGTTGCCATGGCGGCTGAGGCCGGTGTCGCTTTAACTAAAGCCGGAGCTACATATCCCTACGGCAATGATCCTTGGGACCGAAACATCCGGATTGCGCCGACGATGCCTCCTCTTGCCGAGTTAAAGCAGGCAATGGAATTGGTAGCGATTTGCATACAGTTAGCAAGCATCGATAAGCTTTTGGAGTCACGGATTTAGCGGATGAAAGGATTGCACGGATTTTAAAGCTATGGGTTTGTCTGTGATATCTATAAATTAAAGAGTCAGGACGGTAACCGTCCTGACTCTTTGAGGGTTTATTTTAGATAAACATGGTAATTTAGAGAGATTTTTTGATTGTTGACGAATTTTATAGAATTATTTGAATACGGATTGATGAGGTGAAATTATGGAACCTTTTGATTCAACCCAAAAGAGTTTATATGAAATAATGAGGTAAAGCCTGAGCTTTTAACCCTTGATGGACAAACTCTGCTTCCCAATCCTGCAAATCCTATCAATCTTGCAAATCCTGGGCATACTTCCGGACCTCCGTTTTAAATAGATCACCGCGTTCCTTATAGTTTTTAAACATGCCGAAACTGGCGCTGGCGGTTGAAAGCAGAACCACGCTTCCCGGGGCGGTGTGCTCGATGACGGCGGTAAAAATGTCGGCCATGGTCTGGCCGCCTTTCACCAATTGCGGCGCGGGCAATCCGAGTCTTGAAGCAGCTTGCTCAATAGACATACCTATTTTTGGACCCGTTATCCCGATGAGAACCACGGTCTTTACGGAGCTTTTTACTATCTCCTCACCCAGACTGCTAAAATTGGCGCCTTTATCGGCGCCGCCGGCAATGAGGGTTACCGATTCCGTGAAGGCCCTAAGGGCGACAATGGTCGGGTCCGGTGCTGTTGCAAAGGAATCGTCGAAAAATTGGATTCCATTCACACTGCCGACGAACTCCAAACGGTGTTCAAGGCCGGTATATCCTGCGATACCCGCGCGAATGGATTGGATATCAGCACCGGCCGCATGACACGCTAAAGCGGCTGCTGAAATATTCAGCAGGTTATGCTCTCCCCTTAGTTGAATGGACTCACTCGTAATCAATAACTCCGGCTCCTTGGAATCCGGGTTCCAATAAATCACGTAGCCGCTTTCCGGCTTTTCAACAAACCAGGCTCCGGCCTGTTGAATGGCTGAACCATATTTCAACAATCTGCCGGATACCATGGGGATCAATTCCCGGCTGGTGGGATCGCAGTCATTGATAATCGTGACCTGGTGCTGGTTTTGAAATTTGAATAGATTGGTTTTGGCTTTGATATACTCCTCTCGTGATTTATGATAGTTTGGATTCAGCGGATCGGCCGGAGCTAAATGATCCTCGGTTATATTGGTGATGACTGCGATATCTACACTACGGTCGAAATCTTCCAGTTGAAAACTGGACAATTCCAGTACTACCAAATCTTGCGCGCTTACATCGGTTAAAAATTCAAAGGGAGCAATTCCGATATTGCCTCCCAAATAAGCTTTACTTCCTTTTTTCTGCTGGCTGATTTCAAGTATCCGGTAAATCAGGGTGGAAGTAGTTCCTTTGCCTTTTGTTCCGGTAACGCCAATGACCGGACAGGGGCAAAGCTTCATAAACAAACGCATGGCGCTTGAAATCTTTACATTTTTTCGGGCGGCTTCCATGAGTTGGGGTTCAAACAGGGGTAACCCCGGTGAGCGATATACCTGATCATATTTTTCAAGTTTTTCAAGGTAAGAAGGACCAAGCTGAAAATTAACTCCCAGACGTTTTAATGAATCGTAGCGTTCACCTAAAGCTGCCGGTTCACGATTATCACAGACCGTTACCCGGATGCCTTCTGTTATTAGATATTTGGCAAGGGACAGGTTTTCAATGCCCAGGCCGAGAACCGCAACTTCCTCAATCAAATCGCCAACTCCTTTACGTATAAGCTTTGAGATTTATAATATGCCGAATATTTGGCCAAAAGGTCTAACAATAACAAGGCTACGATTGGGAAAATTTTTTATATAACACACTATTATACTAAGATTGTAGATAAACCGGGATATAAAATCAAGACCAAGATTTACAAAATTATAGGAATTTGCAGGATTAAAATAACTATATAAAATCCTCTAATCTTGTTCATCGTGGTCATGATTTGTTAACAAGTAAAAGTACTTGTTAACCTTCGTCAAATCCTGTATAATAAAGTTTATGGTTTTAATGTGCGGACAAATAGGAGCCTGTGCGGGTAATAGGTTTTCGAAGCATACTTAGTATACAGCAATATGACCTAACGCAGAATATTGTGGTTCTATGCCATAAAAAGTGTTATTCACACAGAATCCGAGCTGAAAGGTAAAGGTTAAAGCCTTAGAGCAGGAGCATGTTTTGACAACCACAACTGGAGGTGTTTTTTGTTTTGAGGTCTTTTAATAAACAGGACCGTATTTTGCTGATCCCTTTGGGAGGCTTGGGAGAGATCGGTAAAAATATGCTGGTTATCGAATACAACAAGGAAATAATTGTAATTGACGCTGGATTAATGTTTCCGGATGAGGATATGCCGGGAATTGATCTGGTGATTCCGGATATATCCTATTTGATTGACAACCGGGATAAGGTGAAAGGCATTTTTTTAACTCATGGTCATGAAGATCATATCGGCGCTTTGCCATATATACTTAAACAGATTAATGTTCCCATATATGGAACCAAACTCACCTTGGGTCTGGCCAAGGGAAAATTTGAAGAACACAATATGGTGAGAGATGTCACCATGAATTGTGTAAAGGCTGGGGATCAGATTCAAATTGGCGGATTTATGATTGAATTCATACACGTCAATCATAGCATTGCGGATGTTGTAGCCTTGGCGATTCATACTCCGGTAGGTATTATCTTGCATACGGCGGATTTTAAATTTGACCATACCCCGGTAGACGGTCAGGTGACTGATTTCCGGAAATTGGCGGAACTGGGTGACAAGGGGGTATTGGTGTTACTTTCGGATAGCACCAATGTTGAAAGACCCGGTTATACTCCGTCCGAACGCGAACTGGCCAAAACCTTCGAGGAATTGTTTCTCCAAGCCGAGGGCCGGATTTTAGTGGCCACTTTCGCCTCCAATATTCACCGGATACAGCAAATTATCGATGCCGCAGCTCACTTTAACCGCATAGTTGCTTTTGCGGGACGAAGCATGCTGAATGTAGCCAATATCGGTATGGAGTTGGGATATTTAAAAGTCCCCAGCGGCGTATTGGTGGACTTGGATGATCTGGATCGTTATCCACCGGAAAGAACAACTATTATTACCACCGGAAGCCAGGGGGAACCAATGTCGGCCTTGTCCCGGATGGCAACTTCCGAACATAAAAAAATCTCGATTATTCCCGGCGATACGGTAATTATCTCGGCGTCGGCGATTCCGGGGAATGAGAAGCTGGTGGCCAAGACCATCAACCACCTTTTTAAGCAGGGAGCCAGCGTTATTTATGAATCAGCTTCGGGAATCCATACTTCAGGCCATGCCAGCCAGGAAGAATTAAAGTTAATGATGAATTTAATTAAGCCCAAGTTCTTTATTCCGGTTCATGGCGAATACCGTCACCTGGTTCAGCATGCTCGATTGGCAGTACAGGTTTGCGTTGAAAGCGAGAATGTAGTGATTGCTGAAAACGGCGATGTTATCGAAGTAACGGGGGAAAGAATTCGCATTCTAAATAAGGTGGCATCAGGCAAGGTTTTTGTGGACGGACTTGGAGTAGGGGATGTCGGCAACATTGTACTGCGGGATCGGAAACAGCTTTCCCAGGACGGTATTTTGATCGTGGTGGTTACCATCGATAAAGAGAACGGAAAAGTTGTAGCCGGTCCGGATATTGTGTCCCGGGGATTTGTTTATGTCCGGGAGTCCGAAGCTTTGATCGAGGACGCCAAGGAAAGGGTTAAACAGGCTTTGGAACGCTGCACCGAGTATTCGGACTGGTCCTCTATGAAAAGCCAGATCAAGGAGATTTTGGGCAAACACCTTTATGGCCGGATGAAAAGACGTCCTATGATTCTTCCCATCATTATGGAAATCTAAAAGTACGGGTGTGGTCACCCGTATTTTCGATTTCCATTCAGGAGTTTTAGCTAAAACTCCGCTTTAGAGATAAAAGATTAAAGATTTAAGAACTAATTGAGTTCAAGCGAAAACTTCGTTTTGCTTGGTCGGAACTCCATCGTACATACGCGCTGTGCAACTCTCGCAAAGTTTTCTGCAAAGCTCCCAATAACCGCTTTTTTAGTGTTCATCGAAAGGATCTTCAAGATTATTTAGGATTTGCCGCAGTTCATCTTCCCATTTTAACTGGTGATATGAAAGAATCTCTTTTTTTACCAACGAAGGAGTGTGGCAATGGGAACAGACAATGCCTACGATATCCTGTTTCCGTTTGGCTATATAATGGAGGGTATCCACCTCGCATTTTGGGCAGAGGTAAATGTGGTCAATATCGCGGTGGTTCATCCAAAGCAACTCCTTTAAAAAATTTGACGCTTTCATGGCAGGCAGGAGCCTAAATTATTAAGTAGACAAATTCGGTGCTTACTGAATTATATTTTGTGTGGAATAAACGAAAACATGCTAGTAAGAATAGAAGATGATTTCCTGCAAGACTAAACAATTATAGAAATATAGAAGGAATGGGAGATACTTCCACGAATATTATCCACTATGCCTTTGATATATCCGACAATCAAACCTGATTACCAAAGGGGTGAATTACATGGAAGATGAAGAAAAAAAATATTGGCTGTGGTGGAATCGGGTATCCGGAATCGGCCCGGCCCGGTTTTATAAATTGATGGAGACATTTGGAACCATGAAGGATGCCTGGAATACCCCGGATAATGAGTTAAAATCCTTAATCGGAGCAAAGGCTTTCTCTGGTTATCTGGAGACCAGAGCGAGCTGGGATCCCGAAGGGGAGATTCAAAAGCTTGAACGTTACCATTACCGGGTTTATTGTTTTGTTGATTCCGACTATCCACCCCTTTTGAAGAAGATTTCCGACCCTCCGCCGGTACTGTATACCCGGGGGAAATTTGAATATGGTGATGATGTTGCGGTTGGTATTATCGGAACCCGTAATCCCAGCCCGCTGGGGGCTCTCAATGCCAGGGAATTAGCCTCTTCTTTATCCAGGCAAGGATTAACCATAGTAAGCGGCATGGCTCGCGGGATTGATTCGGAAGGTCATCGCGGAGCCATGGAGGCCGGAGGGAGAACCATTGCGGTGCTGGGGTCCGGATTGGATGTCCCGTATCCTCCGGAAAACGAGCCGTTGTTAGAGGAAATTGCCGGTCACGGCGCTGTTGTTTCGGAATTTCCATTGGGTACTCAACCTTTGGCCAAGAATTTTCCGGCCAGAAACCGGATAATCAGCGGTTTAAGCTTAGGGATCATTGTGGTCGAAGCGGCTCAGGATAGCGGTTCGTTAATCACAGCAGGATTTGCGTTGGAACAAGGCCGGGAGGTTTTTGCGGTTCCGGGAAATATTGCCAGCGAAGGCAGTAAAGGACCACACCGGCTCATTAAACAAGGCGCCAAATTAATCGAGAATTATCAGGACGTATTATCGGAACTGTCTATTCCTCATCTTGCCGTCACCCGGGCTGAATCAATTCCAGTGGATTCCCTATCGGAAACAGAGCGGCGGGTTGTGGAAGTCATGTCGCGGGAACCGCTGCATATTGATCAAATACTACGGCGTTCTTCACTAGCATCGGCCCAGGTAAATTCGGCCCTGGTTCAATTGGAGTTAAAAGGTACGGTAAAACGTTTTCCAGGTCAATTATATGTCCGGATTAAATAAAAAGTTGGCTTTACAAACCGAGTAAAATGATATAATATAACAAAGGTTATAATGAATAGGGTGCTTATCTTGAAAATCTTCCAATATCGAAAACGATTAACAAATTTGGAAACCTTTTAATATTAAGGATAACTGCCGACCTGCCGAAATAATATTATAAGTATGTGCCGGGATTTGTGCAAAACAGCGTCAAAAGACACGATAAAGGTGGCAAAATCATGGAGCGGGTAATTGAAATTGTGAATTATTTAATGAAGCAGGTGTATGTTCATGGTGAAAACCCCTGCAGTGAAAGAGATTTATTTGATTCATTGGTTCAGTTGGGTTACAGTCCGGAAGAGATTAATGTGGCCTTCAAGCTCCTATATTCCTTTCCCGATACGGTAAAAACCAGCAATGAAATTCAAATGGATGCAGACTTTGATTTGGAAGACGGTTTCCGGATATTGAGCCCCGATGAACAAAGAAAGCTTTCGGTTGTTTGCCAGGGAGAGATTATCCGCCTAATGAGCAGTTCGTTATTGACCTTGCAAGAGCTGGAAAGGATTTTATTTGAAGTATCCCAAATCGATTCCAATGAAATTGGTCTGCGGGAACTTGAGACCATCATACATAAGGTCATCGGTGATGCGGAAAGACTGATGATGATTTTACCGCCACGTCTTTCCGAAGGTAACCCAAATTTTTTGTTGAATTAAGCAGTTGATCATTTAGGGTTATTCGTAACCCTTTTTTTATTTAAAAGGCTTCACTTATGTTAGTATAACACCACTCTTAAATTATCCCCAAAGTTTGTTTTATACAAACTTTTGAAGGGTAATTAATCATCGTCCAAGTATTTGCGGAATGCCAAGTTTGATAATGGAGGTATAAATTTGAGTTCACTGGTTATTGTGGAATCACCGGCGAAAGCGAAAACAATTGAAAAATATTTGGGCAGGAAGTTTTCGGTGAAAGCCTCCATGGGTCATGTGATCGATCTGCCGAAAAGTCAATTTGGGGTGGATGTAAAAAACAATTTCCAGCCCAAATACATCAAGATACGAGGTAAAGCCAAACTAATCAAGGATTTGAAAGAGTCAGCCAAAAAAGCCGATTCGATATTTCTGGCAACAGACCCTGATCGTGAAGGTGAGGCTATTTCCTGGCACCTGGCAAACACATTGGAGATTTCGGATAAGCCGGTGAAGCGGATTGAATTTCATGAAATTACCAAGAAAGCCATTGAAAACTCCTTAAAAAATCCCCGGGATATTGATATGAACAAGGTAAATGCCCAACAAGCCCGGAGAATACTGGATAGAATCGTAGGGTATGAACTTAGTCCGTTGCTATGGAAAAAAGTACGCCGGGGATTGAGCGCGGGCAGGGTTCAGTCCGTGGCGGTCCGTCTTATTTGCGAGCGGGAGCAAGAGATAAATGCTTTTACTCCGGAAGAATTCTGGAGTATCACCGGCGAGTTTTTAACCGTTAAACGGGAAAGTTTTATTGCGAAACTAACCACTTTCAACAAAAAGAAGCTGGAACTAAAGAATGAGGCGGAAGCCAAAGCGGTTGAGGCGGAATTAAAGCCGAAATCGTTTCAAGTTGGTGAAGTTAAGAAGAAAGAACGCTTGCGTTTTCCGGCACCGCCCTTTATTACCAGTAGTCTTCAGCAGGAAGCAGCCCGAAAACTCGGGTTTGGCGCCCGCAAAACCATGATGGTTGCCCAACAGCTCTATGAGGGACTGGAGCTTGGCAGTGAAGGCTCGGATGGTCTCATTACTTATATGCGGACTGATTCCGTCCGGGTGGCCTCCGAGGCGCAGCTGGAAGCTAGGGAAGTGATTAAAGAGCGCTATGGCGACTCATTCGTACCGGAGGCGGTTCCGGTTTATAAAACTAAAGCCGCCAGCGCCCAGGAAGCTCACGAAGCGATTCGGCCCACCCGGATCGAGCGCCGGCCGGAAACAATTAAGGATTTCCTGAACAAAGATCAATATCGATTGTATCAATTGATTTGGAGCCGGTTTGTCGCCAGCCAAATGCGGCCGGCGGTTTTGGATACCGTTTCTGCAGATATCGTAACCGGGAATTACGTGTTTAAGGCAAATGGAAGCGTTGTAAAATTCCCCGGGTTTTTAGAGGTATATCAAGAAGGACGCGATGATGAAACTGTTGAAGAGGAAGGACGGCTCCCGGAGCTAATTCCTCAGGAACAGGTCGCGCTCAATAAATTGGATTTGAAACAACACTTTACACAACCTCCACCGCGATATACCGAAGCTTCTTTGATTAAAACTCTGGAGGAAAAAGGCATTGGCCGGCCCAGCACCTATGCGCCGACCATTGATACAATTTTAAAGCGGAATTATGTTCATATCGAAGAAAAACGGTTTCGCCCCACCGAGCTAGGGCAGGTGGTAGTGGACTTGTTGAAGCAAAAATTCGCCGCGATAGTTGATTACGATTTTACTGCGGAAATGGAGGAAAAACTGGATAAAATCGCTGACGGGGACTTGGATTGGGTCAAGGTACTCCATGATTTTTATTCCCCCTTTAATGAGGATGTCCGGAAAGCCAGCGATGATATTGAAAAGGTCGAGTTGCCTCTGGAAGAAAGTGACGTTCAATGTGAAAAGTGCGGCCGGACCATGGTTTATAAATATGGCAGGTTTGGTAAGTTTTTAGCGTGTCCTGGATATCCCGAATGTAAAAATACCAAACCAATCCGGAAGACTATCGGGGTAAAATGCCCCAAATGCCAAACCGGTGATATATTAGAACGCAAATCCAAAAAGGGGCGTTTGTTTTACGGTTGCAATCAATACCCAAATTGTGATTTTACAAGTTGGGAGAGGCCTTACAAGGATCCATGCCCTCAATGCAATTCCATGTGCGTGGTAAAAGGAAGCAAAATGGCGAAAAAGATAAACTGTTTAAAAGAAGGTTGCGGCTATACCGCCGACTTAACCGAAGATAAAGACAATTGAGCCGGATTACGATAATAGGAGCGGGATTAGCCGGGTCCGAAGCGGCATGGCAATTGGCCAAAAGAGGCATAAACGTTGATTTATGGGAGATGCGGCCTGAAAAACTAACTCCGGCGCATCGCACCGGTTTCTTCTCCGAATTGGTCTGCAGTAATTCCCTGCGGGGTGCTTCCCTGGAGAATGCGGTCGGTCTATTAAAAGAGGAAATGCGGCAGCTTGATTCGGTAATCATGAAAGCTGCTGATCTGACCAGGGTTCCGGCAGGTGGCGCTCTGGCCGTAAACCGCGAGTTATTTGCGGCGAAAATAACCGAGATCTTGTCCAATCATCCTTTGATAGAGGTAAAACGGGGGGAAGTCAAGGAAATTCCCCAGGGTCCTGCTATTATTGCATCGGGTCCACTGACTGCCGGTGATTTGGCCAATGCGATCCACCAGTTTATCGGGCGTGATTATTTTTATTTTTACGATGCGGCCGCACCTATTGTTACGGGTGATTCCATTAACCGGGAAATAGTTTTCGAGGCTTCCCGGTATGAGAAGGGCGAGGGAGTATACCTAAACTGCCCTTTTACCGCCGATGAATATCAGCGGTTTTGGAAGGAACTTGTTTCTGCCGATGTTTCCGAAGCTCATTTGCCGGAGGAACGAGCGATTTTTTTCGAAGGGTGTATGCCGGTAGAAGTTTTGGCCAAGCGAGGATTCGACACCCTGCGTTATGGTCCCATGAAACCGGTTGGACTGCTAAATCCGGCAACCGGAAAGCGGCCATACGCTATTGTTCAGTTGCGGGCGGAAGATTGCGAAGGCCGATTGTATAATTTGGTTGGTTTTCAAACTCATCTAAAGTGGGGAGAACAAGAACGGGTATTCCGGATAATACCGGGACTCGAAAATGCCCAGTTTGTGAGGTTCGGTGTAATGCACCGTAATACATATATTAATGCCCCTGTTGTATTAAAGAAAACTCTTCAGTGTAAATGGCGCGAAGATCTGTTCTTTGCCGGCCAGATGACCGGGGTGGAAGGTTACGTGGAATCGGCAGGGATTGGATTATTAGCCGGAATCAATTGCGCCCGGTTGGTATCTCAAAAACCTTTAGTGGAGTTCCCGCCTGAAACCGCGCTGGGGGGGTTGGTTACGTATATTTGTAGCGCCGATTCCCGGTATTTCCAACCAATGAATGTAAACTATGGTTTGATTACTCCAATTATCACCGAAAATGCCGCTGGCGGAAAAAAGCCAAAACAGTTAAACCGAGGACGGGCTATTGCGGATAGAGCTTTGAATATTTTGAAAACAATAATTGATACAGATCAGCTTTAATTGAATTGCGATAATTTTGAACGGCACATATCGGAAATTATCGTTTTTTTTTGTTAAAATTCGGTTTTAATTGTTATTTTTCGTGATTTATGGTATGATAGGAGAGGATTCGAATGTTAGGCAGCAAAGTAGATGAATTCTTAATTTATTTAAGGATTAGTAGAAACTCATCGGTCCATACCTTTGAAAGTTATGGCCTGGACTTAAGGCAGTTCCTTGTTTTCCTAGAGGAAGAGCATGTTGCCCAGGCGGAAAAGGTAGATCATTTCTTGATCCGGAAGTATTTAGCCAAACTTAAAATGGAGGGTTTTTCTAAATCTTCAATTTCGCGAAAGGTCGCTTGTATCAGATCGTTTTTTAAGTATCTTTGCAAGCAAGGTTATCTGGAAAACAATCCGGTTCTGGGGGTTGCCAATCTTAAGCGTGAGAAACGTCTGCCTGAATTTCTCTATTTGACGGAGATAAAGGACTTGTTGGATTTGCCGGATAAATCGAGTGAGCTGGGTTTAAGAGATGCTGCTATTTTGGAGGTTTTATACTCTTGTGGCATTCGTTTGCAGGAAATCGTAAACCTTACTGTAAAAGATATTGATTTTTCGCGCGGATATTTACGGGTATTTGGTAAAGGTGGGAAGGAAAGGATTGTTCCTTTGGGCGGGGCTGCCAAACGTGTTCTGGAAAAGTACTTACAGGAGATTAGGCCGGGTTTATCAGCCCGAAATTCATCAGGGCCGCCGGTTGAGAATATTTTTTTGAATTACCGTGGTACGCGTTTAAGCGGCCGAAGCATCCAGCGTATGTTTGATAAATATATTAAACAACTAGCCCTTAACCGAAAAATGAGCCCTCACACCATCCGGCATACTTTCGCCACTCATTTGCTGGAAAACGGCGCTGACTTACGGGTGGTGCAGGAGCTGTTGGGACACGCCGATATTTCTACCACTCAAATCTATACCCACTTGACCAAAGAGAGGATACGATCGGTTTATCTAAAATCTCATCCGCGCTCCTAAGATACTTTCCGCGACTTTCTTTCAAATCTTCAGAATTAATCTGCCAATCAAATGTAAGCATTTGAAATCCGCGAAATTTTCGACAAACACTTCCGGAAACATGAAATTTTTTTATAATTTAGGGAATAGTAAAGGGGGTGCTAAATTACCTGCCGGTTTAGTTCCATCATACAACGAACAAGGAGCGAAATAATATGCAATTGTTGGAAAAATTTTATGAGATTAAAGGTTTGATGACAAAAGAAGAATTGACCGAAGTTGAGTTGGTTACCGTGCTTTCGAATTCGGTTGAGTGTGAAACTTATTTGATTAACTCGGCTGGTGATATCCAATGTTACGCAACATCGAATAATAAAACCCTTGAGAATCCCAACCTATCCCTTAAGCCTGAATTTAAGCAGCGGGTCGATTTTATCTTTGAGACCGCCGCCAATCTTCCTTTGGAAAACGGGATTTTTAGAGAGGAAAAGAATTTTCAACCGGATACCTATATGACGATTATACCGATCCGGAATTCACATTTGGTTCTAGGGTATTTGTTGCTCATTAAGCCGAAGAAGCCGTTTGCCAATGAAGAGTTGATTCTGCTGGAGACCGCCGCGTTAATCGTGTCGATTTACTTTTACGAGAGCAATAACATTGAAGGCTCTTCCAGCGAGCGCCTCAAAGCAAATGCTCAAATGGTGCTCGATTCTTTGTCCTTTTCCGAACTTAAGGCGATTAGTAATGTTTTTAAAGATTTAAACGGTTCCGAAGGCTTTCTGGTTGCAAGCAAAATAGCCGACCGAATCGGTATTTCAAGGTCGGTAATTGTTAATGCCATGCGTAAGCTGGAGAGTGCCGGAATTGTAGATTCACGTTCATTGGGGATTAAGGGGACATATATAAAAATCAAAAATCAGAATTTTTTGGAAGCTTTAAAATCGCGAGCAAGATAATTCCATAAAAATAAAAAAATTAGTGTTGACTTAAACAACAAGTTCATGTTAATATAATTTACTACAAATAAACAAGCTTTCAAACTCCTCGATAGCTCTATGGTAGAGCACACGGCTGTTAACCGGGTGGTTGTTGGTTCGAGTCCAACTCGGGGAGCCATTTTTTTAAGTCTATGTTCTCTTGCTTTTCCCATATATCAAGGAATATCTTTTTTTGAACTACAATCGACTGGGTTTATTCAAGATTGTCAACCTCCTATTAGAATTATGGCTGATGTGGGCTGTCTAAGAAGGTAGCCCAAGATAGAGGGTTGACCCGGATTATTTTGTTAACAATCTTACGACAGAGTCAATAAAAAACCGGAGAAAGTTTGCCGGTTTTTTCTTTTCCCGTAAGATTCGGACAAATAATCAATTGATAAATTTTTTGAAAAAATTCAATCTGGTTCGGATCATATAGGATTACAAATTTATAAAAAAATCCGCAGGAAAAATTTTTGAGTTGTGGAATTATTGGTTGCGGATAAGCCCTATATTGTAGCATGAATACTACAATTTAAAAATTATCCCTAAAGTTTATTTTTAAATAACTTTTTTAGGATAATTAGATATTGGAGTGATTTTTTTGTCTTGGATTGCAGATTTACATATTCACTCGCGTTATTCGGTCGCTACCAGTAAGGAATGCGATCCTTACAACCTTTATCGTTGGGCGGGGTTAAAAGGATTATCCTTGATTGGCACCGGGGATTTTACGCACCCTGGTTGGCGTAACCGGTTGCGAGAGGAGTTAATTCCTGGTGAACCAGGATTTTACCGTTTAAAAGAGCCCCCGGCCCCGGAGATACCTGGGCAACCGGAACCGCGTTTTGTAGTTAGCGGGGAATTGAGTACGATTTATAAGAAAAACGGCCGGGTACGAAAGGTTCACCATTTGATAGTTCTGCCTTCGTTGGAGGCTGCGGACAAAATTAGCGGACGTTTGGAAGAACTGGGCATGAATATCCGCTCGGATGGACGGCCAATCCTGGGATTGGATAGTTATAACTTATTTGAAATGGTATTAAATGTTTGCCCTGAGGTTATTTATATACCGGCCCATATCTGGACGCCTCATTTTTCGGTATTCGGTTCCAATTCCGGGTTTGAATCCATCGAGGAGTGTTTTGAAGATTTAACGCCGCATATTTATGCCTTGGAAACCGGCCTCTCGTCGGATCCGGGGATGAATTGGCGCTGGTCCGCCCTAGACCGCTTTACACTGGTTTCCAATTCCGATGCCCACAACCCCAAAAACTTGGCCAGGGAAGCCAACATTTTCAACTCCGAATTTACATATTCAGCTATGCAGGAAGCGCTTCGCAACAAAGAGTCCCATGGGTTTCAGGGAACCATTGAATTCTTCCCCGAAGAGGGGAAATATCATTATGATGGTCATCGTGGCTGCGAAGTATCTTTGACACCGGAAGAAACTAAAAACCGGGGGTGTCTGTGCCCGGTTTGCGGACGCAAGGTGACCGTGGGAGTGCTTCACCGGCTGATTGACCTGGCCGACCGGCCGGAAGGAACCGAACCGCCGAGAGCTATTCCATATCAAAGCTTGGTGCCGTTGTGTGAAATCATTGGCTCTGGATTGAATCAAGGTTCCGGAACCCGGAAAGTTGATCAAATTTATAATGAGTTATTGCATAAATTCGGCCCTGAGTTGCATATTTTACGGGAAGTTGAGATTGATGCCATTGCGAGTGAAGCTGGGCCGTTAATTGCAGAAGGAATAAGAAGATTACGGGCTGGTGAAGTCATGATTAAGCCCGGGTATGACGGTGAATACGGCGTAATTTCATTGTTTAGCGAGTCGGATCGCCAGGCTTTAAAGGGGCAGGCCGCTCTTTTCGAAAGTGAAACGGTACGCCCAAAAAAGGAAACCATATTACGGCAAGCGGTTTCGGAAATCGTTGGCGAAGCTAAAAAATTCGTTGCCGGGACTGAATTTGCCGCGCCCAATACTTTGGCCGGCGTTGCAGCCGGATTAAGCAGTGAGCAATTGGCGGTTATTAGCGCCGATTACCGTTACGCCAGTATTATTGCCGGTCCCGGTTCCGGTAAGACCAGGACTTTGACCGAAAGGATCGCTTATTTGATTCGGAATCAAGGGGTTGATCCCGGGGAAATCACCGGAGTAACCTTTACTAATCGGGCTGCCGCCGAACTTAAGAACCGGTTGAGCAGTATTTTGGCCGGTGAGAAAAGAGTACAGCGACTAAATCTCGGAACCTTCCACAGCATCGCCTGGGAGATCTTACATCAGAATCCTACGCCCTTCGATGGGAAACTACTGGATGCGGCGGAATCCAAATCCTTGGTTGAGGAGGTTCTCCGCCAAAACCGGATTCCCATGACCGCCAAGGAAGCGTCTCTGATTATTTCCCTTATGAAAAATAAATATCTCTGGGAGGAAGATTTTAACCTGCCCGCGGCGGTCAGGGAGCTTTATCAAGCATACCAGGAAAATCTGGCTATTTATGACCGCATGGATTTTGATGATGTAATTATCAAGGCCGTTGAATTATGGCGAGAAAACCCGGCTTGGCTTACCCCTTTGAAAAACCGGTTTCGACATCTATTCGTGGATGAGTTTCAAGATATTAATTCCATTCAGTATCAACTGATTCGGTTATGGGCTGACGGAAACAGTAGTCTAACTGTGATTGGCGATCCCAATCAGGCAATATACGGTTTTCGGGGCGCCAGTGCTGCTTTTTTCGAGCATTTAGACCGGGATTTTCCGGAGGCAAGTTCATATAAATTGGACGTGAATTATCGTTCCGCGCCGGTGGTGGTAAAAACCGCCAATGTTTTTGTAAAATCCCGGTATCATCAAACTTTTCCTACCGGCGCTTTGGAAAACCATGATCTTATTACGTGGCTTCAGACCCCGAATGAATGGACGGCAGCCAAATCCATTACCAGCGAAATCATCGATTTATTAGGCGGTTCCACCATGATCTCCGCCCACCGGCAAAAAGCTGGCAGCCGTAGGGGAGGCAAAAACGATGCCGTAACTTATGGTTTCAGTGACTTTGCCATCCTTTACCGGACCAACCGGCAGGTTCAGGCTCTGGAGGAGGCGCTGGCCATTGAAGGTTTACCTTACCGGGTGGTCGGGCAGATTACAACCTTTGAGAATGCAGCCGTTAAAGAATTCTTGGGATTTTTCCGTTATTTGTGCAATGTAGATGACCTTTTTGCCCTACGGTCCGCTATAAGCTTTCCGCGCTGGGGTTTTAACGGAGCGGAGCTGAATGAAATCATAACTTTGTTACGCCGGAACAAGCAGCTCCTCTTAGAAAAAACCGGAGATCTCGAAATAAATAGTAATTATCCTGAAATCACCATAAAACTGCACCAGTTTTATGGGGTGGTTGATTATTACCGGGTTCAGATGAACCGTCCTTCTCCGGAGATTGTTCAAGATTGGATGCTGCGGATGGATCTGGCTGAGAATGAAGAGTTGGAGCATTTAAAGCGCATCAGCGAGAATTATCGCAATTTGGAGGATTTGATAAAGTTCCTACCTCTGGCGCAGGAAGCGGATATATTCCGGAGGGGCGACAAAACAACCGGAACCGAGACGATTACCCTTTCCACGCTTCATGCCGCGAAAGGGCTTGAATTTCCAGTGGTATTCCTGGCCGGGGTGGAGGAAGGCCTCCTGCCTTTCGGTAAAGAACCGGATCAGGATACCATTGACGAAGAACAACGCCTTTTTTATGTGGGAGTTACCCGGGCGAAGCATAGATTGTATTTGATAAATTCCCAATACCGTTTGCAAAACGGCCGGAATGAACCAGTGGCAGTATCCCGCTTTTTGCAGCGAATTCCGGCCGAATTCCTGGAAAAAACCGAATGGGTTAAACTGCGTGACCGCCAAAAACAACTGGAGTTATTTTAAAATGCACCAAGCGATTATTTTTGATTTGGGAAATGTCATTATTCGCATTGCACCGGGCCAGGTCTTTGAATACTGGGCTAAAGTTTCCGGGATACCGGCAAGTATAATCCGGCAAAAGTTTTCATTGGAGGATGAGCGGCGGATGGAACGCGGGGAAATATCCCCGGCGATTTTTCGGAAACTTGTATGTAACCGGATCGGGTATCAATTTACAGATGGTGAGTTTGATGACGGTTGGAACCGGATGCTGGTTGATTTGGTTCCAGATATGGAAGCCGTCATTCTTGATCTGAAAAAACATTACCGGCTGGCTGGATTGTCGAATACCAATCCCATTCACCTGCTGAAGTTCGGCCCGGATTACGCCGGAGTACTTGGTTGTTTTGATAAATTCTTTTTTTCCCACGAAATCGGGGTGCGGAAACCGGAACCGGAAGCCTTTGCGCGAGTATTGGATTACTTGGAGCTGAGGCCGGAGCAAACGGTATTTATCGACGATCAGCCCGATAATGTCAATGCGGCGGTCAAGTTAGGCATTACCGGCATTGTAATGAGTTCGGCGGTGCAATTACGAAATGAACTTAAGCTCCTTGGTTTGCTCATATAATGAATTAGGAGATGATAATGTTGGCACAGAGTGTATTGATCACTGGCGCCGGAAGAGGAGTCGGGCTTTGTTTGACAAAAAAGCTTTTAGAGTTGGGGTTTACTGTTTTTGCGGGCTGTTACCGGGTGGAAGAACACTTAAAAGGTTTGACGGCGTCATTTCCCGGTTTGCAGATAATCCCCCTGGATGTAACCAGTGATTCATCGGTTCTCAGCGCGGTGGATTTGGTTTCCAAAGCTGCCGGTGGACTGGATATCTTGATAAACAACGCGGCGGTCCATTTGGATACTACGATGAATCTACTGGAGGATGTTGTTTTGGATGACATCCCTAAAACATTTGCGATTAACACGATTGGGCCGTTACGGGTAACAAAGTACTTTTTGCCGCTTTTACTTCAGGGTGCCCCAAAAACCATTGTCAACATTTCATCAGAGGCGGGAAGCATTGGCGATTGCACGCGCCGGGGAGAGTATGACTATACCATGTCCAAAGCGGCTTTAAATATGCAATCGAAAATTCTGCAAAATTATTTGAAACCCAAGGGGTTCAAGATTTTAGCCCTTCACCCCGGCTGGGTCAGAACCGATATGGGGGGCCCCAATGCGGATATCAGCCCGCAGGAATCAGCGGACGGAATTATTAAACTGATCCTTAGAGACTGGAAGCCCGATGACGGCATCTTCTTTGATTACCAAGGGAAGGAATTACCGTGGTAATTCTTTCGGTTGCCATCCAAAAATGAATAATAAAGGGTTTGAAGGAGGGATTCGGGTGCGGGTATTGGTAATATGCAATGATCGCTGGCATCCTGCCCAAACAGTCAGGTTAGGGCTGGAGTCTTTGGGAGAGTGCGGTTTTGAATTTGACTTCCAGGAAAATGCCATCCATTGGTCAGCGGAAAAAATGAAGCAATATCAGTTAATAATTTTTGCTAAATCGGATAATATTTCGGAGATTGATGTTGAACCTTGGGTTACTGCAGAAGTACAACAGGCCTTTGTTCATTTTGTTGAAACAGGCGGCGGCTTGGTGGCGATTCATTCCGGCACTTGTTACTTGGAAAACCCGGTTCTTCGTAGTCTGATGGGAGGCGCTTTTACGACACACCCGGAACAATGCCCGGTCGCCGTAATTCCCAAAGAGGAACATCCAATAGCGGCAGGTTGTTCCCCATTTACGATAACGGATGAACACTACTTCATGGAGTTTGACCCTCAGGGGGCGGAACTTTTTCTAATCACCCGTTCGGAACACTGTGAAATGCCCGGTGGATGGACCCGCATCCAGGGGAATGGAAGGGTATGTGTACTTACACCGGGGCATAATGTTGAAGTCTGGAGACATCCAACCTATCAAAAGCTTTTAATCAATGCTTTGCGCTGGGGCGGAAAATTAATTTGACAAGGAAGGGTAACTATGGATCGAGTTGCGGTAGTTACCGGAGCTGACCGGGGATTGGGTTATGAATTGTGCAAAGGCCTGCTGGTTGAAGGGTGGCATGTTTTTGCCGGCCAGTATATGCCGGATTGGCCTCAACTGGCCGAATTGGCTAAAGAATTCGCCGGAAAACTCTTCGTGGTTTCCATGGATATGGCCTCTACGGGCTCTGTAAAGTCAGCCGTTCAAGCCGTTGCCAATGAAGCGGACCATGTCGATTTATTAATCAGCAATGCGGGTATTGTCGCGGATGAGGGCGAATTCGGAGCAGGGTTGGATTATGATAAGATGGGCCGGATTTACGAGGTTAATGCCCTGGGATCCATCCGGTTGGTAGAGGCTTTTTTGCCATTGACCATCGGCGGGCTGAAACGATTGTGCTTCGTTTCCTCTGAAGCGGGTAGCGTTGCAATGGCCCACCGCGACGAAATGTTTGGCTATTGCATGTCCAAGACAGCCCTGAATATGGCTGTAAAGATTATGTTCAATCATTTGCGCCCGGAGGGGTATACTTTCCGGTTGTATCACCCTGGCTGGCTGCGGAGTTTTATGCATGGGGACAAAAGTACCGTGGGGGATATGGAACCGGAAGAATCAGCCGCCGCGGCCATATCGTTCTTTACCGGAGATCGGGAGGATGAGGACCGTTTGGTGTTGATTGACAATCTGGGGCGTGAATGGCCCTTTTAATGGAAGCTGATTTCTGATTTCTTGACATTCATTTGGTTCCGGCTTGTCCGGGTTGGGAGGTCTTCCTTTGAAGAATGTTGCATTGATCACCGGGGCTGATCGGGGATTGGGTTTGGCACTGACAGCGGGCTTGATTTCAAAGGGCTGGAAGGTATTTGCCGGGCAGTACATGCCCGAATGGCCTGAACTAGCGGAGCTTTCCGCAAAATATCCGTCCATCGAAATGATTCCGTTGGATGTGGGTTCCGATGAGTCGATGCGGCATTCCGCTCAAATGGTCTCCGGGTTGACCGATCACCTTGATTTGCTTATTAATAATGCCGGGGTTACATCACCTGCAATGTATCGGGATATCCGTGAATCTCAGGATTATACCGAAATGTGCCGGCTATACAATATTAACGCTCTGGGACCGCTACGTACGGTTGAAGCATTTTTGCCGTTGTTGGAATCAAGCCCTGTAAAGCGTTTATGCTTTATTTCTTCAGAAGCGGGGAGCATTAATGCTTGCGACCGCCAATCCTGGTACGGGTATTGCATGTCCAAAGCCGCCTTAAACATGGAGGTCAAGATTTTATTTAACCGATTACGGCCGCAAGGTTATACCTTTCGTTTATATCATCCCGGCTGGCTGCGCTCCTATATGGGAGGAACTAAAAATACGGAGGCGGACCTGGAGCCCCGGGATGCGGCTGCATTAGCGCTGGCTTATTTCTTGCGGGAGCGCGCCGCAGATACCAATAACCGGCGTATTGACGAAAACCGTCTGGTTTTAAGAGACTGGCGCGGACGCGAAATGCCTTGGTGAGGAAAAGCTGATATGATTCTAAAGCTGCTGATATTATCGGGGTTGAATAGTTTCTGGGGTTATCTGCTGCTAAAGCTGATCTATTTGGGATTGGCTTCTTTGGTATTGTTGATATTTCCCCGGTTGATTTCAAATTCGAGTAAGCCGTGGAAGTATCAGATTATTTTTAGATACTGCAATATTTTACTATTGATTGGTTTGGTGATTTTGGAATTACAATACCCGCTTTGGGTTTGGCTGCAACTCGGAATGGAACTGGCGGCTGCTTTCCTAATCGGCGATTTGCTTAACCTGATTTCATTGGCCGGTTTTATGTTGTTTTTCCTGTATCAATCATTCCTAGTGGCGAAGCGGTCCGGAGTCATCATCAAGGGCTTTGGCTCGTACCTGGCTCAACATGGATATATCTGGCTGTTTATCGTTAATCTTATTCTCTTTTTACGGTTTGACTACTTTTATCTGCCCATGATTGTCCGTAATCCGACCTGGTACCAACTTACACTGATTGAATTGGGAGTGCTGGCTATTTTTCTCATTCTGCAACTTGGCGTGTTACAAATCCGGAAACTGAAGATGAGCGAAGCGAGTCCGGAATTGCTGGCACTAGTGGACGAGGTCGCGGGGCGTTTTAAGATAAAAGTAAGAGTGGTCCGGATTTGGCATTTGGATGGCATAAAAAATGCCTTTACTACCGGCATATTTATGCAAAGCATTTTTTTAACCCGCTTATTGGCCGAAACCGCAAGTCCCGCTGATCTAAAAATGATATTGGGCCATGAGTGCGCTCATTTGAAACAGCGGCATTTGATAATCCGGGTAGCGGTTATCCTATTTTTTATTGGTTTTGGCTCGATGCTGGTGGAGGGTTATTTTGAGTTGAGCTGGTTTGTTTATACAATATATGCCATATTGGCATTTGGCATATATAAGGGCATTTCAAGGTTTCAGGAGTTTCAAGCCGATGGGATGGCCGCAAAACTCTTGGGAGGTGGCCAATTGATGGCTGATGCGCTAGACAGAGTCTTTGGCGGTAGTTCCCGAAGGTTTGGGTGGATCATGAAATGGTTCATCGGGCATCCGGATTTGAAAGCCAGGATAGATAGATTAATTCGCCTGCGGCTCCATTAAGAAGTGTGAAGGTGTCAGGAGTACTGGAGCATCTTGCGGTGCCGTTTTTGGGGCTGTATTATAAAAATTGTTGATATAAATATCTGAGTCCAACTATTCTGCGCCTTCTTTGGGAAGGCGCTTTTTCATCTCTCCGAAAAGAAATTCTTAATTGAATATCATATATGAATATGATATATTGTATACATATATTGTGGATGGTGATCATCATGCCGATTCCAAAGGATTTTTCCGCTTTCATCAAGATCAGCGCCAAAGAGAGGGCATTAAGTCAATTGCAGCGCTGGATCATTGATGGGACTCTTATCCCGGGAGAGAAATTGGTGGATACCGAACTTTCCGACGCGCTTGGTGTCAGCAGGACTCCGATTCGCGAAGCGCTACAGATTCTTGAAATACAGGGATTTGTAGAAATATATCACGGCAAGGAGACACGGGTTACGAAAATAGAAAAGGATGATATTTTGAAGATTTATCCCCCATTTGCAGCTTTACAATCCCTGGCGGCGGAGTTGGCAACTCCGATGATTTCCAATGAACAGATTGAAAATCTGAAAAGGATCAATACCGAATTTTCTTTATTGCTAGATCGAGGACAGCCTTATAAAGCGATGGAACTTGACGAAGAATTTCATAATCTGATTGTTGAAGTTGCTGATAACTCCTATATCTCCTCATTTACTTCCACCATGCAAAAGCATATCCGCAGATTCAAATACCTTTTTCTGAAGCATGTCAGAACAACGGAACAGATTTCGGTTACGGAGCATGCTGAATTAATTGCGGCGTTCGAGAGCAGGGAGGCTGCTAAAACGATGATGTTAATGAAACAAAATGTTATGAGACCGATGTGGGAATTATACGAATCCATCGAAACGAATTCTTTTCGTCAAGAATAATCCACGCAGTTTGGAGGGGTGAAAATGAATAGCGACAAGATTAAGCAAGGATACGAAAAAGCCGGCCACAGGGCGCTTCTCCATAGTACCGGGATTATTAGAAGTTCATTAAACAAGCCTTTTATTGGAATAGCCAGTAGTTTTACCGATTTGGTTCCGGGTCATGTTGACATGCGTATTTTAGAGCGGCACATTGAGAATGGAATTTTTGCCGGTGGCGGACAGGCGTTCATCTTTGGTGTTCCGGCGATCTGCGATGGAATTACCATGGGACATATTGGAATGCATTATTCTCTTCCCTCGCGGGAGATCATTGCCGATGCAATTGAATCGGTTTGTAAAGCTCACGCCTTGGATGGATTGGTATTATTAACCAATTGCGATAAGATTACACCCGGAATGATTATGGGAGCAATGAGACTTGATATCCCTACTATCGTAGTTACCGCAGGGCCGATGATGACGGGGCAATATGAAGGCGCTAAACTAACTTTGATTAAAAATGGATTTGAAGCAGTTGGATTATATAAAGCAGGAAAAATATCGGATGAGAAGTTAAAATGTTTTGAGCTGGAAGCCTGCCCGGGTTGCGGGTCATGTCAGGGATTATATACTGCAAATACGATGGCTTGTTTATGTGAAGCAATGGGAATTTCCCTGTTTGGGTGTGGATCTTCACTTGCGATCTCAGCGAAGAAAAAGAGAATTGCCTTTGAAAGCGGCGAAAGAATTGTAAAATTAGTTCAAGAAAATATTTCGATTAAAAAAATAATAACCAAAACCGCATTGGAGAATGCCATCTATCTGGACATGGCTTTGGGGGGTTCTACCAATACTGTCCTTCATTTACCAGCAATTGCATATGAGGGTGGAATTGATTTAAATTATGATGACTTTATCCGGATTAATGCCAAAGCTCCTTATATTTGTTCTCTGCAACCGGCGGGTGAATCCACCATGGAAGATTTGGAATATGCGGGTGGGATTCCGGCCGTATTAAAGAGAATAAAGCCTTTATTAAAAGATAATCCGACGGTTTCCGGAAAAAGTTTATTGGAACTTACCGGCGATAGTTTAATGTATGATAATGATTTTATCAGAGATATTGATAACCCCATTTGTAACGAGGGTGGAATCGCTATTTTGTTCGGAAACCTGGCCCCGGAAGGCGCAGTGGTTAAAGTTTCCGCCATGAGTGAGAATATGAAAAAGCATCAAGGTAAAGCCAGGGTCTTTGATTCGGAAGAAGAGGCGATGATTGCGATTTTAGGAAACCAAATTACAGATGGTGACTTTATTGTTATCAGGTATGAAGGTCCCAAAGGAGGCCCCGGGATGCGGGAAATGTTATCGCCTTCCTCTGCTTTGATTGGATTAGGATTGCGAGATAAGGTGGCACTGCTTACCGATGGCCGGTTTTCCGGTGGAACCCGGGGGAATTGTATCGGTCACGTTGCCCCCGAAGCATTTGAAGGTGGTCCGATAGCGCTTTTACAAGAGAATGATATTATTGAATATGATATCGATCAAAAAGTTATCGCTGTTTTAATCACTGATGAAGAAATGGAAAACAGAAAAAAACTTTGGCAAAAAAGAGAGCCTAAAATTAAAACAGGATACCTTTCAAAATACGTTAAACTGGTTTCTTCTTGTAGAGACGGGGCTATATGTAAATAGAAATATGCCTGAAAGATGTCTTTGTAAAAAGTGAATAGCCCCAATTGTTATCGGATATGTTTATAATAACCCCGTACTAAGACGATCAATAAAACAAATCCGGCATAGCCTACCACTGAGTATAGCTTCGCCACCAAATTGGAGAAACCGATCATGCTCCCGATAAACCCAGCCATTCCAAAGGTGATTACCAATGGAACAAAATAGGATCCCTGGGGATCGGTCAGCCGGGCTGCAAAACCATAAAGACTGCCTACCGCGGTGGTATAGACCTCGGCTAACAATACGACGCTATAAATAGGCGCCAGCGGTCCAAGGATGTTCTGGACCAGGAGAAGCATGGGGATTTGAAAACCAGCTATCTGTGGGGCCTGTGTCAAGACGGCCAGGTTAATGGCAAGAGCCCCTAAACCCAAACCCAATCCGCCATAGAGCGCGCCTTTGCGCAGGGAATCTTCGTTCGCCAGTGTTCCTGCAGGAGCCAGTACCGCCACGGACAGTATAATATTATAAGAGACATAAGCCAAGGAGGAAAGCGGCCAAAAAGGGACAGGAGCTGCCTGCGCCTGGGACCAAAACCAGTTAACCGGCGACTTAGTTAATGCCAGAATGCTGATGACCAGAACTGAACCCACCAGCAGCGGCGCTATAGCTCCGATGGCGGTGAGAACCCTCTGGATGCCCAGCAACACCGTGACGATACTGACGGTAATCATCAGCAGGCTGCCAACGGCCGGCGGAATACCGTATTGTTCCTGAAATATGGCTCCGGAACCTGCGGCCATGGCGGTAAAGGCCCCGAACAGGAAAAAAGTGATGATGTAATCGATTGCCTTGCCAATCCGGGGCCCGCTGCTTTCCCTGACGATCTCAAGGTGGGAAACAGCATGCAGCCGGTGTCCCAGAAGAAAGATAACCGTTCCAAAGGCCACAAATAAGATGGTGCTGAATAGAATCCCTCCGATTCCTCCAAGGCCGTGAAATCCGAAGTACTGAAGAATCTCCTGGCCGGAGGCGAAACCGGCTCCCACCACCGTTCCCACATATACCCCCGCTAATTTAAGGGGCGACAAAGGCCTTTCGATAACCGGACCGGTTTTCATCCGCTAACTCCTTCCTCTTCGTATTCACTTCGAAAGAGAGCCATTTAAATAGTTTTATCCAGTCGAACCGAAACTTAGTACACTATTGGACGAAATCCGCGTAAAATAACCTCGTCATCAACAATCGCAAAACCTCGCCGCATATTTTGGCGATGGTTCGGTAATAATCAACACCATGAAACAGATCCCAAACCGTCTAAAAGTTGGCGTTCCCAAGACTTTGTTCGCGTCATACAACCTTTCCTACTGGCAGCGGTTTTTGACCCTTTCGGGAATGGAGGTGGTATTTTCCGGTGAAAGTACCAAAGAAACCGCCGATAGAGGCGGCAGGTTGCTGCCTCATGAATTTTGCATTCCAATTAAGATCTTTATGGGTCATATTCTGGATCTTCTCGATAAAGGCGTTGATCAAATCCTGCTGCCCCGGATGACCGACCGTAATAAAACCAATTTCTTTTGTCCCAAGTTGATCGGATTGCCGGAGATTGTCAAATTTAGCTTAAATCTTGAGGAGAAGCGTTTTTTTTCTCCGGAAGTCATCTGTAATGGACTTAATCCAAAGGTGGTTAGATTTCCGGTGACAGCTGCCGCGTCTTTACAACAGATGAAACGGGTAGAGAAACAAGCCCTGAAATATTGGGAGGAGACCCTTGATAACTGCCGCAAACAACAAATAACCCTTCCGGAAGCCGCCTTGAAAACCTCTCTAGAAACCTCTCGAGAAACCGCTCTGAAAATTTCTCCGGAAACCGCCGGAAGAGGAAAGTTGAAACAACCGGAGCATCATCTGTGCGTGGGTCTTCTCGGTTATGCCTATAGTCTTTACGATCCCTTTATCAACAAGGGAATTCAACGCAAGCTGGATAAACTGAAAATAAGGGTCTATACTTGGGAAATGCTTGAACCGGAAACTATCGAAACCAGTTTGAGGGGATTAAAACGGCCGATATTTTGGAACTTCGGCCGGATGCTCCTGGGGGCCGGGCTGCATTTTCTGAAAGATCCGGCGATAGACGGCATCATTTATGTCACCACATTCGGCTGCGGCCCTGATTCGGTGGCCGCTGAGATTTTAAACCTGGAAGCGGAAAAACATCAAAAACCATTTTTACTGATCAATCTGGATGAGCATACGGAAGATGGCCATTTGTTCACCCGGTTGGAAGCTTTCGCGGATATGCTGAGCACCTTCAAGGAGGACAATGCGGTTTGAAGATTACTTTTCCTTACATGGGTCCGGTATTTGCCTATCGCAAACTCTTCGAAGGACTTGGACATGAAGTCGTCATTCCGCCGCGGCCCAGCCAAAGGACCATTGAGTTAGGGATTAAATATAGTCCGGAGTTTATCTGTTTTCCTTTCAAGATTATCCTGGGCAGTTACCTGGAAGCATTGGAGCAGGGGGCGGATTTGATAGTTACCACCGGTTTTATCGGAGCTTGCCGGGCAGTTTATTATGGAAATTTAAGCGAGCGGATCTTGCATAAACTGGGGTTCCCTGTGGAAGTGACGGTATTCGACTCTCCGGGGGAGGATTTGCGGGGGTTTTTACGAAACTGCCGCAAGCTGGGAAACCATACACCTTTCCCCAAAGTGGTCCGGACTTTGGAACTGGTTATCCGGCTAATATTTGCCCATGATTACTACCAGAAGAAGCTGAATCATTTGCGGCCCTATGAGCGGATTCCAGGGAATTGCAGCCGGAAATGGATCGAGATACAACAGCTTTTAGATAGTTGCAATAGCCTCAAAGAGCTAAAAGAGGTGCTGCCGGAAGCAAACCGGATCATAGCGGGGATACCTATTGATCCGGAGAGAACAATCCTGAAGGTAGGACTGGTCGGCGAGATTTATCTGGTGATGGAGAGCTTCGCCAATCACGAGGTTGAGGAAAGACTTGCCAAACTTGGTGTCGAGGTGGTTCGCAACCAGTATATATCCAACTGGGTTACCCATTTTGTATTGCCGCCCAAACGCTTACTGCGTCAAGCTGACCCGTATCTCAAGCATAGCGCGGGTGGTCATGAGAAGGAGAATATCGGTTACATCCTTAAATACCGGCAAATGGGTTTTGATGGGATCATTCATCTATTGCCCTTCGGATGTATGCCCGAACTGGTGACTCAAAGCCTTATCCCGGCTTTGTCCGCCAATCTGAACCTGCCGATTTTATCACTTTCCCTGGATGAACAATTAGGTTGGGTCAACCATATGATCCGGCTGGAGGCTTTTGTGGAATTACTCTGGACCCGGTACGGACAAGCAAAGGAGAAAATAAACGATGGCAAAGTTGTTTGTCGGAGTTGATGTCGGTTCGGTGAGTACCAACATGGTCGTCATTGATGAGGAAGGAAATCCTCTTGCCGCCCATTATTACCGGAACGACGGACAACCGTTGCAAGTAATTCAGGAAGGAATGGCCGTCCTGGCGGAAAGCATCAAGCCGGCAACCATCGCCGGCGTTGGGACCACCGGAAGCGGACGGTTGCTGGCCGGTGCGGTTCTGGGAGCGGACCTGGTCAAAAATGAAATTACCGCTCATGCGGCAGCTGCGGTTCATTTTCACCCCGCCGTACAAACCATCCTGGAGATTGGCGGTCAGGATTCCAAAGTCATTGTGATCCGGAACGGAGTGGTGACTGATTTTGCCATGAATACGGTTTGCGCCGCCGGAACCGGCTCGTTTCTGGATCATCAGGCGGAAAGGCTGAAGATCCCCATTGAAGAATTTGGTGAACTGGCGCTCACCGCTGAAAATAAGGTGCGGATCGCAGGGCGTTGTACTGTATTTGCGGAATCGGACATGATCGCCAAACAGCAATTCGGGTTTTCCAAGGCTGAGATCATCAATGGTTTATGCGAGGCATTGGTACGGAATTACCTGAATAATCTGGCCAGGGACAAACAACTTTTGGAACCTATTGTTTTTCAAGGAGGGGTGGCTGCCAACAAGGGGATTCGAGCTGCTTTTGAGCGGGAATTGAAAACAACCATCATTATCCCCCAGTATTACCATGTGATGGGGGCGGTCGGAGCAGCCTTGCTGGCACGGAAACAATGGATCCGGACGGGCAAGGACTCGCAATTTCGCGGATTTGCCGATTTAAATATTAAATTTATCCCGAAGACCTTTGAATGCAATTTTTGCAGTAACCGGTGCGAGATTATCCGGGTGGAACAGGAACAAAAAGTCATTGCGGTTTGGGGCGACAAATGCGGCCGGTATAGTGAAAGTATCTCCGCATAGGGGCCGGATTAAGATGGCCCATATACTCCGGCATTTTGTTTGGCTATTCTTGCTGTCAATCTTTCTGCTGCCTAATTTTTTAGCAGCCTCACGGGCCTGTGCCGCTGGAGCCCAGCTGCGGTTGGTCATCTTGGATATACCTTATCTTGATCTAGAGAAATGTTCCACCAATTGCCCAAATTTGACGCGCCATATTTCAACTGGCGCAACCGGACTGATGAGGATTCCGCTAACCCCGGCGGCGGATAAATCCGGCTTTTTGCTGCAACGTTTCGTTGAACAAATCTCCCGGCAACTATCAATCCCCACGATTCATATTGATGAAAAACGAAGTTTGCCACAGCAATCCCGGCCGGCGGCGGTCATCGCCGGCGGTGATTTCATTGATATCAAAGCCGGGACTCCCAAGAGATTCCATAGTGTCATTCAGCCGGCTGATAATCAAAAAACCAATGCCGATTTCCTCCTCGAGTATTACCGGAGGTGCCGGAAACAGAGCGGTATCTTATTGATAACCTTTCCGGAAAGCCTTTCGCGCCATCCAAAACAAGCCGGATCTTCAACGCAAAGAATGGAGAACACCTATGATTATCTGATTTCCCGTATTGCGGCGGAGACTGATTTTACGAAGACACTGCTCATGATTTGCTCTTCCCGTCCTCCTGAAAAGTTGGCCGCCGGGAATTCATCGTTAACTCCCGTGGTGTTGAAAGGATTGAATTTTTCCAGCGGGATCTTATATGCTCCCAGCACCCGCAAAGCCGGAATTATTACCATGAATGACCTCCGCGCCGTCATTCGCAAATGCCTTAATCCGGAAACAACCGCAATGTTACCGGTAAGGAACATACCCGGTGAGTGGCGCAACCTTGCCTATAGTCAACACGCTTTAGTCGCAAACTACATGATTCGCTGGCCGTTGCTTACGATTTTCGGTTATGTATTGATTGGAGTTATTTTTTTATTTACGGTGGGTGTTATTTTGCGTTTCCCCCGCAGGTTCATTAAACTTTTCGCATTCAGTTTCTTATTTCTGCTTACTCTCCCGGCCGCATTGTTATTAGAAGCGCTTATCGATCCCTTGAATTGGATTGCGATTACGGTTTGTACTTTTCTGTTCTCCGGAATAGTATTCTTCGTATCCTATTTCGTTGCGGGAAAAAACTTAGCGAAAACGCTGTTATGTATCGCGGTTTTAACTACGGGAATAATGATCGGCGACGGGTTTATCAATGGTTATTACGAGCATAAATCGTTTTTGGGCTACTCCGTAGTCGCCGGCGCCCGGTATTATGGAGTGGGGAATGAGTATATGGGGATATTATTGGGATCGTATATTACGGCTATCACTTTGAGTCTGCAAAAATTAACGAAATGGAGAAAGGAACTTCTGTGGTTCTTTACTTTTTTTATCGGTTTACTGCTTATGCATCCGTATTTTGGCGCTGATGTGGGTGGAGGAATCACGGCGTTATTGGGCTTAGGGATTACCAATTTCTTATGGCTGAAACAGCCGGTCCGGATAAAGGAGATGGCCGGGCTATGCCTGGCTGTAGTGCTGATTTTTATCAGTATGGGAGTTTTGGATTTGTATGTTTACCAAAGTTCCATGAGCCATTTGGGGAAGCTGTTGCTGGGGGTTCAAAAGAATGGAATGGAAGTCTTCGTTCATTTGGTAATCCGCAAAATCGGCCTAAATTTGCGATTAATAAGCAGTACTCCATTGACGGTGGTTTTGATTGGAGTTCTGGGGGCCATCCCGTTGCTCTACCGGTTTCCGCCCCGTCCCATCGGTGAATTCGCAGTGAAATATCCCGTGATCATCTCCGGTCTGGTTGGATTGGCGATTACCGCCCTTATTGGTTTGTTGACCAATGATTCCGGGATCGTTTCCGCGGCAATGACTTTCTTATTTGGTATCGGTTTGATAATGGTATTGATGGTAACTGAATGTTTTGGGGAAAAAGGCGACGAATCAATTTTTAGTACCAAAGACCCATAAATCATTTAATTAAAAAACCGAATCAACAAATGACAAATTTTTAGTTCATCAGATATCACAGTTTTTATCCAGATATGAAAAATTCCAGCCGTTAAAAGCTTGCTCTGCTTCATTCCTCAAGTCTGCTTTTAATTGTTCCAAATTCATATAACTTACCCCTTTTTATATTTTATTGAGGTATGAAAAGCAGTGCAGTTAACTGATAAGAAATAAAATAATCCCGGTACAATCTGTTATCAGATTATATTAACTGCTCCGAATAGTTAATTCGTTCGTTTCTCACCGTTCGTTCATCTCTTCTTCAAAAATTGATTAATAAGTATTGATATATTTAAAATAATACCCAGTTCCACTTTTTTATGCAACAGGAACTTAGCAAAAAGTGGAGAAAGAATAAAAAGGTTCGGATACTATGGGATTTGAAAGCTGGAGGTATCGCGGACGGGTACCTATGTGGATAAGCTTGATATGTACGATATCAAACGAAAGAATTTGGCAGTGAGGCAAGCGGATTGGGAACGGAACGCATTCCTCGGGTGATTTTTTGTTAGGAAATAGAGAGAACGCTAGCATTTTTATGATATAAAGGGTGATACTTTGAAGACCATAAATAACTTTATTTTTAACTTATTAAAATTTGTTGTAAAAGTGTTATTATGATTATGTGTTTTATAGCAGATGGAAGCTGGTTGTACCAACCGCTTCTTGAACCTGTTATATAGGGGTGGACACCCGAACTATTACTTGTTTCGAATCTGGTCCATCCTGCGGCGTTGGTAGCGGTTCTTCAACAGTTGCCGAAACAGCACTAAATAAATGAGTTATTTCTTAGTCAGACAAAAGAGGCTTCCTTAAAACGGAAGCCTCTCTTAAATCTATCGTGGAATGCATATCGGATCACCGATCCGGAGCGCATTGGGGTTCACATCGGGGTTGGCTGTGATTAACTGGTTCAATGGAACGCCGAAGCGTTGTGCAATGCTGTAGAAAGTATCGCCGGATCTGATGATGTAAATGGAGCCGCCATAACAAGGGAAGGGTCCGCCGCCGGGAGCGGGCGGCAAACAGATGACCTGGCCCACCTGGAGAGTTTGCGGGTTCACGCCCGGGTTTGCTGCCAAAAGCGCATCCAGCGTATAACCAAAACGCCGGGCTAATCCGATAAAGGTATCGCCGGGGCGGATGGTATACGGGGTGCCAGGGCAGGGTACGGGAGGCGGCGCTGTCGCCGGAACGCAGATTTGTTGGCCGATTTGCAGCCGGTTGGGATCGACTCCGGGATTTGCCGCCGCCAGAGCAGGCACAGTAATGCCGAAACGCCGGGCAATACTTAGAAAGTGTCGTTAATGGTGATTGTGTATAAGAACCCGCCGGGGCAGGCTACCTGACTCGCAAAAATGGTTTCTTCCTCATAATACATTGTCTATTTCCTCCCAATAAAAAACTGATAAACACTAAAGCTATATAGTTGTGATTTTTGTATATATGGATCAATATACAGTATGTATTTGTCATGAAAATGTTGGCTTGTATCATAAATTTTTCAGATCGTTAAAAAATTGCGCCGATATAACGATTGATCTGACGATTCTGCCATGGAAAGAAAAAAGAAATGAATTGCAATACTAGTTAATGAAATAGAAAACGCCGGAGGATTTTCGGCTTCGGCGTTTTCTATTTCCTAATAATAATTTAAATAAGTGGAAGAAATATCAACTTATATATTAGCCAATTCGATACAATTTTTACACGACAAATTCGTTACGAATTCTTTTTCAACCGGATGCTGCCGTTTTGGACGGTTATCTTAACCAAAGGTCCGCCGCCGTTGATATCGCTGCGGACAGATTCCCCGGAAGTTTTTTTGTAGCGGTTGATGTCGAATTCCGAGTTGATACTTCCGAAGGAAGCATCGGCGTTTAATGAAAAACCGGCATTCTTAGGCAGGGATAAATTGATGCTTCCAAAAGTGATATTTAAATCTAAAGGACTTTTTACCTGATTCATGGCTATGGTCAAATCGCCGGTACTGATATCCGCAGTCACCGGTCCGCGACAATTCTTTAACTGAACCTGGCCAAAGTTGTTTTCGACTTTGACCTTGCCCCCGACATTGGCAATCTCCATATTGCCGCTTTTACCCACTGCCGTTACATCTCCCAACACTTCACCGGCTTTTAAATTACCAAAATCATTCCGGGAAATCAGGTTTTTACCCACATGATTAATTTTAATCTGTCCGGAGGACACAGTCACCGAAAGGTTTCCACTTATTTCTCCGATGGACACCTGGGCGAACTGGTTGTGCACCGTGGCGTCGCCGGTTACCTTGCCGATTTCAATCCGGCCGCCGCTGTTCTTAACATTTAGATTTCCATGAACCTCGGTAACCTTAATTCCGCCAAATGAATTGCTAAGCTCTACAGTAATACCCCCGGGAATTTCCAAATCAATATCTGCTGTAATCAAGCTTGAAAGGTGGGCCTTGGTATCCGGATGCGCCAGTTTGATGGAATAAACGCTGCCTTGGGCTTCACCCAGGAGTTGAATCTGCTGGAGATAGGAGTCCAGATCCCGGCGCCGCATACTTCCCGATTTCAGTTCGGTGGTAGCTGTTACAATACTGTGGGTTCCCATCGTAACCCGTAATTCTCCAAAACCGTTTTCAACACGAACAGTAGTTATTCCGGAGGGTAATATGAATTTATCATCACGAGTTTCAATGGTTTTCTGAGGAAAACGCATGTGAAAATCGGACGGAAAAGCATATCCCTCAATCTGTTTCAATTCATGGTCCAATACCCGGGGAACAAGGGTCGCTGTCAGCCCTCCGAAGGTTATCAAAATTATAACCGTAGTGATCCAGCCCTCGGGACGCATGGGGGCGCCGGTTATCCGGTTTTGAGGCGTCCCGGCCAGTATAAAGTCCAATCCCAGTAATATAGGAAGAGCGGGGTAGAAACGGAATACAGCCGTTAAAAAATGGGTTCCGGATGATACATCCATCATATATGCGATTCCCAAGCCTATCAAAAAGAGGCCCAATCCGATTCCCGACAAGGAAAAACCGCGCTGCAAATTACTTACCCCCTTTGGTGAAACCGCCGGTCTTTGCAAGCAAGTAAACGCCATATAATATCAATGCCCCCGGCAAACCATATTTGACAAGATATTCAAATTTTAACCCCATTTGGACCGCGATACAGAGAATGCCGAATATCACCAGCACCACTCCTAGGGCGATGGTTCCCTCTCTGGTTTTGGCTTGTTCAACCGGGGGATTGGTATCTGTAGCCGAGCGTTGGGCTCTGATTACGGCGTCGATTACCCCGTAAAACCAAATTCCGGCAAAGATAAGGCCGGCAATGACAATCTTTACGATTTGAACGGCTTCCGGGATGATTTCCCCGTTCATAAACATCCCGCCCAGTGAGAGAGCGGCGTAGACAATACTGACAATCGAGGCGATGGCGCCGGCAATCAGAATGACCCCTTTGATAAAATCTTCATTATACAGTTGGCCGGCCCCGGGGAATATGACCGATAAAGCTCCGGCAATAATCGGACTTTTTTTGCGACTCACGGACATAAAGCTTTCCTCCTTTGACATGATTGAATAAAGGTTATTTTCGTCTCGCAAAACGTCTTTGAAATAACGTTACAATCAAAATAAACGTTTGCCAAAGTATAGCGCTTTTCTATTTGTACATTATTCTGGAAGCGCTATACTAAATTTCGGTAATGGAACGGGCTTGATTCCCCAGATAGACGATGAATTGCTGCCATAAAATCCGGCTCCGTAAGGTTGCCTCAACCACTGTCTTTTGGGCGATCCCTGCTCCGGTAACCGAAGTATTGACAAATACCGGCGGCAGAACATTTAGGGCGGTGAAGAGAATGAACCCGAAGGCCGCCGCTGCGGCTCCCTGATAAATACCGTTCAACCAGGTCCGGCTGCCTCCGGAAGCGGGTGAGGACAGCTGGTTCAACTTACGATTCAAGGAATTCAGGAACCGGTCATCCGGAGAAAAATCGGGCAGCGACCCTGGGCCCAGTGAATCAGCGATGAGTTTTTCAAAAGCAGTCAATTCCTCATTATCTGACGGCAAATTGGACATCAGATACAACTCCTTTCCCTTGCAGATCGGCACGTAAGAGAAGTAGGCCCCTACGAATCCAGGTACCTACCGTACCCAGCGGAACACCGGCAATTTCGGCGATTTGCCGGTAATCCAGATCTTCGAGATATTTTAACGCCACGGCCATCCGATAGTTGGGAGGTAGCCGGAGCAAAGCTTCTTGGACAATTTGCCGGGTCTCTGCCCGGGCTACGATTTCCGGCAAGCTTTCCAGTGTTTCTGATATGGCCAATTCCTGGCCCGGTTGAAGTTCAACTTCCAGGTTGCGTTTACGACGAAAATGGTCAATGCACATCCGGGAGGTAATGGTTAATAGCCAGGATTTAAAGGCCCCTGGGTGTGACGGAGTAAATCCGGAAAGGGAGGTATATGCCCGTACCAGGACATCCTGGGTTATATCCTCGGCTGTAGCTAGATTACCAGTAAAACGATATGCCAAACCGCATATGTTTTTGCGGTAGAAAAGCGCCAGCTCACCAAAGGCATATTTGTTGCCTTTTTTTGCTTTTGCGATTAAATCCAATTCGTTTTCCAAACGGTCATACCCTCCAGATAAACGTACATTCCATTATTTATAACGTTATCACCGGGAAATTTCTTTCAAAAAATTGATCAATACTTATGAATGGATGGAATGAATAAATTTGGCTTTGTTTTTACCGATTCGAAAACTGGATTTATAAAACCCGCCCGTTGACTGATTGAGGGCGGGTTTTTGGATAAAAATCAAATCCAATTACGATTGAACTTTGGCCATGAGACTGGCCACCCGGTTGGCGAAACCTACCGGATCTTCAAGCTCCAGGCCTTCCATCAACAAGGCCTGTCCATATAACAACTCGCAATATTCTTTGAATGTATCGGAGGCTGGATTGGTTTCATAAAGCCGTTTTAATGTCGTGAAGACTTCATGATCCGAATTAATCTCCAAAATCCGGCTGGCCTTCATCAGGGACTGGTTCATCTCGGACAAGATATGTTCCATGGAAAGGCTGATGCCGTTTTCGCTGCTGACCAAACAAACGGCGCTTGATTTTAACCGGGTGCTTATTTTTACATCGGTAACCTTGTTATTTAAGCTCTCTTTAATGGCTTTCAGGATGGGTTCACTTTCCTTGTTGATCTCCTCGGCTTTGGTTTTACTCTCCTGATCCGTTTGACCATCGGCATCGTCCAGTTTTAAATCCCCCCGGCTGACGGATTGGAATTTTTTCTCTTTATATTCCCGCAAGGAATCAATGGCAAATTCATCAACTCGGTCAAAGAAATATAATACCTCATAGCCCTTTTCCCGCAAGGCTTCCATTTGCGGCAACTTCTCAACCGCCGCCCGGTCTTTTCCGGTAGCGTAATAAATCAAGCTTTGTTTCTCCGGCATCCGTTTCAGATATTCTTCCAGGGTGGTCAGGCCTTCGCTGGAATGGGAAGACGGAAACAACAAGAAGTCCTGCAGTTTTTCGCGGTTTTGGTAATCCATATAGATGCCGCCTTTGATGGCCTTGCCAAATTCCTCCCAGAATTTTTCGTATTTGGGGCGGTCTTTGGTCAGCATGGACTCCAATGCTTTGAGGATACTTTTTTCAAGGTTTTTGCCGATGAGTTTAAGTTGCTGACTGTGCTGCAAGATTTCTCTGGAAATATTCAGAGAGAAATCCGGCGAATCCACCAATCCCCTGACAAACCGGAAGTGCTCCGGCAACAGTTCCTGGCAATTATCCATTACGAAGACATGCTTGGAATAGAGTTTAATTCCGTAATGGTAATCCCGGGTATAAAAATCATAAGGCGCGTGGGAAGGAATGAACAGTAAAGCGGTGTACTCCACGGCTCCTTCAACCTTGGTGTGAATAATGTCGGTGGGTTCCTCCCAGTCGTGGAAGAGATTTTTATAGAACTGAAAGTATTCGTCCTTGGTGATCTCCGTTTTATTCCGGGACCACAGGGGAGTCATGGAATTCAAAGTCCGGGTCTCAATGGTATGTTTACTGGGTGCGCCTTCAATCACCTTACCGTCCTGATCAACCGGTTTCTCCTCCCGGGAGAAGTTCATTTTAATGGGGTAGCGGATATAATCCGAATATTTTTTAACCAGGTTTTGAATGGTATATTGGTTTAAAAAATTCTCCTCCGGTTTCTCGGCATCGGAATGCTCTTTCTTAATGGTTAAAATCACTGAAGTCCCCCGCTTGGGTTTAGCTACTTCTTCAATGGTATAAGTACCGTCTCCGGTGGACTCCCACTTAACTCCCTGGACCTCACCGGGAGTTCTGGTAATCAAGGTTACTTTATCGGAGACCATAAAGGCCGAGTAAAAACCAACTCCGAATTGGCCGATGAGTTCCAGGTTATCCTTGGCTTGTTCCCGGTTTTCCAAGCTCTGAATAAAATTTTTGGTGCCTGATTTGGCGATGGTTCCAATATTCTCCACCACTTCATCGTAAGTCATTCCCATTCCGTTATCGGTAATGCTCAAAGTCTGTCCAGCTTCATCAATCTCGATAAAAACCTCCAATTCCGAATCGCCTTCCAGCAATTCCTGGTTGGTTAACGCCTCAAACCGGACTTTATCGATGGCGTCAGAGGCGTTGGAGATCAGCTCCCGCAGGAAGATCTCCCGGTTGGTGTAAATGGAGTGAACCATCAAGTCAAGTAATTGCTTGGTTTCGGCTTGAAATTCCTTAGTTTCTTTGGTTATGTTCTTCGACATCTGGCAAACCTCCGTTATATAATTATCCTCACAAAATTTGCTTTTGTAACAAATTTTTGGCCCGATTGAGGCTAATGATAATTTCCCCGTGAAATCGGTTTGATTTTTTATAACCCGGTAGCGGGGGGTTTCATTAGGTATTTTAGCAAGAACCATAAATTTATGCAAGGGGAACCGGTTCTGGAAATGATTTAAATTTGGGACAAATTATTATGAAGTTCGGAATTTAACCGATATTTATTATAGTATTGGAAAAACTGGACACCTAATAACAAATAATAATGAATAATGGTAGAGGGCCTATTTATGACCAACCAAACCTTAAAAAAGAATTTTCAATGGATGTATAACATCTTGATCATTACGGGTATTGTTTTACTGGTGCTGGCCGTATTGCTTAAAAATCCCGATATCAAATTGGGCGAAGGCGCGATATCTTTAAACCGCAAGGAAATTTTGATCTTCATCGGCATTGTCGGGGCATTTATTGCGGTTATGGGCGGATTGGCCTTTCCTAGCGCAGATACTCATCGCAAACGAAGTGTTGCGTTGGGAATCGTAATTATCGGTTCGGCCATCGTCATTACCAGTATTATTTATTAATGATTCACAGCAGCGATATATTCTCTAATGACTTTCATAAATTGCTCCCCGTATTTTTCAAGTTTGGATTCTCCCACCCCTTTGATGGTCAGAAATCTTTGCGCAGTTGTAGGCAGTAAGCGTGACATCTCATGCAAGGCGCTGTCGGCGAAAATAATATACGGTGGCACCTGTTCCTGGCTTGCAATTTCCCGCCGGAGTCCCCGGAGTAATTCAAAGAGTTCATCCTTGGCAACCAGAGTTTCGGTTGCTTTAGCCCGTTTTTGAAATACCCGGGCTTGTTGTTTAAGTACGGCCACTGCCTTGGATTCCAACCGCAACACCGGGTATTGACCGTTGGTGAGTTTCAGGTATCCTTCGGCCACCAGCCAGTTAATCAGATCTTTGATTTCGGATAAGGCCACATCTTGCATGATCCCATAAGTAGACAGCCGGTTAAATCCAAAGGCCAGGATTTTTTTGTTTTTGGAGCCCTTTAATACCTCAGCCACCATGACAACGCCATATTGTTCCCGCATCCGCAGAATGCAAGAAAAGACCTTTTCGGCCTCGGTGGTGATATCGCTTTGTTCGCTTAAATTGTTGCAATTACTACAGTTGCCGCATTCATGGGGCGCATCGGTTTCTCCGAAGTATTCCAGAATAAATTGCCGGAGACAGCGCTGGGTATGGCCGTAGTCAACCACCGTCTGCAGTTTTTTGAACTCATGCTGCTTCCGGGGTGGTGAAAGCACGGTCTGATCAATCAAATATTTCTGAAGCAGAATATCTTGCGGCGCAAATAATAAGATACATTCGCTGGGATCCCCGTCCCGTCCGGAACGGCCTGCTTCCTGATAATAGGCTTCAATGTTTTTCGGCAAGTTATAATGAATCACATAACGTACATTGGATTTATCGATACCCATCCCAAAAGCATTGGTCGCCACCATGATCCGGAAATCGTCATATAAAAAGGCGTCTTGGCTCCTGATCCGTTCTTGATCACTGAGTCCGGCATGGTATTTTCCTGCGGAGTACCCTTTTTTTCGTAATAAATCGTATAATTGATCCACTTCCTTGCGGGTGGAGGCATAAATGATTCCTGAACTATTGGAATTATTCGCTACATATTCCAATACGAAATTTTTTTTGTTGACCCCGCGCAATACCGTGAATGCTAAGTTTTGGCGATTGAATCCGGTGACATGAAGATCCGGGTCGGCCAAAGCCAACAGGTGTAAAATATCCTCCCGCACTTCCTGAGTCGCTGTAGCGGTAAAGGCCGCCACGATAGGCCGGTTGGGAAGTTCCGTGATAAAAGGACCGATCCGGCGGTAACTGGGACGGAAATCATGCCCCCATTGAGAGACGCAATGCGCTTCATCGATAGCCACCAGGGATACCGCCTGAGAAAGGGAATCGATCAGTATTCCGAAGGAATCGGTCTCCAGTCGCTCCGGGGCGATATATAGCAATCGGTATGCTCCTTCCGCCGTTTTTTTGATCCGGTTTTTTTCTTCCCGTAAAGACAAGGAGCTGTTGATAAAACTGGCCGGGATTCCCAAATTCGTTAGGGCATCCACTTGGTCCTTCATTAGCGAGATTAGGGGTGAAATCACCAAGGTGATCCCCGGGGACAATAACGCCGGTATTTGATAACAAATGGATTTTCCAGCGCCGGTCGGCATAATTGCGAAGACATCCCGGCCTTCAAGAATACTCCGGATGATCCGCTCCTGTCCGGGTCTGAATTGCGGATAACCATAATATTTTCTTAAAAATTGCTCGGCTTGAGCGATTTGAGATGAAAGGGTCGTATTTTCAGCAGGCATTTCATCCATACCTCTTGATAAAAGTTTTCCAAATGCAATTAACTACGAAAACAACAAGAAATCCATTATTGCCCCTGTGTAATTAGCCGCTTTCACTTAAGCACACCGGGGAACCGGCAAATTCTTTTTTTTTCCACATTATCCACTAGTATAAGGTCTTACATCGGTGGCAATCATTCCGGCCCGGCGGGCGGCTTCGAGACCCAATTCCCCATCCTCAAAAACCTGGCATACTTCCGGAGGCACGCCCATTAGCCGGGCACATTCCAGGAAAGTTTCCGGATCCGGTTTGGGGTTGGTCACTTCATCCGCGGTGACGATGACTTGAAAGTATTTATCCAATCCGGCGGCCTTAATATTTGAGAGGGCTATTGCGCGACATTCTCCGGTTCCAAGGGCCATAGGTATTTTTTGGTAATAACGGGTTACAATATCAAATACAGGCTTGATCGGTTCAATATGGACGGCTAGTTTCAAATAAGCGGTATTTTTTGCTTGAATGATGGTATCAGGATCCAGACGATATCCTTGATCGTTAAGGCAAGATACGATTTTACCGGTGGACATGCCCGCGTTTTTATAAAAGAGTTGTTCCGGGTATTCAAAACCGTAATTGGAGGCCACTTCCTGCCAGGCTCTATAATGGATCGGCATCGTGTCTGCCAGTGTGCCGTCAAAATCAAAGATCAGCGCTTTAACATTTGGTTCAATTTTAATATTCATTCAACCTCTCCAAACAGAATTTACAGGATTAGAGAATGAACAGAATTTATTAAAGCTCAATTAGGCTAACATAGTAGCTTTTCGGATCAATCATCCTGTACGCGTTTTAATTCTGCAAATTCAATAATTCTGTAAATGATCCAATTCTTTTAATGCTGATCTAATTCGAGTAATCAGGAATAGTTCCTCTTATGTTTACATGGTTTTAACGCGATTCTTTGAATGCAAAGCATTGTGAAAAACCGAATATCAGCAACTGGATTTCAGAAACCGTGGTGGAAATTGCCATAAAATGAATTTTGAAGAAAAATGGAGCTAATTTCATTTAAACGTCTTTTTCTGCCCGCTATGAGGTTCTATGGTGATTTTTTTGTCTTGAAAATCTGTAAAGGGACGATTAAAATAGGTCTTGGTATTAGCACTCATTTTAGGTGAGTGCTAATAAGTCAGATTAATTGGGAGGGATATCATGAATATCAAACCGTTGGGAGAAAGAGTAGTCATAAAGATTATCGAAACCGACGAAAAAACCAAAGGCGGGATTTATCTTCCGGATACCGCCAAGGAAAAACCGCAAAAGGGAAAGATCGTCGCAGTTGGTACGGGCAAAGTTTTGGATAATGGACAAAAACTTGCTCTCGAAGTCAAAGTAGGCGACACGGTATATTTTGCCAAATATGCCGGAACTGAAATCAAGGTAGACGATGAAGAGTATACGGTATTAAAGGAAAATGATATTCTGGCAATTGTGAATGAGTAATGTAAGGACGCCGTAAAAGATTTCAACTGAAGTATTGAATTTTATTATTAAAACAATAGGAAGGTGAAACAATGTCTGGAAAACAAATCATATTCAGCGAGGATGCCCGTCACGCTCTAGAACGGGGCGTAAATACCTTGGCTGATGCCGTAAAAATTACATTGGGCCCCAAAGGACGAAATGTAGTACTTGAAAAGAAATACGGTTCTCCCACAATCACTAACGACGGTGTAACCATTGCTAAGGAGATCGAGCTTACTGATCCGTTTGAAAACATGGGCGCCCAGCTTGCCAAGGAAGTTGCCACCAAAACCAATGATATCGCCGGGGATGGTACCACCACTGCAACTCTTTTGGCCCAAGCTATGGTTCGTGAAGGTTTAAAGAATGTTGCCGCCGGTGCTAATCCCCTGATTCTTAAGAGGGGGATTGACAAAGCCGTTCAGGTAGTAGTGGAAGAACTAAAGAAAGTCAGTAAACCTGTGGGTAAAAAAGATGAAATCTCTCACGTCGCTGCGATTTCTGCCGCTGATGAAGAGATCGGCAACCTGATCGCCGAAGCCATGGAGAAGGTCGGGAAAGACGGTGTAATTACGGTGGAAGAATCGAAAACCGTGGGGACCGATCTCGAAGTTGTTGAAGGAATGCAGTTTGACCGTGGCTTTGTATCCCATTACATGGTCACTGATCCCGACCGGATGGAAGCAGTGCTTCAAGATCCTTATATCTTAATTACCGATAAAAAGATCACCCTGATCAAAGATTTATTACCGGTTCTTGAGAAAGTAGTTCAAAGAGGCAAGCCGTTATTGCTCATCGCTGAAGATGTTGAGGGCGAAGCCCTGGCCACCTTGGTTGTCAATAAACTGCGCGGCACTTTGAATGTAGTGGCTGTAAAGGCTCCCGGATTCGGCGACCGGCGCAAGGCCATGCTTTCCGATATCGCTATCGTCACCGGCGGCCAGGTTGTTTCTGAAGAAGTCGGTTTGACTTTGGAGAATGCCACCCTTGAAATGCTTGGCCAGGCGCGCCAGGTAAAGGTCAATAAGGATGAAACCACCATCGTTGATGGTAAAGGCGATAATCAGGAGATTAAGAACCGGATTAACCAGATTAAAGTGCAGATTGACGATACCACTTCCGATTACGACCGTGAAAAGTTGCAGGAACGTTTGGCGAAACTGGCCGGTGGTGTAGCGGTGATTCAGGTGGGAGCCGCCACTGAAACCGAGATGAAAGAGAAGAAGCACCGGATTGAGGATGCTCTTTCCGCTACCCGGGCTGCCGTTGAAGAGGGAGTTGTTCCTGGTGGCGGAGTCGCTTTACTGCAAATCGCCCCGGAACTTGATAAAAATAAGGAAAGCGGCGATGTTGCCACTGGTGTCGCTATCGTGCGCAAGGCCCTTGCCGAACCATTACGCCAAATCGCGAACAACGCCGGTTTAGAGGGTTCGGTTATTGTCGAAAAAGTGAGCGTATTACCGAAAGGCCAAGGTTATGACGCGCTAAACGGTGAATATGTAGATATGGTGAAAGCCGGTATCGTGGACCCGGCTAAAGTTACCCGCAGTGCGCTGCAAAATGCCGCCAGTATCGCCGGCATGCTCTTAACCACCGAGTGCTTGGTGGCGGAAATTCCGGAGAAAGAAAAACCTATGCCCCAAATGCCTCCGGGCGGCGGAATGGGAATGGACTACTAATTTACCACGGGTAAAATTAAGCCTGCGAAAACCCCGAAAATAATATTTCGGGGTTTTCTTAAATTCTATATTGACTGATTAATAGTCAGTGAACTATAATTTGTATTAGATTCAAAAATTTATAGGGAGTTCGTAATGGCAAAAATCCGGATTACCAAAGAGCCAGAGGTGCGGAAGAATGAAATCATCGCCGCCGCCGAGGAGCTTTTTTTCACCAAAGGCTTCGAAGACACTACCGTCAGCGATATCGTCAACAAGGTTGGAGTAGCCCAGGGTTTATTCTATTATTATTTTAAATCCAAGACTGAGGTCTTGGATGCGGTGATCGAGTGTTTCGGTGACAATTCGATTTCAGAATTCCGCCTGATCGCTAATGATGAACAGCTGACCGCCATTCAAAAGTTAAACAATATGTTTTCCTCAGTGTTATTAACCACCTTCCAAAGAGAGAAAATTGTTCATTATATGCACCAAGCATCCAATGAATTATTGCATTACCGGCTGACCCATAAGTTTTTGGATGAAATGATCTCCATATTCGTAAAAATCATCGAGCAAGGCGTTCGGGAGAAAGTGTTCGATGTCAGTCATCCCCTGGAAACAGCGGAAGTTTTGCTGACCGGGATCGGGTATATGCCCAGCATATTTAAAATATTGCCAAGCGATACGGAGCAGTTTGTGAACAAACTCCGCGCCGGTTTTTCAGTGATCGAAAAAGCGCTGGGCGCCCCCAAAGGCAGCCTGCGGATTGACGGTTTACACAACGAGCGGCCCGGCTAATCAAGCACGGGATAAAAATTTTTACCATACCATTGACTGATTAACAGTCGGTAAGTTGTCCAAGTGTTCGGATGGGAATCCATGGCTATTTTTTTCGATTCTCATTGACTGATTAACAGTCAACATATCAGCTCCAGGGAGACACCGATTCTTCCGAAAACATCATTTCAACCGTGTATTTACCCCAAGTAGTCCATGACTTGTCCGGGAGGTGAAAAAAGACCCATAATTAGTATTTTACTTAAAATTAATATTTTCATTTAAAAAGGAGGTTGAACCATGAAAGGCCAAAAATTAATGGCGCATCTGGCGGGGTTCATCACCCGGTACCACAAGATCATCCCGGTGATAGCCCTGGTGCTTTTCATCTTGAGCCTGATCGCCATGGGTAACATCCAGACTCGGACGCAGCTCAAAGACATGCTCCCCATGGAATACCCTCAAGTCGCCAGCTTTGACCGGATCACCGAGAAATTTTCCGGCGGCAGTTCGCTGCTAATCGCCTTCGAAGGCAAGGACAAAGAGAAGATGGCCGCCGCCGCCGAGGCCTTCGCCGGGAAACTCGAGGCCAACGGGCAGGCGATGCAACTGATCCATGCCATCGATCTCAAGGTTGACCGGGACTTCATCACCCAATGGGGCCTGATATTACAGAAAGAGAAAGACCTGGCGGATACGCGGGCTTCGTTTGCCAATCTCAACCTGGTTCCGTTCGTCACCTCGCTCAACGATTCCTTTGAAAAGATCTATACGGGCGAGGAAGCCGAGGAGCAGATCGAGACGGGCAGCCAGGAAAACGAAGCGGTGCAGATGCTGAACAACCTGGCGTCGTTCTTTACCGGGCTCAGGGAATACCTGGAGGCTCCGGGAACGGAGGGGGCCGCCCCCGAGGCCAGACGATTGGCCGAGACCTTCGTGTACGGCGATGAATACACCTACGCGCCGGATTATTCCATGCTGCTCATGTCCATCTATCCCAACTTCAACCTGATCGAGATGGAAAAGATCGACCGGCTGATGGCCGAGATCCGGGCGACCATCGCGGCGGTGGAGGGCGATTTCCCGGGGCTGGCCATCGGCTACGCGGGCGACATCGGCATGCAAGCCGATGAGAACCTGGCCATGAACTTTGATCTCATGGTTCCTTCCATCCTGGCGTTTATCCTGGTCGCCGCCATCACCATCTTTTCATACCGGCAACTGCGGTTCATCATCTTCTATCTGATCGCGCTGGTGGTCGGGATCGTTTTCAACTATGGACTCCTGGGGATTACCTTCAAAGAGATCACCATTATCACCAGTATGATGGCCGCGCTGCTGATCGGCATGGGCGATGACTTTGGCATTCAGACCATCACTAACTATAGCGAGTTTATGGATCGCGGCCTCAGTCCGAAAGACGCTCTAAAAGAAACCTTTGCCAAGGCGGGTATCGGCACCATGCTGGCAGCCGCCACGACGGCCACCGCGTTTTTCGTCCTGGCGGCCACCGGCTCCAAAGCCTTCGCCCAATTCGGTTTGCTCGCCGGAATGGGCATCCTGTGCTGCTACCTGGCTATGACGTTCGTCCTGCCGGCCCTGCTGGTCTGGTTCTCGCCAAAAGACCCCAAGCCCACCCGGCTGCCCAGGATAAACTACGATTTCCTGGCCGGCCTGGCCGGGTTCATGAGCAAGCGGAAGCGGTTCACGGCCGGGGTGGCGATCACCCTTACCCTGGTATTCATCGTATCCATGTTCAACCTGGGTTTCGAGTATGACATGATGAAACTGGAGCCGCAACAGATGCCGGCGGTAAAAACCTATCATAAAATCCTGGATAAGTTCGGTCTCATGCCGATCAGTTCCATGGTTTCGTGCGACAGCATCGAAGCAGCGCGGCAGCTCACCGAGCAGCTCGAACAGGAAAGCTCCATTGCCGAGGTCCGTTCCATTTCACAGTTCATCGCCCCGCCCGGCGAGCAGGAGGCGAGGCTGAATGAGATCGCCAAATTCCGCCGGATGGGACCGCGATATCAAACCGCCACCCTCACCCGCCAGGATGTCCAGCGGTTTATCGATGAGATCCAGCGTCTCGAGTATAACGTCATTGAGATCGGCGATCTCTCCATCGCCGGACTCGGCGAAGACAACAAGATCGTCAAGAAACGAAATGAGATCGTGCGCGAGGTCTTCGGCGCCGAGGCCGGCGCGCCGGGCCGGGAAGTATTCCAGCGCGTGATCGCCCGGTTGCGGGCGGAGCCGCAACTCAGCGCCGTCAAACTCACCCAGTTGGACCGCCATTTTGCCCCGGAGATGGACCGGATCGTCTCAAGCATGACCAACATCACGCGCCCAATTACCCTGGCCGATCTGCCCGGGAACATCGTCAATCAATTCATGGATGCCGAGCGGCAAGAGAACCTGGTTACCGCGTTTCCCAAGGATAACGTGCTGGCCAGCCGCGAAAAAATCCAACGATACAATGAAAGACTGGGCAACATCTCCACGAATATCACGGGGTTAACCACCATTGTCGCCATCTGGCAAAATGAGCTGATCAACTCGGCGGGAAAAGCAGCCCTGTATATCTTTTTCTTCATGTTCCTCATCATACTGTTCACGTTGCGAAATTTCAAGGCATCGCTCATCGCCACCATCCCCCTGGTCTTGGGCATGATCTGGATGCTCGGGATCTATCCGTTATTGGGCTTGAAACTCAACATGATCAATCTCACCATGGTCCCCCTGGTTATTGGCCTGGGAATCAACTATGGCGTCCACTTTGTCTGCCGCTATCTCCTTGAACCCGATATACCCGAGGTTTACAAGACTACGGGGAAAGCGGTCACCCTTTCGGCCCTGACGACCATGTTCGGGTTCGGCTCCCTCGCCCTGGTGGGCACCTGGGCGGCGATCTCCTCCATGGGGATGATCCTGTTTGTCGGCATCACGACCTCACTGCTGACGGCGATCTTCATCGAACCGGCCCTGCTGGGATTTCTCAAAAAAAATAGCCAATCCAACTCATCAACCGATCAAATTTTAGGAGGGAATATCAATGCTGAATAAAACGATGTCACTTTTCATCGGATGTCTTTTGTTAATGATCCCGTTGAGCATGGCGGAAGATGGAACCAGGGAAACAGCGGATTCCATCATCAAAAATGTGGAAGCGAAACAGAACTTTACGACCAGCAAAAGCCAGATGAGCATGATTGTATACCCGGATAAAGACGACGAAAAGACGGGCCGGAAAATGGAGATGCTTTCCTACCAAAAAGGCGATGAATACAGTTATATGGCGGTGCTTAACCCGAAATCCATCAAGGGTTTGTGTATTCTTTCCCGGAACCAGGACCAATGGATCTATTTCCCCTCCACCGGCCGGGTAAGAAAGATTGCCAGCAAATCAAAGAGTGAGTCCATGGGCGGGATTGGCGGCGATTTCTCCAATGAAGACATGGAAGCCGGTAAATGGCAGGAGAAATATTCCTTTGCAATTGCCGCCGAGCAAAATGATAGTTGGGTTATTCAGGCACTGCCCTTGCCGGAGAAACAATCCAGTTATGTCAAACTGGTCATCACCGTCAGAAAAAAGGACTATCAGATTTTGCGCATCGATTACTATAAGCAAAAAGAGGGTCTTTGCAAAAACCTTACCATGGATGAGATCAGCCGAATCAGCGGGCGGGATGTGCCGACTAAAATGACCATGACCAATCATGTCAAGAATAGTAAGACGGTGGTTCTGATGACCAAAACCGAATACGATCTGCCCATCGACGAAAAATATTTCAACCCCGGCCAGTTTTATAAATAAAGATTTGCTTGAGTTGAAGGTAAGCCGGAAATAAGTAAATAAGGAGGGATGATTCATGAAAACGAAAGCATTTATTATAATGTTGATTGCGATATTGCTAACATTATTTACTTCAACCATGGCTATAGCCTTGGACGATCCGTCTCCGGTCGAAGAGAGCTTTAGCCTTTACGGGTATCTTGTAAATTACTTAAATGTTATGGATGGGGATTTTGGCGATGAGATTTATCTGCGTATGAAAGGGGAATGGAAGCCCAACGAAAACCTTTTATTCCATATGGAGTTTTCAAATGCCTTTAAAATGGGGAATTTAAACCCTTATGCCCTGTTCGGCGGCATTGGCCTCAGTCCGGTTGACCAGAATCAATATCCGTTAACCGATTTTAATCAGGAGCTAAAGCTGGACCATTACTGGGCCTCGGCGACCATCAAGCAGTTCAATATCCAGTTCGGCAAGATCCCCTTGGCTTGGGGAACGGCTTATGTGTTTAATCCGACTTCCAAAGCGTCCCTGCCTCCTTTTCTGGACATGGTGACCGAAGAGACCCCCGGTACGCCGGCGATCATTCCCAGTTACACGTTGAATGAGCAATATTCAATTCTTGGCTATGTGGCCTTCCAGGAGAAGCTTGCCAAAAATACCGCCTTCATCAGCGACGGCAAATCGGAAAACATCCCTTACGGCTTAAAACTTCAGTCGGCCTCGGGCAAATTCGATTGGTCGGTCAGCTGGATCAAAGAAGTGCTTTATGTGAACGGCGCTTATCAGAAAAATCATTATCTGGGAGCGGATTGGGTGGGCGCCATCGGAAACGTGGGGGTTTACGGCGAAATGGCGCTAAATCTCCCCCGTAATGCCGCCGATACTGCATTTGAGTTTGGAGATAACGATCTGAAAGACTTAATCGAGATCAGCCTGGGTGGTGATTACTCAATCTCAGAGATGAATCTTACCACCCGGTTTGAACTTCATCATCAAGGCAAAGGTGAAGCTGATATATTAAATTACAACTTTATGCGCCTTCTTACCGGCGAGCTTCCCATGCTTGCGGAAGATTACCTATTTTTAGCGGCGGAGAAGGAATTCTCCGATTACTATAAACTGACCATAGCGACGATATTGAATTTAAATGACGGTAGTTATGTTTTTTATCCGGAGTTTTCGTATGCGCCGTATCTGGATTGCATCATTGCCACGGGAGTGCTTCTCTTTGGAGGTTCCCAGGGAAGTGAATTTAATGGTACTTATACTATGGGCGGTATTGGTTATGAGATAATTAAGCCTACCTTTTATGTGAAAGGCAAACTTAGCTTCTGATTATATTCAATATGATTACCAATAAGGTCATCAGTATTACAAAAAAGCCCAGTTTAGGTTAATGGGCTTTTTTTTGACAAAATTCAGCGGCAAAATCGGGAATCTTCCGGCAGGTATATGAAAAGATACGGGGAAATTTATTGCAATTAGTAAATTAACAAATGGGAGAAAGGATTCATAATATGAAATCCCCTACAAAGTTTAGTTTCCAAGGATTATCCATCAGCGGTGAATGGGATGAAGCCAATGGTATGGTGTTCATCTCCGAAATCCTGGGTGACATTGAATTGGTGGGAAGTATTTTGGGGGTTGCAGTGAATATCCGGGGTTCAATTGACACGGCTATGGATAATTGCCTGCGGATTAAGATACGTTCCATTGGAAAGATGCCCGGTTTTCTTATCCCGGGAGCTTTAAGCCTGATAAAGCGTTTCAACAGCCGGTTTGCAGTAGCGGCGGAAGTGGAGGGGGATCTGCTGCGGATTGATCCCAACAAGTTATTACCGGATTCCAGCGGTATCCGGATATTGATTCAACCTCAAACCCTGGAAATATCGGAACAGGAGATCCACTCGTTTCGGGAGCGACTGCTGGCCTGGACCGAAAAACACGGCGGCGAGCTATTGAAAGATGTGGTTGATTACATCCTTACCATTCCCGACTTTGTCGTTTTATGTGCCAACCTGATCAGGGATTCCCGGATTCCGACGGTGTTAAAACTAAAAATCGCTTTATGCATTGCGTATTTGGTATCTCCGGTCGATTTATTACCCGAATTTTTGGCTGGTCCATTGGGTTTCGTGGATGACGCAGTTGCCATGGGACTCATGATGAGCAGTTTGATTTCGGAAATACCGGCTGAGGTTATCCGGGAAAATTGGCGGGGCCGGCCCGATGTGTTGGAATTCATTATTCAAGGTCATGTTTTAATGGGATTAATCAAAAAACTCCCGGAGGGAGTTTTACAACAGTTGGTTTCTTTGTTTGGCAAGCGTACGGATGAAGCAGCGGCGACGAATTCCTGAATGATTTCTATTTCCTCACCAGTTCAAAATCACCTACGCCCATATTCAAATCAATCATTAAATGGCTGGCAGCTTCATCATATTCGGGGGAATGATATTCGTGATTGTTGTAAATCCATCCCTGACTCCCCAAATTGGTATGAAGCAGAGCGCCGGAGGTTTTCACTTTTACTCCCAGGCCTTTCGGAAGAATCACCTTAACCTTGGAGGCTCCGGAATTGATTTTTACGGATGAGTCGCCGCTTTTATCACCCAATGTCAAGGTCAAATCTCCGGCTCCCATTTTTAGATCCAGTTCCTTAACTCGCAGGTTCGCTAAGTTAACCTCGGCTTTTGAGGCTCCGGTCTTCAAATCAATCTTCCAGTCCAGGTCCGGGGAGAGTTGAACATCCCAATGAAAGTCCCGGTTGGATGGATTGTTTTCGTTCCATGTGCCGGATCGGTCCCAATCGCGATGCCGCCGCCGGGGAAAATGTCCGGACTGTTTCATGGTAACCGCTAAACGGTTATTAAGACTCTTCACCGCGGTACGGGCTTTGAACCCGCCAAAGCGTCCTTCCGCCCATTGTGTCGTATCGGAACTTACCGTAAGCATGCCGCCGCCAAAATTGATTTTCGCGTTGCCAGAGGTTACCCCGGGATAAGCGGCGCGATGAACAACCAGGTCATTGGAGGTGGCGTTCCAAGCGGCGTTTCCGGGCCAAATATGGGTTTTGGGGTTGATGATCAATAACGCGATGATACCGGCTCCCAGTAAAAACAGGACCCCAAAGGAAAACCACTGGGAAGAGGGGCCATGCCACAGGATTCGAATTCCGATGATAATCAGGATTAACGGCCATAGACGCCAGATCTGCCAAATCAAACTCCAGGATCCGTATCCCAAGCTGAGTAACAATACAATAATTCCGGCCAGTATCAGGAGTAGGCCGGTAAAGACCGAAGAGTTGCGGTTCATGATTAGGGCTCCCTTCTACGAGGTATTAAAAGGATTATACCTAATGCAATCAGGATAAACGCCCAGGAGAAGCGCCAAAATTCCCAGGGAAGGAATTGGCGCAGTAAAAAGAACCCGCCCAGAAGGATGAGGAAGATTCCGATATAAGCCGCGCCTCTCCGGGGAACGTCCGGTGATGTTGACTGGGTGGATGACTGGGATGGAGTTACATTGATGATAGTCGGATCTTGATTCGTTTCGGAAAGTGGTGCCTCCGGGATGGCAATCCATGCAATCAAATAAGCGAGCAGCCCGGTGCCGCCGAAAAAGATGGCCAACAGCCATAATAACCGGATTGGAGTCGGATCGATATTGAAATATTCGGCAATGCCCCCGGCGACACCGGCAACCCGCCGGTTGGTCACGGAACGGTATAAACGTTTGTAGCTCAAAAAAATTTACCCCCTTTTATCCTGAAATTTTCACATTTAATTGGAGTTTGGAGCATCGGGAATGACGATCCAGGCGATCAGGTAAGCCAGAATACCGCCGCCGATGACAAAAATAGCCAGCAGCCATGCCAGGCGTACTAAGGTGGGATCAACATTGAAGTATTCGGCGATGCCTCCGGCGACACCGGCAATCCGCCGATCCTTGACCGAGCGGTAAAGACGTTTGGGTTCCATTATATGACCCCCTTATACATATGATTTCCAATTTATATGCAATTTTCACCTACCAGTGTAACGTTTATTATACACTAATTTATTTCAGATGGTGAAAATTTTTACTATTTTTTTACTGAACAGTTATCAAATTATGATTTTCCATGAATTAAGCTCCTTTCTTTTTTGTCAGCATTCTTACAGAAAAATAGAGTAATGTGAAACCTACAATAAGGTTTAAAACTTTGGTTACGATTACCGGCAAAAAGTATCTCGTGAAACTGCCCACCACCGATATGGCTGTCAAAAAGAATAATGTTGCCAGTACGGCACCGAGTCCGAAATAATAGACCTCTTGTTTGGTGAGCCTTTCGGCAGTCACTTTGGTGCTGAATATGCCGGCCCAGAATAATATGGTTAAAGGATTTCCGGCGGTTAGAATGAGCCCGTTCAAAAAAGAATGATTCATCAAAGCGGGATTGATTTTTAGACTCGGTAAAACATGCCATCCGAGAACCTCAAGGATTGTATTAAGGCCGAATATGGCAATAATTATTGATCCGAATATGGTTAGGCCGCTCTTTATTTGTTTCTTTTCAATTAAAGTGCCGATCCCGAGTAAAGCTAATAAAATGTATGTGGCGTCAATGGTTACCACTGCCAAAACTGCAGATTCAGCTTGAAGAAATCCTTTGTTACTTGCGAGATTGAATATGAATAAACAAATCGGGCCTACAGCCAATTGCAAAATCATTCCGAATTTAAATCCTTTTAAAATCATTGAAATACCTCATATTTATCTTCAAGCATTGGATTTATTTATAATTCGTCTCTTAACAATTATTTCCTTTTTTAAAAATGTAATTTGCTAAACTTTTTTATCCCGCGCAAAATCCTCCCGGTATTCCACTATTTACTTGCAGGCTAACGTAATTTTATCGCTAAATGAAGTAATTTAATGAATTATTTTTAGGAGGTTAGACATGAGAAAAATGATAAGACATATGGCCGGGCTATGCTTAGTGGTTGCAATCCTGTTAATGCTTGCATTTCCGGCCATGGCGTATAAGATTCACCGGATCGGACCGGGAGACAACATTCAAAAAATTGCCGTTTGGTATGGAGTTTCAACGGAGAGTTTGATTCAAACCAATCATTTGGCAAATCCCGGGTATATTGTTCCGGGGCAGGTGTTGTTGATTCCGGAGCCGTCTATTAAGGTAGATGAAAGGGTATATGAGGTAAAGCTGGGAGATACTTTGAGCAAGATTGCCCAGAAGTACGAGGTTAGTTTGGACTGGCTCTTTCAGCGCAATAATTTAAATGCCAATTCTCGGATATACGCGGGCCAGATGATCAGGATTCCGGCGCCGGATACGGGACAAGCGGGTGGAACAAATTCGAAACAAGCTTATGTTTATAACATCCCGGATTTGATGAAGCGGCATCCCGGATATGTGTTTTTGAAAGGTTCGACTACCGAGAAAAAGGTGGCCTTGACCTTTGATGACGGCCCGGACAGCCGGTTTACGCCTTTGATTTTAGATGAGTTGGGCAAATTGGGTGTGAAAGCCACTTTTTTCCTGATGGGTAAACGGATTCCCGGAAATGAATGGGTGGTTACCCGGATGATCCGGGAAGGTCATATAATCGGAAATCACACTTACAACCACCTCAATTTACGAAAAATGGGCACCACTGCTATCGCTACCGAGATTACCAAGACCGATGATGCAATTCAGAAAATTATTCACAAGCAACCAACATTGGTTCGGCCTCCATATGGGGAAATGTCGGAGGCTGGTTTGGATTGGATGGTTGACCACGGTTATCGGATGATCAACTGGTCGGTAGATTCGGGTGATTGGCGGGTCGGTAGTAGCGATCAAGTATTGGTTAATGTATTGCCCCAGGTACAACCGGGGTCGATCATTCTATTTCATAGCGCCGGAGGAACAGGAGAGGATTTAACACCTACAGTTAAAGCAATCAGCGAATTGGTGACCACTTTACGCGGTTTGGGATACCAAATAGTTCCGTTGCCGGAACTGATCGGGCTACCGGCTTATCAATAATTTTATATTTATATATTAAGAAGCATCTTATAATGCAGTTGAAAGTCCGATTAGAGCAATTGCAGTTGGTATTTCACAAATCTGGTTAATGGCACATATGATAAGCTCAGATGTTAGGGTGTAATAATTGTCAAAATGGAGGCTTGTCAATGAATGTCAATGACTGTAATTGCTATAACCCGCAACCGGTTTATCCGGTAAGATATCCGGATGTCTACTACATGGTACAACCTGTTGTACATCGAACCTGTATGGAAATGGATGATGTAAATATGCCGTTTCCAATGCAAGCTGAGGTAGACACAATGACCGATCACGTATATAATATATTAATCCGGGACTATTCCGAAATCTGGGATGAGGAAGACCAAGTAACCGGAGAACAATATTGGGATGATGACCGGTATAGGCGTGATCGGCGTTTCTCAAACCGTCCCCGGGGAGTTTTCCGGGATTTAGTAGCGATTCTATTGCTTCAAGAATTATTCCGGCGGAGAAGAATATATTATTAGAAAGGAAAGTGTAAAGGTTAAAGAGTAGAGAGGTTAAAGCTTTTTCAGGTGGTGAACAATAGCCGGAGGGATATACCCCCGGCTTTTTATTTGGTTCTTGTGGAAAATAAATCCATATAGTATAATGAACAGTGTTAAAATAGTCGAAAAGGGGATAAGTCTATGTTCAATGCGGTGGATTCCTGGGCCAGGCTGGTCCGAACCGGAGATGAAGTCCCCGAGGCTTTCCGGGACAAATTTAATGAAATTACAAAGAAAACGGCCGGTTTTCCTTATACCGTTTTTGCACCGCCGGATCGCTGGGGGCGAAGGCGGGCCAACTCCAAGCTCCTTAGTCTGGTTGATACGAAGTTGCTTGTCTTCGAAAAAATAAAAAAGGAAATTAGGGTTACCGGTTATTGTTATAACGACATATATCGACTGGAAAGAGGCAAATGCCTATTATATTCCTGGCTGCGAATCAACGCTACTAAAGGTCAAACAACGGCTGGTGAAACTATTGAATATAATACGGTGGTCGAGAAAATTTTTTCGCCCGTTATTAACCGAATCCGGCGGGAAATCAGCAGTTGCGATACCACCTCCCTAGTCTGTCCTGACTCCGAGCAAACCAAATTCGACTATTTAAATTTCATAAATTATAAATTCATGAATTTCGGCCGGCAAAGCATCCTTCCCGGTGAAAAAGTGACCCGCATTGTCTATCAACCGGAGATCAAAGAACAGCTGTTCAGGCGGTTTTGGAAGTACCTTTCCCCTTCTCAGATCATTATTCTAACGGATAAAGAACTGATTGTCATCAAAGAGAGTGATAAAAATAGACATTTCAGCTACGGAGGCATCTGGAATTACATCCCTTTGAACCGTGTCTCCAAGATCACTTGTAATGAAAACGGAAAGGGTAACCTAAACGAAGCTACTATTCATTTATCAAATCAAGAACAATTTTACTTTAAATATTCCCCGGTGCAGCAAAATGTCTGGGATTTACTCCGGGATGATATCGACAATGGCGCCGGTATTTAATAATTGATTTTACCATCCAAATCTGGATTTCACCTTCTGGATGATTGCCTCCGGTGTGAACCCAAACACCCCGGCCAGTTCTTCCGCCGGAGCGCTTTTACCGAACTGATCCAGAGAAACGATGAAGCCTCCCGCTGATTCTGCCAAGATCCGGTACCATCCGGCAGATGTACCGGCTTCAATAATCACTACCGGAGTTTGCTTATCAATGATTTGTTCCCGGTAGCCTGCATCCTGCTGCCAAAAGAGTTCCCGGCAGGGCATGGAAACAATCCGTGCTTTTTTGCCTTCTTTCAGCAGCAGATCAGCCGTATCCAGGGCCAAAGGAAGTTCGCTTCCGGAAGCGACGAAAACTACATCAGGAGTTCCGGATTCCGGATTCCGGATAATATAGCCGCCGCGCTGGAAACCAGTTGATGTTGTTCCGTTTAGCACCGGCAGTTTTTGGCGGGTTAAAATCAGAGCGCACGGCTTATTGGCGTTTAAAGCGAACAACCACGCCCAAGCCGTTTCATTGGCATCCCCCGGCCGAATTACCCATAAATCGGGAATCAGGCGCAAAGTTTCGATATGTTCAACGGGCTGGTGAGTCGGTCCATCTTCGCCTACCCAAAACGAATCATGAGTGAATATGTAGATCACCGGCTGTCTCATCAAAGCTGACAACCGGATTGGCGGGCGCATATAATCGGAGAAAACCAAAAAAGTCGACCCGTAGACCCGGAAACCGCCGTGAAGCGAAATTCCGTTTAGAATAGACCCCATGGCATGCTCCCGAATCCCAAAATGCAAGTTCCGGCCGTCAAAATTACAGACTGTTATATCCGCACAACCTTTTAAGTATGTTTTGGTTGAAGGGGCGAGGTCCGCGGATCCTCCCAGCAATTCCGGTAACCGGGCGGCGAGATTGTTTAATATTGCGCCGCTGGCCTCCCGGGTAGCCGTCGTAGCGCCGGGTTGGAATTGAGGTAAAAATGTTTCCAAATTCGGCGGGAGTTCCTGTTTCATTACCCGGTCCCATTCCCGGCGCAAATCCGGGAATTGTTCCGACCAGGATTGAAACATCGCAATCCATTCACCATGAGCCTGCTGCCATAGTAAGCGTTTTTCCGAAAAAAATCCGGTAATCTCCGCCGGTATATAAAATTCTTGCTCCGGAAGGCCAAGATTGCGCTTTAACTTGGCTACGTTATCTTTCCCCAGCGGTGCGCCATGGGACTCCGAATTGCCTTCCAGAGGGCTTCCCTTGGCGATGGCTGTTTTGGCAATGATTAAAGTGGGCCGCTTTGTTTCAGCTTTGGCATTTGTAAGAGCCTTCTGAATTTGTCCGGGGTCGTGGCCGTCAATCTCCAAGACCTGCCATCCATAGGCTTGATACCTTTGAGCCACATCCTCCTTAAAAGCTAAGTCCGTTGAGCCTTCGATGGAGATATCATTATCATCATAAATCATAATCAGTTTCCCCAAGCCCAAGTAACCAGCCAATGATGAAGCCTCGGAACTCACACCCTCCATCAAGCAACCATCACCGGCAATAACATATGTATAATGATTGACGATCTCCAAACCGGGCTTGTTAAAGCGGGCGGCAAGGATTCGTTCAGCCAATGCCATTCCAACTGCGTTACCGATCCCCTGGCCCAACGGACCGGTTGTCGTTTCTACGCCATCGGTAACACCGAATTCAGGATGCCCGGGTGTCTTAGAATCCAGTTGCCGGAAACGTTTTAACTCATCGAGCCCCAAGTTATACCCGGTAAGATGGAGCAAGCTATATGTAAATGCGGAACCATGTCCTGCCGAAAGGACAAACCGATCTCGATCCGGCCAGGCCGGTTGAGCAGGGTCGTGTTTGAGGTGCTCGCTGAAAAGCACCGCGCCAATCTCGGCGGCGCCAAGGGGCATACCCGGATGCCCCGACTTGGCTTTTTCAACCATATCCGCAGCCAGTCCGCGGACGGTATTGGCAATTTTCTTCATCATCGCAGATCATCCTTTATTTTTATCTGTTTTCCGTAGCAGCTAATTTTTTTAGCAGCAAATCAAAATCGGGAGGAATTTCAGCGCAAAATTTCAATCTTTCACGGCTGCGCGGATGGAAAAAAATTAAACGGAGCGCATGCAATGCCGGACGGTTCAATTCCAGATCCCGGCCGCCATATAAAGTGTCACCCCAAAGAGGGAACCCTGAATGGGAGAGATGAACCCGGATCTGGTGAGTTCTTCCGGTCATTAATTTTACCGCGAGACACGAAGCGTTGTTAAATGTACGCAAAACCCGGTAATGGGTTACAGCGGGTTTACCCAGTGGATCCACCGTCCAACGGACACCGGGAGTCTCTCCCGGTATAAATTCTTTTTCCGGAATCCATTGCCGCACCGGTAAGCTTATTTTCCCGGAACAACGGGTAGGAACCCCCTCACAAACCGCCAGATAAAGCCGGTGAATCCGTTTGTTCCCCAGTTGAAGCGTCAATTGTTGATGGGCCCATCCGGACTTGGCAATCAAAATGATGCCCGACGTTAAACGGTCCAAACGGTGAACCGGGTGGACTCTTGCGGCCAATTCTGCATTGCGGCGCCAATAATCCACCAGGCCATTTGCTAAAGTGCCGCTTTGATAATGCCGGACCGGATGTGTCACTTGCCCGGCAGGTTTATTTAATACTATGATATCGTTATCCTCGTAAAGAATCGTTAGTGGTACGGCTTCAGACTGTATAAACTGGCGTTGACACGGAAAAATAATTTTGAGTTGCTCGCCGCCTTGGAGCTTGAAAGAACTCCACACCGGGCTGCCGCCTATAAAGATGCCCTGATTTTTTTTTAGAGTACGGATTCCGCTTCTGGAAAGTTTTAATTCATTGCGGAGGAACGAATCTACGGTTTTTCCCGTCCATTCCGGCGGAATTATACATTCGATTACCGTATTACCGGACATTAATAGTCGTCCTTTATCACCTATATTGAGTAATAACTACAAATTATATACGAAATAAATTGACGCATTTTATTCAACTAATTCTAACTTATATTAAACTGAAAATAAAAAAAAGGCAATAAAAAATAAAAAAAAGAGGGAGGAATATACTCCTCCCCGGCTTAATTATGATAAGTATCGACAATAGATTAGCTGCTATAGCCACCGAAATTATTGAATTTAAACTGATTTTGATTTTGGTTCTGATTCTGGGTTTGGAAGCTCTGAGCGTTTTGAGCTTGATTACTCAAAGCGGTTTGGAAACCAGCGTTTACGTCAGCAAAGGTCTGCTCGGCAAGGGACCGTTCAGCGGCTTCGATCATGCGACGGACCATGTTTCCACCGATGGCGCCGGTATCCCGGGTTATGACGTAGCCCCAGTAACCACCCTGAACTTTGGAAGTGTCGATATTTAATTCGTTGGCAATCTCATATTTGAATTTGTTTAAAGCTTGTTGTGCTCCCAAAACTACCGGAGTATTTGATTTTTGGCCAGTGCCCATTTGATTCACCTCCTCCTGTGTAGTTAGGATACCCATTCATTTTCGGGCTATGTTGCATTTTTTCTGGAAGATGCGGAAAATACCTGCTAAATAGATTTTTTTCGAACCTAAAAAACTACTCAAAGGGAATCATTGACTTTTCAAAGATTACCCTATATAATTATTCGCAGGTGATTTTTGGTGAAGGTTAATATTGGTTCGATCCTTGAGATACGCGGCGATACAATCAGTTTTGAAGGCTTACAGGAGGTTGAAATCTCCGATCCGGAGCTGGAGCTGAAAATTATTGAGCCTGTTGTTGTTCGTGGAACCGTCACTAACACCGGCAAGGATTTTTTGGTCCAGGCTGTTTTATCCTTTAAGTATCAGGTGAATTGCGGCCGGTGTCTTGAAAAATATGGCGCTTCCGGCGAAGTGAAAGTACAAGAAGCATATATAAATAAAAGCACCCTTGATTTATATGACGAATCGTTAAAAGATGACCCGGTGTTTACATTTACCGGGGATGTTGTTGATTTGCAGGAATGCATTCAGGAACAAGTTTTTCTGGCATTGCCGATGAGTTTTGTCTGCCGGGATGAGTGCAAAGGATTATGTCCCATATGTGGCCAAAACTTTAATATAAAAACTTGTAATTGTTCTTTGGAAACAATTAACCCTCAGTTTGAGAGTTTAAAAGTTCTATTGTCCAAAGAAGCTATCCGGCACGAAAAACAAAAAAATTAGATTGCTGCGCGCGCGGGCGCGAGTACTTAAAAGGAGGTGGATTCCGATGGCAAATCCCAAAAACAGAACCTCCCGGACCCGGAAACGGTTACGACGTGCAAATTTGAAGTTGGCTATTCCTTCAACTGGTGCTTGTCCACAATGTCATGAACCCAAATTACCGCATCAAGTTTGTCCGAATTGTGGATTTTATAAGGATCGGGAAGTTGTTTCCAAGGCTGTTAAAGAACCCAAAGCCAAAAATGCTTAAAGCATAATTCATCCATTTAAGGGATCTTAAGTTAAACTTAGGTTCTCCTTAATTCAAAAAGGTCGTTTTGACCTTATTTTTTTGTTTAGCAAAAATTACCTTGACTTTTGACCCATTTTAGCTATACTTAATAGAGTTTATTCTACATGATATTAAAAGGGGTGTTTTTGTTTTTTGAGAATAGCTATTGACGCTATGGGAGGAGATTTTGCTCCAAAGGAGACAGTTTTAGGAGCAATTGACGCGTGCCAAGAATTTGACGCCGATATAATATTGGTGGGCATGGAAAAAGATATAAAAAAAGAACTGACGGGAAGATCTCTTTCCAGTTTGAAACTTGAAGTTTTTCCAACTTCGGAAATGATTTCAATGGATGAGCATCCGGCGGCGGCTGTAAAACGAAAGACTGATTCCTCCCTGGTTGTTGCCAACCGTTTGGTACACGAAGGCAAAGCAGCGGCAGTGATTTCAGCCGGCAATACCGGCGCGGCAATGGCTGCCGGATTATTGAATCTAGGCAGAATAAAGGGCATCAAAAGACCGGCAATCGCAGTTCCTATGCCAACCAAAAAAGGAGTTTGCGTTTTGCTTGATGCCGGTGCCAATGCGGATTGTGAACCGGAAAATTTATTGCAGTTTGCCATTATGGGTTCCATATATGCCGAAAAAGTATTGGGGTTAGTAAAGCCCAGAATCGGTCTTTTTAATGTCGGCCAGGAAGAAACCAAAGGGAATAGACTTGCCGTTGAGGCGCATCAGCTCTTAAAAATGAGTAAGCTCAATTTTATCGGGAATATTGAAGGTAATGACGTTCATCAAGGCGATTGCGAAGTAATCGTTTGTGATGGCTTCGTTGGAAACACTATTTTAAAGGTATCAGAAGGACTGGCAGAGGTTTTATTTGCCGAGATCAAAGGGGCTATCGCTTCCAATTACCTCTCTTCCCTGGGTGGACTGTTGATTAAAAACTCCATCCGAAAACTCAAACGTCGGCTTGATCCTGTTGAGTACGGCGGAGCGCCTTTACTGGGTCTGAACGGGATTAGCATGATTAGTCACGGCAATTCCAACGCCAAAGCTATTAAAAATGCGATTAAAGCAGCAATTAAAACCATCAATGAGGATATTATTTCAATTATTTCCACATCAATCAACACGCAGTATGCCGTTTAATCTGTGTATTTCATCCTTCTAAAAGGAGACCATGATGCCGAAAATAGCATTTATTTTTCCGGGACAAGGTTCTCAATCCGTGGGAATGGGTAGGGAAATATATGAGAATTTTGCAGTAGCCCGCGAAGTTTATCAAGAGGCTGATGCTGTGTTAGCCCGTTCCATCTCCGGTTTGTGTTTTAACGGACCGGAAGAGCAGTTGAAGGATACCCGGAATAGTCAGCCATGTATTCTTACCACCAGCATGGCTTTGCTTAGAGTATTGACAACTGAAGGAGTCCGGCCGGATTTTATGGCCGGTCATAGTTTGGGTGAATATAGCGCTTTAGTAGCCGCGGAAGCCGGTACTTTTGCGGAAGCTATACAGTTGGTGAATCGCCGTGCGCAATTAATGGCGGAAGCCGACCCTGAACAACAAGGCGCTATGGCCGCAGTTTTGGGCCTAAACCGTGAGGCATTGAATGATTGTTTACAAACTGTCAATCAAATTGAAGCGGCGAACTATAATTGTCCCGGACAAATTGTGATTTCAGGCGCCAAGGCGAATATGGCTAAACTTCAGGAATCAGTAAATGTCAAGGGCGGCAAATTTATACCGTTACCGGTTAGTGGTGCATTTCATTCCAGTTTTATGAAAAAGGCCGCTGAAATCTTCAAAACGGATTTAACCGCAGTTACGTGGAGACAACCACGTATTCCGCTGATTTCCAATGTGTCCGCCTTGCCGGTATCTTCAGAACAATTGGTGGACAATCTTTATCGCCAGATTTATTCTCCGGTGCTTTGGGAAGATACGTTGAATTATTTGGCATCCCAAGATGTTCGGATTTTTTGTGAAGTCGGGCCCGGAAAAATATTGTCGGGTTTGGTCAAAAAAACATTAAAAACTGCCACTATTATTAATTGTGAAGATTTAGGTTCTCTTAAAAAAGCTCTTGCAATTTTAAAGGAGGTCTAGTAATATGAGATTAGCTCGCGAAGTTGCAATTGTCACCGGTGCTGCAAGAGGAATTGGAAAAGCTATTGCATTGGGGCTTGTGGCTGAGGGTGCTTCCGTAGTTATTTCCGATGTTATGGAGGAAGTTCACCAGACTGCTGAGGAGATTCGTAAACTGGGCGGGCAGGCGGCTTCTATCGTTGGGAATGTCACCAAAATGGCTGATTGTGAAGCCATGGTGGCAGAAGCTATAAAAACTTTCGGTAAACTTGATATTTTGGTTAATAATGCGGGGATTACCAAGGATAATTTATTGATGCGAATGTCCGAAGAAGACTGGGACGCTGTTTTAACTATCAATTTAAAAGGAGCGTTCCTTTGTACCAAAGCTGCCATCAAACCGATGATGAAACAGCGTTCGGGTAAGATCGTCAATATCGCCTCGGTTATCGGCTTGATGGGAAATGCCGGGCAAGCCAACTATGCGGCTTCCAAAGGCGGTCTGATCTCTTTCACCAAAACAATGGCCAAGGAACTAGGCTCCCGGAATATTCGGGTCAATGCCATTGCACCCGGATTTATTGAATCGAAAATGACCGACGCTCTTTCGGCGGAAGCCCGGGAAAATTTAATGCGTTTAATTCCGTTGAATTTTTTGGGAAAACCTGAGCACGTGGCGGATGCCGTTGTATTTTTAGCTTCTCCCGCTGCATCCTATATAACCGGCCATGTGTTGAATATTGATGGCGGAATGGCGATGTAAACTACGGAGAAAGGAAATATCGTATTTAAATAATAAAACTCCGAATCTATCGTATATATAAAACGTCGTATTTTTAACCAACCCCCCATTGGAAGGAGGTGAAGTGGTTGGATATCTTCAGTAAGGTAAAGGATATAGTTGTAGAACAATTAGGTGTTGATGAAGAGGAAGTAGCTGAACAAGCATCTTTCGTGGATGATTTGGGAGCGGATTCATTGGACATCGTCGAACTGGTTATGGCTTTGGAAGAGGAGTTCGACCTGGAAATTCCGGATGAGGACGCCGAGAAAATCGTGACTGTAGGAGATGCAGTTAATTACATTAAGGAAAATACCCAGTAAAAGTTCTAAATGAGTCCCGTAGACAACTGCGGGACTCTCTTAAATAATGCATCATTAATGCTGCATTAAATGACCGATCATAAAATTATACAATTGTTATTAAAAAACCATAACATTTAGTAATTGGTGGTGAAAAAGTGAAACATCGTGTGGTTATTACCGGACTTGGAGTGGTTTCACCTGTAGGGATTGGAATTACCCAGTTTTGGGATTCAATTGTAAATGGTGTTTCAGGGGTTGATTATGTTACCGGTTTTGATACGACCAATTTTGATGTAAAAATAGGCGCTGAAGTTAAGAATTTCGATCCGGGTCAATTCTTGGATAGAAAAGAGTTGAAAAGAACCGATCGCGTGGTTCAATTTGCGGTTGCCGCTTGTAAAATGGCCTTGGAAGACTCCAAATTGGTCATTGACCCGGCGAACGCTGAGGATATTGGTGTTATAATCGGTTCCGGAATTGGCGGTATTAAAACCTTTGAGGATCAAGCCAGAATATTTGTTGAGAAAGGACCGGGCCGGGTAAGCCCATTTTTCATTCCGATGATGATTCCGGATATGAGTTCCGGGTATGTATCCATTGTTATCGGAGCTAAAGGGCCAAACCATACGGTTGTTACGGCTTGCGCGTCCGGATCTCACTCCATCGGGCATTCTCTCCGTATAATTCAAAAAGGTGACGCCAAAGTAATGATTACCGGAGGCAGTGAAGCTGCGATTACCGGACTGAGTTATGCGGGTTTCACCTCTGCCGGCGCTTTATCAACCAATAATCAGGATCCCAAGGGAGCCAGCCGGCCTTTTGACTTGAACCGGGATGGTTTTATCATGGGAGAGGGAGCCGGGGTTCTCATTTTAGAGGAATTGGAGCATGCCCTAAAACGGGGCGCCACCATATATGCTGAAATCATCGGTATGGGAGAAACCGGGGACGCTTATCATATGACAGCTCCAGACCCTGAAGGTGACGGTGCTGCCAGGGCCATGAAACGGGCTTTGGCTGACGCCGGTCTGGAACCGGGAGAAATATCTTATATCAATGCCCACGGGACCTCAACGCCTCATAATGATCGGCTGGAAACAATTGCGGTCAAGCGTGTTTTTGGTGAGTATGCCAAATCTGTGGCGGTAAGCTCCACTAAATCAATGACCGGACATTTATTGGGCGCTGCCGGAGGAATTGAAGCCATTATTTCAGTTTGTTCCATCGTGCATGGAATCATTCCGCCCACAATTAACTATAATACACCGGATCCTGATTGTGATTTGGATTATGTTCCACATAAAGCCAGAAAAGCTAAAGTTGATACTGTTTTATCCAATTCTCTGGGGTTTGGGGGGCATAATATTTGTCTCGCGTTCCGAGAATATCAATAGGGAACTGGGGAGAAATAAAGAGTAAGGATGACGGCTTGATGAACAAAGATCATCCGAAGCAGAACTTATACCGTTCGAAAGTGAATCAGGGGCCATCGATTAAACAATTGATGGCCCAATTAAAAATTGTACCGGTACAGGAAGAGTTATTTGCAGAGGCTATTACCCATTCCTCATTTGCCAATGAACGTAACATTTCCAGTAATGAGCGGCTGGAGTTTCTGGGTGATAGTGTTCTTTCTCTGGTGGTCTGCCGGTTTTTATTTTCACAATATCCCGTTTCCAATGAAGGGGAATTGGCGAAACTCAAATCAATTATCGTCAGTGCTCCGATACTGGCCTCTCTGGCAAAAAAGTTAGATTTGAATTCTTATATCCGGCTGGGGCAAGGGGAGCTAAGGACCAACGGTCGGGAGAAACAAAATATCCTGGCGGATCTGTTTGAAGCATTCATCGGGGCTTATTTTTTAAATTTCGGTTTTGAAAAAACGAATGTTTTCTTACTGCCCCTCATCAGTTCAATCCTGCCGGAGATCCTGAATCAATGCGATCTTATCGATGCCAAAAGCAATCTGCAGGAGATTACCCAGTCCCGGGGGTTTAAACCGGAATACCGGCTGATTCATGAAGAAGGCCCTCCTCATAATAAATCTTTCACCGTTGAGGTATTGTTAAACGGTGAAGTTCTTGGTTCCGGCACCGGGCGTACCTTAAAGGAGGCCCAAAATCGGGCAGCCGGTTTCGCGCTCAATCAATTAAAATGTTAAGATTTGTCTGAGATAGGTTTTTTTTTCCCCCTAATTGAATATGATAGGAAAGTAGCTATATTTTTTATGGGGGGCTTTCTAATGGACGTATTAAAAGTTTCAGCAAATTCCAGCCCAAAATCTGTTGCCGGCGCTTTAGCCGCCGTATTGCGTGAAAAAGGAGTGGCGGAAGTCCAGGCGGTTGGGGCCGGGGCGGTAAATCAAGCTGTCAAAGCAATTGCCATCACTCGCGGCTATGTGGCGCCGAATGGAATAAATTTAATCTGTACTCCGGGTTTTTCGGAAATTAATATTGATGGTCAAATTCGTACTGCAATTAAATTCATTGTAGAACCACGTTAAAATCCTTTAATAACCATAATGTATAGGGGCGAATCAATGTTTTAGCGCCGCAATATCATAAAGAGACTTTTTAAACCGCTATCTCCCAGCGGTTTTTGATTTTATGATACATTTTTATAATATTTTGGAATATCTAGGACAACCCCGTCATATATTGGATTAAGAAATATCCTAAAATAAAGAATGGTGTGGATAAGGGATGAACCAGGAAAAAGATCTCAGGTTGATCCAGCGTTTTCGTGTGGAACAGGATTTTTTTTCCCGGGAAGAACTGGTAAGAAAATACTTACCGATGATTGGCCATATTGTAAAAAATTATAATGTGCCGGTAATGGATTTTGAAGATTATTTTCAAGAAGGTGCCATTGGCTTGTTAAAAGCTATTGATGAATATGACCCGGAGAATTACTCCATTAAATTTAGTACTTTTGCTTATATTTGCATACTGAGAAGGGTTTTTAACTCTCTCAAACGCTCTTTTGCTAAAAAAACCTTCATTAAAAGCAGGATGATCTCTCTAAATACTTTCCTTAATGAAACGGAATCCTGTACTTTACTGGATATGATACCTGATGAAAGCAATGAGCCTTTCACTCGGATTGAAGAGGGCTGGATCAAATGCCGGTTGGATGCGGTTCTGGAAGCGTATTTGTCTCCCGTTGAATTTCGGGTTTTGCAGATGATAATCAACGGTTATAAGCTTCAGGACATTCAAGATGCCTTATCGTTATCATTGAAAGTAATTGATAATGCCAGGACAAGAGCCAAATTAAAGCTAAAAAAGATTCTATTCCGCTATGGTTCTTTGTTGTGCCCCCAAATTCCCCTTAAAGCCAGAAAACGAAAAGACCTGGCCATTCCTTTGGCATCCCGCCGGCCGAAAGCAATTTAATCCAAAATTTTCCTAACAAAGAAGAAAAACTATTACATGGATTCCTTATCTAACGGGTACGGGTATTTCTTTTTTAACCCGGTTATGGTAAAATGTTTGAGACCAAGTTTACGGTAAGAATGCGTTCGTGATACAATTAAAGTAAACAGTCTAAAAAAGGTGGATCAATTTTGTATCTTAAACGCTTGGAAATCGTTGGATTTAAATCCTTCGCCGATAAGATCCGGCTTGACTTTTTGCCTGGCGTCACTGCAGTCGTCGGACCCAATGGCAGCGGTAAAAGCAATATCTCGGATGCTTTGCGCTGGGTTTTAGGCGAACAGAGCGTAAAAAGCTTGCGCGGTTCCAAAATGGATGATGTGATTTTTGCGGGAAGTACAACCCGGAAGCCATTGGGGCTGGCAGATGTGACCATGGTTTTGGACAATTCCGATAAAGCGCTTCCTATAGATTTCACCGAAGTTTCCGTAACCCGTAAGCTGTTTCGTTCCGGGGAAAGTGAATTTTTTATCAATAAATCGCCGGTGCGGCTGAAGGATATTTTGGAGCTGTTTTATGACACCGGCTTGGGAAAAGAAGCTTATTCGGTCATCGGTCAGGGAAAAATAGACGCGATTCTTTCTGCAAAGGCCGAGGATCGTCGTACGATTTTCGAGGAAGCGGCCGGAATTATCAAATATAAAGTACGCAAACAGGTAGCCGAACGTAAGCTGGAAGAGACTGACCGTAATCTGGTCCGGCTGCAGGATATCATCACCGAGCTTGAGAATCAACTAGGACCTTTAAGCACACAAGCTTCGTTGGCCGAAGAATATCTTAGTTTAAAGGGACAACTAACCCATCTGGAAATCAATCATTATGGAACGATTGTCCAAAACTTGCAATTAAAATTGGATGATTTAGTAAAGAGCAAGACTGATTTGGAACAGAAGTTTCAAGATTTCGAAGGACAGGAAAGCATTATTGATTCCAAGCTTGAAGAAGAACGGCTTCGCTTGTTGGATCATGACAATCATATCGGCACTTTGAACGAGGAGTTTTACCGTATCCAGAACCAAATCGATAAGTGCCATGAACAAGTCGCCTTTCTGCAGGAAAAAGCGGCCGATTTGGAACGCCAGGGACAGGAACATTATCATAACTATCAACTCAATTTACAGCGCAAAGAAGAAGTCATCGGGGAACAATCCGCCATAGATGACGAGATAGCAGCTGTCAGCAGTAAGCAGGTGAGCAGTGAAACCGATCTATCCGCCGTTGAACAAATTCTGATCTCTCAGAATCATGAATTAGTTACCTTGGAGGCGGAGGAGCAAGATTTAAAAAATGAACTCATCGAGATTTTAAACGAAATTGCGGCTTTAAAGAACAAGGTGAATTCCGCGAATTTGCAGAAAGATTTTGCCGTCAAGCAAGTAACCGAGTTTCAAAAAAAAGCTGATTTGTTACGTAAGCAAGCTGAACAATTCCAGCAGGATGCCTCCGCCAAAACGGATACTCTGCAAACCTTTGATCAGGAATTGGGTAAACGGCATCAAATCCAGGGAGAATACGCTCAGCGAATCCTGAAAATGGAAGAGGATCTGGTTTCGATTGAAACCAAAAACCTGGATTGGAAGGATAAACTGAGGGGCCTGGAGAGCAAAATCAGCTTATTGGATGAAATGGAGCGTAGTTTGCAAGGGTATTTCCAGGGTGTCAAAGCAATTATGGCCGAAGCCGAAGGCCAACCCTTTCATAAAGGGATCCGGGGAATTGTTGCCGATCTGATTCATGTGCAGTCCGGAATGGAGCTGGCTGTTGAAACGGCGTTGGGGTCGAGTTTGCAGCATATTGTCATTGAAACCGATCAACAGGCGCAAGATGCCATTGGATATTTAAAAAGACAAGCCAAAGGAAGAGCGACTTTTCTGCCGTTAAATTTAATCCAAAGCACCGAAGGTAAAATTTTGCAGTATCAAGGGGTTATGCAGCAATTCGGATGCCAGTCCCTGCTTTCGGTATTGCAGTTCTCAAATGAATACCGTAATATATTGAATTACCTGGTAAATACTACGGTGATTGCCCCTGATTTGAAAACTGCCGTAAAAATTGGCGCCAAATTGGACAAGAGCTTCCGGATCGTTACGCCCGAAGGCGACTTGGTGAATCCGGGAGGGTCCATCACCGGGGGCAGCGTGGATAAACGCCGTTTGGGACTTTTAAGCCGCCGCCGGGAGATTGAGGATTTGAAAAGGGAAAAGCTGGATGCCGAGGCCTTTTTGGAGAAAGGGATTTCAAACGCGCAATCGTTGAAAAAGCAGCTCCAAAACCTGGCGGCTCAATTGGAACAGGCGAAAAAGGAAGAGAACGAGATTAAATTGAAAAGAGTGGGTTTGGACCGGGAGATCCAAACATTGGAGCAAAACCTGGCCCGGGTCAACGATGAACTGGATGCTTACTCAACTCAGTTGGCAGATTTGCAGGTTGAAAGTCAAAAATACGATGCGGGTAAGGAAGAATTTTTGCGGCTGATTCAAACCAAAGAATCATTGCTTCAGGAAATTGAGGGCAAACTAACCGGGTTGACAGCGTCGCTCCGGACGGCTAAGCAGAATAAAGATGAGACGATTCAACGGATTTCGGATATAAAATCCAGATTAAGCGCCAGTCTACAGGAACAACAGGGTAAACTGGCATTAAAAAGCCAGCTTGCAAAACAAGTCCAGGAAATTGAGCTTTACTTGCAGGAATTAGCCTTAAAACAAGAACAAATCCAGACGGATTCACTCCGGATCCGGGAAACAATAACCGACCTTACGCGGAAGATTGAAACGGAAAAGCTCCGATTAACGGAACAACAGAGCTTAATTGATGGCGGTAAACGGGAAAAAGATGAGATCCTGATCCAGATCAAGGAGTTGGAGAACCGGCAGCGCAGTTTTCGCAGAAAGCAAAATGATTATCAAAATCAGATTTACAAAATCGATCTGACCATCAATCAAAACCAGTTGGAAGTTGAGAACATTCTCAATAATTTAAAGGAAGATTACGGTGTGGATTGGATGGAAAAAATCGATCCGTTATGGGTCCGGCAGGAAGATGTGGGGTCCCGGATCGAAGGATTGAAAGTCGGCATGCGGGAATTGGGAGCGGTAAATCTGGCGGCCATTGATGATTATCAGCAATTAAAAGGCCGATATGAATTTTTGACCAATCAATCGCAAGATCTGATTAAAGCCAAGGAATCCCTTTTAAAGGTAATTTCGGAGATTGAAAGGACCATCACCAAACGGTTTACCGATACTTTCGAACAGGTGCGGGCCCAGTTCAAAAAGCTTTATACCGAACTCTTCGAAGGGGGCAACGCCGATCTACTCCTGGTGGAACCCGAAAATCCTTTGACATCGGGGATTGAAATCACCGCCCAACCTCCCGGTAAAAAACTGCAGGCTTTATCATTGCTATCCGGGGGAGAAAGGGCCATGACTGCCATTGCGCTGTTATTTGCCATTTTAGCCGTAAAGCCTTCGCCGTTTTGTGTCCTGGACGAGATCGACGCTACCTTGGATGAAGTGAACGTACAACGTTTTTCCCGTTGTCTGGAGTTATTCAGTAAGGATTTGCAATTCATCGTTATAACCCACCGCCGCGGTACAATGGAAATTGCCAATGCCATCTATGGTGTGACCATGGAGGAACTCGGAGTTTCCAAGTTAATCTCGCTTGATTTAAACCAAAAAGCGGTGTGATCTTTGCTGGGCCTAGAGTTAAAACGAAGGCGCAAAATGTTTTAATCCAATAACTCTTGTAAATCCCGTCTAGAAGTATGCTGGTGAATTTAATAGGCCCAAGACAAGGCTACTTGGACAGGATTAACTGGATTAAGGGATTTTCATAAAGGCAAAGAAAAATGAAGGGCAAAAATGATTTAATCCAATAAATCCTGTAAATCCCGTCTAAAAATATGTTGGTGAATTTAATAGGCTCAAAACAAGGCTACTTGGACAGGATTAACTGGATTAAGGGGATTTTCATAAAGGCAAAGAAAAATGAAGGGCAAAAATGATTTAATCCAATAAATCCTGTAAATCCCGTCTAAAAATATGTTGGTGAATTTAATAGGCTCAAAACAAGGATAGGATTTACGGGATTAAGGGGATTTTATAAAGGCAAAGTTAGTGTGATTTAATATGATAAATCAGTAAAGCTTGGCGATTAATAATCCCGTCAATCCAGTAAATCTTGTCTAATAAAGGATTTTATTATTTTTGAAACAAGGAAACTGTATAAAATGTCTGATACCAAACAAAATATCTTTGCCAAATTAAAAATGGGGTTATCACGCACCAAAGAGAATTTGGTGGGGAATCTGGAGCATATCTTCGTGGGTTTTAGCCGGATTGACGAAACCTTCTACTCCGACCTGGAGGATACCTTGATTATGGCCGATGTGGGGGTGGAAGCCACAGGTTTTTTGGTGGAGCGGTTACGGCGAATTGCAAAGGAGAGGAATATCACCGATCCGGTCCAGCTGAAACAGGTTTTTGTTGAAGAAATTCAACGGATTTTAGAAACAGTAAACTCAAAACTCTTGGATTTCAATGATCGGAATAAGGTTTATCTGATAGTTGGGGTTAACGGCGTGGGGAAGACCACTACCATCGCCAAGCTGGCAGCCCGTTTCAAAGAAAACGGCCGTCAGGTGTTGTTGGTTGCCGGGGACACTTTCCGGGCCGCCGCCACTGAACAGTTAATGTTATGGGGGGAGAGGCTGGGCATTCCGGTAATTCATCACCGGGAGGGAGCCGATCCTGCCGCCGTAGTTTTCGACGGAATGGCCGCTGCCAATGCCCGAAAGGCGGATATTGTAATCATCGACACAGCCGGACGGCTCCATACCAAGATAAATCTAATGGAAGAACTTAAAAAAGTAAAACGGGTGGTCGCTCCCAACTTGGGCGAGCGCAGTTTGGAAACATTGCTGGTTTTAGATGCCACCACGGGCCAAAATGCCGTAAATCAAACCAAAGTTTTTCATGAAGCGCTGCAAGTGGACGGTTTGATCTTAACCAAACTGGATGGTACCGCCAAAGGAGGCATCACCCTGGCTATCGCCAATCAGTTTAAAATTCCCATCTTTTTCATTGGGGTAGGCGAAAAGAAAGAGGATCTTCAACCCTTCGAAGCGTTGGCTTTCACTCAGGCGCTCTTCGAGTAGCGAAAGGTCGAGGGTTGAGTGGACAGTTGAAAGTTGATTTTGGGCTGTTAACTTTAAACTTTAGACTCTGGACTTTCAGCTGTATACTTTAACACAGATTTATCATACGGGAGCTAAATCATGACGACGCCAAAATACTATATTACCACCTTCGGATGTCAGATGAATGTTCATGACTCGGAAGTGCTGGCTGGTCTATTAGAGTCAATGGGTTATATATCGGCTTCTTCCTGTGAAGAAGCTGATTTAATATTGATGAATACCTGTTGCGTCCGGGAAAACGCGGAAAACCGGACCTTTGGCCATATTGGAAATCTTAAATCCCTGAAAGATAAAAATCCGGATTTAATTATCGGAATCTGCGGCTGTATGGTCCAGCAACCTACGGAGTTGGAAAAGATTAGAATAACTTTCCCCTGGGTTGATCTGGTTTTTGGAACCCATAACCTACATCAGCTTCCGGAGTTGATATCCCGGATTCGTGAGGACAAGTCCGGCCGTATCTTTGAAGTCTGGGATTGCGACGGGGCAATTTATGAAGGCCTGCCGGTAAAACGGGATAACCCCTTCAAGGCATGGGTTACAATTATGTATGGCTGCAACAATTTTTGTTCGTATTGTATTGTGCCCTATGTCCGTGGCCGGGAAAGAAGCAGGCAGCCAGAGGCCATTGTCGGCGAAATTCGTGATTTGGTTAAAGACGGTGTCCAAGAAGTCACTTTACTTGGACAGAATGTCAATTCTTATGGACTTGACCTGCCGGAAACAAACTGGAGTTTTGCCCGTCTACTCCGGGAGATTGCTAAAAATACGGGTATCCGACGCATCAGGTTTCAAACTTCCCATCCCAAGGATCTGTCCAATGAGTTAATTGAGACGATTGTGGAAATTCCAACCATTTGCCGGCACCTTCACCTGCCGGTTCAGGCCGGCAGTACCCGGGTTTTAGAATTAATGAACCGCTGCTACAGCAAGGAACAATATCAGGAGTTGATTGACAGGATAAAAAATAATATTCCGGGGATTGCGTTAACCACGGATATTATCGTCGGTTTTCCCGGAGAACGGGAAGAGGATTTCCGGGATACACTGGATCTAGTGAAACAAGTCCGGTTTGACGGAGCTTTTACTTTCATTTATTCTCCTCGGATAGGCACCCCGGCAGCAAATATGAGTGATCCGGTTCCGGAGATCGAACAAAAATTGCGTTTGACCAATCTGATTAAAATTCAAAACGAGATTTCGCTTGAAAAGAATAAGGCGTATATTGGGACTTTACAAGAGCTTCTGGTTGACGGCCCCAGTGAGAAAAACCCCCAGGTGTGGGCCGGCCGGAGTTCTCAGAATAAGTTGGTTCATTTTAAGCCAGCTCCCAGAATAAAACCGGGAGGTTTTATTAATGTTCGGATCGCCGGTGCCCAGACCTTTACATTGGAAGGCGAGGTTATCGGGTAGGGTTCAGGGATTCGGGTTGGGATGCCGGGTCCATTGTTCAGCGTTCCGGGTTCCGAGTTCAGGGTATGGGGTTTTGTTTTTGAGTCCATCGTTTAGCGTTCCGAGTTCAAGACTCAAAGATTCAGGTTCCCGGCTTAATCGATGAACGATGAACATGAAACGCGGGACGAAGCGTCCCCAAAACACTTAAAAACATTGAACGTTAAACGCGGAACTGGCATCTTCGAACCACAGAAGAAATTTTGGTAAAGGGGGAATGTTAAATGGAACTGAGCCAAATCATTAAATTTGCCCGGGGGGTTGAACCGGCAGATATCCTATTAACCGGTGGGCAGGTTATCAATGTGTATTCCGGCGAGATTTATCGGGCTGATGTAGCCATTGCCGCCAACCGGATCGTTGGTATCGGCGCCGGTTATCATGCCGAGGAAGTCATTGATCTAAAAGGCGGTTATGTTTGTCCCGGCTTTATCGATGCCCATGTCCACATCGAAAGCTCCATGGTTCCGCCCCCGGAGTTTGCCAGGGCGGTAGTCCCGCGAGGGACCACCACGGTTGTCATTGATCCCCATGAAATAGCTAACGTACTGGGATTGGACGGCATCCGGTACATGTTTGACACTGCCAAGTATAATCCACTATCGATTTATGTAATGATGCCTTCCTGTGTGCCGGCTACGGAGATGGAAACTACCGGGGCGTATTTGCACTGGTATGATATTGTTCCTCAGTTGCACGATCACTGGGTGCTTGGTTTAGGAGAAATGATGAATTTCCCCGGAGTGATTTACGGAGATGAGGAAGTCTTAAATAAGCTGCGGGGGTTTGATAAAGCAATTCGCGACGGCCACGCTCCGGGGTTATCCGGCCGTGACTTGGTAGCTTATGTCGCCGCCGGAATCGGCTCCGATCATGAGTGCACATCCGTTCTTGAGATGCAGGAGAAACTGCGCTTAGGAATGTATATTTTTATCCGCGAAGCTACCAACGCCCATAATTTGTTGACTCTTTTACCGGGTCTTACCAAAGCCAACTGCCGCCGCCTCTGCTTTTGTACGGATGACCGGCAACCGGCCGATCTTTTGAATAAAGGGCATATTGATGATCTAGTCCGCACCGCTGTTGGCGCCGGAGTTGATCCGGTAGATGCAATCCGGATGGCGACCCTAAATACTGCAGAGTATTTTCATTTATATGACCGGGGTGGAATTGCCCCCGGAAAGCGCGCTGATCTGGTTATTTTCAATGATCTTCATGCTCTAAATATTGAAATGGTCATTTCCAGCGGGAAGATTGTGGCTAGGGACAGCCGGGTTATCCCCTGGGAACGTCCGTTAAAGTCCACTTTTTTACGTTCCACCATGAATGTTAACTGGGATCCGGTGGATATACGGATTGCGGCAGCGGGGCATCAAGGCCGGATTATCGGAGTCATACCCAATCAGTTGGTGACGGAACACCTGATTGAAACTTTACCGGCGGTTGACGGTCAGGTTGTTTGTGATCCGGGCAGAGATATAGCTAAAATTGCAGTTATTGAACGTCATCTTGCCACCGGTAATTTCGGGCTGGGCTTGGTGAAAGGTTTGGGTCTCAAGAAAGGCGCCATTGCCTCTACAATAGCTCATGACAGCCATAATATTGTGGTGGTGGGAATGGACGACCGTTCCATCATGACGGCCGCCCGGACCGTTGCGGAGATGCGCGGCGGAATGGCCGCAGTAGACGGCAATGATGTGCTGGCCAAGCTTCCTTTACCCATCGCCGGCTTGATGAGTGATGGACCCATCGAGACGGTCCGGGACCAGATGGAAGCCATGTTGCAGGCGGCATATCAATTGGGATCCGGATTGCATGATCCGTTTATGGCGATGTCTTTTTTGGCATTACCGGTAATTCCCTCACTCAAGATTACGGATAAGGGTTTGGTGGATGTGGAGAAATTCCAGATTGTGCCACTGTTTGTTTAATCGAAATGGAACTCACCCTTTGGTTCCCTCTCTTTTGCGAAAGCTATACATGATCTTCCCCCGAATTGCGAGACACTTGGTAAAGAGGTAAAATAAAACCAAGGAGCTGAGAGCAAATGGCGGGGCGGGTATACAGTAAAGAATTTAAAGAACAAGCGGTATTACTAACAGAAAGCAGCGGCAAGAAAGTAGGCGAAATAGCAAACGATTTAGGAATCCGAGAAAACATGCTATGGCGCTGGAAAAAAGAGTTTCGTGAAGCAGGAGTCAATAGCTTTCCGGGCCACGGAAATCGTCAACAAGGAACCGATTTAGAAGAAGAGAACCGCCGGTTAAAACAAGAACTTCTGGATGTAAAGATGGAGCGTGACATCCTAAAAAAAGCGGTGGCCATCTTCTCCAAACCCCAGAAATGAAATATGGGGTTATCCACGAGCTTGCTAAAGAAAACAACGACTATAGCATTGAGAAGATGTGCCGGTTCCTACAAGTCTCGCGGAGCGGTTATTATCAATGGTGTAAACGAGGCGAAAGCCCTCGAAAAAAGCAAGATCGTGTATTAAAAGAAAAAATCCTTGCCATTTATGCCGAATACAAACAACGTTATGGCAGCCCCCGGATTCATGATGAATTGCGTGATCTAGGAATCCGATGTAGTAGGAAACGAGTAGAACGACTCATGCGTGAACTGGGAATACGGGCCCGGCACAAACGGCAATTTAAAGTAACGACCAATTCAAAGCATAATTACCCAGTTGCACCAAATCTTTTGAACCGACAGTTTCAAGTTAATGCTCCCAATCAGGTTTGGGTGGCAGATATCACGTACATTCGAACCTTTGAAGGGTGGTTATATTTAGCTGCTGTCATGGACTTATTCTCTCGAAAAATTGTTGGTTGGTCCATGTCGGAAAAGATAAGTACTGATTTGGCTATTGCCGCATTAAAAATGGCTATTCGTAGTCGTAAACCTTCTAAAGGTCTAATGCATCACTCTGATCGGGGCGTTCAATATGCCAACCATGCTTATCGGAAGGTTCTCAAAAAGTATGCGGTAACCCGCTCAATGAGCCGCAAAGGTAACTGTTGGGATAATGCCCCAATGGAAAGTTTCTTTAGTACTTTAAAAACCGAATGTATCGACGGCAAGATATACCTATCCAGAACTCAAGCTAAACGTGAAATCTTTGAGTTCATTGAGATTGATTATAATCGCAAACGTCGTCATTCTGCTATTAATAACATGACCCCGGAATTCTTCGAAATTCAAAGAAAAAGTGCTTAACTTGGTGTCTATTTTTTCGGGGGAAACCCACTTTTGCGAAAGAGAGGGAAAAGGTCTTGTCAGGTGTGGGATAAAAAATCTATAGAGATGATAATTTTGGCCCCAAAGCATTTTGGTTACTCTCTCTTTCACACAAAAAAAGCAAGAGTGAGTTCCTCATGGTGTAACCGTCATGATCCTTCGGGCAATATCAGGGTAGGCGGCTACAAACCGGAGTTCTTTTTCTGTTAGCGGTTTCTGGGTATGGACATTGGCGTATCGAACCAGATCCAGGATCTTTTTGGCCTCCTCTTCATCCTTAAATTCGATCTCCATTTTTTCATAGACATTCCGAAATCCTTTAATTCCGCCGTATTCGCCGATAGTAATCATCCGGCCGGTCTCGATGATCTCCGGCTCTCCCCGTCCCAGTTCTTCATAGTCGAATAACTCGTAGTTTTTACGGTCTTTTAAGGCTCCATCGGCATGAATTCCCGACTCATGGGCAAAGGCATTGGAACCGACGCCGACTTGATTGATGGGAATGGGTACATTGAAAGCATAAGAGGCATATTTGGCGATCTGCCAACTTTTGGATAGGTTAACCCTGGGATCTAACTGGTATTTACCGGCAAAGCCGCTGGATTTTAATACTGACAATACTACCGAGACCAAATCGGCGTTTCCCGCGCGTTCGCCCATTCCGTTGACGGTAGTATTTATGTAGGCGTCGACGCCGCTATCGATGGCCCCTTTGGCTCCGGCCAGCGAACAAGCCACTACCATACCCAAATCGTTATGGCAGTGCAATTCAATATCAATCTTGATTGTCTTGGCGATTTCCTTGATTCGTTCATAGATACTAAAAGGGTCGTCATAACCTAAAGTATCACAATAACGGAAACGGTCAGCCCCCGCTTCTTTGCCTTTTCCCGCAAACTCCGCCAAAAAGTCAAGGTCGGTCCGGGAAGCGTCCTCGGCGTTTACCCCGACACTCTCGGCTCCCAATTCTTTGGCGCGTTTCACCGCCGCCACCATGTCCCGGATCACATCTTCCTTAGTCCGTTTGCCGAAATATTTGTTATCAATCAATTGTTTCGAAGTTGAAGCCGAAATATTCAGATGTTTGAGCCCGGGAACCATTTTAAAAGCCAGTTCCACATCGGCAGGAATTGCCCTAATCCAGCCGTTTAGCCGGATCGGCTTCAATACTCCGAGTTTTACCAGTTCCAGATTGGCATTTAAGTAATTAATCTCATGCTGGGAAGTGGGGAATCCGAATTCACTTTGGAAAATTCCCATCTCGTTTAGCATGATATTTAGGATAGTCTTTTCCAGTTTAGCCAGGCCCAAACGTGATGTCTGGACTCCGTCGCGATTGGTAACATCAATCAATCTGATTATATTAGCCATTGGTGATTCCTCCTTGAAAAACGAATAATTATTTTGATGCTTTAGATATTTATACAGATATTAACTTGAACCGCGGAAGAAGTCAATATGAAAATTGATATTTTATTGTATACACTTGCTTATTAATATAGACCTGTTGGAATGCGGTTGAAACTGTATAATTATAATAATACTTTAATGTTTTACTGATTCATTCCGATAATAAATACATAATCAAAAAGTATTCCAAGTTGTAACGGGGAGGCTGGGCATTGAATCTAAAATCCGTCCATATGGTTTATTATCTGGAAAATGAAATCAAACGGGTGGATTTTCATTCCATCAATACCATTGAGAATGAAGATGTAAAGATTAATTGCCGGCTTCATGATAAACTATTCATTGTAGAAATGGCGGCTAAGAAAAAGCTGGTTTTAAAAAGCTTCCGTATCGAAGCCAAGGCGAACATCAAAGAACGCAAAATGTTTGCCAACGGTTACCAAGCCTGGACCGAGTCTTTGGAACTCGCCAAGAACAACCGCATGAAAAAATTGGTCGTTCCGGTCATGACGGCATATGGTGATTACGCCTTTTATAAATACACCGGTAAAGCAGGGGATTTACATTCTTACACTTTCACCTATTTTTACCGGCGCAGCTCAAATACACTGTTTTTAGGTTCGGTGGATGAGCATTCAGGATATACCATTTTTCAATCCAAGCTTCATGAGAACAAATTGATCATTCATAAGGAATGTGAAGGATTAAAGCTGACGGGCACCTGTGAATTGGTGAAAGTATTTATCTCCGAAGGAGATGAAAGAGATCTATGGAATGATTATTTGAGCCGTTTTAGCGGCAACCGTGAAAAAGCGGCTAAATATACCGGATGGACCAGTTGGTATAATTATTATACACATATTTCGGAACCGATTATATTACATAATTTACAAGCCATGAAAAATGAGAATATTCCTATTGATATATTTCAGATTGATGATGGTTATCAGGAATCCGTTGGGGATTGGCTTCATATTAACAAGAAGTTTCCCAACGGAATGGGTTATCTCGCCGAACAGATCAATGAGGCAGGCTACCGCCCTGGAATCTGGCTGGCGCCCTTTATTTGCGAGCGAAAATCGCGGATTTTCCGGGAACATAAGGATTGGATACTCTGTGATAAACGGGGACATCTGGTTGTAGCCGGTTGGAATGCGAGTTGGAGCGGGGATTTCTACGCGTTGGATTTTTATCATGAAGGGGTCCGGGAGTACTTGCAACAGGTTTTTCAAGTAATTTTGAAGCAGTGGGGCTTCATGATGGTAAAACTGGACTTTCTTTATGCCGTCTCCATATTGCCCCGTCAGGGTAAGCCCAGAGCCCAAATCATGATTGAGGCCATGGAATTTCTGAATAAACTTACGGAAGGACATTGGATTTTGGGCTGCGGAGTCCCTCTGGCCCCTGCATTCAAAAGAGTTGACTATTGCCGTATCGGCTCCGATGTGGCGCCATTTTGGGAGAGCCAGGAATTGAAGTGCTTGCGGTACCGGGAACGGATCTCCACCTTCGGATCGCTTCATAATACATTATCCCGGTATCGATTGAACGATAAGGTGTTCTGCAACGATCCCGATGTTTTTATACTGCGCAGGAACAATAACCGTCTCAAACAAGAACAAAAATATACCTTGTTTTTTTTGAACAACCTCCTGGGAGGATTGGTTTTCACATCGGATGACATTAGTGATTATGATGCGGTGTTGATGCGAACTTTTAAATCCATGTTTCCCGTGATAACCCCGGATATCCAATACATCAAAAACAATAGGGACATCTATCAAGTCTTTTTTACAATTGATAAACACCAATATATCGCCTATACAAACATGAATAAAACGGGATGCAGGGTATATCTGCCACAGGGGCGGTATTTCTACGAAAAAGAGGTTATCCTTGAGGGTGGTAAGGAAATTGAATTAAAACCGTTTGAAACGAAATGCTTTTGCAGAATTTTGCTAAAAGAAGATATCATTCTCGGAACGACCGGACATTTATTTTCAAGAGCTGAAATTCAAGCGGTGCAAGTTCAAAATGGGAAGCTTGCAATTCAATTAAAGCAGGGGTTTATAAATTATACTACGCTGTACATTAATCCCGGCATGAATATTAAAAAAGTCGAAATTAATAACAAGGACTGTAAAATACGACCGGGTTATCAATACTTGGAGGTATCCTTCAAGAGTTATCACTCCAGTGGTTAAATATAACAATATTGACAAGATGGGAATCAGTTATGAAACATATAAATAATTATAGGTAAAAATGACATCGATGTCAGATGCGATTGTAATTATTTACTATCATTTTATCTTGAATAAAATCAAATTGGTATCACCGAATATCCTTCAATGAGTGCCCTTGATTTGCCGTTTGGCAACGGAGGTATCCAAACTGTTCTATTATTATAGAGAGAAGATACATTAAACAGTAATACTCGTCACAAAGTTTGGCAGTTATCTTCCGTAAGCAAAGAATGAGTTTCATGTTTTTTTGCTTATCTTAATAGTTTTTTATTTTTATTTTATTTATGGGTAGTACAATGATAGTCAAGCAAAGAACTAATAATGAATACTGATTAGGAAAGAGATATATCGAACCGGCGTTTCTTCAAATTATCAGCCCCCCGAAAAGAGGTGAACCAAAATGATAACTGAGAAGGCGAGGGTCATTCAAAAAATGAGGGATATTTTGCAGGCTAATCATCTGAATAAACAGGAGATTATCGCTTTGTTACATTCCGGTGATGTGGATTATACCGATGAACGGTTAGGGAATGCGGCATGTCAAATTTCGGGATTGTTACTCCGTGAAAAGGTGAGTATTGAAGAAGCTGCAATGATAATTTCCGCTTGCTATAAGGCGGAAATAGACTCAGGTTCGCATTCCGGAAATCATAGCTATAGATAACGGCGAAAAAACCGATAAATTGAGATAGGAAGGAGAGATTAACGTGAAGAAGATGATTATCATCGGCATAGTAACTCTGTTTTTGGCTTTTACGAGTCAAACCGTGCTCGGAAATACGCCCCAAACTAAAACTTTCTATGGCGTCCAGGAAGTCGCGCTTGGGGTAAGCAATTATGATGAACAACGGGTGTTGACCTTTCCCGAAAAGCCTTTGCAGTTTACTTCCAAGGTTGTTTGGGAAATCTCCTTTGAAAAGAAAGGGCTTTTTACCAATCAAAAGGCCGCCGTGAAAGTAGAAGTTATAGGTACTAACGGTAAATCGCAGACTATCGATTCATTTAACCCTCAACAAAAGGAAACAGGTGATCTGGTGCTCCAGCCGGGACAGATTTGCCGTATTACGCTATATGCCGGAAAATATAATAATATTTTAAAAAAATATGGGGCTAAATTAAATTTTATCGGCAAGTTTCAAAAAAACCAGGTGCGGGTTAATGCAACCGAAATGAACGCCCCAGGACGGTTTAAGCTGGATGTGGTGAGTATTCCGGCGTCAGACTGGAAATGGACCCTGCCCGACGGGAATCAAGTGACGGGCAATAGCTTTGAAAGCTCATTTGCAGCCGGCGTGGCGGTTATTCAATTGTCCAATCCTGAAAATAAAGATGTATTTCAGTTTGATATACAGGTTCCCGAACCTTTGGAAGCCGATCCCAGCACATCTCCGTCCGAAGGATATGAGGATCTCACCGTTCGTGGCTTTGCAAATATAACCAACCATTATCAATCAACATCCAAATGCATCTGGGACTTTGGAGACGGGACACCGGTTCAAACCGTTGAAACCGTTGAACATACATACCGCCGGCCGGGTATATATCAAATAAAATTAAAAATTACTAATTCACTGGGTGCGGTTGTTGAAAAGGCGTGGAATATTGATGTTCTGGATTTCACCATAGAGAATACGGCCAGTATCACTCCAAGCGCTGGTCCGATTCCATTAACCGTTTCTTACAAAGCCGAACCGGCTATTTTCGGCACCGAATCCACTTCAATACAGTATTTATGGGATTTTGGAGATGGTTACACCTCCAAGCTGGCTTCAGGGCAGCATGTTTTTCGTAAAGTCGGGGACTATACCGTTCGGTTAACCATTTTCGACCAGAATCATCCGAATTTAAAAATCGAACCATGGACTTATACGGTAAATGTTACTCCGCCGGTTTTAACGCTTACGGCCGATGCTTCCAGGTGGTCGGGCTCAATTCCGCTTCGGGTAAATTTCCGGTCAGATCTTAAAATCAAGGGTGGTCCCACCGAGGTTGAGTATTATTGGGACTTTAATGACGGGACATTCTCAAATGAGGTTAACCCCACCCATGTCTTCACTGATCCGGGGCGTTATCAAGTGCGGTTAGTTGTTACTGACAAGATATATGGAACCGTGGTAACCAAAAATTTAACCATTGATGCCAAAGCGCCGGAGCTTTCACTAAAGGTAACGGCATCCCGGTACAGCGGCGTCGTACCCGTGGAAGTTACTTTTACTCCTATCTTACATATTGATGGCGGTCCTACGAAAATTGAATATAGATGGGATTTTGACGATGGATCTTTTGAGCGAAGCTTTACTTCCCTCCCGATGCGGCATACTTTTTCCCGGCCGGGACTGTATACAGTCAAAGTAACAGCCAGGGACCGGCTATACCACACTGCCGTTACTTCACAGGTCCAGATTGAAGTGAAGTCTCCGGTGATAACTTCCCGCAGCAGGATTACTCCGTTAGCCGGAACAGCCCCATTGCAGGTTTCCGGCGTAGGAGACGCTGAGGTACAGGGATATCCATTCCGCCTTCAGTATACCTGGTTTGTTGATGGGCAAAGATACTCGTTTGATAAAGATTTCCGGTATATATTTACAACACCCGGCGTTTATAAAATAACTTTAACCATTGCCGATGTCATACCGGGACATACGGGTCGTGTTTCGCAATCGTGGGATGTAAGGGTTCAAGCAGCTCCTCCCTCGGGAACCAAAAAACCAACCATACCACCGGTTATCGTTAGTAGTACACCAACTCCGGTGCCGGAACCGACCATACCCGCGGCAACTCCTACTCCAATTCCGGTTAAGGATACAAAACCGCCGCATTTGACGGTTTCCCTTTCGCCGAACAAGTTATTGCCGGCGAATCACAAAATGATTCAAATCACAGCTCATATCCAGGTCGAGGACGATGAGGATCCCGATCCGGAGATCCGATTGGTATCCATAACTTGTAATCAAACCTTTGATGCTAATGCGGATATCAGTGGGACATCCTTGGGAACCGATGATCGGAGTTTCTTCCTGCGGGCTGAAAGGGACGGAAACAAGCATGAGGACAGGGTGTATACGGTGACCTATTCTGCTACGGACCGTTCCGGCAATTCCAGAACGGTGACCGGCACAGTAGTTGTTCCCTTTAATGCAAAGGATGACAACGATAATGACGATAGAAAGGATAGAGACAGGAATAATAACGATCGTGACGATAGAAAAGATAGAGATAACAAGGATAAGGATGATACGAATAGAAAGAATAAGAAATCCGAGTAATGAAATTGGCGGCGCTTGCCGCCAATTTCATTGCCCAAAACAAATGAGGAATGTAAATCAAAAAGGGAATCATATAACGATTTAGAATAATAACAAAATAACTATTGATTCATCCCTGAACAGGAGAGAAACGATGAATTCATTTAAAGAATGTCAAAAAATTGAAATCTTGGGTTATGAGTTGATTAAACCCTATTTGAAAACTCAATTCGATGAGTTCGTATATGTGAATACGGAAGAAAGAAATGAACTGGTGCTTACTTTTCAGCAAAACTTTGGTGATTTAATCGCTAAAAAGGGCAAAGCGTTATACTTCATCGATATTAAAACCGAAAATGAGGACAAGTATGGGAACTTTTTTCTGGAGACCTGGAGCAACAAAAAACGGAATACTCCGGGCTGGTTTATTCCCGATAGGGGTGTGAAAGCTGACTTCGTATATTACATTTTCCTCAAACAAAAAACACTTTATGTCTTGGATTTGCCCAAAGTAAGAAAATGGGCTTTTGACGGAAAAAATATTGAACGCTACCCTGAAAAAATGCAGAACAAGTATGATCAATTGAACGATACTTGGGGAAGATGCGTGAAGATAAATGATTTAATCCGTGACTTGCAATGTCCGGTTATTAAGTTATAGTCTTTATCTCATCCAGTAATTTTCGGATATCATCAGGAACCGGAGCGATTAATTGTGGAATATTAAAATTGGATGCGGAAAAATCCAGCTTTCCGGCATGCAGCGCCGGACGGTTAATATGTTTCGAAATAACCCCGTAATGTCCGTCGCCTATGATTGGACAACCGAGATGACGCAAGTGAACCCGAATCTGGTGCGTTCTTCCGGTTTTAAGGTTTAACTCCAGCAAACAGGCATCGTTGAACTTCGCGACAATTCGAAAATGGGTTTCCGCGGACTGTCCGGCCGCGGAGACGAAGCGGCGACCTCTGTTTTCCGCGATAGGGGCATTGATGGTTCCTTCGTCGTTCCGGGGAATCCCCTTCACGACTGCGTAATATATCCTTTGAATCAGGTGTTGTTGAATCGCCTCACTTAAAGAATCTTGAACCGGAGCGCTTTTTGCAAAAATTATCAGGCCCGAGGTTCCGGAATCAAGGCGGTTGACCGGCCTAATTTTGGTATTTAGCCCGATTTTCCGAAAATATGCAGCCACGCCGTTGGCCAGGGTCCCGGAAATAATATCCTTTACCGGGTGGACCAGCAAACCCGCCGGTTTGTCTATCACTAGCAGTTCTTGATCTTCATAAATAATGTCCAGGTGGATGTTTTCGGGTTCTAGGCTTTGATTGGCCGCGGTATCTTCAAATACAACCACCGCATCGCCGGATTTGACCAACGCCGTAGAATGGGCGCGGCGGTTATTCAATATAACCAGGCCCTTAAAAAAGTACTTGCGGAGGCCGCGCCCTGAAAACGGCGCAGCCTCTTTTAAATAATCAATAAGCGGCATAGCGTTTATTGAAGGAACCCGGGTTTCAAATATGATTTTTTTAGCGGCATGACGGGTTGATTTGGCCATCTTCGGTCACCATGAAATTTCCAATATGATTTACTATTCTAATCTTTTTTAACCAAACTGTCAAAACAATTGCCGCGAAAGCTATTCATTATCTGGAATTAAGGTTTTAGACGAAACTATACTCCGGATAATTAGTTTACAAAGAACTTTGATCCTGTTATAATATTCTAAATTCCGCGGACCTTATCCGGGAAAAATATGTAGGACGGTAGGAGGAGAATTATTATGATTGTAGTTATGAACGGGAAAGCTTCGGAGGCTCAAATCCGCCATGTGCAGGAAAAATTGCGGGAATGGGGGTTTGGAATTCATCTATCCCAGGGTGTAGAACGGACCATTATCGGGGTAATCGGGCAGAAGAAATCCGGGATCATGGAATCGCTGGAAGTAATGGACGGGGTTGAAAAGGTCGTCCCGATTTTACAGCCTTTTAAACTGTCCAGCCGTGAATTTAAACCGGCTACCACCACCGTAACAGTGGGGAATGTTAAGTTCGGCGGCGAAAAAGTGGTATTGATCGCCGGTCCTTGCGCCGTTGAGACCGAGGATCAAATGTTGGAAACCGCTAAAGCCGTAAAACAGGCGGGTGCAAGCATGTTGCGCGGCGGGGCCTTTAAACCCCGGACTTCGCCTTATGCTTTTCAAGGGTTGGAGAAGGAAGGACTGCAAATATTAAAATCCGTCAGCCGGGAGGTTGGAATTTCATTTGTTACCGAAGTCGTCAATCCCATGGAAGTGGAATTGGTGGCGGAATATGCCGATATGCTGCAAGTGGGAGCCCGCAATATGCAAAACTTTACGTTGTTGCGGGAGATCGGCAAAATCAACAAGCCGGTAATTTTAAAACGGGGTTTGGCCGCTACTGTCGAAGAATGGCTAATGGCGGCGGAATATATCTTAAATGAAGGCAATTATCAAGTGGTCCTTTGTGAGCGCGGCATACGAACTTATGAGACCGCTACCAGGAATACATTGGACTTAAGCGCCGTCCCGCTAGTGAAGCGTCTCAGTCATTTGCCGATATTGGTCGATCCCAGCCACGGGACTGGGAAACGTCAATTGGTTACCCCGTTGAGCCGGGCGGCAATTGCCGTTGGCTGCGACGGGCTTTTAATTGAAGTCCATCCTAACCCGGAAAACGCCCTGTCTGACGGGCCGCAATCTTTGAATTTTGAAGAGTTCAGGAATTTAATGGCGGATATTCGGCCTATTGTTCAAGTATTGGGGCGTGATTTGTAATGCTGGAATTGGACCATCCCGTTGGCCGTTCTGCGACTAAAATCGCCATTATTGGCTTAGGCTTGATGGGAGGCTCACTGGGGCTTGCCCTTACCAGAGCCGGCTTTACGGTAAGCGGTTGGAACCGGAGTCCGGAAGCCATCCAGGAAGCTTACCGGATAGGGGCTATCAGCGCCGTTCCGGCTAATTTGGAAGAAGCGGTTTCAGGGGCCGCAGTCGTTTTCGTGGGCACTACAGTGGAAACTATACCGGAGATGATTCGCCGGTGTATTCCTTTCACCCGCCCCGGAACGATTTTTACCGATCTAGGCAGCATCAAGGAATCGATTTTGGAGAATGTAATGCAGTTTTTACCCAGTACCCATTATTTTGTGGCCGGGCATCCCATGACCGGTTCCGAACAGCATGGGATTGAGGCTGCCGATCCTTTTTTGTACCAGAATGCCGCTTATATTATTATTGAAGATCCCCGTACCCCGGAAACAGCCATCGCGAAAGTGGTTGAATTGGTTAAACTAATAGGTGCCACCATTATTAAGTTGACTGCCGGGGAGCATGACCGGACTGTAGCTATGGTTTCGCATTTACCGCATTTAATAGCCGCAACATTAGTTCGCACTGCCGGGATGGAGGAGGGGAAGCATCCCGGAACCCTTAACCTTGCCGCAGGCGGATTCAGGGATACCACCAGAGTTGCGTTAGGATCACCGGCTGTATGGGAAGGGATTGTTTTTCAAAATAAGGACAAGGTTATCCGGGCCATTGATTCTTTTCAACAAGAATTGGAGAGGTTAAAACTGCTGTTGACCCAGGAAGATCATCCGGGTTTACGGGAGTTTCTTGATACCGCCAGGGAAACCCGGAGGCAAATACCGGCTAAAAATAAAGGATTCTTAACCTTGCTCTATGAGATGGTGGTTACTATCGAGGATAAGCCCGGGGCAATTGAGGAAGTACTGCTGCATTTATCAAGGGCCGGTTTAAATATCAAAGATATTGAAATCCTAAGGGTAAGGGAAGGCGATGCCGGGACCTTACGAATCGCCATGGAAAACAGTGAGGCCGTTGAGACCGCCATCCGGATTCTTGGAGTTCAGGGTTTTAAAGTCCGGCGGCGATAGATTCTCATTAGTCGTCCACTCCGGCTTGCCGGGGCAATCGCAAGGATGAAAAATCTTATTTCACCACAGAGGTCACGGAGAACACGGAGAATTCCAAAACCGCATCCCGTTTTCAGAATAATGATTTACTAAATGCCCTCGGTGACCTCTGTGGTAAAAAATCGTTAGGTCATTTCTAGGTAGGAGTATCAATGGGTTACGACCTGCATATTCATTCAACATATTCGGATGGAACCTTAAAACCGGCCGAATTGATTCAGAAGGCCATTGACAGGGGTTTGACCGGAATTGCGCTGACCGATCACGATACCATTGCGGGAGTTCCTGAAGGTTTGTTAGCGGCCTTAACACAGAATTTTATACTTATCCCGGGGATCGAGTTAACCACCGATTATGGAGCAACTGAAGTTCATGTATTGGGATATGATTTCAACATCCATTCTCCCGGATTACAACAAAAATTGGAATTAATCATCAAATCCCGGAATGGCCGGGCCAAGGCCATGGTCAAGAAATTGAACAAACATCGTATTCCTCTGGCCTGGGATAAAGTACGGGCTAAGACCACCAGCAAATTCGTGGGCCGGAGTCATATCTTCAGGGCAATGGAGGAAGCGGGGTTTGTGAACCGGGAACACCGGCAGGCGACGTTTGAACATTTCCTGGGAAAAAACGGGTTGGCTTACGAGCCGCATCAGGAGATCGATACTTTTGAAGCCATTGAGTTAATCAAAGTCAGCGGCGGGATTCCCGTATTGGCTCATCCCGGGCGGATGGACAACAACCGGTTAATCCCCGAACTGGTGGAGGCGGGTCTTAAAGGGTTGGAGGTTTATTATCCCGCTCATACTCCGGATTTGGTAACCCAATACCTGAGGATGGCGGACCGCTACCGGTTGTTTGTTACCGGCGGCACAGATTACCACGGCGCATACAGTACGGTAAAAATCGGCGAATATCAAATTCCGGAAATTCCGTGGTCCAGAGAGTCTATTTAATAATTCCATAATTTTGATCGAAAAAATATTAAATTGCCTATTTACAGATGGAATGTTTTTCGGTATACTATTAAATGCGTTCGTCAAGAGTTCGGGCGTGTACCTTGGGCGGATAGCTCAGCTGGTGAGAGCACCTGCCTTACAAGCAGGGGGTCGTAGGTTCGAATCCTATTCTGCCCACCATTTTTAGTTCTTTAGTTTGCTAGTTACGGAGCCGTGGTGTAGTCGGTTAACATGCCAGCCTGTCACGCTGGAGACCGTGGGTTCGAGTCCCATCGGCTCCGCCATTTTAAAAACAGTGATCAATGAACAAAAATCAAGTAAAAGCATAAAATATTTGCTTGATATTTCCGCAAAGATAACTTATAATAGTGTATTGTTAACGAAGTTTTTCACAGCAAATGCAGACGCCACGATAGCTCAGTTGGTAGAGCAGAGGACTGAAAATCCTCGTGTCGCTGGTTCGATTCCGGCTCGTGGCACCATTTAGAAAGTTTGAAGTCAGAAGTGTGAAGTTTGGAAGTTTTTTCTATAAGCGGAAGTAGCTCAGTGGTAGAGCATCGCCTTGCCAAGGCGAGGGTCGCGAGTTCGAATCTCGTTTTCCGCTCCAAAATGAATATTATTTATGATATAATTAATATATATTGAGACCCTCATAGAGGGTCACGCGTTTTTAAGACCGAAAACGGCGGCATAGCCAAGTGGTAAGGCAGAGGTCTGCAAAACCTTTATTCCCCAGTTCAAATCTGGGTGCCGCCTCCATGAAACAAAAAACAAAGAGTCCTAAAGGAAGGACTCTTTTTGTTGATTATGTCCCAAGCAGCTGACACAAAATATATTCGTTTGGACATCGGATGGGATCAACATGTCCAATTTATCGAAAATCTTTTTATATAATCCCTCGATACTGCGTGCGAACCTAATTCCAATAAAAAATCATGGATCTTCATCCAGGGCAAGGACAGAACGTTAATAGGGAAGGGATTGAAGATAAAAGCGTGGTTTTATAGTTGACAAATCAACATAATAAGAGTATCTTAAGAAAGGAATGTAAATCATAAAAGGCAGGTGGAGACAATGGAAGCGGACAGTAGTAATTTATGTCATGGTTTATTCCCATATTATAAGCTTTTGTTGTCGAACTCTGCTCAAAGTGAAGGAATGGATTAGCCTCATTTAACTTCTTAATAAAAACTACACTTCATATGCAGCCGGGTTCGATTCAAAGTGTTCATCATGCATCATGTTGATCTAATAATAACTTTGAAGGGAGAGGCCCGGCCATGCTCAAATCCTATCTTACCGTAAATAATGGAATGACCCAGACAGCTAACCTTGCGGAAAAGGGTGTTTGGATTCACCTCATTAGTCCCACCGAAGCGGAATTGACCCAGGTCATAACCGAAGCGAAAATTAACCCCGATCTCTTGCGAGCGGCTCTTGATGAAGAAGAGCGTTCCCGGATTACGGTGGAGGATGCCCAGCTTCTGATTCTCATCAATATTCCGCTTTCCGAAGGACCGGATGGGAATTTACTTTACGATACGGTTCCGCTGGGTATGATTATTAATGAAAACACCATGGTCACGGTTTGCCTAAAAGAGAACCCCATATTTACCGATTTCGAATATGCCAAAGACAAGACTTTTCATACCTTTAAGCGGACCCGGTTCGTACTGCAAATCTTATTAAAAACCGCTTGTTATTTTTTGCGGTACTTAAAGCAAATCGACCGGAAATCCGGCGAAATCGAGTCTCAATTGCATAAATCCATGAAAAACGAGGAGTTAATCAAGTTGCTTAATTTGGAGAAGAGCTTGGTTTATTTCACCACTTCCCTGCGGGCTAATGAAATCGTCATGGAAAAACTGTTACGGTTACAATTACGGCCTTTCCATACGGCTGTCGATCCCGACACGGCCATGACCAATCAGATCCTGAAGATGTTTCCCGACGATGAGGACTTACTGGAGGATGTTATCACCGAGAACAAACAGGCCATTGAAATGGCTGGAATCTATAGTAATATCTTAAGCGGCACGATGGATGCCTTTGCTTCGATTATCTCCAACAATCTGAATATCGTCATGAAATTTCTTACTTCGGTTACTATTGTCATGGCTTTGCCCACCATGGTCGCTAGTTTCTTCGGAATGAACGTAGCCGTACCCTTCCAGCATTCTCCCTGGGCTTTTGGGATGACCATTACCTTTTCCCTGCTGTTAGTAGTGGTGGGAGTGGTTTTATTGCGGAGGAAGAATATGTTTTGAGGTTAGGTTCTGTATATCACAACCGGCAAAAGCTTGGAAGTTTTTGGCGTTGATGTAAAGAAACATCTTTATTTGTGTTTGATAATCAACATTTAGTCTCAGATAGAGCTGCAAAAGAGAAGCTCAGCTTTTTGGCTGAGCTTCTCTTTTTATGATATTACATAATCTAACCCAGCCTCATTTTTATAATTGGCTAAGGGTCGTGGCATTAAACTTCATCCCCAGGCTCGTCTCCAGGTTAAGGGTGGCTTTCTCCAATGCGCTGAAGATTTTCGCCCGGTCGGAGGCATTACTCAGATCCAGGACCGCGTTGCTGGCGACACCGGCCTGTGACAAGCCGGAGTTAAAAGCGGCACTGGCTTGGGCTGCCGAGATATAGTTATATTGGCCGGAGCCGTTAACATAGGCCAGGGTCCGATATACGTTGGAAAACACGTTTGCCAGCTCTGTCATCCTGAAGGCGATGTGATTTCCCGGGTTGATCAGCGTGGTCGGGCTGGTGGTCGGAATCGGATTGCCATACATCTGATCCAGGTAATACATCACCTGGTACGGGTATTGCTCGTAGGTGCTGGTCTTGCCCCATACCGAAGTATAGGATCTCACCGTGGCAATAGTGGATGCCGTCGCCGTGGCGCCCATCTGACTATAACTGGCGGTCAGGCCGCCGTAGAAGCCCTGGTTATAAGCGACATTCAAAATGACATCCAGGAAGCCGCCGGGTAACGATTTAAAGCGCTCCATGGCATTGTCGAATGCAGGCTGCCACGGGGTCAGCCAGCCACCGGGCCCTTTGCCGACCTGGTTCAAAGCCACCAAATCCATGTAATGGAAATAAGCCGTCAGCATGGGGCTGTAGTATTTATTATTGAATGACGACGGGGTGACTCTGGTATATTGGGTCGGGGCTTGCGCCATGGTAAAACCGATATTCTTTTGCAGGGCGATGAAGTTGATCAAAGAACAACCGGTAGGGGTAGTAGACCCTCCAATCATGTCCACCGCATAATTGTTAATCTGGTAAGGACCGCCCTGGCCCACTCCCATGACGGCTTGTTGTTCCGGCGCCGGGGCAATCAAGTTTTGGCCGGCCTGATATAACTGCGTGGCCATATTTTCCTGAAGCAACTGGGCGATGATGGAACCGTAGAGATAGTCTTTATTATACTGGATCCCCGGGTAATATGTTTCAACAAGATGGCCCAACATGACGCCGGCGACGAAATTGGACATGATCAGATCGGTGTAGTTATCGCCGTTCAATACCATCTGGTCTTGGGTTTGACTAACGCCCAAATGCAAATGGAACCTAATGGTGCCGGTTGTAATCACTCCCCCGGGTGTGGCGGTCGGTATGAGCGTTGGGGTTGCGGTCGCAATTCTGGTTGGCGTCGGGGTTGCGGTAATTGTTGGAGTCGTTGTTACAACCCGGGTTGGGGTCGGAGTTGAACTGCTTCCATAGGTAGCCGTATTGCTATGTACACTTACGTTACCGTTGGTTACATAGAAAGTGTCGCCGTTTACGGCGCCACTGATGGTATAAGTACGGTTAGCGGTCCAGGCTAGCCAGTTGCCGTTTTTATAAACATGATAGTCATTGCCGTTTGCGGAGTCAGTCCAGGTTAATACATTACCGTTAATTGACAATACAATCCCGGTGCTTACCGGAGTCGGAGTAGGTGTTGCCGTTGCTATTCGAGTTGGAGTCGCGGTTGCCGTTCTAGTGGGAGTTGGTGTCGCTGTTGCGGCTCTAGTTGCAGTTGGGGTAGCGGTTGCCGCTCTGGTGGGAGTCGGAGTCGCCGTCACCGATGGAGTGGCAATTTGTTTCCATAGAGCCGGGACATTTGACGGCTCCCAACCTACCAAGGAAGTATGGGCTTGTAGACACTGATACATTACCCCGTTATATGTAACGGTATCACCCGTCGCATAAGCCACATTCGGCGCCCAAGCTCCCCGGTTCGCCGCGTCTACGGCAGCCGGACCCGCCATCATAAGCGCGGAAACCAATAAAATTACACTCAAGAAGGATAATAGCAATTTCTCATTGTTTTTCAAAAACATACTTACATTCTCCTTTCCTTTACTGCCTCAGACTTACTAATTTTTCTCTTGAAAACACTTTGACAAAAACAGTTATAAATCCAGCCACCACCTCCTTGTAACTCCTTTGATTGATGCTACAATGGACCACATGACAAAACCATCCTGAGCGGAATATATGTCTTAATGTCTATACATCTAATGGAATGACTCTCTTGAAATCAAATTATATCACAATTGGTAAGGGTTTGGAAGTTATTTACGTCGAATAGAAACACCTTTTAGTTCAGAAGCATAAGGTAATATAAGGATACTTGACAAAATCCCCTGGATCATATTATAATTACTACTGTTCCACTTTTTGATGTGATTTCGAGTTGCTATAAATATTAAATAAATTTTTGCCGAAGTGGCGGAACTGGCAGACGCAAGGGACTTAAAATCCCTCGGTCCAAAAGACCGTACCGGTTCGATTCCGGTCTTCGGCACCAAACTTATAGACCCTTGATTATCAAGGGTTTTTTTATTGACATAAATGGTTTGCTAATGAACTTTGTAAAACTTCTCCGGAGAAGGATTTACCTGAGCAGTTTCGCTTTTAAGGCTATTAAAACAAGGAATAGAGATTTTGGGATTCGATAAAAGACAAGTTCGAGGAAAATTTTTTATAAGTAATATTTAAGAGAATGATTCATCTGCTAAATTTTTAACAGTAAATAGTTGACATCCAGATTTTTTAGTGGTAAAATTTAAGCAGATATATGTTAAAATTTTAACACTTGAACGATAAAGGAGTGAGTTGCTTGGATCAGGCCAATCTGAGCAAACGAGAACGGCAAATTATGGATATTATTTACCGGCGGGGATCTGCCAGCGCTGCCGAGGTTCAAACCGACCTTAAGGAAGACCTTAATTATTCATCAGTCCGGACCTTACTCCGAATTTTGGAGGAGAAAGGACATCTGCGTCACGAAGCGCAAGGGAAACAATATCTTTATTTTCCCACTGTCCCTCGGGAACAAGCAGTTAAAACCGCATTACACAATTTATTGAATATTTTTTTCAATAATTCCCCCGGTGTAGCCATGGCGGCCTTATTGGAAATGGAGTCCTTAAGTGAAAAAGACCTCGATGAAATCAGTGCTTTAATTGAAAAAGCGCGTAAGGAGGGGCGATAGGATGATGAATGGATTGATGCATGTACTTTGTAATTTTAATAACATCAGCTTGAATTGGTTCATCATGTTAGCCGATGGAACCATCAAAGGAACCGTTATTTTGGCGATCATTATCCTGCTGGTAAAACTCCGGAGCCGATTTCGCCCTCAAACCATCCACCTGATTTTATTTTTAACGGTTATATCATTTTTGGCGATCCCATTATTAACCCAAGGGATTGCGTTTCTCAACGATAACCATCCAGGAGTGAATGAAGGTACAGATCTTTCTTTAGATGCAAATCAACCGGCAAATCAAAAACCGGAACCGGTTATCCGAATTAATCCACAAATTCTCAACGGTAATCATCCAGGAGTGAATGAAGGTACGGCTCTTTCTTTAGATGCAAATCAACCGGCAAATCAAAAACCGGAACCGGTTATCCGAATCAATCCACAAATACCCATAAGAACTGCTCTAGCGAATCAATTACCGCATTGGTCCGTCTGGTTGTTCGCAATTTGGAGCATTGGCGTAATGATCATGTTGGGCAAGTTGCTTATGGAGAATATTAGAATATATCACCTCAAACGAAACGCCATCCGGATTGCCGATAATAAATGGTTGTTAATACTTGATGGACTTAAGGCTCAAGTTGGATTGGATTCGCCCGTAATCATGAAATTTGCGAACACTGTTCCGGTCTCGGTGGTGCTGGGCTGTTTTAAACCGGTTATCATAATACCGGAATCGGCTGACAATTGGTCCGATGAACGACGCCGGATCATATTACTTCATGAACTATCACATATAAAACGCTATGATAATCTTCGACAAAGCATAGTATATTTAGTGGCAATCATCTATTGGTTTAATCCGTTGATTTGGATTGCAGTACGGTTACTTAAGACCAGCCGGGAATTGGCATGCGATGATCAGGTTTTGGAAACCGGGGTATTACCCAGTACTTATGCGGCTCACTTGTTAGCAATAATCCATACCTTGCGCGGTGTTCAACCCGAGTTTAAAACGGTGGTTGCAATGAGTACTACTAATATGGAACAAAGGATGGTGCATATTTTGGAAACAAAACGAAATCATAACCGGCTATTAACCAAACGGACGTTTTTGGGAATTCTCCTCATTGCTATAGTTACAGTTGCGTTATGTTCAATTACCAGTGTAATTGGAACTACAAGGACGGATTCCGGCCAAACGACCGCAACGGATGAATATTGGCCGGGGGCGGAATGGCGGACCTCGACCCCGGAGGAGCAGGGGATGGATTCGAGTTATATCCGGAGTATGATTGAATTCATTCAAGAGCAGCAAAAAGAAATCCATAGTCTGTTAATTATTCGGAACGGTTATTTGGTGACCGAAGCTTATTTCTATCCTTACCAAAAGGGGATAAAACAAAATTTAGACTCGTGCACCAAAAGTATTACCTCTGCTCTAGTTGGGATTGCTATCAATGAAGGATATATAAAATCCATCAATGATAAGGCGGTCAGCTTTTTTCCGGATGTAAAGATTGCCAATTTGGACAAAAGAAAGAAAGCCTTGACCTTGGAACACCTTCTAAAGATGGCTGCCGGTTTTGACTGGCTTGAAGAAGCTGACAATAGCCTGGAAACCTATTCTACGACCCAAATGATGAACAGTAAAGATCCGGTGCAATTTATACTTGATCGTAAAATGATCCAGGAACCCGGCAAAAGTTTTTATTATTGTACCGGTGCTTCCCACTTGCTATCAGCTATTCTCCAAAGAGCAACCGGGAAAAGCGCTTTGGAGTATGGCAAGGAAAAACTATTCGATCCTATGGGAATGAATGATATACATTGGTTTTCCGATCCGAAAGGCGTTGCGCAAGGCGGGGGCGGATTATATTTAACGCCCGCCGATATGGCCAAGTTCGGCTATCTTTTTTTACAAAAGGGGAAATGGGGCGGTCAACAAATTGTTCCCGAAAAATGGGTTCAAGTATCCACCCAAAAACAGATTAAGGCTCCTTGGTTTGCTTATCCAAATTATAATACAGGTGAAGGAGATTATGGGTATCAATGGTGGAAAGATGTTTCTACAACCTCACGCCCGAGGACTACGGACTTCGAAGGCTATTCGGCCAGAGGTTTTGGAGGGCAATACATCTTTGTCATCCCGGAATCTAATTTAGTCGTGGTATTTACCGGTGGGAATTTGGGAATGGATTATCCGCTGCCTTTTGCTTTCACCACGAATTATATTCTGGCATCAATTAAGTCCGATAAACCATTAGCTAAGAATCCGGCATCGGAAGCGGCATTGAACAAAATCATCACAGAAGTCGGTCAAACGCCCAAAGCCAAACCGGTCTCCCAATTGCCCGAATTGTGCAATATTATTTCCGGTAAACAATATAGAATGGATGATAGCATCTCATTGTCCTTCCAATTTGGGAATAATCCCAATGAATGTATTTATCAAGAGTGGGTTTACGGTACGAAAAAAAATGAAATTCATATCGGTTTGGATGATGTTTATCGGATCAATCAATCGAATCAATCACCACCTGCTTACCCTTTTCCGGGAACGAATCAACTAGCGGCTAAGGGCTGTTGGGTAAACAATACCACCTTTGAAATAAACTTTCAGAATTTATTTGAATGGGATGGAATCAAGGCCACCTTTATCTTTAAGAATGATACCGTATCTTTCGAACTCGTTTCTAAAATGTTAGGCTATACGATTTTAAAGGACAAAGGCATTCTGCAACAATAAGTTGGGAAAATATAGGATACTTAGAATGAAGTCGCTAAAATGCTCTAAAAGAGAGGCCTAACGGTCTCTTTTAATATAATTATGGATTGATAGCAATACTATTGTACGGAAAAAGAGTACTTCGAAGAATACTACTCGATGACGCCGCCGTTTGTAATTTGTAATACCATTATCTTTTAGGTTATGCCTGTCATTTCTTTGCCGACTTGAATGTGCCGCACCATGCCGCCAATAATACCGTTTTTGATTATTCTTATAATCACAGCGATTTTGAAAGCTACGTCCAGAGCCGGCAGACAAGCTATACGGTTACCACTGCGGCGGATGGAGTAAATCCTGTGTCCGCTATTTATGGTAATACCGTCAATAATTATAATAAAATAGATGCTTTTTTAACTGATCTCAGCAAGAAAAATGCTAAAATTGCCAAAAATAACTTTAATGCTTATCTTAATAGAGCTTTTTTCGATAAAACCGGTTATAACGATTTTGAACGGAATGACAACGATACATATACCTTCACTGTTACCGATCCTTCCTTCCAGGTCTCGCAATTCCGTAACCTATGGCTCCGGAAGCAGAAGATCCTGGGGGATGATTGGAAGGTTGCATTAAAAAAGCCAAGTCGATAATGAGTACCAGCTTGGCTTATTTATTCATAACAACTGAATTAACCATTCAAACACTCAAGACAGCGGATATTCTTTTGACGCGGCGGAAACGGAAAATAAGTCCATATTTGTTCGGTAAATCGCTGTTTTTATTTCTATTAAGAAAATTGCAATTTGTACCGATCATTAAAGGGAAAAGGAAACCAGCTTTCATTTGCCTTTAAACCCGGAGAATCAGTGAATGTAGGAAAGGATTATTCAAAATGAGTCCGATAAACGGCGTGGATGATCACAAGGCATTTTTTCCGATAAACCACGAGAACAATTCAGGAAATCCAATCAACGAAAATCTTGCAGTTGACAATTCGATTCCCGGTTCAACCGGTACTAATCGCGATTTTCTAACGGTATTCCAATCATTACTTAACCGTATGGAGGGCACTGGATACGGACTAACGGATACCAACTACCGAAATGATGACGGAAACCGGTTATCCTCCATACCAGGCGGTCAAAATCAAGCCCAAACGCTGTTGACATTATTGGAACAATTGAATCAATCGGGACCACAGCAAGTAGCGGAAGGGTCCGGTAATCAATTATCCAATCAGCAACTTTTTGAATTGTTGAAACTTGTGGGCAAAAACAGCTTCGGACAGGGGCCGGGTGTTTCGTATCCCCAGGTGGTATCCAACTATAAACAGGCGATGCAAGATTTCCGGAATGCCTTTGGTTTATCCAGCGTCACAAATGCAGATGCAAGTATCAACCCGTTGGAAAGGTTAATCCATAAGGATAGCGGAGTTATTCCGAGCATTTCCGGAGTTGAGATCCGGGGCGTGAATCCATCGCGGCAAGAGGTTATCGACTATATTACCGAGCAATGCAAACAAATCGGCATACCGGCGCAGCTTGGACTGGCCACGGCGGACACCGAAAGCGGCATGACTCAGTTCAATAAGGACGGCACACCTTGCCGGAACAGCAACCCGAATTCCACAGACTGGGGCATTATGCAGATTAATGATAAAGCGTGGGGAGACGCCTACGACTTTGATCGGATTAAATCGGATTGGCAGTATAATGTCCGGGTGGGTTTGCAGATTCTAAAAGCTTCGTTTAACGCGGCGGCTGAGAACGATGAAGGGAATAAAGGCGCCAGTAGTACCATTGATAATCTGGCCCGGGCGGCTTATTCGGGTTATAACGCCGGTATTAAAAACATATGGCGCTATCGGACGACAGTCGATAACGCTCCCCAAACCAGGTCATATGATGTAATCAATAACGAAGGCTATGATCTTCGGGATCTCCGGTTTTGGGAGAATTATCAAAAATCATCTTGAGTGTTATCGCGTTTTTTCATAGTGAAAAAATCCGGTAAAAAAACCACCCGCTACTAGATTTTCACCAGGGAATCCTCGGTAATTTCCTTCACCAATTCGATGGCCTGGCGCCGGCCTTTTTCCAAGAAGAGCTGTCCTGCTGCCGTGGTACTATAATACTTGCGGCGTTTCCCGTCCGCTTTTTCCGTAATGCTTTTCAGCAAACCTTTAATCTCCAGTTCGTGCAGTATCGGATACAATGTCCCTGGTCCCATATTGTAACCATGCCGGGTAAGTTCCTCAATGATTTGCACGCCAAAGATAGGACCATTGGAAGCATAGTGCAGGATATGCAGCCGGATGAAACCAAAAAAAAGATTCCGTAATATTTGTTCGGTCGATGCCAAGAATGCTACTCCTTCCAACCATTGAAGTATATTATAGGACGATATTATATGGCGATATTATATAGTAAAAATAAATGTGATGCAAGAAGATAATTTTGATAACAAGGAGTGTTCAAAATATTTTTATAACCGATCAGAATTATATTCAGCACTGCTTAAATTTCAAATGTATCTTGTTAGGATAATTTGCTTTTTATAATTAATATCCGGTTAATCCAGTTAATCCTGCCGAAAAAACCCTTAGTGTATATCAATTTGCAGGATGGCCCGAAAAATTCTGTATATCCTGAACATGACTTGATTGTCTAGATGCTGTGAATCCTTTAATCCTGATCAAAAAAAGGTTAATTGGATATCTTAAGCGAATATAACAATAATATTGTTGAGGAGACTAAAATAATGCCGGATAATCCAAAACCTAAAATGTCCCTGGAGGAGCTGGTTATGAGCCAGTCCTATGCATTAGAGGCGATTATAAATTTACTCGACAAAAAGGGCCTTGTCACCAGGGAGGAGATAATCCGCGAATTAAAGGAAATGCAAGCGACTATCTTCAACAATAAAGATTTGGATAATCCAACGTGATTTTATTGTTCTCATAAATTTGGATAACATGAGTATTTACCGGGAACATCCCGGTTTAATTCTTTATTGCAAAGGGTTTGGTGGGAACATAGCGCCTGACCCGTTTTATTTTCAACCAGGATTCTGTGCGAGTAGCACTTTTTATGGCATAGAACTACAATATTTTGTATTAGGGAATGTTACTATACTAAATGTGCTTCGAAAGCCTATTGCCCGCACAGGCTCCTAGAGGCTGGGGGATTTTGATGTTGCTCCAACAACTACAGGAACAGGCCAGTGAAACCGTATATTCCCGAGGGGTTCAGTATTACCGGCAAGGGCGAATCCGGAAATATCAAATCGATTCTCTCCATGAGGACTATTTCCGGATTCAGGCGGTTGTGGCCGGAAGTGAGGATTACCGTGTAAAAATTCAGCTCGCCGTCCTAGATAACCGCTTGGATATAGATAGTGAATGTGACTGTCCTTATGATTGGGAAGATCTTTGCAAGCATTCGGTGGCGGTTATTTATAAATTTCTTACGGAAAACTACGGACGTTCTTCACCCCGGATGGTGGAGCCGGCAGTAGCCGCAAAAGGCTTTCAACAATTGCGGCAGTTGACATCCGAATTGTTTCAAGACCAATTATCCTTTCGGTATACCTTGAAAGGACTGGTAAAAACTTCACTGGCCAATTTCCGGCTTACTTTTGACTCTCCTCAGGCTGACGAAGCATTACTAGACGCGATTTTCAATTATGCCGCCATGTCAGAATCTCCTTATTACCCCCTATACAGGGAAAGAAACCAAGTATTAAGCCGTTTAAACAACTTTGACCGTTTGGTATTGGATCATTTGCGCAAGATTCAGACCAGGAAGGACGAGGATAACCAGGCAATCTTTTTTGCCAAAACTCCCGAAAATCTGCAATTTATTTTTACAATTCTTGAAAACCGGGAAATCATCCTGGAGGAGACCCGTTCGCCCTTAAGCAAGGGGCCGAAAATAACGCCTCGGGGTTCAATTTACGGTGATGAAACCAAGGTTAAAATCCAATTCGACACGGATGAGTTCAAAGAGCAAGGAATATATTGCGCCGATTTGAACTACTTGATCACCGGCAATACCATTCATATGGTGGACATCACCGGCATAGCGAAGCTTCCGGCGGACATTGCCATTCCACCGGAAGAACAAGGGGAGTTTTTATTTGAGGTTTTGACCAAATTGCGTCAAAACATGCGGTTACAGATCTCGCCGGAATTGGCATCTCACCGGCTGCATGTAATTGAGCCTGAAATATGCCTGTGTTTTGATTATCAGGATGGCGAAGTCCTGTGTGAGCCGGTCATTAAAATCAGAGACCGGGAATTCAAAGGGATTGAGACCTTGAATCTTGCCAATGGGCCGCGTTACGTGCGGTCAACGGAAAAGGACCGGGAATGGTATACCGTCAATCAGGATGCGCTGGCTCTTTTTTTTCGTTTTTTGGATGAGAATCATTTTATCGTTTCAGCCAAGGGTATTACCTTAAAAGGTCATACTGAAATCATTCAATTCATGCTTACCGGTTTCCGGCATCTGCCGGAAGATTGGGAAATAAAGGCCAGTGAGAGTTTTGCCGGATTTAAGGTTTTACCGGTGGCGTTGGAACCGGTGGTTGAATTAAACATGGATGATACCATTGATTGGTTTGAATTTAAGATTTATTACAATTTGGGCGGCAAAACCTATAGTCATAAGGAAATATTGGCGATGATCCGCCAGAATAACTATGGAGACAGCTATATTCAGGTCGGACAAGAGATTTTTTTAATTGAAGAAGCGGCCAAAGTCGACCTTATCAATCAAGCCGTGGGTTTGGATGAAAAAAATCCGGCGGAACAGCGGAATGAGTTATACAATCTGTTTTTCTACCGCCAATTATTCTTGACTCACGGGATCAAAACGGTGGGCAACAAGATATACAACGAATTGGAGGAGGAGCTTTCCGCCAAGAATCTCATCGAAGTCTGTCCCATCCCGGCCGGTTTTCAGGGCGAGTTGCGCCATTATCAACAGGAAGGTTACTTCTGGTTGCGTTTTCTGCACAAATACAAACTGGGAGGAATTTTAGCCGATGATATGGGTTTGGGAAAGACGGTTCAGGTTTTAACTTTGATTAAGAGTCTTCCGGATGACGGCCCGGCGCTGGTGGTTTGTCCGCGTACTCTTTTGTATAATTGGGCGGCGGAGATAGAGAAGTTTTATCCCGGGACAAGGTTTTTAATATACCACGGTTCACCAGAGGAAAGGGAACGGCTTAGGAACGACTTTTATAAGGAGCAAATCATTATTACCACCTATGATATCGTGAACCGTGACCAAAAAGCGTTTCAGGAGTTTCGATTCAACTATTGCATTTTGGATGAGGCGCAGCATATCAAGAACCATCAAAGTCAAAGATCTAAAATGATCAAGAAAATCAGAACCCGGTATCGGCTGGTAATCACCGGAACACCCATTGAGAACAGCCTGGATGAGTTGTGGTCAATTTTTGATTTTCTGATGCCCGGTTATTTGGGTTCCAAGCAAAAATTCACCTCGCAGTACGTAACACCCCTTAAAAAGGACGGTGGGAAAGAGGTATTGCATTTGCTGAAGCTGAAGGTGGGCCCGTTTATTTTGCGCCGGCGCAAAGAGGAAGTACTGCGGGAGCTTCCGGAGAAAGTGATATCATTCCAAAAAGTGTTCATGACCAAGCTGCAAGAGGATACCTACCGGGCAATTCTGGAACAGGCAAAACAAGAGGTATTGGAGAGTATTAGCAATAAAGGGCTGGAAGGATCACAGATTACTATACTAGCGGCTTTAACAAGATTACGCCAGGTGTGTGATCATCCGGGCTTGGTCCTGGCTGAAGTAAGCCCGGATACGGAATCCGGTAAAGTGGAATCTTTGATGGAATTGGTATTTGAAGCCATAGATAGCGGTCATAGAATGGTGATTTTCAGCCAATTCGTGAAGATGCTGCGGATCATCGAAGCCAAATTCAAAGAAGCGGGTATCCGCTACGAGTATTTGGATGGTTCAACCCAGGACCGGATGGAACGGATTAACCGTTTCAATGAAACTCCGGAGATTGGAGCCTTTTTAATCAGCTTAAAAGCCGGCGGAGTGGGCATCAATTTAACTTCAGCGGATATTGTCATCCATGTGGATCCCTGGTGGAACCCGATGGTGGAAAATCAGGCGACAGACAGAGTCCACCGGATTGGTCAGAAGAAACAGGTCATGGTTTATAAACTGATTGCCACCGGAACCATTGAAGAAAAGATGCTCCAGTTGCAGGATCGGAAAAAATCAGTATTTGACGCGATTATTGAAGACAATCAAGACCCCATCCATAGTCTGACCTGGGAAGATATCAGGGGGTTGTTTGAACTATAGATATCATTCCACAAAATGGGCTTCGGATTGGATGATTTTTACGTATTGTTTGGGTGAAACACCGGTCTCTTCTTTGAAATACCGGATGAAATGCGAATAATCGCCAAAACCGCATATCTTGCAAACCTGGAGCACCGGTTCTCCTTCCCGCAATAAAGTTTTAGCCATAACTAAACGTTTTTGTCGTATATATTTATAGACGGAACAACCGGTATACTTCTGAAATTTCCGTAATAGGTTGTATTTGCTCATAAAGAAGCGGTCGGCTAAAGAATCCAGGCTTAAATCTTCCGTTAAATTAGCGTTAATATACGAGATGACATCATTCACTTTGTCATTATACTCAATATCCATGATTTTCTGCGTTGATTCACGCATCGCTTTGTTTAAAAAAACCAGTAACTCAATAAGATATAAGTTTTTGAGGATTTCATTGCCAAATTCCGAATAATCAAGTGTTCGTTCAAACCGGTTGATGATTTTTTGAAGAATAACGCATACTTCGGAATCGGGGCGTAAAAAACTGTAGTTTTGATGAATCGAAGCATTAAAACACCATGTCAGATCCGATTGGGGAGTGCTGTTTTTGATTGCGAAATCCGGATTAATCCAGAATACTATGCGTTCGTAGACTTCACCCGGTTGAATTACCGTATTATGAATTTCCCGGCGGTTGATGAGTAAAATATCCCACGGACGCAGTTTATATATTTTTCCCTCGATTAGAAATTGAACATTACCGGAAACCAGGCAGTAAAATTCATAAAAATCATGGTTGTGATATTTAAATTTAATGTGAGGACAATCCGGTTCATCCTTGGTGTGAAAAAAGCGATATTCCACCGGTAAATAAAAGTCATCAGTTAAATTTTGGGGGCTTACAGTGGTTTTAATCATTGAAGTACTCCATTTTTTGGTTGCAAAATACCGCTAAAAGCAATTTTCGCCAATAAATAAGCAATATGCGCCAAGATATTCTTGCTTTGATTTGTTATCATTATTATATATGAAGTATGACTATACTTTAAACATATCTTTATTAAAGATTCAAGCGGCTTAGTTCAATAGCAGATACATAACCGGTTTGAAGTGCTTTATAGGCAGTAACGTTTGTAAGTTTTAGGAAGCACTAAAAACAATCTATGCGTTTGCGTGAACACCTGCTAATTTCTTGATGGAAGGAGGGAACGGAAGTATTATTTAACATGAATCCGGCAAGTAGCTTTCAAAATTGCAATGTACTTTAACGTTTCTATTAGAAACGTTACGGATCAAGGTTTAGTGATCCGAAGGGTTAATAATCATGTTTTACCTAAAAAAGAAAATGAGGAGGAGTAATAGGTGTTAAAAAGCAGGGTTGTATTATTAATTATGGCAATGGCGCTATTATTCGGAATTATTTCGGCGCCATCACTACTCCAAGCTGCGCCCACCGATTCCAACTGGGTTCAAGTATGGGCTGATGAATGTAATGGCTCCGCCGGTTCGGCAGTCGACAGTTCCAAATGGAATCTAGTCAATAGCGGCGGCGGATTCGGCAACAATGAATTACAATTTTACACCAACCGGACCGCCAACTCTTATTATGATGGAAACGGCAACCTGGTCATCAAAACAATCAGGGAATCTTACAATGGTTATAACTATACTTCGGCGAAGCTCTACTCTCAAAATAAAGGTGATTGGACATATTGCAGGGTTTCGATCCGGGCGCGGCTGCCGCAGGGCCGTTGCGTGTGGCCGGCATTCTGGATGATGCCGACAGCTTCCAGATACGGCGGCTGGCCGGTTTGCGGTGAGATTGATATCATGGAGCTACGTGGTGATCAAATGAATAAAGTCGGCGGGACCCTTCATTTCGGGAATCCATGGAAGTATATCGGTAGTAGTTATTACCTGCCGTCTGGACAGACCTTTGATGCGGCGTATCATACATTCGACATAGAGTGGGAAGCCGGGGTATTTCGTTGGTATGTTGACGGCAATCTGTATCAAACCCGGAATCATCCGGAATGGTATTGCTCGGGCGCTAATGAAAGCACCAACCCCTATGCTCCATTTGACCAAAACTTCTATTTACAGATTAACACCGCCGTAGGCGGACCGGCGACCCCTTACACCGGTAATCAAAATCCTGACAACTCAGTATTTCCGCAACATATGTATATTGATTATGTCCGGGTTTATAAACGCGGCACACCTACGAACCCAACCCCGACACCGGTTCAAAGCACTAAAACAATTCCCGGACAGATTGAGGCGGAGAGTTACAATGCAATGTCCGGCATTCAAACCGAAGCCACCAGCGATACCGGTGGTGGGTTAAATGTAGGCTGGATCGAAACCGGCGATTGGATGGATTACAATGTGAATGTCCAAACCAGTGGCAGTTACCGGGTTGATTACCGGGTTTCCAGTACCGGAACTACCGGCAGAATTGACTTACGCAGAGGAACTACAACCTTGGCAAGCACTACCGTTCCCAATACCGGAGGTTGGCAGGTTTGGACAACTGTAACGGCCAATGTTAATCTGAATTCCGGCAGTCAGACCATTCGGGTATATGCCAGTGGCGGTGGATTTAATATTAATTGGTTGAGGTTTACAAGTACTAACCCAACTCCTACTCCCCCGCCCAGCGGCAATTATATTTCCATAAGGGCTCAGGCGAACAACAATTATGTTTGCGTTGATCTCAACAACAGCGCCAATTTATTGGCGAACCGGACCGCTGTCGACACTTGGGAGCAGTTTCAGGTCATCAACAACAGCGACGGGACCATATCGTTGTTGGCCAGGGCCAATGGTCAATATGTCAGCGCCGATCTTAATAATGAAGGACGATTAATCGCCAATCGGACGGGTATCGGTACTTGGGAGAAATTTACACGAATTAACAACAGTAATGGAACTGTATCATTACGGGCATTGGCCAACAACAACTATGTTTGCGCCGATCTAAATAACGGTACGGCCTTAATCGCCAACCGGACGTCCGCTAGTGCTTGGGAACAGTTTGCTTTCCAATAAACAAAAGGGTCATAATATCTTATCCTTATAAAAGGAAGTTATGATTGAATGACGTTACACCCTCCCGTTTGCCACGTGCAGAAAGGAGGGTGTCGTTATTCTGGCAGAAATATTTTCAAGTATTATGTGGCTGAGACATTGGTGGGCCAATGAATCTGAATCAGGCAAAGACTTTTTTATTATTATTCAGTTACTTGCTGGATTCAGATTAAATATAATAGTGTATAAGTTTGGAAAAGAGGTGAAGCATATCGTGGTTGCCAACAATTATAATCCGGAAACGGCTAAATTGCTTGCCCATTGTTGTAGTCTTACTTATGATCAATATCAGAGGGGTAGAAGAGACTCCGGCTATGATGGTATTGTCGATTTAACAGGGTATCCTTATCGTCAAACGGCTTCATTTAAAGCCCCGGAATTTTTGCTCACTAATCATCTGGCAGCGCCGCGTCTCAAACAATATCTGAATGAAACTGCCCCGGAAAAATTCAAGTTCACCGATTTCGATCTGTTTCGGGACTTTTCAAAAGATCTTCCTGAAGTTTTTTGGGGATTTGCTCTGGAGGCGATTGATGGCTCCGCAAACTGCATAATCGCTATCCGTGGCACGCAAAGTATTTATGAATGGATAATGGATGCTGCATTTATACAGGTACCGGCCCCATTGATCTGGTTTAAAGACGGCAGACTGGAACTGGCCAAGGCTCATTTTGGATTTCTCTTAATGTATTCATTTTTGATAGGGCAAATCACCGCTGCTGCCAACAACTTCTTGGACCGTAAAACATGTCTGGTAACCGGTCATAGTCTCGGAGCGGCATTAGCCATACTCGCAGCATTGACTTTAAGTACCATGACCTTTCCGATGGGAGGAAGGGACGGAAAGATCCAAATGTATAATTTCGCCGGACCGAGGGTTGGCAATCCAACCTTCGTGGATGCTTATAATTATTTTGTGCCCGTCAGTTACCGGGTAGTCAATCTGGCGGATTTGGTCCCGATTGTTCCTCCAGCCTCGATTTTTGGATATAAATATCAGCATATAGGTACTTCGGAACAGGAGTGGTCTTACCTTTACCAGACGGAGGATATCGGGGGCAATCATTCCATTCAAGGTAATTATATCCCGGCGCTTCAAAAACCGGGTATTATTACCAATACTAAAAAGAATCACCCGGTTTCCGGGGATTAATACGAAAATAGGGTATTGATTAACCACAAAACCAGAGAACTAGAAAACTGAATCATAAAACTAAAGAACGGCCTTCCATTGTAAGACCTCCCGGTAAGCCAAATGGCCTCCGAAAATATCCAGAGCGCTGCCGATGGTCAAATCCAGCTTTCCTTGTCCCAAATGATTCACCAAATCCAAGTCGGCCAATGAGCGGGCGCCACCGGCGTAAGTTGTTGGTATGGTAACCCATTGACCCAGATTGGCCACTAGATTCTCTTGTATACCCTGGCATTGTCCCTCTACATCGGCGGCATGGACCAAAAACTCAGCGCAATAGGCCGCAAGTTGTTCAAGGTTAGCCGGGTTGAGTTCGAAATCGGTAAACTTTTGCCATTTATCTGTGACTACAAAATAGGCGCCGTTTTTCGTCCGGCAACTCAAATCCAAAACCAGCCGGTCCTTGCCGATTTCGGAAACAAGTTCCGCCAGGTTCCGAAGGTCAATCTTGCCGTCCCTAAATACATAAGAAGTAACAATAACGTGGCTGGCGCCGTTTTCCAGGTAATAGGCGGCATTGGTAGTATTTATGCCTCCGCCGATCTGAAGGCCCTCTGGATATGCTTGCAGTGCTTGTAAAGCTTCGGCCTCATTTCCGGGACCCAGCATGATGACATGGCCGCCGGTCAGCCGATCCTGTTTAAACAGGTTGGCATAGTATGCGGCGTTTTTGTCGGAAACGAAATTCTCCACCAAATTAGCGGAACGGCTATTTAAAGTTCCGCCTACGATTTGTTTCACTTTTCCCTGGTGTAAATCGATACACGGCCTAAACTTCATAGAAACATCCCCCGTATCAATAGAGTTTCTTTTTATTAGATAATATACGAGACTTCGGGCAATAGCAAGCCTGTATAATTATCCTCAACAAGTTTGCTAAAAAAGCAAACTTGTTGAGGATAATTAATGATATTTCTGCCGCTAAGGGGTTATTTCTCCGCTATTGCAAAATAGAGCCGGTGACTATGAATGAACTAAATGGATCTTGCTTTTTGGCCGAAATTAATGAAAAGGGGGGATACATCATGAAAGGTATTCCGACCATCGAAGACGTAATGTCTCCGGGGACCGGCGTTCATATTGAGTATATCGATTATCGCGGTAGAAAATTGATTCATGAAGCGCGAATTCTTTCGATGGATCAAACAACTCTTTGTTTGGGACTATCGAGTAACGCTTTTAAGTATTTAACCGATATTCGAGTTCATCAGATGAAGATTCCGATTATTTGCAAATGTAACAGTGAACCACGGGATTTGGTTTTTTTTACTGAATTGAATAAACTGCATCAAACTTCTTCCGCTATGGCCGTTGCAAGACCGGCCGCATTTGTATTGGGCCGTAGTTTTACCAGATATGAAGTGAATCTGCCTTTTAGCTATTTTTTAGATGGAGTTGAGTTCTCCGGTTGCAAAATGGCCAACCTTTCGTTTGGGGGTTTGTCAGGAATTGTCAAATCAAATCCCATGTTGAAGCTAGGAATGGAAATAGTTTGTCAGATTAAATTTCCTGCAACTTCCCCGGAATATATTGTCGGTCAAATTATCAGGTTAGAAGATCGGGAGCTGCATTCTAGAATTTCTATTAAATTCGAAGAAATGACTACGGATGTTGAGAATAAAATAGCGCAATATTTCAGCAGCATCAGCAGAAAGACAAGTGACCCTTAAACTGTTTCTCATTGAAAGAATAAAATTGAAACCGAATCCAGTTGAATTATAACCTTGACGAAAGAGTTTGCCATTTTGGCAAATTTTTTATTTTTTCGCGAGTTTTTGTTTCGTTTTTAACATTTTGAAGCATATTTATGCGGTGAATATGCGGAATTGATAGGTGAAATAAAGCGCCTGACGGAAAACAAAACGGGAGAGACGGTGATTTAGAAATAAACGATTACTCCGACAGGGTGCACCTTCAAGAAGGCGCATCCTGCGGTAAGTGTATATGCGCTTTAGCGCAGCGTACAAACTCCCGTAAACGGGGCTATTCGGTAAATTCTCCAGGCCAAAACTATGTATATGTTTTTGGCAGTACAGCCGGCTTTATAAAAAATGCCCCGCCGTGTTCGTGTCCCCAGGAACACGAACGCGGCGGAGATAAAAACTATTAACAGTTATTTATGATAGAATTAAAATTAAAGCGAAGCTTTGGTAAGGAATTGCCGAAGGATAATTCATAAATTAAGCAAAGCTTTGGTAAGGAATTACCGAAGGATAATTCATAAATTAAAGCGAAGCTTTAATAAAGGTGCAAACTCGCTCCCAAATGGCTTGCATCCATTGTTAGAACTGTTTGAAACTCTTTTTTGGCTTCACCGTCCCGCCCTAATCCCAGGTATCCCAAAGCTCTCAAGTAACTGCAATGAATTTTACTCCGTTTGTTAAGATCATCCTCGAAAATTAGCGAAACGAACTGCAGAAACCCGAAATAATCAGGCTTTACTTCCACTCGCTGTTGATTATCGGCAAATTCTATTAAACCCCGGAATTTAGCCTCAGCCTCCTTGGTTTTTCCCAGTTGCTGCAGAGCCAAACCTTGATAATAGGTTTGTTCCGACCAGTCGATAGTTTGGGTGGCCGATTTTTCAAAGTGGAGCCTGGCTTGATTTGGATCCTGCAAGGCCTGAAACGCCAGGCCGATATGATATTGAATATTGGCTTCGGGGGCGTTGAAACGTTTACCTTCACTTAAGTTTTCCGGTAAGCACAAAGCCGCTTCAAACGAGGCCAATGCTTTTTCTGGTTGGCCAGAGTGTAGATAATTCCTGCCTTCTCCAAGCCTGGCTTGAATGAATTGCTCCGAAACCCTGCCTTCACCGCCTTCCCAGGGATGAAATTTACGGTCACTCAACATGGATAGAGCGGCTTCATATTCCCCAAGGCAATTGTGAAGCGTAATCCGTTCCATATAAAGGTCATCCCGCCGGGCAACCAGATGAGCATGCTTTTTGAGTAAACTCAGGCGCTCTTTAGCGGATAAAGCGCCGGTTAGTTTATACAACTGATCCAGTTCCATTAAAATTCGGGGATCATCCGGATTGATTTCCAGGGCTTTTTTCATGGATTGAATCGCTTTTGGTTCATCCCTTTGGATATTGAAATAGGCGATACCCAGATTACGATGAACAATGGCGAAAGTACCGTCCAGTCTACGGGAGTTCTCCCAGAATTCAACTGCTTCATGGTATTGTTTTTTATCGTACAGTAGATTTCCCAGGTAATAATAGGCTTTGGCATCATCCGGATTCTTTTGGATAGCGTCTTTTAAGACCGTAATGGATTCCAGCCGGCTTGGGAAACAATAATCACTGGGTGTTTGGGCCGCAAGGCCGTAATATTCACCGGCCGTTTTCGCATTGCCCTTTTGGGTTTCATAAAAGCCGAGATAGTAGTAGATCATCGGATCTTTTTTGGATAGTTGCGGATATTCCTCCAATATGGAAACGGCGTCCTCCCAGAGCCCGGCATTCCCGTAATATACCGCAATCTCCAGATAAGATTGGGCTTGTTCCCGCATGAGGCTCTTTAAATATTTCAACTGGTTCAGAGCCGCCTTAGTCTTTCCCGCTTCCCGGAGAGTCAGGCAAAGCTCATACCGGGACCAGAAATCGAGGATATCAACGGAAACACCTTCAAATGCCAATTTTATTGCCTGGGCATGGCGGCCCAATTTTCGCAATATTGCCACCTTTAAGTTACGACCCTTGGTATTTATTGAATTACAAACCAATGAACGGTCGATATGGTCTAGGGCCTGAGTGAAATTACGGTTTATACAATCCAGTTCGGCTAGGGCATAATAACCAGCCGCTTGCCAGGCGTAATTCCAAACGGATTTATAACAGGCAGCATATGCTGCCTGAAATCTCCCTTGGTATTTCAAGGCCAGGCCCAGTTGATAAAATGCTTCACCATCGTAAGGATTGGGATTTTTTCGGGTTAAAGAAGCGATGGCTTGCCGAAAATATCCTTCAGCTTTGGAAAAGGCGCCCCGGCGTAAATAAATTACGCCTAAAGCACAATTGCAACGGGAATCCAAAGGATCCCGGCCTATGGCTTCCTCGTAATAAGGGATTGGGTCATAAGTTGGATGGCGGTATTGCTCCAAATGCAAACCAGTTAGATATAGTTCCTCGTTGGATTTGAGATCCCCCGGCGGCGGGGCTGGCTTAGCGGCTTCTGGGGCCGGTTTCGGGTCTTTTTTTAGCGGCTGATAGGACACTAGCTCTTTCCCTGCGGCTGAATATAAAGCAACCTGCATATTCTCCGGCTGAGTACCGTTAGGAATCTTGATTTGGGCGGCAAAGGGGGTTTCCGGTGCAAGATCCGCCTTTTGTTCCCAGAGTATGTCGGCGCCTGCCTTTAGTAACATCCTGGCTTCAGAGTGCTGACTGGTTACATAGAACTTGATATCAGCCATGTTGCCGGTTATCTCAAGATTTACAGCGGCATTGATAGTGGCATTTTTGACGGCACCGGTTTTCCGGACGGGATACCAATATTGAGTGAAGGTCTTGGTCTCATACGGCATTAACCAGGCAAAGTCCGGCTGGTTATCGGAAAAGACACCGGTCATTAGCTCTACATAAGGTCCGTCTTCGTCTGTCAGGTTCCGGTCCCAGGCCTGGCCAAAATTATAGGTTCCCCAGGTAAACAGTTTTTTGCCGGGAGAGATGTGATGATTGGCAATATGGATGATCCCGGCATCCCTGCTGAAATCGTAACCGCTTAGAAAGTCGTAGTCGGACTTCATTACCATATATGAAGTGGGCATGGGAATATTTTTATACCAGGAGATATCCACTCCTTTGGAGTAGTCAATGTTCCCATAAACCCCGGTGGCGGTTGGGAAACTGGTAATGGCCCGTTTGGCGTGATCTGCCACATAGTCGATATCCTGAGGAAAGACCACCTGATAATGCTCATTGACGTGAACCGCCAGGTTCGCCCACCACAAAAAGGTTTGCGGCAGGGGAGTGGGGTTGTACAATTGCACCTTGACTTCAATGAAAGCTTTATCGGGATGCAGCGAGACCCCCACCAGGCTCTTCAGGCGCGTCAGGGGTTCAATCTCACTCAGCCAGATGGTCTTGCTGCCGTCCTCATTATCGGTAATCAAATGATCTACTGCTTCAAAGGTGGTGGGCCGGTGATGCTGCGGCCAGTTAAATTCGATGCCTCCTGAAACCCAAGGGCCGTATAATCCAATTAACGCCGGTTTGATGACCCGGTTGCGGTAAATGAAGTTATAATCATTGATCTTGTCGGTGCCGTATTGAATCCGGCCGCCCAATTCCGGCAGGACCATTAATTTGATATATTGATTCTCCAAATAGGCGGCATTATAAATCATATCGACCCGTTCATCGGAAAGCCGGTCGGTAAATGCATTGGGGTAAATCTTGCCGCTGCTCCCCTGATAACCCCGCTTTTCAAAGAAAATCGGATTGCGATCCGGCTCCATGGGGGGATAAGTAGGAATTACAGTAGCTTCTCTCCAAGCTTTAACGGCTTTGGCATCCGGGGATGGTTTCTGGTAATCGCTCATGTATATGACTCCTTACTGCTTAGTTTAATATTGATACGTTATAACATCTTCCATACGAAACTTAAATCTCCTATTGATATACACGATAAATTTATCGTTTTTTATTTGGATATTCCAAATAGTCATTCCTACTTAAGCGGCAACGAAATAATCAACGTTGTCCCCACATTCTCCTCACTTTGTATTGTGATATTCCCATCGTGTTTTTTGATTACATTATAACAATAGCAAAGACCCAGGCCGTAGTGTCCCGTCCCTTTAGTAGTAAAGAACAAATCAAATACGTGGACTAAATCAGCACTGGAAATTCCTTTGCCGGTATCGGTTATGGAAATTATAATTTCCTTTTTCTTTTTCACACCGTCGATGGTTAGCCGGCCGCCGTCATTCATGGCTTCCATGGCATTGTTGAAAATATTGATGAAAACTTCTTTCAGGTGGGTTTCATCACCGTTAATATGGGTTTCACAGCCGAAATTTTTGGTTATTGTGATATTTTTATTGACGAGGGATGGTTGGAGCATCTCTAAACTCTCATTAATTACGGCATCCAACTCAATATTTCTTTTAATCAGCGCGATATCCGTTAATTGGGCCTGAATCCGGTTAATCACGGCGGATAAATGCCGGGTTGAGTTTGAAATGATCTGCGCGATATCATTGAGATTTTTAGGGTCCTTATTGATTCGGATCATTTCGGAACAGGCGGCTAGCTTTTGGAGTTCATTTTTTATAGTGTGATTGATGATGGAAGTACTGAGATTTAAAGTTTTTTGAGTATTTGCTTGATAATGGTTTTCTATTCTAATTTTAATTCCATAGAAACCCCAGGTGAAAAAGAAGAAAAAAGCTAATGAGATAATAAATATCAAAGCAGAGACGGCTGTATCACAGCTTTTAACATTTGTAGATATGATTGGTTGAAGGTAACTGAATATTAATATGATCAGCGAACCGGGGATAGCCAGGATTGCGGTGATAATATTATCTTTTTTAATAACAAAATCTTGTTCATTAAAAATACTTAGAATAAGTAATATGTTGGCAAAAATAGTATAAATACTTACCCATATAAATAATGCGGTAAAAAAGGGTATGTCAGGTTTATTCCGTAGCACATATTCGCCAAATTTCCCAAAGCCGGGGTCAATAATAAAAAATATGATAATAATTATCAAAGAAATTACATGTAGATATTTTTTGTATTTATTAATAGTGTTGTTATTCAAAGATACGATACTTAACATCAATAAACAATAAGGAAAAAAGAACGCATGAACAAATGCGATCAATTGTACAAAGTAAAACGGCAGCAAGTTTATTCTTTGTGATAATAATGTAAAAGCGAATAAAAATCCAATAAAAAACAAAGCGCTTAACCACTTTGATCTTTCCGTCCGATCACTAAAATATAGTAAAATTGCAAATAGAAAAAATATAACAGCGGATATTGAAGAAGAAAGTATCAATTTAATTACCTCTTTTGCGGAGATATTTTATATTATATGTATTTATCAAAGGTAAATTAATCGTGACAGTTGTTCCTGAATTTTCTTTACTTTGTATCTTAATATTCCCGCCGTGTTTTTTGATTACATTATAACAGTAACAAAGCCCCAGCCCATAGTTTCCCTTTCTTTTGGTGGTAAAGAATAAGTCAAATACGTGGGGTAAGTCAGCGCTGGAAATTCCTTTCCCGGTATCGGTTATGGAAATTATAATTTCTTTTTTCTTCTTCAAACCGTCAATGATTAACTGGTCGCCGTCATTCATGGCTTCCATGGCATTGTTGAAAATATTGATGAAAACTTCTTTCAGGTGAGTTTCATCGCCGTTAATATGGGTTTCAGAGTTGAAATTCTTGATTACTTTGATATTTTTATTGCGGAGAAAGGGTTGGAGCATCTCCAAACTCCCGTTAATTACAGTATTAAGCTCAATATTTCTTTTAATCAACGCAATCTCCGTTAATTGGGTTTGAATCCGGTTAATCATGGCGGATAAGTGCCGGGCTGAGTTTGAAATGATCTGCGCGGTATCATCCAGATTGTTGGGGTCCTTATTTGTACGGATTACTTCAGAACAGGCGGCCAGTTTTTGGAGTTCATTTTTGATAGTGTGGTTGATGATGGAAGTACTGAGGTTAACAGTTTTTTGGGTATTTTCATAATAATATTTCTCAATTTTGAATTTTGTTCCATAAAAACCATAGATACTTAATAATATTAGAAGTGCGGTTAATAAAAATATTGATATATACAATTGAATATCACATATTACAACTGGGGATATTAACGGGAAAAAATAGCCTGATATTAAAACACAAGAAGCAGTTGGAATCCAAATGATTGCCAGTTTTAGGTTGTCTTTTTTTTTGGTAATATTTTTTCCCTTGATAATATTACCTAATAGTAGAATAATGCCGAACAAAATGTATGCGGCTGCCACTGAGAAAATAAATATAAATATGGAATAATTGGTCTTTTTATAAAGTAAGTAATTAGCATATGTCTGCCCGATTGGATCAATTAAAAAGAGGGCTAGGATAGGAACCAATGATGATAAATATATATAATATTTTCGACGTATTTTAGGTGCGAAATCATATACGGAAAAACATAACATGAGAAAACAATATGGAAATATGTATGAATAAAATGCCATTATAATTGAAATAGAGAAAATTGGCAATAATTGATTGACTCTTAAATAATATGCCAATGTATATAAAAACCCTAAAACCAAAAGAGAACTGCTCCATTTGGCACTTTCGGTGGAGTTATAGCCATATAGGATGATTGCGAAGAATAAAAAAAAGACCATTAGGGCTATGAGTAACAAAACGGCACCCGCTTAATGTTTATATCGTTATTTTAATTATATCACCAAAGAATCAACCATAAAACCATTTTTGTTAAAAAATAGTATGTTAATTATAGAAAACATTCCACCTACTTATCCGAACGGATGTTGATTAATTAATTTTACTGAAACTTAAAATTTTTCTTCCCGTGTTGATCCTGGTTAATATTGGCATATGCGCTGTCACTTAGGTCAGCGCCGTCTTTCCAGCGGGTGTTCACTCCTTCTTTCTTGAAAATCGCCGCAAAAAGTTCTCCCAAAATTAAAAACCCTGTGATAGAACACAGGGTTTTTAAAAGACAGGGAATCACCTCCCGGATATGCAGCAACCTAGCAGAGCCCATATATAAACGACGTTCAGAAGTGGCAGAGAGAGTCTAGTGCAACGTTATTTAGAGAACGTTTAACTAGGGAATGCAAATTGTCTGGCCGATTTGCAGCGCGTTGGGATTGATACCGGGATTGGCGGCGATAATGGCGTCCACGGTAGTTCCAAACCTTGCGGCCAATCCAAATAAAGTGTCCCCGCTCCGAATTATATAAGAATCGGTCCCTGGCGGGCAGACCCCTGGCGCGGCACCCGGGATGCAAATTGTCTGGCCGATTTGCAGCGCGTTAGGATTGATACCGGGGTTGGCGGCGATAATGGCGTTCACGGTAGTTCCAAATCTTGCGGCCAATCCATATAAAGTGTCCCCGCTCCGAATTACGTAGGAATTGGTTCCTGGCGGGCAGACTACCGGCGCGGTGCCCGGAATACAGATCATTCGTCCGACTTGAAGCGAGTTGGGATCGAGACCGGGATTTAAGGCAAGAATGGCGTTTACCGTAGTGCCATATATTTGAGCCAACCGATACAAGGTATCTCCCGACCGAATGGTGTAAACTGTTGAGCCCGGCGGGCATTGAAATGACATATAATCCACCTCTTTTTTAGGATAGAATAGTCTTCTGGCATATCATATTAAGCATATGTGAAATTAGCTCCATGCTTTTGGCATGAATCGTAATTTATCGATTTGTGATTATACCGCGCTCCGGCAAATATATTAGGAGTTCGGGTTCATTGCCTGTATCGGCAAGTCTTGAACATAATTGATTTTTAAAGTTACTTGCCGAATCCACGGTAAGCTATCCGGCAAGCTAGGATTTTGTGCGGGTAATAGGTTTTAAAGCATATTTAGTATTATAGTAATAGGATCTAACACCAACATTTGGTTGTTGCTACAAAAAAGTGTTACTCGCACAGAATTCTAAAGGAGAATGGAGAAATAGCTGGAAATGAATAAGATTAGTATTTTAAATTAATCATAGGGGAGAATTCGATTGAATATTCAATTATTGGTTTTAACAATAGTTGCGGCAGTCCCGCTAATCTGGCTCTTGGCCGGGTTGGGATGGCTAAAACAAGGCGCACTTCGGGTTAGTCTCATTGGACTCATCCTGGCGGTTCTGATTGCCGGGATTATTTTTCGGATGAAACCGGTTTATATCGTCCAGGGGGCTGCCGAAGGGTTGGCATTGGCCGTTTGGCCTATCCTATGGGCGGTGGTTGGGGCTATTTATGCTTATAATGTGGGTGTCCAAACCGGAAATATTGAGAAAATCAAAGGAATCCTAGCGGGTCTTTCCGGCGATCCAAGAGTTCAAGTGTTAATCTTGGCTTGGGCATTCTCCGGATTTTTGGAGGGAGCGGCTGGTTACGGCACTGCCGTTGCGATACCGGTCAGTATATTACTGGTATTGGGCTTTGAACCGATGTTCGCCGCGATGATTTGTTTAATCGGCAATACGGCTCCCACCGCTTTCGGAGCCATCGGAATTCCGGTCATAACTTTGGGAAAGGTTACGGGTCTCGGTTTAGAAACATTAACGCGGAATGTGGCCTCTCAGCTAACGCCATTGATTTTGTTGTTGCCCGTATTGATGGTTTGGTTGACCGCCAGGAACAGCCCTGGAACCAGAATTAAAAAACCTTTCCAGGGAGTCTGGGGGATAACCATTATCGCCGGATTAAGCTTTGTTATTGTCCATCATGCCGTAGCCTACTATCTGGGAGCGGAACTCCCCGCCATACTCGGCGGAATCGCTTCTTTGGCGGCGATAATTCTTTGGCTGCGGTTATTTGATAAGAAAAAAACCATTGAGGGCGCTACCTCCATATTAGCTAACATTGGAAATAAAGTTGGCCTTAAGGAGAGCATGGTTGCCTGGTCGCCTTATATCATTCTTTTTTTATTGATCATCGTCACCAGCAATATCTTTCCCGCCGTTCATCAACTGCTTGGCAAGGTTCAATCAAGTTGGCTGCTTTATTCCGGCCCGGGGGGTAAGCCCTTCATTTTTCACTGGCTCCTCACTCCGGGGACGTTGATTTTGATAGCGGCGGTCATCGGCGGACTGATTCAGGGTGCAACGGTTAAGCAACTATATAATGTGTTGCTTGCCACTATTAAGAAGCTATCGTATACAATCATTACGGTGATTGCAATTGTGGCCATGGCTAAAATTATGAGTTACAGCGGCATGATCGCACAACTAGCGCGGACCTTGGCTATGATAACCGGAAGTTTTTATCCGTTTATCGCGCCGTTCATTGGCGCTCTGGGGACTTTTGTCACCGGAAGCGATACTTCGTCCAATGTTTTATTTGGGCAGTTGCAAAGTCAAACAGCGCTTCAATTAAAGATGGCTCCCGAATGGATCGCCGCCGCCAACACTGCCGGGGCTACCGCTGGTAAAATGCTTTCGCCTCAAAATATTGCTATTGCAGCTACCGCGGCGGGTATCATCGGAAAAGAAGGGGAATTGCTTAATAAAACCATGAAGGTTTGTTTGGTTTATACACTGGTGATTGGGGTTATAGTAGTTTTATTCTAAAAGACTTGTATAATGTACGACACCCGGGATTTAATGATCAACGATGACTATTTGTTTCATGAAAGGATGATAATTCAAATATACAGCTAACTAGTATATTTATTGAAGTGTTATAAAAAAAGTTAGGTATGATGAAGAGGTTTCCCTGAAGCATCTTTTGTTCTAAATATGGATGATGGCTATCGAAAATATGTTATTGTAATAATTGAGGGAGAGACAGACAAAATGAGCAAAATACGATGAAAGAAAAAAATACCCGCGATTCATAAAAAAATGCTAATCAAATTAATTTACTTTACCGATACATAATTGTGATCCATCCAAAGAATCAAATTCTCATCCGGACAACATTTTAATGAAACCAATAAATAAACCAATAAATAAACCGGCTCATGTATTGATGAAACCTCTGAATAACCTTCTCAATATACTCATTATCCTTTTTGAAACCAAAACAAATGTTTCGGCCCAATGATTATCAAAATCATTCATTCCTCCGGTAGCATGCTTGAATTTCCAAACTGGTTGAGAATGTTTAGCAAAACATCTTATTAAAAAGGCTTCAATTTATCGTTTTGTCTTTCTTTTTAATATATATTAATTATAACGGGAGGTGCATTGTAAGATGGCGGATCTCTTTGAAGGCTTGCAATTGGAATTTTCGCAAGACAATACCTTTGGTACGGCCATTGAACGGGCATGTAATGAAAATGGGAAACTTTTATTGTACGCGGCTGATGTTTTTGAAGTAAAGCAGCCGCCGTTCGTCGGAAGATTGACTTTCAATTGCGGTAAAATTTTTTTTGCCAGAATGGGAGTCCATGTCGCCGGTTTTCGGACCGAGAACGCAAAAACCGTTTTAATCTGCGACATACCTGTCGTGGATTATAACGAGTTTCACCGTTCATATGCCCGGGTAGATACCAATATAACGACAGAATTGACTTTATTAAAACCCGGCACTGAAGATGACCTGAATCCGATATTCAGACCCGTTCATGGTTTATTGAAGAATTTTAGCCCGGGCGGCGCCCGGATTGGAATTGCCAAACACGATGTTTCCCTGGCGGCACTTGTCAAAAACCTTCCGGTTTTTACCCGGATTCATTTCACACTACCTAACAATCCCAAAGAACTGCAAATTGTAGGTAAGATTGTTAAGATAGAGAACGCTTTCCGGAATATTTATTTTGGAATTCAATTTGTCTTAAAAACTTTTGGCGACTTTAAGCTGTTGGATGAGTATTATCACAAACTGGTGAAACCAAGTTCCGCAGATGAGAAAAACAAGGAAAAATTGAAAAAGGAAGTAAGTCAGGTATTGAATTGAATCATTTGTTGATGATATGCATTAAGTAGTGTTATCATCGATTTGAGATAGTAAGAAAGGAATATTAACTAATGCCGGAAACCGCGTAATGGAAAGGAATAGTACGCAGTAAACCTTTTATATCAAGAGTTTACTGCGTCTTTTAATCCATTGCGAGGAACGCAATTACAAGCGATTAACGTCGCATGAAGCGGAGTGCCTTGATGGTATTCCGTTTTTTATTGGGTTATTATCAGTATTTTGAAATCTTGATATGGCTTGGTATACTGAAACTACTATCTCCATCCGGAGGGATGTATTGCGTTCCTTTACCATTGAGGTGAAGGAGATGGAAAAGCTGACAATAAAATGGGGGTTATACAATTCAGGGAACCCTGGCAAAATTGAAAAATATTGTTCAAATTGCGGAAAGAAAGTATGTTTGTAGATTCGTTGCAACGAAGGCGCAATACCAATGGTAAAGATATTCACGAGTTCATTATTTATAAATGTGAAAAGGGACATACCTGGAACCAATCAATTTCCTTCTTGGAATCCCAATTCTATTTCGATGCTCTGTTCATTTTGATTGACTTTTGGATATGGCTTTTTGACCTCGCCGTATTTGGTGATGGCATGGACAAATTGTTGATATTGCTGTGCCTGAATTTTAATGATTAACAGTTGCGCGGAATTTTTTTTGACAGTAGCCGTTTTTCCGCCTAAACTGTTTACTATCCCTCGAATTTCGTTAGTTACGGAATATACTGCATCGGATTCAGCTTTCTCGGATTTTTCAAGGGCAAAAACTCTGGGTGAACCTTCACCGGTGGCGGATTGTCCGGTTGAGTTTGAAAGCTCAGGAACAGTTATTTGGGACCGGGTTTTTGCAGCGGATTCCCCGGAGTCGGAGTAATTCACCGGCCATAAGGATAAAGTAAGCGCCACAGTCCGGCTAATCTCTTTAGCGCCAGTCCGAGATGAAGTTATATCGGGTTTCGCTTGTTCCTGGCTAAGCGCAATACTATCCGCTACCGGAGCCTGCTTCTTTTGGCTGCTTTTTTTAGCGGGCCGATTCTCGGGAAGTTTGTAACTGGCCGAAGCCGGCGTTTTGCGCAACTGTTCCTTTTCCATAAGCTTATAAGGTTTGCTAAAATAAAATATTACAGCCGCTGTAATCAAAATACCAACAAAAGCCGTAACCGGAGCCGGCAAGGGAAGAAACCATTTACGGGAAGGAAATGACGGTTGTGACGGGTTTGGTAATTTTTGCCGCAGCCTGAGCTCAAAGCCTGGTGGGGCTACAATCTTACCGATGTCTTTAGCTTGCGGCAGGTATGTTTTTAAAAAAGCCAGTTCCTTGGAACAGCCATCACAGGATGAGAGGTGTCCGGTGATTATAGCCTGCAATCGCGGGTGGATATTGTCATCCAGATAGTCTTTAAGATGGCTTCGGATTTGGGAACAATTCATGCTAGATTACTCCTTCCAACTTGTTCCGGAGATGATGCCGGGCCCGGGCCAGCTTTGATTTTACGGTTCCAAGTTTGAGGCCGGTAATGGCGGCGATTTCATGGTAAGAGTTGCCCTCGATATCACACAGGACTATCAAGATTTTTTCATGCTGCGGTAAGGAGTTGATGGCCTTTAGGATAACCGAGGCGGTTTCCTTTTCAATCATCAAAGATTCCGGGGAGTTGGTGTTATCTTCAATTTCCCGGTATACCGCATCATCTTTCTGGAGAAACGGTTTATCAAGTTCAATCATATTTTGACGGGAACGATACTCAGCCGATGCTATTTTGTTTTTACAAGTATTAACTGTGATTCGGTAGAGCCAGGTTTTAAAACTGGATTGAAAACGAAACCCCTTTAATCCGGAATAAACCTTGAGGAAGGCTTCTTGAGCACAGTCTTCGGCATCTCCTACATCTCCAAGCAAGCGGTAACACAAATTGAAAACTTGATTCTTATATTGCAACACCAGTTGATTAAAGGATTCCGGATCCCCATTCAGAAATCCGGCAATCAACCGGTGGTCTTCAATTGGCGCGGCCATTATTTCCGAAATGCCTTTACTCATTTAGACAACTCTTTCTGTAAAAAGTTCCATTCAAGCGAATCATCTTTAGAGGGTACACTTTTTGTCAAGAATAGGGTTTAGCATACTTCTTTTAGTTTATCATAATTTATTACCTGGTGGTTATCCAATTTATTCAAACAAGCCTGATTTCTTGTAAGTCTTCGGAGAATAGCAAACCAATGTTATGCATGGATGTATCAGTATGGTATTAATTTGAAGTTAACGATGCCGATGCAACGTTTCATTTCCGCTTCCAATATAGTATAATAAAACCATTGTTTAAGTGGCATTACAAACTTAAGAAGTAATCGGGTGACCCGAAATATTTTCAAGTTACCCAAAAAATTGTTCATTAAGGAATCGGGTTTCTTTACCGTGATTTATAAATAAAAACGGAAGTGATCTCATTTGAAGGAAGATATAACGGTTTTAAAAGAACGCCGCCTGGCCTTGCTTTTAATCAGTCTGGCCGTAATATTTTGGGGCTATTCGTTTATCAGCACCAAAACGATATTGCCCCAGATTCCTCCCGCCTCCATTGCCTTTTTTCGGCAACTCATCGCCGTGGCAACTTTGGGAATCTGGGTTCTGGCAACCGGTAATTTTCAAAACACAACTTTAAAAGACTTTATTTTAATTGCCGTAACCGGTTTCTTCGGGATTGTCCTCTATTTTATCTTTGAAAATTTCGGGCTGCAGTATACTTCGGCATCCAACGCCTCCATGATAGTGGCTGCCGTACCGGTGTTTACTTTATTTTCGGAAGCTTTATTTTTTAAATTTAGAATCACCCTCCGAATGATTTTTTGTTTACTATTATCGATTATGGGAGTCTATTTCATTATCTCCACCCATGGGAGGCTGGATTTCACATCGGCAAGCTTTAAGGGCAACTTGCTTATTATCGGGGCGATGCTTTGTTGGGTGATCTATGTAATACTAAACAAACGCATGAGTAATAAATACTCAAGCATTCATTTAATATTATCCCAATCGGCAGCCAGTATTTTTTTATTCATACCGTTTATCCTGCCTGAAATTCATCAGTGGCGGACCATAACCTTGGTACCGCTACTGAATTTATTATACCTTGGGATATTTTGTTCCGCACTGGGTTATATCTTTTATATTTATGGGGTCAAAAGGCTGGGAGCTACGGTAGCAGCGATTTTTTTAAATTTAACACCGGTGGTAACCGTAATATTTGGTTTTCTCGTGCTTCAGGAAACGATTACCGTCATTCAATTTTGTGGTATGGCTTTGGTCATCCTGAGTTTAACGGTTTTGAATGTCAAAATGCCGGGAAATGAGTTGGCCCAACGAAACCCCCAGGAAAATATATGATATTTTTGTCATTTTCTTGATTTTTTTGTGATATTCAAAGCATATATTGTTCGCCAAGATAGGAAATGTTAAGCTAAAAGATGAGTTAAGTAGAAATGATTTGGAGTAAGTGGTCATTATTGAAAAAATTTCTAGTTCAAAACTTATTCATTCCCAAAAAATATGTTGGTATAACTGATAGTACATGGGCACATCCGGTATTGATTCTTATGCTGGTGATGTTTTTGGTATTGCTCATTGCCGGATCGGTTGCTGCAGCCGAGGAACCCTATTTCCGGGCTGCGGAGAGGCTGGCTCTGCCTTATTCCGGCTCAGCTGAAGTTACCAAGTTGGATTTATTTATGGATGATCAGGACCGGCTGTATATTTTAGACTTTAAAGCCAATCAGTTATATATTGTTAAGGCAGAAGGACAGGTAAATCAGGAAATATCCAAAATCCCCTTGAATCTGCCGGCGGAGAGCCTGACGAAGAGTCCCAGCCTATGGGTTCGTAACGGGATCATTTATATTAAACCAACTGATGACCATTTTGTATGGTTGTATAATACCGGGGGACAGCTAATCCGGAAAGTTTCACTAAAGGTTCCCCAGGATTATACCGTTTTTACCGATATGGCGGTTGATCAACGGGGATATTTTTATCTTCTGGAGAGTGTATCCCTACAGGTGGAGGTTTTTGACGCGGACGGCAATTTCGCAGGAAACTTCGCCAAAAACGGCCGCCGTGACAATGATCTGCCCGGTTCTCCGGAGTGCATTTTTATCGATAATGAAGGCAGCATCTATTTTTCAGTCCGGATACCGGGGATTGAAAAGAGCCAATTAATCAAATATTCATATCAAGGCCGTAAAATAGCAACCTTTAGCGAACCGCCGGTGCATCATTATACGAATATTTACGCCGATAAGTATCAAAATCTGTTTGTAGTCGCTCCCGCCGAGTCGCTGGTAGTGAAATTCGACCGCTGGGGCCGAAGAATATGCCAGTTTCGGGTTGGCTGCGCATCTGGAATGACCGTTGATTCCCAAGGCAAGGTATACCTAGATTCTGGGAAAAGTGGTTTGATCAATGTGCTGTATCCGGCGACAATGATCCGGCTCATTGATCAAGGCAACGAATTTTTATTGGACGGGCGCTGGGATGAAGCCTTGCGATATTTTGAGAAAGCCCGAATTCTAGACAATCAGATTGAATACATTCATTCTATTTTGGGAGAAGTTTATTTTTACCAGCGCCAGTGGTTTAAATCCATGGACGAATTCAAGTATTTAAAAGATAATTGGCGTTATTCCCAAGCTTTGACCAGCTTCCGGAATGAATTCATCACCAGCTTCTGGCCTTATATCTTAGCCGGTTTATTGATATCAGTTTTTTTGATTGCCTGGTTGGTGTCTAAATTAAAAAAAATGTCAGTTTCCCGTTATTTATCATTTCTCAAAGTTATTTGGTCTCCGGGAAGCGCTTTTAAAATCGGATCAGGTACGGCCAATCCGGCAGTCGCCTGGCTATATTTATTGATGTTTGCGATAACGAGGTATTTTAGCTGGTATTATACCAATCCCATATTCGTGAATGAGCGCCAGGTTTTTTCATGGCAGATTTTCGGACGCGCTTTGTTCGTCATTCTGGCGTTGGTTGTTATCTGGAGCGGAACCGCGTATAAGGTGGGGGAACTGTTTCAAGGTCTGGCCAAATATTCTCAATTATTAAACGGAACAGCCATTTGCATGGTTCCGCTGATGATTGGAGGCCCCATTTTAGCCGCCCTCAGCCATTTGCTTACTTATGATGAAATCTGGATATACCAATGGTTGTCTTATATATTAACCGGTTGGACTATTCTTTTGTTTGTCATTAAAATCCGGTTCACCGAGGGATTTGAATGGAGTAAAACATTGGGGGTCGGCTTGGTCAATCTGGCCGCAACAGCTTTAGTGCTGGTCTTTTTGGGTTTTTTAGCGGGAGTTAACCAGCAATTAATCGGTTTTTTAAATGATGTTTTTAAAGAACTATATACCCGGTTAACGACTTGATAGGCTCTGAATCTAAAGTCTTGTATAATGGAAAGAAACAAAATAAAAAGAGCATTATTAGACGGGATTAACGGGATTTATAGGATAAAGATCTGTAAAAAGAAGATTACAATGCTAGTTTAAGCGAAGCTTAATATGAATAATCCCGTTAATCCTATCTAAGTAAAGATTGTATTATTAGATTCTGGGAGCGATAGATGCCTAAGTCGAATAATTTTACAAAAAGAAAATCTCATTTTATCGTCAAAATCTTGGTGCTTGGCATATGTTTAGTCGTTTGGTTACCCGGCTTGAACGTGTCCGGTGCCGGAAATATCCCGGGAGCCTGGTTGAAGATATCCGATAACGGCCGTCTGGCATTATGGGTGGATACCGGTTATGGCTTATGCCGGGTTGTTGACCACCGGAACGGTCAAACCTGGGATTCGCTGCCGGTTTTGAATCAAAAACCGGATCAATACTGGACAAACGCCTTTCACTCGGCATTCATAATCCAGTATGCAACCGATTACAATTCGATTGAGACCGCTTTCAGTGGCGGTCCAAATTGTGAGCGGGATTTTTCGACATCTCCGGAAGGCTGCGCTTTCAGTTTTAAGTTTAGAGATCTTCAGGTGAGCTTTACGGCTTATTATTCCTTGGGATCCGACAACAATCTGCGGGTGAATATTCCGCTGAAATCCTTGTCTGATCCTAAAAAGCGGTTGTTAGATATCCGGTTTCTGCCTTATTTCGGCGGACTGCCTTATCAAAGTAATGGTTATGCGGTTCTACCCGATGGTTGCGGTGGTATTGTCACTCCTAATCATCTGACTGCACCTTACAAAGCAACCCGTATTTATGGACAAAGGTTTCAATGGTCGTCTCAACCGGTGGGAAGCCGTTATTTTATGCGGATCTTAAACTTAAGCGACTATAGCAGTCCCCAGAATAGCTTTTATAATCTACCGCTATTCGGGATTGTCAAAACCAATGCGGGAATTCTGAGTGTAATCTCTCAAGGGCAGTTTCAAGCCGAAGTCGGTACCCAAATCACTGCTCACAATTTTTTACTGACGGTGTCGCCGCGGTTGATTATCCGGGAGGCCAATTATGATATGTATGGCCGGCTGCATGCCAGCCCGATTTTTTACCAGGGCGACCGGATTGTCGATTATTACTTTTTAGCGGACCGGAATGGCATATCCTATGTAGATATTGCCACAAAATACCGGGAGATCATACTGAAGAAAAAACGCCGGCAGTATAAAACCAATTTATATTTAAAGTCCAAACAGCGTGATACAGGGTACCGGCTGCGTTTGCTCATGGGTGTAGCCGAGCAATATCAAGATACCGAAAAACTATTAACTCTGACCAGTTTTTCCCAGGCGGAGGGTGTTTTAAATCATTTATATAAAATGGGTGTAAGGGATTTACAGGTGGTGCTTGTCGGTTGGACCAGCCGGGGTGTTTTGGGAGATAACCCGCGGCATTTTCCGCCTGACGGCAGATTCGGCGGTATGAAAGGCCTTAGAAGACTGCTGGCTACCGGCAAAAAATTGGGATACTTCATGGGGTTAGAGTTTAACAATACTTATGCCTTCAAAAAAAGCCACGGCTTTAACCGGAATGACACCGTGAAGGATATGCAGGAAATACCAATAGATATTGGGTATGGCAGCAAAGAGTATCTGCTTTGTCAACAGGTTGGCTGGAGCAAGTTTATTCGGAACGAATTACCGAAATTAAAAAAACTGGAGATTACCGGCCATCTCATTTTCGACGGACTCAACCAGGGTTTCATTCCATGTTACGATTCCCGGCATCCGGTTAGCGGCGCTAATTCACCCCGGATCTTATCCGATTCAATCCGGGAGCTGTCCAAATTTCTAAAAGTGGGTGTCACTGTCGCCGAGGATTATTTAGCTGGAGAAGTCTCCGCCATATATAATCTTCCCGCCGGTTGTTCCGAGAATTGCGATCGGGCTGTTCCCTTAACTCCGATTATTTTTCACGGAATTGTTCCTTATTCTTTTGAACCGGTGAATTTAAGACGTGACGGGCAACGGGAGTTCTTACGGATGGTTGAATACGGAGGCGTTCCCAATGCGTTTTTAACGGCCAAACGTGTCTCGGAATTGGTTTATGCCAAATATAATCCCTTATTTAGCGGTAATTACGCTGACTGGAGTTCAGTAGTTTTTGATGAGTACAAAATTTATCAAAAAGACTTACGTAGATTGCAAATGCAAGCCATCACCGATCACCAGCGGCTTGACAAAGACGTATATCTGACGGTATATGAAGATGGCAGTCAAGTTATAGTAAATTATTCACGGAGTCATTTTATTTTTAACAAGTTCCAAGTGGGGCCGGAAAATTATCTAGTTATTCGGAATAACAGTTATCCCAAATAACAAGTGATATTAATTTCAAAGAGGGTAATGAGTTGAATCTGCCGGATCTGACCAAGATAAATATTTACAATACGGATAAGCCCGGAATTGAAACCGGATTGGCACATGATGCCGGAAATCTGCGGGCAAAAGTCACCGGTTTCATTAAGTTTTTATTTAGTGAACCGCGGGAGTTGAGGCTCTATATCAACCGGGTGAATTGGTGGTTGGCCGGCCTACTGATCGGGCTGCTGCTGGCGGTCTTTCATTTGATTTTGGTTTTCAATCCCAGTGTTTGTTATTTATATGCCAAAGATCATATTAACGGGTTTGAAACGACTTTACCGGAGGCAATGGCCTCTGTTAAAGCCTGGGCATGGTTTGGAATGCTAAGCACTCCGCCGGTTTTGGTTTTCATGCTGGCAGCCGTCGCTTGGCTGATGAAACGTATCAGTCCTGTTACCCGTCATAAGGGGGACTTCCGGGTTTATCTGGGAATTCTCACCACGGCAGCGGGGATTATCGCCTTGGGCCAGTTTACAGGGTATATTATGGTCGGAGCCTTGAGTTTAAAGAGTATTACTGATATCCGTGATTTAACTCCCGGAGTCGGTCTTGGTTTGCTTTCCTTTTTTACTGCGGAGCGAATCGGGCTGTTTTGGCGGGAGGTTATCCGGGGATTTGACTTATTTGGTATTTGGGTTGTCTGGTTGAGTGCCGCAATGTTCCGGGTTTATTACGATTTTACCAAGTTAAAATCATTAATGCTGGCTGGCGTATATTACGGTATATTTATCGTGCTGCGCTGGGTGGTGGAAGGCCCAGGATATGTCTTGTGGCGCTTTTTTTGGAATGCGGGTTCGGTTTAGGGCGCTTGTGATTTCGTCTGTTTTCTAGATGTGCCATATACAGCCTTGTAAGAAATAATAAGAAAGCCTATTAATATTCGCTTGGAAGGACTGAATGTCTATGAGTTATGACATACGGATTTGGTCAGCTAATAAGATTGATTTTCGGGATGAGTATCTTCAGAAGATTGGATTTAAAGTATCAGAAAGTTTCTTAATTTATGAATCAAAAGATTGGCAAATTATTATTTCTGAATCTTGTGAAGTAGATGAAGAAGATATAGAACCAGAGATTTTCAGTTTACTGCCTGGAATAAAGTATATGATTGAAATTAATTTAGAGCCCATATTCTCACCCAAAAAAGCTATGCAATTATTGATGGCAACTTCAAAATATATAGCGAAAAGTACCAGTGGTGTTATTGTTGATGAACAAGCTGATATTATCCAGACTCCATCAGGGATAAAACGGGTTGAAAGTTTTAAAACCAGCGAAAATAAAAAATCTATAAGTATGAGTTGGTGGTTTAATGATGACTCCAAACTTCGTAAAGATGGCTTAAGAGAGTTAATAAATTTGATTGATTTGATGATCCCGGAAGCAATGCCAAGAAGATACGATCTATATGAACCACCAAAATATAAATATTCTGAAACAGGGAAAGAACATTTTATTCAATTCATGTATGATAATTTAACTGAAGGAGTTGTATGGTATCCAAATAAGCCTTTTGAGTTTGTATCAATAATTTCATTTGATGATTTAGGACCGACACATTTAGGCTATAGATTTGGGTATATAGTTATAGATTTTTACGAAGAAGTAATGAAACAAGCTGGATGGCCACTAACACTTAAAAGGTTTTGGCTTAAAGCATCAGAAATAATTAACCCTGTATTTGGTCATGTAATTAGCGGAATGGAATGGCGGTGTTGTTGGTGGAATGGGATTCCACGCGAACTAGAGAAAGCTGTTATCATTGGGCATCATCCGTATATTGAATTATGGCCTCAATTTACAACCAAGGCTAATAAAACAGAAAGCGGTTTATATTATATCGAAAATATTATAGAAAATAACATTGATATGGACCTAATTGAAATTGATGAGGATTTAATTGAACCTGAGAAAGTGCCATATCCTCCAGGAATTAGTATTTATGCCTCATCAGAAGAAAAAGAAGCATGGGAAAAAGCATGTGATGAAGCGAGGAAAAATAAATATCCTGAAGTTTGGCCTTTTGAGGAACCATTTAAGAAATAGTTAGGATGATTAATTTGGGGAGGATACAACATGTTAGTTTTATTATTAGGAGTTCATTTTTTGGCGGATTAGGTTTTAAACCTTTTCGGCATTACCTTTTTATTGAGAGAAATTAAAAACAGCTTAGAGGTGATTAACTCCGTAAAAGATCCCGGTACGGTTGGAATCATGAAGCGGACCTAATCGCAATACCCCCACAAAACTACGTCGAACACGGCAGAGCCTTAAAAATTGAAAAAGACAAAAGGTGTATCTGATGGTCTATTGTGATAGTCTTGAAAATGTTAAATGGGCGCCTGATTTTTCATCATCAGGAGTTAAATCTCTTACTTGGACGAAGTTAGTTTGTAAAGGAATCGAACTTTGTAATTCAATAAAAGATATTGAATGGGGCGTTAATCCTATACAAGTCAAAATATGTGATGCATGCGGTTCAACAGGATGCGCTTCGGGCGGATATATTAAAATATCCAAATTTAGCGATTATTTAATCTGGACAAGACCTGATAAAGAAAATTTTGATGAGTTTCAAGAGGTTCAATATGCACCAAGTTGGAAGTTGCTTAAACATGGACCAATAATTATACCAATTGAAATATGGAATGAATTACGAAAGAATTTTTTAAATTTGCCTTTGCCAACAGTTTATCCGGACACTACGAGAGCCGATGTTGCGGATGCTTGGTTTTTGGAAACAAAAAGGTTAATTCAAAACAATTCAATTGGAGAACTATTCACTGAATTAAGGGAAAAATTAATAGCATCGGATACAATGGAAGGGCCAGAAGTAATTGAAATTATTCAATCTATTATAGAGTGGGTAAATTCTAATCCGAAAGAACCAGTATCAGGAACAATTGAAAAAGTTGATAAATCACATGTGGAAACACTATATTTTGATGGCCCGCAAACAGAAGATTGGCCTGCTTTTATAAAAAGAAATGGCAAATTATTTTTAGGCTTAAGGGGAGAATAGTTGTTTAATATTACACAGCTTGAATTACTGTAGATCTTGCAATTCTATTATACAAGACATTTAAAAATATAGAGAGCGGAGAAGTAGTTGATGGCAGTCTCAGCTTTAAATAGTTTATTGAAAGCAGGAAAATATAGTGAATCAAAAACACTTTATAATTATTATAATGAAGTGAAATTCAAAGCAGTCTCTTTAGGATTGTATTATTGTGCGTATTTTATAGTATTACTTGTTGGGATTTATCATTTCATTTGCAAAATTCATACTATGGTTTTTACTGAGGTTTCTTTAGTTTTATTATCATTAAATTTTACTTTTTTTTGCACTATTATTAGGCGAAAATTAATTTATTGTTTTTGCTTGCGTTAATCGTAATAGCTGTAATAACGGGACGTAGACAAGTGTGGCTTTTTCAGCCCCAAACGATGCAGTCCGGCGCTTCTTTTCCTCAGCGTGCCGGGATGAATCTTGCCGGATTGGATGCGCTTCTTGAATACTCATTCACGTCGTCAAAAGTGGTGAGATGCTAGGCGTGACCGAGCAACGACACAGGTCGCCGCTTTTCACGGCGCAGCATACAATCCGGCAAAGCTCTTTGAGTTTCGCCAACGGCAAGCTCTTGACTAATTAATAACTGTTTTACGGAGGTAAACAGATGAATCGCAAGCAAATATTAATCGGGCTATCATTTTTGCTGGCATTGGTAGCCTTATATTTTGGATACAGGGCAAATCGCAATTTTTTAAAGCATTATCCGCGGGTTCAAGCGGCTTTAGTCAGCCGCGGCGATTTAATGGATGATGTTGAAACAGCAGGCCGGGTTATCGCGGAAGAGATCCGCGACCTTTATATCAATTCCCAAGCCAAGGTGCAGACTATTTTAGTAAAAGAAGGCGATTCGGTTCATGCCGGACAAACATTGATTATTTTCGATTCGGAAGACAAAAAATTGCAGCTCGCCCAATGTCAAGCCGATATTTTAAATTTGGAACAAAAATTTTCCATTCAAAAAACCGATGGTTTTTCGGCAAACGGGCTGAAGCTCATTGAAGCCGAGCTGCAGGTGCGGTATTTGCAGAAAAGCAAATTGGAAAAGGAAATCCGGGAATTAACCATGGTTTCGCCCATTAAAGGCCGGGTTTCGTTGCTGTTGCCCAAACTGGGAGAGACTGTATCTGCCGGCAGTAAAATTGCCCAAGTTATCAACGAAGCTAAATTATCCGTTGAAGCGGAAGTCCCCGCCGATGATGGCGTAAAGGTCGGGATTGGCGATAAGGCGGAGGTCAGTTACGGGACCATTGCCGACCCTTATGCTGCTGAAGTGACTCAAATATTGCCGCCGCTTAGGAAATCGGATGACAGTTACAGTGATTTACGGGTCAGAATGCGGGTTGTTGATTCAACTGTTCAGCTGATTCCCGGGAGCAGCGTTCAGGTTCGTATCCGGGTTGGCCGGGCTAAATTGGCCGTAACAGTACCGGTGGAGGCAATTCGTGAAGAATTAACCACTGTACGCGGGGATCGTGAATATTTTTCCGTACGTCCGGAGTCTGGTAAAAAACGCAAGTATCTCTATGTTTTAAAGGATTGCAGCGAAACCCTAGGTACCCATGAAGAACCTGAACGGCGCTGGATGATCCGGGATAATATCTATCAAGCCCGCAAGGTTTATGTGGAAACCGGAATCAGTAGTGTAGATCGGGTGGAAGTCACCAAAGGCCTGAACCCTTTTGAACAGGTGATTATTTACAGTGACCGGACCGTTCGCGATTACGACCGGGTGATTGTCATCAACCGGGATGAAAGTTATAAACAACCGCTGACAGTCGGAGGCGGCAACTGACGATGAAAATAAGCGATCTTTTGGCTGCTTCGGTGGCGACGTTAAGAAGCAACCGCTTACGGACTGTTTTGACCGTTCTGGGAATAACCATCGGGATTGCAGCTTTAACCGCTACCTTGGGGATTATGGAAGGAACTAATGCGACCGTTGAAAAGACTTTGGCGGGTTTCGGCGGTAAATTCATGGCCGTATACCCGGATTGGGATCCGGTGCTACGCCGCCTCAAAGCCAAAAACTTTGACTTGGGCGATGCCCAAGCTATCCGGGGCGTTTCCGGTGTCACCATGATTTCATTACAGAAATCTGCTTATTGGGTACCGGTGAGTTTTCGGAATCAAAAAATGCAGAACGACGTATTTGGCACCGATTCCAATTTTTTAATCATCCGGAACCGCAAGATTGAAAAGGGACGGTTTATCGATATACAAGATATACTGAACCAGCGCCGGGTTTGTGTGATTACCGAGGGCATCAAAAAAAGGTTTTTTCCCTCCGGGGATTATTTGGAACAACGGCTGGCGATAAACGGCGTCATCTTTGAAATCGTCGGCTGTTTGGAACCGCAGCTCATCCCAACTGTATTCGGGGGTAGTAATGAGGAAGGGACCATTTTTATCCCGCTCACCGCTTGCCAAAACCTGATCCGGGAATACGACTATGATACAATTTACTTACGTTACGCCAGGGACTATGAGAAGAAACAGGAAATGAAACTGTTAAAAGGAAGGATCGAGAGCATTCTTAAATTCCGGAAAAACCAAACCGGCGGGTATGTATTGAAAACCCTCGATGAATTCGCGGGACAACAAAAAAAATTGGCGGTGACCATTACCATTGCCTTATGCAGCGTGGCCGCCTTGTGCTTATTAGTCGGCGGAATCGGTATTATGAATATTATGTTGGTTAACGTAATGGAACGAATCAGGGAAATCGGGATTCGTAAAGCAATTGGGGCCAGAAACAGTGAAATTTTAGGCCAGTTTTTGTGTGAAGCGATTATCATATCCGTCATTGGCGGTTTTACCGGAATTTTTTTGGGCATCGTAGGCGCCAGAATCGTAGCCATCTTTGCGGGGATGCCGGTAAGCATTACCTGGTGGGTCGTCCTGCTAGGAATGGGCTTTATGCTTTTGGTGGGGATAGTCTTTGGTTTTTACCCGGCCCGAAAAGCGGCTGCAATTCAACCGGTGGAGTGCCTGAGGTATGAATAAAATCAGTTATTGGTTATTTGTAAATTAGTGAATTAGTAATTATGACCCATGAGTGGGCATGATTAGGCAAAATTGTATAACCAATGACTATTAACAAACTAATCACTAGTAACCAATAACTAAACTAAAGGGTGATTTTTTTTGCGGGGGCTTGAAAAACGGAGGACGGTTGCGGCTTATTGGTTCATTGGACCATGGTTTTTGGGATTCTTAATCTTTACGGTGTATCCTTTATTATATTCTTTGTATGCATCGTTATGCGCCTGGTCTTATGAGAAGCTGGAATGGAACTGGTTTGCGAATTATGCCAAGATCTTTTCCGATGGTGACTTCTGGCGTTGTGGCGTAACCACGTTTATTTACGCGTTGGTAAGTACTCCGGTTACACTTAGTTTTGCTTTATTGCTGGCGTTGTTAATTAACCAGAAGATCAAAGGGGTAAAATTTTTCAGAGCGCTTTACTTTTTACCGGTGGTTGCCGCCTCGGATGTGATTTCAACGGCTGCCGGCCGGATTTTATTCAGCCGGATCATGGTTATCAATATTGATGTGAACCGCCTGGGACTGAATTTTGCCGCTTCTACCGAGTATTCCGGGTATGTCGCATATGTTATTTCTTCAATGATCCCTGTCTTGCTAACGTTAGCGCTATGGCGGACCGGTATCCAAATGCTCATTTTCTTGATGGGGCTTAATAACGTGCCTTATGAGTATTACGAAGCGGCGGAGATGGACGGCGCCACCGGCTGGCAAAAATTCTGGTGGGTCACCATGCCTTCCATTTCACCCCTGGTTTTATTGAACGTATTGCTGACATTGGTTGAGTCTTTTACCGGATTGACAACATCCGTGCGCATGATTAGCGGCGGGTACGTTCATTTATTTATCTGGGATTATGTCCAATTTTTGTTCGCCGAACGGGCGGATTTCAGTGCAGCGGCTGCCGTTATCTGGGTGTTTATTATCGTGGTACTTGCTTTGATTGGTTTTATTTATAAGGCGCTGGATCGCAAAGTGACTTATTAATCATTTGTTAAGTCAACGGTCAAAAGTCCAAAGCCAAAAGATAGTTTCAAATTAAGATCGGGTCGAGGTTTTGACTTTTCGGCATTGGACAGTTGACTACGGCTAAATTGATATGGGAGAGTTGCGAATGGTTTCTAAGGCAGTAAACTGGATTAGGACGGTTTATCAACAAGTGGAGCGGGATTGGGATCCGGCGGCGTTCAAGGAAAAGATGCGTTTGCTGTGGTATAAATTGAAACCGTTCGGCAAGAAAGTCTTATTATATTTTTTGCTCATCGACGGCGCTTTTGTCTTTTTACTGCCAATTTTATATATGCTGATCATATCGACTTTTACGGCTGAAGATTTGCTTGATCCGTCGGTTCGCTGGGTGCCGGCTCATTTACACTGGCAAAACTACAGGGATGCCTTTAATATGATGAAATATCAATCATCGCTATCACTGACGCTATTATTAACTATTGTCGCCATCTGCGGCCAGACGATATTCTGTTCTCTAGCCGGCTATGCGTTGGCGCGCTTGAACTTCCCGGGTAAAAAGTGGATTTTTGGGGCGGTATTATTAGTCTGGGTCATTCCTGGCCAAGCCATGATGCTGCCGAATTATGTGTTCTTTTCGAAATTACAATTGCATGAATCCTTTTGGCCCATGATCTTGCCTGAACTTCTCGGTAATGGACTTTATGGGGCCTTATTCGTCATTGTATTCCGGCAAGTGTTCCTGGGGATACCAAAGGAGTTGGAGGATGCGGCAGCTATTGACGGCACTGGAATCCTGGGTACCTTCACCAAGATCGTGGCTCCGTTAGCTAGTACCGCTTATGTTACTGTAGGGTTGTTCTCTTTTGTGTGGCACTGGAATGAGTTCGTCCGGCCGTCTTATTATTTGACCGAAGACAACCAGAGCTTAACTTATGCCTTGAGTTATTTGTTCAGATACAACCCCTATACCGGAAAATTCAATGCTAACGAGGCTGTTCAAGGGGCCGGGATGATCTTGGTGATGGCCCCGGTGATCCTCATTTATGTCTTCGTGCAAAGGTATTTTGTACAAGGGGTACAGATGACGGGGATAAAAGGGTAAGACTGGTAGAGCACTGCTATAAGGTGGATGATTTCCGGCGACTTGGATTCATTCCTGGTATATACCATCACCGCCTGCCCCGGCCGCTCAACCAGTTCAACCCGATGGTAACCGCCAATAATAAAGCCAGAGGCAGGAAACATATAGCCAGCAACAACAGAATCCCATTCAATAATAATTTAGGCATAGTGCCTGCGGAAGCCGAGTTGAACACAAACACCTTCTGAAAAGGAGAATGGGTTCCCTCCTTTGTTTCACGGTCGCCATCCTGTTCAATCGTGGGGCCGTTAAAGTTTTCCCGTTCATCCGGCGATAGGACTTGAACCCGGTTGAGGTTTGAAGCGCAATTCGGGCAGGTTCCAGTTGTTTTATTTATTTCATTGCCGCAAATACTGCAACGCAATTTAGTTCACTCCTTGTGCTATAATTCCTGTTGATTCGAGGATGCTTTGTTTCCGCTGATTCAGGGATGCTTCGTTCCGGGTTCCCGCGTTTAGCGTTCAGCGATTAGCTTCGAACCAAAACTTGAACCCGGAACGCTGAACGATAGACCAGAAACCATCGACCTAAAACAAACACCAGCTAATATAATTAACGTATTATATCACGAAACATTTCATTTATTCAATGAAAATGTATATTGTCCGGAAGTCGCCTGGCTAATTTTACAATATTCCGGTAACTTGTCATGCAAAAGAGTTGATGGTATAATAATAGCAGTTTTTTACTCGTCTAAGGAGGAATACAGTGGCAAAACCTAAATTCGCTGCAGTAGTGATAACCTATAAAACAAAGCAACTGGTGGATGATTGTCTGGATTCGATGATCAAGGATGCTCAAAGCGCCAATCTGGAATATGAAATCGTAGTGGTCGATAACGCTTCGGGTGATGGTACGGTTGAAATGATAAAAACCAAATATCCCAAGGTTCATCTCATCGCTAACACCGAAAATCGTGGACTTACGAAAGCCTTAAATCAAGGAATCGGCGCCGCCATCAAATTTGCCGAATATATTTTTGTGTCTAACAGTGATGTTAAGATTTTACCGGGAACTCTCAAAATAATGCTGGATTTTTTGGACGAGCATCCCAATTTTGATGGTACTCTCGGCCCGTTGTTCAATCCCGATATGACCCGACAAATGATGAAGACTCATATCTGGAGTCTGCGGCGTCCCAACTTTGAACAACAGTTTAAAGCAGAAATGGTGGGCACTACGTTCTCATTGATCCGGGCTGCGGTTTTTCGCCGGATCGGAGGCTATGATGAAAATTACTATTTCTGGAACGAGGATTTAGACTGGGCTGAACGCGCGAAACGCGGTGGTTGTTCTTTTATGTATTTACCGAATGCCGGTGTTATCCATTATGTAAGCCGGGGTAAATACCGTTCAATCGTGACCCAGGAGTTATACCGGAGCAATATCTATTATTTTAAGAAGTTTTATGGCAATTGGGCTTGGCTGGTTCTGTTGGCATTGAAAGCCGAAATCAATTATAAAAAACGGCAACTGCAAAAGGAATTGAAGACAGCCCCGGTAGCGGAGAAAGAAGCCATCGCAACGTCAATTGAAGATTTAAATATTTCTTATCGGAATATGGTTCAGGAATACCACCATGGCCGTGCCCCGGCAAGTCCGATTTGGGAGGAGAAATAGATGTCGGATTTAATTTCTAAGCAAAAATTGGACCCCTCGAAAATTGTTTTTATTACCTGTGTTAATGTTGAGGGCCTGTATTCCCGCTGCCGGAAATATCTTGAGGAAATAGAGATACCGGAGGGAATCACTGTTGAAATTAAAGAAATTCGCGGCGCTAAAGGAATGGCATCGGCTTATAACCAAATAATCCGTGAGTCCGATGCTAAATACAAGGTCTATCTTCATCAGGACACTTTTGTCTTAAACCGGCGGATCGTTTCTGATATTATATCCTTTTTTAAGCAGTATCCTCAAATTGGAATGATAGGCCAGGTCGGCGGATCCAAATTACCGCGCGGCGGCATCTGGTTTGAGAATGGACTACACAGTTTTGGGAAAATATGGGAATATCGAAGTGCCGGAGTTAAACTTCCTTTTTTAACCGGTTTCAATCGACGCCGGTTCCGCATGGTTCGTTTCCGGCCGGTTAAAAGGCCTTATCAGCCGGTACTGGTTATTGACGGCCTGTTTATGGCGACGCAGTATGACCTTTTTTGGCGAGAGGAATTATATGACAGTTTTCTCTACTACGAAGGGCCCCATAGCCTGGAGTTTATCAAACATGGCTATCAGGTAGCGGTTCCTTATCAAAAGGAACCTTGGGTTATGCATTGGGGTCCGGAAATTGAACGAAGTCCGGCCCAACACCAAAAAATGTGGGAGGGTATCCGCAAGAACGCTGTTATTTTTGTCCGTGAATACGCGCAATTTATCGGGAAAAACGTTTATCATTTCATTAAATAGGTTGAATAAAAAAAGGTTGGGACCAGGCAGTTTTTCCCGCGGCATCAATAATTTCGACTCTTACAAAGCCTTCATCGCCGGACGGTTGGTAACTGCCGTGCTTGCCGGCGGATGATGCCAGTATTTTGTTTTGGCGGTCGATAAAGCGAATTTGAGCCGGAGTTTCAGCAGTAACCTGAATTACATTTTTCGCAACTGAAAAATCCGCCAGCGGGCCGGTAGTAGCATAGAAGTTACCGCATTTCAAGGCATCAAACAATGCCTCACGGGAAACATCGGCTGTTTTAACCATTATCCAACCACGGTCGATGTTTTTGCCATTATCGGAATCATCAACGGCAACGCACCAGATAGGGTTCCGGTAACCTCTTTGTTGTAATAGTTTATGCCAAAGTAAGATGTCAGCCTCTTGAACCGAGTGGCGGTTATAAATCTCAAGTAACTGAATCTCCTTTAACTGGAGTACTTTTCCCAAATACCAGCGTCCCAGGCCCCCAGCTCCTCCCCAGTTGGGATGGGCCGGAAGTAGCAAGCCATTTTCCGCTACGGTCTCCCGAATCGCCTTTTTTAAATTTCGTGGATGTGGATGTTTGGTGATGCCAATACGGATAAGGTGCGGGCCAAATCGCCAGATAACATAGATGGTTGCTTCTTCGCCGGGGATAACCAAAAAATCGGGAGAATTAAACTCGTAAAACTCAGTGATTTTGTCGTGATCGGTGACCACCAGGAAGGAATATCCCGCATTTTTATATATTTCGATGGTTTCCCGTACAGTAACATTTTTGGGAACGTCGGCCGAATTCGAGGTGTGCAGATGAAGCTGCGCTTTGCGAAAAGTCCCGGAAAGGGAGTAGGGGTTATGAATTCGGAAAGCATCCAACTTAATCCCGGGCTGGCTTCCTAAATTAAGGATTTTTGCGACATAGAATTTAAAGAATGTATGATTAATTGTCTGCACGATTAGGACGAACAAAATAATTGAGATGGGTATTATAATAATGAAACGGATATGTACAACCTCCTTTAATAAGAAAGAAAACTAAGGCTCTGTCATAAATAATTGTGGACAGAATTCAATTACAAATTCATTAACCTTTATCCAGGACAGAGTTAAACTAAAAAAACGGCAACTCTTCATATTTTTAAATTCAATTCTTTTAATTTCTCGCGAATGCCATCGGCGTATGCATGACTTTTAATCAAGGCGAACAGTATCTCAAAGAGGGTTCGATAGCCTTTTCTATCCAGCCGTTCCAAAAGTTTATAGGTTCCCGGACGTTCCGACCAATTGCAAAGGGTCGTTATACGGTCCAGAAAAAAATAAACCGGAGTTATTAGCGTCATCAACCGTACATTGGAACTGGGGTTCTTTTGGAAGAAGATTACCGCGTTATGGCCGCGCTCACGTTCTTTTTTTAATAAATTGGGGAGATCTTTAAAGGTGATCCGGGGTTCCAAGTGAAAGCTGCAAGCTGCCGAACTATTGACGGATTTATAACCTGCCAAGCGCAGCCGTTCACCTAGTTCAAGATCCTCCCAGCCATATTCTACAAAATCCTCGTCGAACAAACCAATGTACAATAAATCGGTTCGTTTGATGGAAACATTCCCGGTGGCAAAAACCGCCCGGGAAAGGTGAATCGGATGTTTCGGACCTTTGGTCGGGTTGTCAAAATTCGAAGTATTAACAACCGCGCCGTTAACGATCAATCCCGGCCGGGTATGGGCGGAGATATGGGCGGCGATGTACTCAGGGCGGACTATCATATCACTATCCAGAAGCAAGATATATACTCCCTTTGCCGCGCGGATTCCGTTATTTCTGGCCCGTGAACGCCCGGAATTTTCTTGGCGGAGATGAACCAGGGAGCAGTGGGCTTTTTCACTTAATTCTTTTACCAAATCAGGGGTATTATCAGTAGAGCCATCATCAACCACGATGATTTCATAAGTGGTCGGATCGGCGGTTTGATTTAACAAGGCGTTTAAACATAATTCGAGTACTTTAGCACGATTATAAGTAGGAATGATTACACTAGCGAGTAGTGACACGTTGAACTCCTTTAATGTTTTTAGTTTATAATATATTAAATTCAATATCTTGTCAATTTTATAGATCCAGTCAACTTTTTTGGAAAGATGTTCTTGAATCATAATTGCGGATTTGGCAGGTGCTTATTTCAATCATTCTCTTTTTTAGGTAATTTTCCTTGAATTACAACCTTTTTATACATTATTTCAAGGAACTTGCTCAAAAAAAATAACGTTAGACTTAACGTAATTAAATAGCATGAATTTATCAAATGTGATTCTAAATGATAGTCAATATGTTTTTGACAACGTCGAAAAGCCTTCCGTAATAGTTGACATTAAATTTAAAATGTTATAATCTTAAAGGCGCTAGTAAGGCTGTAAACTGCGATCCGTAACGTTCTGACGTTAAACGTCCCTGGGGACGTTAAAGTACATTACCGATCGGGTTTTCAACAGAATCCGACGAGTTCCCATAACAAACGATTTTGGAAATTACTTGCTGGATTCATATTAAAATACCAATATTCAAGTTGTTGACATTTTCGATAGGTGGGATACGATGTTACGAAAAATTTTAAAGTTTATTGCCCGGCTGCTTGCACAATTTGTTTTCTTTTTAGCCAATATTCTGCCCCGGAAAGCAGCTTTCAAAATGGCTGATTCCTTGGGGAGTTTCTTCTTTTTGCTAATGGAACGGAGCCGTTTCCGGGGCCAGATTCAACGCACCATTAATTATGCTTTTCCAGGCCGCTATAGTGAACCGGAATTAACCAAAATGGCCCGTAAGGATGTTCAGGAGTTTCTTCAGGCTTTTATCGAAATCTGCCGGCTCAATCAATTTGAAAAGATGTTTCCGGAGTTGATTACCAAGGTTCAAGGCCTTGAATATTTAGAATCGGCCAAGTCCAAAGGAAAGGGAGTTATTATTCTATCAGCGCATATTGGCTGCTGGGAGATACTTGCCGCTTCCCTGCCGCTTATCGGGGTTCCGGCCAGTTTAATCGGCCGGAGGCAATCCGATCCGGTCGTAAACGAGATGGTGAGTCGCCGGCGGGAATGTACCGGCAACCGTTTTGTCAATGATAATGAAGTTAGTACGGCCGATATAGTTGAAGCATTGAAACGAAAAGAAAATATATTTTTGATTTCCGATCATCATCATCCGGCCAAACGCAATTTTGCGCATTTTTTTGGCAGGCTGGTCTCGGTACCGGCAGGTGTGGTCATTTACGCCCAACGCTCGGGAGCGGCCGTTGTCCCGGCATATACGTTAAGGGAGCCGGGTGGAAAATATCAAATCATTATTGAGCCTGAGATTCAATTTGAATACACCGGGAATATGTCTTACGATATTGTAGTGAATACGGAGCGTTATTTACAAATCTTTGAAAAATGGATCCGCCAAAATCCCGAACAATATTTATGGGGGCATGAGCGCTGGGGTTGGTTGACCGATGAAGAGCTTGCCAAATTTGAAAATGAATACCGATTAATCAAAGAAAAAAGTAGTTGAAACGCAGTTCATTCAAAGCGAGAGGACGAAAATAGATGCAATCGATTTTTATGACCGGAGCTAGTGGCAGTGTCGGTCACTACCTGGTGGATATATTGGCGCCGGACTACCAGCTTTACCTCTTGGTGAGAAACCGGGCTAAATTACGGTTTGACCCAGATAAGTATCCTAACGTTAAAATTATTGATGGTGATCTCGACAGCATTCCGCTGCACTCTGAAATTCTATCCCGGGTGGAATATTGTATCCATGTGGCAACGGCCTGGGGTGGGGAAGGTACCGAAAGGATTAATGTTGATCGAGTTCATCAGATGTTTGACCTTTTAAATCCGGCTATACTGCTCCGGGTAATCTATTTCTCGACTGCCAGCATCCTGGGCCGGGGGAACGTTCTTTTGCCTGATGTCGCAAAATATGGTACCGATTATATCAAAACCAAATATAAGTGTTACACCAAGTTACCAAACTCCAAGATTTACAATCGAATTGTAACGGTTTTTCCAACGGTGATATTCGGAGGAGATTTGCAACATCCGGCCACTTTTCCCAGTGAAGGGATAAATACCATCCGTCGTTTCAGTTGGCTCATCGGCCGGATTAATCTGGAAGGGATATTTTTTCATTTTATCCATGCTCAGGACATTGCGCGAATTGTCCGTTATCTGCTTGAGAAACCGGAAGTTGAAAAGAATTATGTTTTGGGCAACAGTCCGGTTTCCTTCAGTGAGTTTACGAAAAGAGCCGTCGGTTATTTTGGCCGCAAAATAAATTGGCAATTCAAGCTTTCACCCGCCGGGATTTGCCGCTTGGGAGCGTTTTTAGGAGTGAAAATTTCTGCTTGGGACCGTTTTTGTGCAAATTACAAAGATTTTCGTTATCAAACCATTAATTGCGCTTCTTTAGGCCTGCCCAGCGACTATAGCTCACTGGAGGAGATCATGGCCGACTGGCGAGTGCTTCAAAAGTAGGCTAGTCAATAATTACATTCTATAAAAATTCGGAGTTTTTAAGTATGCTGAAACTTGCAAATATCGTGATAACGGTAAACAGTCCGGGTGAAGTGTCCGGATGGCTGAAGCCTGCGGTAAAGGCCATTAAGGCGTTACCATTGGAAACTGTAATTAATGTATTCATCCCTCCTTGCACCTTTGCCAGTGGTAAGGAAGCCGATGTAGTCCGGCAAATGCCTTGGGTGGACAAGGTTTTCGGTCCTACTGAATTTTTGAAATTCACTTTACTCAGGGGCTCACTCCCCGGATTTGAAAAGCTGCCGGAAGGATTGGTGCTTTTTTTAGGCGGGGATCTGACCCATGCCTGGTTATTAAGTAAGAAACTTCATTATCCGGCCATTGCTTACACTGAAGGATTGACAAACTGGGTCGATTCCTTTGAACGGTTTATGATGCCTTATCCGCAAATGGCGGAGAAAGCTTTGCAGAAGGGTGTTGCTGCCGCTAAAATTCAAATTGTTGGTAATTTGATGCTGGATGCGGCTCAACCGCAAATGGAGAGCGATCAAGTCAGACGGACTCTCCGGATTGGGGATCGTCCTTTGCTTCTTTTTATGCCGGGAAGCCGGCCGGGTCATTTTGAGTATTTGGTGCCGTTTTATATCCGGGTATTTGAGATTGTTAAAGAGAAAATCCCGGAAATCGCCGCGGTTTTTAGTATTTCCCCCTTTATTGCCGATGATGTTATCCGGCAAGGAATGTCCGGGCCGATGGCTCAATTGCTTGAGCAGCCATTTAACTATAATCCCGGTGACACCGGAATAGTTAACGGCTCAATCGGTAGTATCGAAAACCCCGGATTGATTACTACCAAAAGCGGCCAGCAGATACCCGCCGTGCGAGGGCACCAATACGAATTAATGGCTGCGGCTAATCTGGCGATTTCCCTGCCCGGTACTAATACTTTTGAGTTAGCGGCATTGGGAGTACCGGCAATTGTAATTTTTCCCTTGAATTATCCGGAACGTATACCTTTGGAAGGTATTCCGGGTTTGATTGGCGGGATTCCAATCTTGGGCAAAGCTCTAAAGCGTAAGTTATTGCCCAAAATATGGGCCAAGAATAAATTTACGGCCTGGCCGAATCGCCTGGCACAAGAGTTCATCATCCCCGAGCTGGGGGGGATCGTTACAGCCGAGGCTGTTGGCTCTCAAGTGGTTCGTTTACTGACTGACAAGGAAGAATATCAAAGGATTTCCAACCGGCTACAGGAGGTCGTAGGGGAAAAAGCGGCGGCTTCCCGGCTTGCCGGCATAGTTTGGGAAGTTTTGCAACAAAAATACGGCCGCCAATAAACCTTTGAAACGAGAGGAATCATATAATGAAAACCATACGGCGTCTTTTCGGGTTTGTAAAACCTTATTTCCCGCGATTTTTTATTGCCTTTATTGCGATGATTGGTTTAGTGGCCATTGATTTATCCTTCCCCAAAATTATTCGCTTCTTATTGGATGACTTATTTAGCGGCAAACAAGATCTGTCCATTTTGAATTTATTGGCGGGCGCGGTTATTGTTCTGGCGATCCTTAAGGGCTTGATATCTTTTGCGAAAAACTATCTCATGGCGTTCGTAGGCCAACGCACTGTCGCCGACATACGAAATCGGTTGTATCAGCATTTACAGCGGATGTCAATTTCGTATCATGAATCACACCATACTGGTGAGATGATGGCCAGGGTCACTAACGATGTCGGCATGGTCCAAATTGGCGTATCAACCGCCTTGGCGGATACAATTTACCAATCTATGGTTTTGGTCGGCTCCATTGTTTTCATATTTTTAGTGCACTGGAAATTGGCCATATTAACCTTCATCACTTTCCCATTGATAGCTTGGGCGGTTACCAAAGCCGGAAAACGGGTTCGGGCCGCCAGCCATCGCGTTCAGGAAAAAATTGCCGATTTATCAACAGTCTTGCAGGAGACAATCAGCGGAATTAGGATTGTCAAGGCTTTTACCATGGAGAATTATGAAATCAAACGGTTTCATAATGAAAATGAGGGCAGTTTTAATGCCACCATGAAATCCGCCAAGGTTGTCGCCGGATTGACCCCCATCGTCGAATTGCTCCTTTTTTCGGCCCTGGCGATTATCATCTGGTATGGCGGGTCAGAGGTAATCAACGGCCATCTTACCCCCGGAAAATTAATGGAGTTTATAACTTATGTCGGCCTGTTAACCGCCCCAATTACCATAATTCCTTATAATTTTAACAATTTTATGCAGGCTCTGGCAGCTTCCGAACGCATTTTTTCGGTTTTAGACACTGAGGAAGAGATTAAGGAGGCCCCGGATGCCGTTGCTTTGTCCCAATTAACCGGAAAAGTTGAATTTCGGAATGTATCTTTCGGTTATCAGCAGGATCTACCGGTATTAAGGGGAATTGACTTACAGGCAAATCCCGGAGAAGTGGTGGCTTTGGTCGGACCCAGCGGCGGAGGGAAAACCAGCCTGGTTAACTTGCTGCCCCGCTTCTACGACCCCAGCGCCGGTTGTATTTTGGTGGATGGCCAAGATATCCGCAAGGCCAAATTAAGATCCTTGCGAAGTCAAATTGGGCTGGTGCCTCAGGAATCCATTTTATTTAGTACTACCATAAAGGAGAATATTGCCTACGGTCGGCCGGATGCCTCCGAAGATGATATAATTGCCGCGGCCAAAGCAGCAAACGCTCATGAATTCATATTAGGGTTGCCGAAAGGGTATGATACCCTAGCCGGGGAAAGAGGCGCCGCTCTTTCAGGCGGACAAAGGCAGCGGATTGCAATTGCCAGGGCTTTGCTCAGGAATCCCCGGATCTTAATACTGGATGAAGCGACTTCGGCCTTGGACACGGAGTCGGAGCGTTCGGTTCAAGAGGCGCTGGAACGGTTAATGCGTGAACGAACTACTTTCATTATCGCCCACCGGCTTTCAACCGTACAATTTGCCGATAAGATTGTCGTTCTTGAAGACGGTTCCATCGTGGAAACTGGAACTCATGAACAATTGTTGGCTAGGAACGGACTATATAAGAGATTGTATGATTCCGGGAATGAATTTAATAATCAAGTTTCCGCATCAGAGACTGCCGAGTAGATAACTTGTTTTGAATCAGTGTATCAAAGCCAGATGGGCATTGAATCATATTTTGGTCTACCTTTGAATATTTCACCATTTCTTTTGCTTGACAAGCTTAAATCCCTTATGTTAGACTCTAAAATGAGTTTGTGTTATTTATTTATCCATAAAAAGTTTGTTTAAAAACAAACCTTGGGAATAATTAAGGTTTTGTGACGTATGTAATTGCCATTAAAAAGTTAGCTTTTTTAGCAACTTTTGGGACAATTCTTAAATTGTAGCATGTGCAATATTGTAGCTATGTTACAATAAGTATTGATACCAATGCACTTTGATTGTTATATGATTTTCAATTTTAGGAGGGTGACGATTTTGGATTATTTTTTAACTGAAGAGCAACAAATGATTAAAGACTTGGCGCGCCGTATTGCCGATGAAAAAGTAGCCCCGAAAGCGGCCCATTATGATGAAACCGGTGAATTTCCCTGGGATATTATGAAAATTCTTGCGGACGCCGATCTTTTCGGCGTATATCTTCCTGAGGAATATGGCGGAATGGGCGGGGGAGTATTAGAGCAATGTATTGTGGTTGAAGAATTATCAAGGGCTTGTAGTGGTGTGGCTGTTAGTTATGCTGCCTCCGGGCTTGGTTGTTCGCCGATTTTGGTATTAGGTTCGGAAGAGCAAAAGAAAAAATACATCACCCAGGTTGCGTCCGGGAAAAAACTGGCGGCTTTCGGAGCTACCGAAGCCAATGCCGGCAGTGATCTTGCCGCTATGGAAACCACCGCAGTTTTGGACGGGAACGAATATGTCTTAAATGGCACCAAACAGTGGATTACCAATGGCGGAGAAGCCGATATCTACACGGTAATGGCGGTAACCGACAAGAAGAAAGGCCCCCGCGGTATCAGTTGCTTTATCGTTGAAAAAGGAACTCCCGGCTTTACCTTTGGGAAAAAAGAGAATAAAATGGGGATCAGGGCCTCGGCCACCCGGGAATTGGTCTTTGATAACTGCCGGATTCCCAAGGAAAATCTGTTAGGCGGCAAAGAAGGTATTGGTTTTATTGCAACCATGAGAACTTTTGATCGTACCCGGCCCGGAATCGGCGCTCAGGCGGTGGGAATCGCCCAAGGCGCTTTGGATGCCGCAGTGAAGTATTCCCGTGAACGGGTTCAATTTGGCCAGAGCATTTCTTCTTTCCAGGGACTTCAATTTATGCTGGCCGATATGGCGACCCAGCTTGAGGCTGCCCGTGCTCTCGTTTATGCTACCGCCCGGATGATTGACGGCGGCGCTAAAAACTTCTCGAAGGAATCGGCCATGTGCAAGCTGTTTGCATCCGATACGGCGATGAAAGTTACGGTTGATGCGGTACAAGTACTTGGCGGGTACGGTTATATGAAAGAATATCCCGTTGAAAAGATGATGCGGGACGCCAAAATCACCCAGATTTATGAAGGCACCAACCAGATTCAGCGCCATGTTATCGCCTTGGAGCTCATCAAGGAGTCCGCTTCCAAAAAAGACTGACAAGGAATGAATAATACCCCGCGGGAGCGCGGCGGTATTTAGGGAATATCTTTTCTTCGCCCCATAGTAAAACGTTCTCTAATTGGCTTAGCAGTACAATTTAAGAACGTTTTACTAAAGGGCGCTTTTTTCGATTTAATTCAGGTTGCGCATCTGTGGAACATATGCGAGAAGGAGAGATTTTTAATGAAAATCGTTGTCTGTGTCAAGCAGGTACCCGATACAACCGAAGTAAAGATTAACCCGGAAACCAACACTTTGATTCGTGAAGGGGTTGCTAGTATCTTAAACCCTTTTGATATGTATGCGGTGGAGGAAGCGATCCGGATCAAGGAAAAAGTGGGTGGGACCGTAATTGTACTGTCCATGGGTCCGCCGCAAGTTGCCGAACAATTGAAGGAGACTATTGCCATGGGGGCTGATGAGGCAATATTGGTTTCTGACCGGGCTTTTGCAGGTTCGGACACTTTGGCAACCTCCTATGCGCTATCCAAGGCCATTGAAAAAATTGCCGATGTCAATTTGGTTATCTGCGGCAAACAGGCTATTGATGGCGATACCGCCCAAGTTGGGCCGGAGATCGCCGAAAAGATAGGAATACCTCACCTCACCTACGTAAAGAAGATTGAAGCCATCAGCGAGACTGAGATTACCCTGGAACGGATGAACGAAGACGGTTACGAACGGGTGCAAATGCCATTGCCAGGTTTGATTACCGTGGTAAAAGAGATTAATGAACCCCGGTTGCCCTCTCTTAAAGGAATGATGCGGTCCAAGAAAGCGGAGATTCCTATATGGAGCGCTGCAGACATTGATGCTGATCCGGCCAAGTGCGGTTTAAATGGGTCACCGACTTGGGTGAAACGTATTTTTATCCCGGAGATCAAGTGCCAGGGTGAAATATTCAGCGGCGAGCCTGAGGAACAGGTCAAATTTTTGGTAAATGCTTTAGTCGGCCGGAAGATTGTCGTATAGGCGAATTTTCATATACAAATGGGTTTCGGATACCCATCCTAGAAAATTAGGAGGATTGCTATGGGAATAAAAATTTATCTCGAAAAATGTTATGGTTGTAAAGTGTGTGTTCCCAGTTGCCCCTTTGGTTTAATTGAGATTGTCGATAAAAAAGCTGTCATTAAAGACGGCTGCAATCTTTGCGGCGCCTGTGTTTCGACCTGTAAATTCAAGGCTATCGAAATTATCCGGGATGTCAAGGTCACTATTGATAAATCTTTATATAAAGGGGTCTGGATTTTTGCCGAGCAACGCAACGGCCAACTGGCCAATGTAGCCAAAGAATTACTTGGTGAAGGGCGGAAGCTGGCCGATGAATTGGGGGAGCCTCTGGTAGCGGTTCTATTAGGACACAATATCGAGTCGGAAGCTAAACAATTGGTAGCCTATGGCGCTGATCAGGTTTTTGTAGCCGATGCCCCGCAATTGGAGCATTTTTTAGAGGACTCTTATACGCAAGTTCTGGTTGATTTGGTACAGAAGGAACGTCCCAATATCATTTTGATGGGAGCCACGGCTATTGGGCGTTCATTGGCGCCGAAGGTAGCGGCTCGTTTGGAAACCGGTTTGACCGCCGATTGTACCGGACTGGATGTCGACGTGGCCGAAAAGAATTTATTGCAAACCCGGCCGGCATTCGGCGGTAATCTGATGGCCACCATTCTTTGCCCGAATCACCGGCCGCAGATGGCTACCGTACGTCCCAAGGTATTTAAACCATTAGAACCGGATCTGGGCCGGAAAGCCACCATTACCAAGGTTGATCTGTCCAAGACCCAGTGGGAGATCCGGGCGAAAATACTGGAGATTGTTAATGAAGTTGGACATTCCGTCAATCTTGAGGAAGCTAACATCATTGTTTCCGGCGGCCGGGGCCTTTGTGATCCCAAGAATTTCGAACTGGTACGTGAATTGGCGGATACATTGGGGGCGGCAGTGGGTGCTTCACGTGCGGCCGTTGATTCCGGATGGATCCCATACGCCCATCAGGTGGGTCAAACCGGGAAAACAGTTGGTCCGAAGGTATACATTGCTTGCGGTATTCGGGGCGCGATTCAGCACTTGGCCGGCATGCAGTCTTCGGATATTATCGTAGCCATTAATAAAGACCCAGATGCTCCGATTTTTAAGCTTGCCACTTATGGGATCGTGGGCGATGTCCTGGAGATCCTGCCGATGTTGACCAAGGAGTTTAAGAAAGCCTTAGGCTGATAAATAATTTGAAGGAATATAAGCCGTAAAAACTAAATAGTTTTTGCGGCTTAGTTTTGTTTGAAATAAAGGATTAGAACTCACCCTCTTGGTTTCTGCTTTTGCGAAACTTTCGCAAAAGAAAGAGGGTTCATAGACACCAGCAGTTCCACATAAAGGTGTGCAACGATTTGCTGCATCTCTTATAAATATGCAAGAGTGAATAATTGCATTTAATTGTTAAATGAAGTTTAACAGGTATATTTTTCTTGAAATTTATACAATTAATATGTATAATTATAAATAATCATTCGATGATTGGGGTTGAGTCAATGTTAAAAGTGGGAATCATTGGAGCTTCGGGGTATACCGGAGGGGAGTTGGTACGGATATTGAGTCAACATCCCAAAATGGAAATTGCCGCATTAACGTCCCGTACCCATGCAGGCAAGAAATTGGAAGAAATTTTCCCGAGCTTCACTGGCTGGGATGGGCCGGTGTTTAGCGGCACCGACTCGCCGGAAGGAGTCCAGGGTTGCGATCTGGTTTTCCTGGCAGTCCCCCATGGAGTGGCTATGAAGCTGGCTCCGGCATTGTTGGCAAAAGGCCAAAAAGTAATCGATTTGGGAGCTGATTTCCGGTTTCGGGAGCGCCTGGTTTATGAAAAATGGTATAAACTTGAGCATAGTGAACCGGATCTATCAAAAAAAGCGGTCTACGGATTACCGGAAATTTACCGGAATCAAATCCGGGAAGCGAAATTGGTCGGAAATCCCGGTTGTTATCCTACCAGCGCTATTTTAGGGATTTATCCCGCGTTAAAGCAGGATATCATTGACACAAACATTGTCATTATCGATTCTAAATCGGGGGTTTCGGGAGCGGGGCGGAAAGCTGAGATCGGGTACAATTATCCGGAGTTGTTCGGTAATTTCAAAGCTTACGGAATCGCCGGACACCGTCATACACCGGAGATTGAACAGGAACTATCCGGAATTTGCGGCACAGATATTACAGTTTCATTTACCCCCCATCTATTACCGGTAGCCCGGGGAATCTTAAGCACGATTCATCTAAAATTAAAACAAAAACTCACGACGGCTGAAGTAACCGGGATTTATGCCAATACTTATCAAGGTGAACCATTTATAAAGGTCGTTCCGGAGCCAGTCCTTCCTGATCTTAAAGGGGTCGTCGGCACAAATTACTGCCATATCGGAGCGCGAGTTGATGAACGGAGTGGAAGCCTTATTGTGGTTTCAGTCATCGATAATATGGTAAAAGGCGCATCAGGGCAAGCAGTTCAAAATATGAACCTGATGTTTGATTTTCCGGAGACTATGGGTTTGATACAATGGCCGGTTTTTCCATAAGTTCTGTCCTTAATCCTTTACGAGTTTTTTGGACCATCCTGCGAGTGGATTTAAGGGCTCAAAACAAGGTTACTGGACAGGGTTGACGGGATTAAGGGGATTATTCATCAATGTAAAGTCAAAAACGAAGGTAATAAATGTTTTAATCCAATAAATCCTGTTAATCCCGTCTACAAAAGATTGTGGATTTAAGGGCTCAAACAAGATACTGGACAGGATTAAGGGGATTATTGACCAGGATTAATCATATGAGAATGATCTGGAAAGTGAGTGAATGAAATGATGAACCGGATTGATGGCGGAGTAACCGCCCCGAAGGGGTTTAAAGCCGGGGGATTGGCTTCAGGCATTAAAAAGGACGGACAATTGGATCTGGCTTTGATTGCCTCGGAAGTTCCGGCGACAGCGGCTGGAATTTTCACCACCAATCAGGTCCAGGCCGCCCCGGTGGTTTTAAGCAGGAAACGGGTTCAAAAGGGGATAGCTCAGGCCATTATAGCTAATAGTGGCAACGCCAACGCTTGTGTGGGAAATGCCGGCATGGAGGCGGCTTTAAAAATGGCCGGGGCGGCGGCCACATACTTGGATGTGGATCAAGACTTAGTTTTGGTTGCTTCTACCGGGGTTATCGGGGTTGAATTACCGGTAGTCAAGATTGAAGCCGCTATGGCCCAAAATGCCGGTTTCATCGATGCTCTGGGCGGAAAAAACGCTGCTAAAGCCATAATGACCACCGATACCTTTTTCAAGGAAATCGCCGTGGAATTTGAGTTGTCCGGTATTATAGCCCACATTGGCGGTATCGCAAAAGGTTCGGGCATGATTCATCCTAATATGGCAACCATGCTTTCATTCTTGACCACTGATATTGCCATAAGCGCTGAAATGCTTCACCAGGCGTTGACTTACGCCGGAGACCGTTCTTTTAACCGGATCACGGTGGATGGGGATACCAGTACCAACGATTGTCTCCTGATTTTAGCCAATGGCCAGGCGAAAAATAAAATCATCGCTGACAATGACCCGGGTTATCAAATATTTCTCCAGGCATTAACTTTTATATGCCGGGAATTGGCCAAAATGATTGCCCGGGATGGGGAGGGGGCCACCAAATTCGTGGAAATTAAGGTGGTTCAAGCCGGTTCCGAAGAGGATGCAACCCGGATCGGTAAAGCAGTGGCCACCTCCAATTTGGTAAAGACGGCTTTGTTTGGAGAGGACGCCAATTGGGGCAGGATTCTGGCGGCGGTGGGGTATTCCGGGGTCCCCGTAATACCCGAGAAGATTAATATCTACTTGGGAGATTTACCGGTTTGCCGGGGAGGGACCGGTCTGGTCTTTGATGAGACGAAAGCCAAAAAAATCCTGGCCGCCAAAGAAATCTTTATTACCATTGAATTGGGTTTGGGCAGTAACGAGGCCAGCGTTTGGACTTGCGATTTCAGTTATGACTATGTAAAAATTAACGGCAGTTATAGGACGTGAGGGGTGTTTTTATGGAAGATCTAATTGCCAAAGCCGGTATATTGATTGAAGCGGTCCCTTACATACGGACTTATTACAGCAAGACCTTCGTAATCAAATATGGCGGGAATGCCATGATTAATGAAGATTTAAAACGGGGCGTAATGCAGGATATCGTTCTTTTAAAGTTCCTCGGGGTCAACCCGGTGGTAATTCACGGCGGCGGCCCGGAAATTACCCAGATGCTAAACCGGGTCGGCAAAGAATCCCGTTTTGTACAGGGTTTACGGGTAACGGACGCCGAAACCATGGAAATTGTTCAAATGGTTTTGGTTGGTAAGCTAAATAAGGAGATAGTATCCAAGCTAAACTTAATCGGCGGAAAAGCAGTGGGTTTATCAGGACAGGATGCCAGTTTATTGGTGGCACGTAAAACCATTCCCACAATGCCGGCTGGATTCCAAGGTGACTTACCGGATATCGGATACGTAGGGGAAGTTGTTCAGATAAATACGACAATTTTAGATCAACTTATCAGCCAAAATTATATACCCGTGGTATCCTCCATCGGAGTCGGCGAAGATGGTTCAAGCTATAACATCAACGCCGATACGGCTGCCGGAGAGCTGGCCGCAGCCTTGAAAGCCGAGAAACTGATTATGCTGACGGACGTGGAAGGCATTTTTGAAGATTATCAGGATAAATCCAGCCTTATTTCGGCCTTGACTGTAGATCATGCGTATCAGATGATTAACGCCTCCAAAATTGAAGGCGGTATGATCCCCAAAGTTGAAGCTTGTATCACTGCATTACAAGGCGGAGTAAACCGGACCCATATTATTGACGGCCGTCAACTGCATTCAATGCTGCTAGAGATTCTTACCGATAAAGGAATCGGAACAATGGTGGTCTAATCAGGGAATTAGAGGAGGATGAGCAATGAGTAACGATTTCTGGGTAAAAACCGGTCAGGAACATATCATGAAAAATGTGGGACGGTTGCCGTTGGTGTTAACCCGTGGAGAAGGTTCCCGGGTTTGGGACGCGGACGGTAAAGAATATATTGACTTCCTGACGGGGATATCCGTTAATAATTTTGGACATTGTAACCCTGACATTACGGTGGCCTTGACCCGTCAAGCCGAGAAGATTATCCACGTCTCCAACTACTTTTATCTGGAAGAGCAAATCAAGGTAGCGGAGGAGTTAGCTAAGTTAACCGGGTATTCGCAAGTTTATTTTGCCAATAGCGGGGCGGAGGTTAATGAAGCCGCGCTGAAGTTGGCCCGGAAATATGGTAAAGTTAGACTCGGTGGCAAGTATCAGATCGTTACCGCGCAGCATTCTTTTCATGGCCGTACCTACGGGGCGATTTCAGCCACCGGACAGCCCAAGTATCAGGAAAATTTCAAACCAATTGTTCCGGGATTCGTTTATGCCGAATTCAATAATCTGGATTCCTGGAAAGCAGCCATTAATGATGAAACTTGCGCAATTATGCTTGAGTTGGTCCAGGGGGAAGGCGGCGTTAATCCGGCGGAGCCGCATTTTATCAGCGGATTGATCGATCTGTGCCGTAAAAATGATTTATTGTTCATGGTTGATGAGGTTCAAACCGGTTTAGGGAGAACAGGCAAACATTTCGCATATGAACATTACGGTTTTATGCCGGATCTCATCACCATTGCCAAGAGCCTTGGCGGAGGTATTCCATGCGGGGCGTTGTTAGTCAATGAAAAGGCCAATGTACTTACTCCGGGCGATCATAGCACCACCGTCGGCGGAGGAGGAATGGCGTTTGCCGCGGCTTTGGCCACTTTAAAACTATTGCAAGAGCCTGGATTAATGGCTTCAGTAGTTAAGAAAGGCCAATATATCAAGGAGACCTGGGGGTCTTGGTGCAATGAGGTATCGGCCATTAAAGATTTAAGGGGTTTGGGCATGATGCTGGCCTTGGAGTTGAAAGTTCCCAGCAAACAGGTAATGCTGGCCTGCCTGGATGCCGGCTTGATTGTGAATGCGGTGACCGAGACCACCCTGCGAATATTACCAGCCTTGAATATTGAAGAGGATGACTTGGATGAAGGCTTACAAATTATGAAGAGTGTACTGAAACAGTTTTAAATATTATTACAAAGGAGCGATTGAAATGAGCCAACAGGCGAAAAAAGTAGTATTGGCCTATTCCGGGGGGTTGGATACCTCGATAATCATCCCCTGGTTAAAGGAGAATTATGGTTGCGAAGTCATTGCCTATGCCGCTGACGTCGGTCAGGGTGAGGAACTGGATCCGCTGGAGGAAAAGGCGATTAAAACCGGAGCCAGTAAAATTTACATCGAAGACCTCAAAAATGAGTTTGTCACCGATTTCATCTTTCCCATGTTGAAGGCCGGGGCCATCTATGAAGGTAAATATTTAATGGGTACTTCGGTGGCCAGACCGGTTATAGCCAAGCGGCAGGTCGAAATCGCCGTCAAGGAAGGCGCCGATGCAGTAGCTCACGGCGCTACCGGTAAGGGAAATGATCAGGTCCGTTTTGAATTGACCTTCAAAGCCCTGAAACCGGATTTGAAAATTATTGCTCCTTGGCGGGAATGGGATATAAAATCCAGGGATGAAGAGATTGAATATGCCGGGAAGCGCGGAATTCCAGTTCCGGTAACCAAGGAAAAACCGTATTCAATGGATCGCAATCTCTGGCATATCAGTTATGAAGGGGGTATTCTTGAAGATCCTTGGAACGAGTATAATGATGATATGTTTATTTATACGACTTCCCCGGAAAAGGCTCCGGATCAACCGGAGATCATTACCATTGATTTTGAAAAGGGGATTCCGGTGGCCATTAACGGTCAAGGCTACAATCCGGTGGAGTTAATCTTTAAATTAAATGAAATCGGTGGCAAACATGGGGTCGGGCGGGTTGATATTGTGGAAAACCGTTTGGTAGGCATGAAATCACGCGGTGTATATGAAACACCCGGCGGCAATATTCTTTATGAAGCTCATCATGCTTTGGAAACAATCACTTTGGACCGGGATACTTTACATTATAAGCAGATGATTGCAGGACGCTATGCGGAATTGGTTTACAACGGACAATGGTTTACGCCGTTAAAGGAAGCCATGGACGCCTTTGTGAATCAAACCCAGAGAACTGTTACCGGAATGGTGAAAGTTAAATTGTATAAAGGGAATATTCAGACAGTCGGACGTAAATCTCCTTACTCGCTTTATCAAGAAAAACTGGCAACCTTTGGGGCGGATCAGGTATATAATCAAAAAGATGCCGAAGGTTTTATCAACTTATTTGGCCTCCCATTGAAAGTCCAGGCTGGTATAAATCAAAGTATAAAAAAATAAACCATAACGGCAGGATTTTTGGTAAACTTCCAGAAATTTTGATAAATAGAGATAATTCAATGAGAGGTTGGTGAAAGCCGACAGTTAAATGTAAAATCACAGTTTTCGATGACATGCCTCGTCAAAATATGGTTTTGAAAGAAAAATCGATATTTTAGGATTGGGTTATCAAACTGTGGAGGTGTTCAAACATGAAAATTGCTTTTTCTACTTTGGGTTGCCCGGATTGGAACTGGGGACATATTACCGCCACAGCCAAAGATTTAGGATACGATGGCATCGAGTTACGGGGGATTGAACAGCAAATGTATCTCCCGAAAGCGGAGCAATTTACAGGCAATCGCCTTGAAAAAACCAAAGCCCATCTGCGGCAAACCGGATTGGCAATTCCATGTTTAACTTCGGCATGTTACCTTCATGATCCAAATTTTGAGGCCAACCTTCAAGAAGGAATGGCATATTTGGAACTGGCCGTCAGAATGGAAGTACCGTATGTAAGAGTATTGGGTGACTCCGATCCTGCTCCCGGTGATACTTCGTTTGCACGGGCGCAAGTCAAGGAAGGGTTGCAGATACTTGGAAAGGCTGCTAGAGTAAAGGGGATTACCGTTCTAATCGAAACCAACGGGCATCTGGCCGACAGTAGACTATTGGCGGATTTACTTGAAGAGATTGATGAACCGGGAGTTGGAGTGCTTTGGGATATTCATCATCCGTACTGTTTCTTTGACGAAACTCCCGAAACCACTGTTGCCCGGTTGGGAAAAACCATTAAATATATTCATATGAAAGATTCCCGGTTTCAAAATGGAATAATTCAATACTGCATATTCGGAGAAGGGGATCTTCCAATCCGGAAAGTGCTGGTTGCATTATTGGAACAAGGTTACAAAGGCTGGCTTTCTTTGGAATGGGTCAAGAAATGGCACCCTAACCTTGAAGCACCGGATATTGTTCTTCCCCGTTTCATAGTTACTGTACAAAGTTATATAAAAGACATATCAGGGTAGTTATGTTTTACCATTTAACGATTATATCCAGATAACCTGAATTGGAATGTATTTACGGTGATGATGGGCTCACCGAGGCAGGGGTTAAATTATAACAAGCCGTATGAAGATTTCATGCGGTTATTTTTATGTAAATTATTAACGGCTGGGTTTTTGAGAGGTTAACAGAAGTTGGATTGAACCCAGTAGTTTTTTTAATGAATAAATTCCATTTGAGTACTTTTTATAAAGTTTTTAATAAATTTGGTCGATGTTAATAATGTTATTTATTTAAGGTTATGTTAATTTTGCCAAGCGTGATCCCGAAAAATGCACTGGTAACTTAACGTCCCTCGAGACGTTACGAATCGAAGTTAACGTAAACTATACTGAAAATAAACGATTCTCTCAGTTTCTTCTTCATCAAAACCCCATAATTGTTTTCGTTTTATCCATTGGTTTCCGTCTAAAGAATATTGATATGTGTTTTGGGCTATTTGGCAACATAAATCCTCAGTCTTACCTGTATGCACTGTGGTATCCAGTTCATTTACCTATAAATATCCGATATTTTACTGTAAGTTGCTAAAGTAGTAAGGTGAAATGATTCCGATGAAAAAGTGCTGTGCAAAATTCAAGGAGGGGTTACTATGGGTCAGTGGAAGGTTTTGGTAGTTGATGATTCGCCGTTAGTATATAAGGCGGTTAAAAAAGCCTTGGAACCGGAGGGTTTTCTACTGATGGATCAGGCTTTTAACGGCCGGGAGTGTTTGGATAGAGTATCGGTACAATTACCAGATGTAATCATCATGGATATCACCATGCCGGTTATGGATGGTTTACAAGCTGCGGAGCATTTGTTGCGGAAGAATTCCCAGATGAAAATCATTATGGTCAGCGCTATGGGAGATGAGGAGCTGCTCAAAAAAGCCAAGCGTATCGGGGTTACCAATTTTCTGAACAAACCGTTTAAACCGGAGGAACTGGTAAACGCGGTCCGTAGCATTTTCTAGCCTTTATAATATCAAGCCTGGGAAGGGGATTTGCCATGGAAAAGGATAAATTTACCCAATTTTGCTCCTGTTTTGAGAATGCCTTTCAAAAATTGGTTTCACAATATGGATTGAATGTAGTCCGTCATCAGGAATTAACGGACTCTGGCGGCAAACGATTCTCGGCGGTGGTGGGCGTGGTCGGCTTGAATAAAGGGAGAATCCACGTAGAAATGGGCGGGAATTTGGTCAAGAAATTATTTGAATTGGCCAACGGCGAACCGGAAGAGGACGAAATGGATCTATGTTTTTATTTGGCAGAATTCACTAATATAATTGCGGGAAATGGAATTACCCTTTTGAATGATCGATACAGGGGCAGCAATTTGCGATTAACCCCGCCGGCTATATTTACCGGTGAAAATCTGGATATTACCACGCCTAAAGTATTATCGACTTCAACGTTTTATAATACTGAGTTCGGAAGCTTACGGATTGAGATTGGTTTTGAAGGAGTGTAACTACGATGGCAACTCAAGAGACATTAAAAAAGGCTTTTATCCAGTCTGTATCCGAAGTCTTTCCCCTGTTTCAAATGCAGCCACAGTATAAAGAGGAGATGGAGGATAAATTTCTGACATCCGCTGAGGATGTCAATGTCTTAATCAGCTTTTCCCATACTCTGGAGGGTAATATCGTCTTTGGATTTAAAAAGTCAAGGGCTTTGAAAGTAGCTTCACTTGTAAAAGGCCTGGATTTTTCAAATTTAGATCAGGAAGCCAAAAGCGCGCTGGGGGAAATCGCAACTCTGGTTTCCAACTTGGCTATCGGTAAGTTTCAGGTAGTCAATACCATTAATATTTCACCGCCGATTTTAATCTCGGGAGATCATATTTTTTTGATGATTAGCAGGGTAAAAACCACTAAACTATACTTTGAACTGGGCGATGACCGGTTTTCAATCTCTTATTGTGTTGAACAATATTTGAGGGGTAAATAGTAAAGCTGGGTTGAAGACGTAATTAGGGAGGCGATTCTCCTGGATTTTTACAAAAAATGGCGAACCATTAACGAAACGCTGAAACATGAAATATCCCGGCATGAAGAATCCGGCCTTGATCCTGGATCAGAGATCAGGACTGTAGAATCTGATAATGATCAAGCCATTACTCCCGAAGCGGAAACGCAACTCACTAATTTCACGAATATAAAAGCAGGCCAAGATATTGAATCGGAATTCGCAACCGTAGACCAGGATAATGAAGTCCCTCCCAATGATTCAATAGCCGGTCAAGATAGTCTGCTCAAAGAAGTCTTGCAGGATCCTGCGGTTTTACCTGTGGAAGCAGTTAACTGTAAACAGGATACGGAGCCGGAGCCCGGACTTCAATTGGAGACGGTAAATCCGGATATGGTGAAGTTAGAACCGGAGGCTGCCTGTAATGATTTCGAAATAACGAAGCAGCCTGAAATCACAAAGATTTTTTATGCTGGAGAGGAAGAAATTTCCAGTGTTTTTGAAAATCAAAGAATAGACAGCGATACAACTCAGGAAATTATAGAAGAAGAATTCAACACCATTATTGATCAGCCAGTGCCGGAATGGGAGCTTAGCATTGGCCAAAATGTAACAACCTCAGCTGAGACCGGAGGCACCAATGAAACCATTGATGATATCATCGCCGGAATCATTGGAGAGTCGGCGACGGTTCCAACCGAAACGCGTCCCGGTCCGCGCGCCGCAGAAGCAGAAGAGGTGGACCCTGAATTTCTCAACGATTTTCTGGTGGAAACCAAGGAACACATCGAAAATATTGAAATGAACGTCCTGGCGTTAGAGACCGATCCGGGTAATCTAGAGCTGATTCATGGCTTGTTCCGGGAGTTTCATACCATCAAAGGTCTGGCTGGCTTCGTCAACCAGGATGTGATCCGGGAGATTGCCCATCAAACCGAAACTAAAATGGATGATTGCCGTAAGGGAAAAATCCAGGTCAATAAAGGGGTTATTGACCTGATACTGGCTTCCTCCGATTATATCAAACTTATCTGCGATAATTTAAATCTTAATCATGATCCGAAATTTTTGGACTACATCGCCGTCCAACTGGAAGCCCTTAAACATAAAACAGTCCTCGTACCGGAAGAGCATCAGGAAACGGTTGGTGACAATGTCAATGATCCCAAATGCAGTGTAAAGATCGGTGAAATCCTGATGGAACAAGGAATTGAAAAGGAGACCATTGAGGAATTACTGGCGAAGCAGGAGGAATATCCCGGACTGAAGCTGGGGCAGGTGGCAGTCAAGGAAAAAGTGGCCGATGCCAAAGAGATCATTCAATCATTGCGGGTGCAGGAAAGGTCGGCCCGAAAAGGGATTGCTGATGGCGGTTACACCCGGATTGGGACTATGAAAGTGGATAATCTGGTGGATCTCACCGGGGAATTGGTTATTATTCAATCCCAGATTGAGCAGGAGGCCATCAAACGCTTCGGTACCAACGATGCATTTATCACCAAATTATTGAGAGCCCAAAAACTCTCCAAAGATATCCAAAATATCTCCATGTCGTTACGCATGGTCTCTTTAAAATCCACTTTTCAAAAGGCCTACCGGATCGGCCGGGACACCATCGCCGAACTGGGCAAGAATGTCAATCTGGAGATTCAAGGAGAAGAAACTGAGATCGATCGGGCAGTTACGGATAAGTTATTAGACCCATTATTGCATTTAATCAAAAATTCCATTTCCCACGGCATCGAACCGGAAGCGGAGCGGCTGGCCAAAGGAAAACCAGCCCAGGGCCAGGTCAAAATCAAAGCTTACGGCAAACGGGGCAATGTCTATATTGAAGTATCCGATGACGGCCAGGGAATGGATTTAGAGCGCATTCACAATAAGGCGGTTGAACGGGGCCTACTGGATTCCGCTCACGGCTATTCCGATGAAGAAGTGCTCAATGTAATATTTATGCCCGGATTCTCCACCACAGAAGATGTCAATAACATTTCAGGCCGGGGCGTCGGCCTGGACGTAGTTAAAACGGAAATCTCCCGTATCGGCGGCAAGATAGACATCCATAACCGGCCGGATCTGGGCTGTACCTTCATCCTTAAAATCCCCATTAATTTGGCGGCAATCAACGGTACCATTGTCGATATCGGCGGTAGCCGCTATATTATCCCCACGTTGTATATCAAACAAATCCTTAAGCCGGGGGAGACTCAGTGGATCAGTATCACCGGTAACCGGACCATGGTCCGGAATAAAGATGAAATTCTCCCGTTGATTCCGATAACCAAAGTTTTTGAGCTGACCGAGACGGAACTCGACCGATACGATACTATCCTGGTAGTGTTGGAACTGGAGCAAAAGTTCAAAGCGCTGCCGGTGCGTAAAGTGATTGACCGGCGCGAGATTGTGGTTAAACCGCTGGGAAGCGAATTTAGTAATTTAAATTATATGGCGGGCGCATCCATCCTTGGAGATGGTGTTGTGGCCCTGATTTTGGATGTGGAGAATTTGTTTAAAATGGAGGATTTCAGGGGGTGAGATTATGGGGTTATATCAAATATTTAAAAAGTTAAATTTGAAAGCAAGAATGCTTATTACTATTATTTCAATGGTCCTGTTTGCTTTTTTGGCAACCAATGTTTTTGTTTTGGTCAGTGTCAATACCATTACAAAAGCGGAAGCGATTGACAAGGCAAAAGAATCTGCCTACCATTATAGTACTTTGATTGAAGCTCATTTAGATGAAGCCATGGCAACGGCCCGAACATTGGCAAGAACTTTTGAGGGTATGAAAACAGCTCAAAACCCGGATAGACATGCCATGGATATGATTCAAAAACGATTGATGGAACAAAACCCCAGATTTCTAGGTATTTGGACTTGCTGGGAACCTAATGCGCTGGATGGACGGGATGCCGATTATGCCAATAAGAGGGGACATGATGAAACCGGAAGGTATATCCCCTACTGGAATCGCGCTAATGGAGCAATCAGTCTGGAACCGTTACGGGATTACGAGAAACCGGGGATCGGCAACTACTATCTGGTTCCGAAAAAGACCGGTGAAGAGACGGTCATAGATCCTTATTCTTACGCAATTGGCGGGAAAGACTTTTTGCTGTCCAGCTTTGCAGTCCCCATCAATCATAATGGCAGCTTTATTGGAGTCGTGGGTATTGATATGGTTTTGGACATGTTACAGCAAGAAACGAAAAAAGTCAGACCCTATGAGACCGGGTATGCAACCCTGATTTCGAATAATGGATATTATGTAGCCCACTTTGATTCCCGTCGGGTTGGCAAAAAGGTTGTGGAGGAATCTGGAACAGCCGACGGGCTAAAAACTATGCTTACAACCGGTTCCAGTTCGATGATATTGGATACCGATGATGATATCGCGAACAGCCAGGTATACCGGATTATAGTTCCGATTCATATTGGTTTAAGTAAAGCCCCCTGGGGCTTTGAAATCGTCGTTCCTTTAAATAAAACCTTGGAAAAGGTCAATCAAATATCCAATATTGCAACTATCTTTATATTAATCATGCTGGCAATATTGACATTGGTCGTTCTTTGGATAACCAATAGTATTGCAAATCCCCTCAAACGGATTATCGGCTCCCTTGATCAAGGGGCTGCCCAGGTATCATCCGCATCGGGTCAATTATCAGCTACCGCTCAGCAGTTATCTCAGGGGAGTGCCGAACAGGCTGCCGCCATTGAAGAAACATCCTCAACTCTTCAGGAAGCAACTTCAATGCTGCAGCAGAGTACGGCCAATACCCGGCAAGCCACTCAACTTTCGGAACAGGCCAAGGAATCCGCAGATAAAGGAAACCTGGAAATGCGGGAAATGATGAGTTCCATGGGTGAAATTAAAAGATCCAGCGATCAGATTGCCAAGATCATAAAAGTAATTGATGATATCGCTTTTCAAACCAATATTTTAGCTTTAAATGCCGCTATTGAAGCCGCCCGAGCCGGGGAGGCCGGGATGGGTTTCGCCGTAGTCGCCGAGGAAGTCCGCAATTTGGCTCAGCGAAGCGCACAGGCGGCCAAGGATACTACTGCGATTATTGCATCGAATATCTCGTTATCCGATAAAGGTGTCGCGGCGGCTGAAAAGGTGAGTCAGGCCTTGACTGAAATCACCCATCAAGCGAAAAGGGTGAATGAATTGATGGCTGAGATTTCCGCGGCAAGCCAGGAACAATATCAAGGGGTTGAACAGGCAACGAAAGCCATTGACCAAATCGAGATAATTACGCAGCAAAATTCGGCTAACTCCGAAGAAACCGCTTCTGCTGCCGAAGAATTGAATAGTCAGGCCGAAAATCTAAAGAAAATCGTGGCTGAACTTTTCAGGCTGGTCAATGGAAACGGTAATTCTTCATCATTCCTGGCTTAAGAACCATCGGCTCTGTAAACTACTGAAGCAATAAAAGGAGGCTTGGTTATGGACATTCAAAGCGGCAAGTTCCTAACATTTTTACTGGAGCAAGAAATATACGGGCTGCCGATCAAAAAAGCCCGGGAGATAATTGGGATGATGGAAATTACTCATATCCCGAAAACTCAAGAATATATAAAAGGAGTCATCAACCTGCGGGGTAAAATAATCCCCATTATCGATCTGCGTCTCAAGTTTGGGATGAAAAGCAAGGAATACACCGAGCGGACTTGTATCATTGTTATCGAAGTCAACGATACGGATAGTCAACGGTTGGTGGGAATAGCGGTAGATTCGGTATCCGAGGTGGTAAACATTTCAAAGAGCGATATTGAGCCTCCACCGCAATATGATGCGCAAATTGAGGGTGATTTTCTAACCGGTTTGGGGAAGATGAAGGATAAAGTGATTATGATTTTAGATATTGAAAAGATTTTGAACCGGGATGAACTGATATATTTGAAACAGGAATTGAAACCGGATACGGTTGTGAAAGAAGAATCAATAAATTAGGAGGGAGCGTTATGAAGCATAAAACCAGACTTAGCACCAAAATTGTATCGGGGTATCTGGCTATCCTGGTGATAGTTATTATTTTAGGTTGTATAGCATTATACAGCATGAATAAAATTTCATCCCAATTGAATGCCGTAATGGTGAACTCCGAAAAGATAGAATTGGTTCACATTATTAAAGAGTCATCACTCAAGGTCTCACGGAGTATCCGGGGGAATATTGTATTTCAAAATGATCCGGCCACTTTGGAATTGATTAAAAACGAAACGGCGGAAGCCCGGGAAGAATTGAGTAAATCCCTGGACGCTTTACAACAGAAATACACGCTAACAAAAGAAGAAAAGGAGTTTTTAAACGGTTATCTTGCCAGCCGGGATAAAAACAGGCCTACCAATGATCGGGTAGCTGAATTGACAATAGCGCAAAAGAATATTGAGGCTGCAGAATTGTTAGCCAGTAAAGCCGATCCTGAGATGCAAGTTTCATTGACGATGCTTGAAAAACTGACTGAATTACTGGAAGCCGATAATGCCAATGTCAAAAAAAATGCTGCTGCGGAGTTTACCGGTTCTTTCGTGCTCTTGCTGATACTCGAGATATTCTGCATTATTATCGGGATAATCTGTACCATATTGATTACCCGGAGCATCACCAAACCTGTCAATAAAATAGTTGCCGGGCTGGTTGAAAGTTCCAATCAGGTAGCGGCAGCTTCCAGCCAGCTTTCATCCTCAGCCCAGCAGTTGTCCCAGGGCAGTGCCGAACAGGCGGCGGCCATTGAAGAAACATCCTCCACTTTGCAGGAATCCTCTTCCATGTTACAGCAAAATTCGGCCAATACCAAACAAGCGGCCCAGTTGTCCGATCGGGCCAAGGAATCGGCCGATAAAGGCAATCAAGAGATGCAAGAGATGATGGCTTCCATGGAAGAGATCAAAAAGTCCAGTGATCAGATTGCCAAGATCATTAAAGTAATTGATGATATTGCCTTCCAAACCAATATTTTAGCTTTAAATGCCGCCATTGAAGCCGCCCGGGCCGGGGAAGCCGGGATGGGGTTCGCCGTGGTCGCTGAAGAAGTAAGAAATTTAGCCCAGCGTAGCGCTCAAGCGGCCAAGGATACCACTACAATTATTGAAGCGAATATTGAACTCTCCAACCGAGGAGTCCTGGTGGCGGAGAGGGTACGGAATGCCTTGGCGGAGATAACCGTCCAAGCCAAGAAGGTTAGTGAACTTATGGATGAGATTTCAGCTGCCAGCCAGGAGCAATTTCAGGGGATTGAACAGGCGAACCGGGCAATAAGTCAAATGGAAACCGTTACCGAGCAAAATTCGGCCAATGCCGAGGAGAGCGCTGCGGCGGCTGAGGAATTAAGCGCTCAGGCCGAAAATTTGAAACAAATTGTCCGGGAGCTTTCGGCGATGGTGGACGGTAAACTGGCTAAAAAGATGGGATTGCAAACAACGATTCCTGAAAATCAACATGTGACCCATACATCCCAACCCGCTGGTGCGGTAAATCCGGCGTTTCATTATGATACAGCGCATTCCAACAATAATCATTTTCCCATTGTACCCGATAAAGCGGTCGATAGAAAAACAAAAATCGTTTCTCCGGAGGATGTAATCCCGCTTGAAAAAGATCCGCATCATTTTTGAGCGGAGATTCCTTTGCTTTATAAGAATCGCCGTATTCCAATGGGGAAGAATATCGCTTCCCGTTAACGGAGTTTTAATATATTGATTTCCCGGAAAGGGCTGTGTGTTATTAAACATGATACCTATTAACAACAACCAATTTGAAAAGTTCCGGACCTTAATCTATGATAATTGCGGTATTCACCTGAATCAGGTCAAACAGGAGCTGCTCCAAGGAAAGCTTGATAAATTATTGCGAAAATACAGCCTTGAATCCTATGATGAATACTACATCATGCTGACGGCCGGGCCAAATAAACAATACTGGCGCGAATTCGTGGATGAAATCACCGTTCATCAATCCAGTTTTTTTCGGGAAAATAATCATTTCGAGTTCATTCGCAGCCAGCTGCGGATGATTTTCGAAAAAAATCCGCGGATCACCCGCAATAACGAGATCAGAGTATGGAGCGCCGGTTGTTCCACCGGGGAAGAACCGTATACACTGGCGATGGTGTTCAAAGAATGGCTGCCCCCGGATATGTCGGTTAAAATACTGGCGACCGATATCAGCAGCCGGACGCTGGCGCTTGCTCAAGGTGGTATCTACTCGGGGAATATCAAAAAAGATATGGATCCCTATTACCTAATGCGTTATTTCGCCCGGATCGGGGAGAATTACGAGGCTACTGCGTATATTAAAGACTTAATTATCTTTCGATTATTCAATCTGATGGATCCGTTTCCGTTTCAGGATACCTTCGATATTATTTTCTGCCGCAACGTTATGATTTATTTCGACAGTAAAGTCCAGCAAGAACTGGTTCAAAAATTTCATGCGGTAATGCCTGCCGGAGGATTATTGTTCATCGGCCATTCCGAAAGCCTGCTCAACAAAACCCACGGTTTTGAGTATATTCAGCCAACGATTTATATGAAGCAAGGTAAACAATGAACGTCTGGCAGTTCCATAATAACCAATAACTAATTAAAAGCGTTGTGATTCCAATCGACGGGTTGAACAATTATTTCTTACATCCCGGATATATCTTTGTTAGCCGGGAACCCCATTTGATTCATACGGTGCTGGGTTCGTGTATTGCAGTTTGTTTATGGGACTCAATCCATAAATTCGGCGGCATGTGCCACTATATCTACTGTAAACCTTTCGGCAATGAGTGTAATGGCAAGTACGGGGAGGTTGCGATTCCTTACCTGATTAAACTAATGACAGATTACGGTTCGAAGGCGACTCAGATGAAGGCGCATATTGTGGGGGGTGGTGAGAATCCGCATTTTAAATCATCGGTTGGTTCCGATAATGCGGATTTAGCTGAAATAATACTCGCCGGCTACAACATTGAAGCGGTAACCAGGGAAGTAAAGGGGAATTTCGGGCGTAAAGTTATATTTAACAGCGGAACGGGAGAGATCTTGATATACAAAATACATGAGATAAGGAAAGATGATTGGCATGGAAACTTTCAAACCCCAAATTAAAGTGTTGGTAGTTGATGATGCGGCCATGGTTCGGAAAATATTTACCCAGGAATTGTCCAGGGACCCGGAGATCGAAGTCGCGGGGGCCGCTGCGGATGCGTTTATTGCCAGGGAAATGATATCCCGGCTGAAACCGGATGTCATACTGCTGGATATTGAAATGCCGCAGATGGACGGGCTTACTTTCTTGGAGCAACTGATGCTTAATAATCCGCTGCCGGTAATCATCGTCAGTTCCCTTGCCAAGGAGGGAGGAAAGGTGGCCTTGCGAGGCTTGGAACTAGGAGCGGCGGATGTTATCGCCAAGCCGGGACCGGCTTATTCTGTTAAAGATATGAGCGAACAACTGATTGAAAAGATTAAAGCGGTAGTTCAGATGAAGCAGTGTAAACGGTTCTTGGCGGCCAATACTGAGCCCGCGATTATTCATGCCGGCAAGGAACAGCTCGTCAAAAGCACTAAAATTATTGCCATCGGAGCGGCCACCGGGGGTCCGGAAGCGATTGCCGCTATCCTTACCCGGCTTCCCAAGGAAATGCCGCCGATAGTAGTGGTCCAACATATGCCATCCCATTTTTTAAAGGCGTTTGCGGAACGGTTAAACGAGATTTGCGCGTTGGAAGTGAAGGTGGCAGAAGACACGGAACCGGTGTCCTTTGGGAAAGCGCTCCTGGCACCGGGGAATCGGCATATGGCATTGCAACGTAAAGGTGATGGTTACATTATAGTCGTAAAAGACGGCCCCCTGGTATTGCATCAACGTCCCTCCATCGAGGTTTTATTCCGGTCGATAGCTATGTATGCCGGCCCGGATGCGATTGGAGTTTTATTGACCGGAATGGGAAAGGATGGAGCTCAGGGATTGTTGGATATGAGAAATGCCGGCGCCTTTACTATCGCTCAAAGTGAGGCCAGTTGCGCCGTGTATGGTATGTCCAAGGAAGCCATCGCTATCAATGCTGTCTCCCAAGTCGCTCAGTTAGAGGAAATACCTGAAATTTTGATTCGTAATTTATAAATACAATTTCAGCGGTGCAACTTGGGGCCGGATTTTTGTGAATGTTTGTTTCAATCGGCGGCCATATATACTGAAACGTTAACTCACGGCCGAGTTATTTTGGCAATTTTACCGTCCTATAAGGCATAAACCACTTCGCTTCATTAATTTCGAATAGATTCTTAACTGCTACTTAACCTTAAGTAATCAGAATTCCTCTTTTTTGATCGGTTTTCTTTATGGGAATACGAAGTTTATAATTGTTTCGCAGCGACCTTTTTAGGATATGGTATCAAGGAGAAGAAAAGACGGAGATCCAGGAAGGTAAGTGAAGGGGGTGATAAATCTACGGGGCAAGATTATCTCGATGATTGACCTCGGGTTGAAGTTTGGAATGAATGAGAGAACTATACCGGGCGAACCTGTGTCGTTATTGCCGCAGAAGATACAATGAAACATTATTGATATCACATCAAAAGGAGTAAGGAGATAGTGTTATGCAGCAACGAATAAAACTTGCAACTCGTATCATCCTGGGTTTTAGTTCGATATTAATCATTATGGTAATAATGGTTATTATGGCTTTGAATAGCATGAATCAATTAAATAATGGGATTACGGAACTGGTTGATGTGAGTTATTATAAATTGATGTTAACCAATAAAATTTCCACTTCTTTCCATATCATTAACCAGGGTATTCGAACCATTGCGCTTAGTGGTGATGAACGGATTATCAACCGTGAAATGAAAAAAATTGAACGAGCAAGAACCGATTATAACCAAGCATACGAAGAGCTTCAAAAAGTTGGAGTTATCAGCGAAACGGAAAGGGAATTGCGGGATAAGATAAAAATCACAATTGATAACGCCAAACCAATTAACAATGACGTTTTGGAACTCGCCATAGTCCATAAACAGTCCGAAGCTATTTCATTATTACTGGAAAAAGGAGTGCCCGCCAATGAGGAACTGCAGGATAATATCGCCAAATATATTGCTCTCATAGAAGATCACAATAAAAAGGGTCAAATAGCAGCCGGGAATAATTATCAAAGTTCATATATTTTTCTGATTATTTTAAATTCAGTGGGGATGATGGTGGGAATAGTACTTGCCTATATTATTACCCGGAGTATTACGAAACTGGTGAACCAAACCGTCGCAAGAATAACGGAAGGCGCTCAACAAGTAGCTTCCGCCTCTAATCAGTTATCGGCGTCAGCCCAACAATTATCCCAGGGTAGCGCCGAACAAGCTGCAGCTATTGAGGAAACTTCTTCCACCTTGCAGGAATCCTCATCCATGTTACAGCAGAATACTGCCAATACTAAACAGGCGGCTCAATTATCGGAGCAAGCAAAAGAAACGGCGGCCAAAGGTAATCAAGAGATGCAGGAAATGATGGACTCCATGGAAGAGATTAAACGATCCAGCGACCAGATTTCTAAAATCATCAAAGTTATCGATGATATCGCTTTTCAGACCAATATTTTAGCTTTGAATGCGGCGATCGAGGCTGCACGGGCCGGTGAAGCAGGTATGGGTTTCGCAGTGGTGGCGGAGGAAGTTCGCAATCTCGCCCAGCGTAGCGCGCAAGCAGCTAAAGATACCACTGCTATCATTGAGTCGAATATTGCGCTTTCCGATAAAGGAGTTGTGGTTGCGGAGCGGGTCCGGGATGCTTTGAATGAAATCACGGTGCAGTCGGAAAAAGTGAATGATTTAATGGATGAAATCTCTGCCGCCAGCCAGGAACAGTATTTGGGTGTTGAACAAGTGAGTAAAGCAATGGGCCAAATGGAAAGCGTAACCCAGCAAAACTCAGCCAACGCGGAAGAGAGTGCGGCGGCGGCCGAAGAATTAAGTGCTCAGTCGGAGAACTTGAAACAAATTGTATCTGAACTTTCTCAACTGGTACACGGTAAACTTTCAGTCCATCAAGAACTAACGCGGAATAAAAAACGTGAAATAAAAAAATAGTTTTTGATTATTCCGGCAGTTAAAGATATTTATGATTAATCAAGCGGAAAGACGGGTAATGCCATGGAAAAGAAGATTAAGGTATTAATTGTTGACGACTCAGCCATGGTCCGAAAGATTTTCACCCAGGAGCTCGCCAGGGACCCCGAGATTGAAGTGGTGGGAACTGCTCCGGAACCTTATATCGCCCGGGATAAAATCGTCTATTTACAGCCCGACGTATTAATCCTGGATATTGAAATGCCTAAAATGGACGGATTGACCTTTTTGGAAAGACTGATGGAACATTACCCGATGCCGGTGATTATTGTCAGTTCGCTGGCCAGGGGAAGTTGTGAAGTGGCTTTGCGAGCTTTGGAACTGGGAGCCGTGGAAGTTATGGCCAAACCGGGAGCGTCCTATTCAGTCCAAGATTTAAGTGAACAATTGATTGCCAAGATTAAAGCAGCTGCGAAACTCAAAAACTCCAGGTTTTTGCGACCGCGGATACTTGAACCCCCTAAAATAAATAATTCTCAAGCTTTAATAAAAACATCCCATAAAATTATAGCCATCGGGGCTTCAACCGGAGGCACCGAAGCTATTAAAGAAATACTGGTGAGTCTGCCGGTGGAAACGCCCCCGGTTTTGGTAGTCCAGCATATGCCGGAATACTTTACCAAGGCCTTTGCCGACCGGTTGAACGGTCTTTGCAAACTGGAAGTGAAAGAGGCTGAAGATCAGGAACTGGCGACTCCCGGAAAGGCATTGATTGCTCCCGGCAATAAACACATGGTGCTGAAACGCAGCGGCGCCCGCTATTTTGTAGAAGTAAAAGGCGGCCCTTTGGTTTATCACCAGCGCCCATCGGTAGAAGTAATGTTTCATTCGGTGGCTGCTTATGCTGGGGCAAATTCCATCGGTGTTATATTAACCGGAATGGGACAAGACGGGGCCAATGGCTTATTAGAGATGAAGAAGGCGGGCGCTTTTACTATCGCCCAGGACGAAGCCAGTTGTATCGTCTTCGGTATGCCCAAGGAGGCAATTGAGATCGGAGCCGCGATGAAGGTAGTACCTCTTGAAAATATCCCGCAAGTAATAATGAATAATCTATAATCTATCTAGAAAATATTCCTGATAAAACAGCCATCCGATTTTCTTTCCTCATAGTCATATAAAAGCGCAGCTTTAATTTAAAATTATTTATTGATAATTCAGGGCGGATGATTGTCATGCATTTCCCGACTTTTGATACGATTGAATATTCGTCAATATTAAGGCAATACTATAAGAAGTGTGATAAACCCTATTCTTAACAAAAAGTGCATACTTCTTCCGAAGAAGTGATGTAAAAAAGCAAGGCAAATAAATTTTGTTTTACTGGAAAGGAACTTTTTTACATAACTTCTAATGATCTATTGCCTTAACGGGGAGGAAAAGATGAAACGGCTAAAGGTGGGCATTGTTGGCGCTGGTATGGCCTTTGAACGGCTGCGCTATCCGGCATATCAAGAATTAAACGCCAATTACGAAATTGTTGCCATATGTGACGCAGATAAAACGAAGGCGACTTACTGGGCGCAAAAGCTTGGATTGGGAGCTCAAGGCACATATACTGATTTTCAAGAATTGGTAACACGGGAAGATTTACAGGTAATCGATATTATGGTCTCCGTTGAATCCAGTTTTACAGTAACGGAGGCGGTGGCAAAGGCAGTTTCCGGAACCCCCAAAGCCATTATTTGCAAGAAACCGATAGCCTCAACCCTTGCAGAGGCTAAAAGATATGCCGAATTGACCCATAGGTATAAAATTCCGATGATGATGATTGCCGAAAATTACCGTTATAACGAAGACCCGAACATCATTCGGGATTTGGTCCGGGAAGGACATATCGGCGGCGTGGATTATTTTGTATGGAACCGGGTGATTGGCTTTCTCGAAGACAGGACCCAAAATACGTTTACCGCCAAAGAATGGCGTCAGCACCCGGATTTTCCGGGTGGTGTTTTTTATGATACCATAGTTCACGATATAGCCGTTATCCGGCATATTTTTGGCGCCATCGATGAATTGATGGCATATAGTCTCAGAAAAGACATCGCCCTTGATCAATTGGCGGTTATCAATGTCATTTTCCGGTTCATAAGCGGTTTTACCGGGAGTTACTCATTTTGCGCCGGAGGCAAAGAGGTGCAGCGGCCGTTAATCGGTCTCCGGATTTTGGGAAGAAACGGTGAAATCTATCAGGAAGAAAGGGATTCCGGTGTTATTAACATTGCCTATAATAATGGATCCGTAAAACAGCTTCCTTACCGTCCGCAGCGGGGATACTATAACCAAATGTTAAATTTTTACAATGCATATTTGGGGAAGGAACCGGTGGCGGTGACCCCGGAGATTGAGTACGGAGATGCCCGGACTATATTTGCGATTTTGGAGTCCATTGAAGGAGAGACACCGGTTAAAGTGGATCAAGAAGCGGATTTCTTCCCGGCTTACCAGCGGAATAAGGAAGAATACCAAGAGTGGAGAATGTAAACATTATTTGTCTCATCCTGGACATACTAAAGTAGATTTTATTTTCCCCTGGAGGAACCTATGGTAATAACGATCCATTTGCGCAATCAAGGCTCCGAGAAGATCACCCTGGAATTATGGCATAGTCATCAATTCCGTAGAAAGTCGCAGATATTTCAATTAACCCGGTTGGATGACGATGGGATGGTTTTTGAGATTGAAGTTGGGTTAAGTTCCTTTCATTTTATGTTCAAGGGATTAAAGAATGATCCCGGGTTTGAACGGTTTTACGGCAATTATTTAGGCGGTGAAGTTTGGTGTCTGCCGGACAGGGCGGAAGTATATCCGGTAAAACCGGCGATTCCCAAAGGATACATAAATGATTATTATAATGTCATTAAAGATCTGATTCCGGATCAATTATACCTCCCGGAAACGGACATCGCCTATCTACGGGAAGGTATTCCGCCTCATCCATCCAAACATCCCGGTATCAAAGCGTCCATGCTTGGCGCCAATGTTTTGAAAGACGGCACTGTCTTGTTTGGATTCTTTCATCACCGGGCGGCCCAGGTTTTTTTGATTGGAAACTTCAATGATTGGCAGTGTCCGGGACATCCCAATCCTGACCCGGGAGAATTTTTTAAAATGGAATTATACCGTGGTTATTACGACTATCCCAATATATGGCTGCTACGGCTGCCGTCCGATCTGCACCTGCCGGAATTGGAATATCAATTTTTTGTCATCGGCGGAGTTCCTTTGGACGGTAATCGAAAGCCATGGCGTTATGTGCATGATCCCTTAACCCGTTATTACGGAAAGGATATGCAGCGAAACCCCGGCCTTGTCATTGATCCGGGCCGTTACCAATGGTCCGGCGGCAAATGGAAAACCCCCCTCCTTTCGGATTTAATTATTTATGAAATGAACGTCTACGGGTTCACCGAAGGAGATGCGGATATTCCCGTGAGTGAACAAGGAAAATTTAAGGGAGTGACCAGGCGTATCCGGAATGGTTATTTCAGGGAACTTGGAGTGAATGCCCTGGGTTTGATGCCGACCTCCGAAGCTCCTACCATGCAAGGTCCTACAGCTTTGGGATATGATCCTTGCGGTTTTGCATCCATTGAACGGGATTTTGGTACCCCTGATGACTTGCGGGAGATGGTGGATACCGCCCATCAAAATGGGATTGCTGTTTTGCTGGATTTGGTTTTTAATCATACCGCAAATACTTTTAATCCTTTATGGGGAATCATCGGCGATTCCAACCCGGGCGGCTTTTATTTCAACGGCGGTACTCCTTGGGGCAATCGCGTGGCAACGGAACGGGAAGAGGTGCAAAACTATTTAATCGATGTTTGTAAATTGATGCTCAAAGAATACCGGGTCGACGGTTTCCGGTTCGATGCCACCCATTCGGACTGGATGGATCATGGTTTTTTACATCGGTTACAATATGAGATCCGAGATCGGGGGTTTAAATCCAATTGCATCTTAGTTGTCGAGAATCTTCCCAATCAGCCGGATTTAAATCGCGACGGCTGGAACGGCTTTGCCCAATGGTGCGATCCGTTTCACGACAAAATCGCCGCATTACTTAGGGAAGGAGTTTATCAGGACTGGGTCGATGATTCGCCGCAATATCTGGGAGATGTATTTTATTATTGCCGGAATTTTTATGCCCGTCATACCAATAATGTAATTAACTATTGCGAAAGTCATGATGAAAATAGCATCCCCTTCGAAGTAGCAACGGACGGTCCTGCCCTGCAAACGGAACCGGCCAAGGAAAGAAAAGCCCGATTAGGATTTATGGCTACAATTGCCGCTCTGGGGCAACCCATGATTTATATGGGGCAAGAATTCGGAGTGGATCGCCCCCGCAACCGGGTTCAGTTTGATTGGCCGGTGGATTTAAATAATCATAAATTTTTTCAGTGGGCTCAAGGCTTGATTAATTTGAGGCGGCGTTATTGCGGACTTAAGATCACCGGGTCCGATTTGATCGAAGAGGGTAGGTTTCACTTTATCATTGGGCCATGGTTGGAGCAGGGAAACGGGAAAACGGTCATTGGCTGGAGGACCATTCCCAACGCAAAACCAACGGAACAGATGGTGATCCTGTTTAATTTTGAACCTTATCCGGTTACACTGGGAGTTGACTTCGGTTTGGCGGGAAGATGGGTGAAACTGGCCGATATTGATCAAGTCAGTGATCTGGAACCTTTCGGGAATAATTCCAGGGATAGCTCGACTACCATAATCACTCAGGGCTATGTGCCCGAATTTACCCTGCCATCCAGTAGCGGTTTTATTTATAAATGGGAACATTAATGTTGAATAAATAAATATATAAAGAGTAGTATTAGTACGGTAAAAGTCAAGGATATTATATTCCTGGCTTTTTTATTACCTGAATAATTATTTTATTTGAGGTTTTATGCAATTGCAGTGGAATAAATTTATATTATTGATCAAATGGCTTGATAAAAAATGCAGGAAGAAACCAACAATGCTAGAATTGTTTATTAAATTAACCTAAAATTTTGGGAGGTATTTCATGATGCAAAATAAAATAATGCGACTTCTTACTATGCTTTTTGTTTTTGTATTTATTATCTTTTCTTCAGTTGCATTTTCCGGGGAGATCAAACGCTTGAATAATGATAAGTTACCATCAAAATATCAGTCAGTTTTGTTTGGCCGGGTCAGGGTACTCACCAGTTTTCCACGGTTTAGGCCGTCTGGAACCGGATGTTTTTTTGCGTTATTGGATTTACAAAATATGAAACAGCAAAAAGATTTTTCCATAGCTTTTAACTACAAAAATCGTTTAAAAGTATCACAAGATGGTCTGAATGGTTATGACGCAAGTTTTGTCGCCGGAGCGGAAGCTGGAGATTATCTGTTGCATTATTTTGTTTTTAAAACGCCCAATAATTATAGGATGACGGAATTTATAGCTAATGCTGATGAAAATGAATATATCACCGGAATGTCTACCTTAATTTTAAAATCATTTAATATTCCGCCGAATAGTCTGGTTTATATGGGTGTCATTGAAGTCGATTTTGTTGATGCCCGCAAAATAAGCGATCATCCTTTGCGAATTGAATTTACAACTGAAACGGAGTATACAAATGACGACTTTGACGCCGATTTAAGGGATTTTCAAAAGAAATACCCTAAACTTTATGAGCAATATAAAGATAATATAGTCGAAGTAAATTGGAATGACTTCAAAATAAGATATGTAGACTAATAACCGGAATTTCAAAACCGGCAGTAAAAAACTAATTGCTGGTTTATTTTAGGTGAGTACAAATAAATCTATTTTTGGGATAAACTATCTCTTGTCAAAGAGGATTAAATATTGTAAAATAGTAATACGTGTTTTGATTTGTATCAATGCGCCCGTAGCTCAGGGGATAGAGCACTGGCCTCCGGAGCCAGGTGCACAGGTTCGATTCCTGTCGGGCGCACCACTTTCAAATCCTTAAATGATAAGGGTTTTTATTTTTTGAAAGACGAAATTGATCATCCTTTTGATCATCCACCCTTCACAAACACAATAAAATCAATATCTATACAAACAAAAACCCAGCGGCTACTGGGTTTGTTTAATTTTAAGAACTCTACTCATAGTGTCGTTAGCTTCTTGCTGCATCTTCGGTACAACGTGACTATAGATATTACCGGTTGTTCTAATATCCGCATGTCTTAATCGTTCCTGTACAGTCTTTAAGTGGACACCTTCGGATATTAATATACTAGCGCAGCTGTGCCGCAAATCGTGAAACCGTATACGAGGCACTTTCGCTTTATCTATTACTTGTCTAAAATGTTTAGTCAATATTTTTAAATCAATTGGCCGGCCGTTGTAAGAACAAAACACGAGGTCATGATCTTCATATTCTAATTTGGAAGCTAATCTGGCTGCAACTTGTTGCTTTCTATGAGCGTCAAATAAGGGCACAAATTCCGGGCTGAAAGATACAGAGGCGATGCTTTCATCAGTTTTTGGCTCTTTATATATGGCTTTTTCACCTGATTTTCTAATAGTTTGCTGGATAGGTACAGTGCATTTTTTTAGGTCTAAATCGGTCCATGTTAGTCCCCTTAACTCTCCTTGCCGGAGACCGGTATAAATGGCAAATAAGAACAGTAAATAAAAACGGTCGGTAACGGCAGTATCTAAAAATTTGAGAGCCTCTTCTTCGGTGAATACCTTCATTTTCTTTTTGGGAACTTTCGGGGCAGTAACATATTGAGCCGGATTTTCCTTTAAGATACGCCAAATACAGGCATCTTTTAGAGCTTTTTTTATTGTACCTAAATGATTTTTGGTAGTTTTGGCAGATACTCCGCCCGGTCTTCCGTCTACCCGTGGAGATCCTAATTTTCTGTTTAAATACCCTTGAATATCTAAAGCAGTTAATTTGAGTAATTTAACTTTGGTGATTTTATCTTTTAGTAAATGTTTTTTGACATGGGTTTTATAATCATCATAGGATCCCTCGCTGATCGTATTTTTAATATTTTCAAGCCAATGTAAAAGATACTCTCCGAAAGTCATTTTAGACGGTTCGATATATTCTCCCCGGTTTCTGTCGGTTATAATTTCATGAATTCGATCATCGGCTTCGTCTGCAGTGCCGTGAAAAGTTTCAGGAAGATACTTTTTCTTGCCGGTCTCCGGGTCTATTCCGTCATAGATCCGGATTAACCATGAATTTTCCCCGCGTTTGATTTTGGAGCCTTTCATAGAATCACCACCTATTGATTTCAATGAATTTGTTGAAAAAATGAACATTTGATGTTATGATTTAAGCAGAAAGAGATACAATATACTACAACGTACGTTGAGCGAAAGCGAAAATAGAGGTCTGGGCCTTTCCCGGGTCTTTATTTTTATTTTGGGAAAACTTTAAATCCGTATTTTTCTGGCGAACAGCAGTAACCATAGAATCGTTACTGTACCATTTCTCTTGTAAAATAATTTTCCCCGGAATGTTTGAATTCATCTAAATTAGTAAACTGTTTATCGAGTATATTGGTAATGATTTTTCGATCCCTTTTAGAAAGATTATCAAAATCTTCATGAACAGCGATGCTTTTAAACTGTACTAAATTCCTCTGAAATTCAAGGCAAGAGATAGCCGCTAAGCGCGCCTGCGAATTGTCCTTTATTCCATAGAGGAAAATTGGACGGGGTTTAACATCGAACATATAATCAACTACTAAATCGTCACGAGTTTCTAGCGGGTAGGAGTTTGGAATCGGATTAAACTTTTTTAAATTACTATCTACAAATTCTGCTAGTAACTCGAAGAAAAGACTTCTAATTACTTCGCGTTTATAAAGACTCATATTTGATACCTTGGCGACCGCCTGTGAGAACTGTAAAACAGAAGGATATAGATAGTTTGGGAGCGTATCGATAAAAATAGTACCCTCAGTTTCATAGACACCATTTTCTGAAATTATTTTCTGAAATATCTGTTCTTTATTGGGAGTGTCAATGTCGTATGAGTATGAAAGCCGCATAAGCGTCATGCCGTGGTCGCAGACTCTTATTTTACCTGGTTCGGGCGCTTCTTCTATAAAGATGTCCAGCATATCTCCATCTTCATGATAAAATGGAGCCATAAGCTGTATAATGCCAGGCCGTTTTTCCTGAAAATCAATTCTATTGTTAAACTGTTCTTTTAATAAATCCAAATAATTCTCCATTATGCTCACTCACTTAGAATAGTTTTAGGTTTTCAGGGTTATTCAAAAATGAAAAATGCTTTTGGTAATTTAGTATATTACATCGTTTGATAAAATAAGCTAAAGCATCTTGATAGGTAGCATAATCATTTATAATTTCGGCATATTTTAAAGGATTTAAACCTTCTGCTAGATTGTCCTCTTTTGCCAAGTGAACGTGATAAGCAATAAAATGCTCCTGTCCTCCGTTATAATGTTCTCCATGGCAGCCATTGCAACGGATTAATGGTAGTGATCCTGAACCGTCATGAGGCACATAAATTAATCCAATCGAAAAATTTTCCGAGAAATCCTTATTGACTCTGATGAAGACTTCAAATTCATGTGACTGATCGCTAGAAACTAATTTCATGTTATTACGATAATGACCGCTTTCTAATATCATAACACGTTTTGGAGGATCTGTGATTGTTTTTTCGCATTGAATTAAGTTGTCTATTTCCTCTTGGGAATAGTTTTTTTTCATGCTAACCTGCCTTTCATTATAAAAAATGAAAAAATGACTATTTTAAAAGTCATTCTTGGTGCGATCATGATGTTTCAACCATTTCCTAAATTCCTCTAACTAAAAGGGATTACTTCCCCGAACCTGATTCTCTTGGTGCAGTATCTTCATTATTTGTTTTTAGCTTTAAGATGTTCAACCAAAGATTCGACCATTTTTAAATCAGATTCAGACAATTCTTTCATTGAATAAATTAAATCAATAATTTCCAAGGTCTTATTTTCGATATCATTTTTGAGATGTATTTGATCAGATTCTTTATATGCTTCTGCTTCGTTAAGCTCAGCCTCATTTTTAGTTTTAGCTATATAATCATCTGCAAGTTTCATGACCGCTTTTTGGGAATCTGACGAAAGCGATTTAAGATTTCGCACTAGCTCTAATTTTTGACCTTCTTTATCGTTAATGATATTTGCCAAAGTAATTTTATGTTCAGTTAATACTTTTGAAGCTTCATCTAAATTGCGGATTTTAGATTGTCCTAATAGATAGTCGATTGAACAATTAAATAAATCGGCTAGTTTTTTTAAAGTATCAGTATCAGGATCTCGATCTCCGGATTCATAAAATCCAACAGACCTTTGGGAAACATTTATTATTTTTCCGAGTTCAGCTTGTGTTAAATTTTGTTCGCATCGCAACTCTTTTATTCTATTTGGCAAAACAGTCACCCCTAACTAGTATAACATATTGTTCTATATTTATATTATTATCGTACAAAATTTGCTAATATTTTATAATAACTCTTGACATAGTACTATAAGTGCTATAATATATATTTAGGTCAAGAACGTATTGTACGAAAAGGAGTGAATTATTTGAGTAATTTAACTTTACAACAGATGCGGCAAAAAAACAATATAAGCCAAAATAAGGCTGCAAAAGCGCTCAATATAACACAAGATTATTTAAGTATGATTGAAAATAATCGAAGAACACCAAGTACTAGTCTTATTGAAAAAATGGCATTAGTTTACAAGCAAAAACCGGAAAAAGTTTTTTTAGCCTCTCGAAGAACATATTGTTCTAAAAAAGTATTTAAAGAGGAGGGCTAATATGAACAACCTCACCATTCAAGGCAAAACCACCGTCTGTGGTATCGAAGTCCTGAAAGTCGCTGGTGGATTCGGTTCGGACAAGCCGGCAATGTTGGCTAAAACGGTAGCTGAATTGCATGACATGGATTTAAAACATGTTAACGAGGCAATTAATAATAACCGTTCAAAATTTAGAGTCGGCATAGATGTTATTGATTTAAAAAACTCGGTCGACCAAATCGACCCACTTCTTCAAGCTGGGGTTTTATCAAAACAATCTATTGCAAATTCTCAAAACATCTATATCCTCTCTCGTATCGGCTACAGCAAACTCCTCAAAATCTTCAACGACGATCTGGCCTGGGACAAGTATGAACAAATCTTGGATGAATACTTCGAGATGAAAGAAACTCAATTCCCCGTTCCCCATAATTTCGCAGAAGCTTTGCGAATTGCTGCCGATCAATGGGAACAAAATCAAAAACTTTTAACGGATAACGCCGAGCTTAAATCTGAACTTACTGTCGCCAAACCAAAGGCTGAATACCTCGATAAAATATTGCAAAACCCTGGTACTATGACTGTTACACAAATCGCAAAAGATTATGGTATGACTGCACCCGCTTTTAATAAGTTGCTCCATTCATTTCAAATCCAATATAAACGCGGTGATAACTGGTATTTGTATGATGAATACGCCAAGTATGGATATACCCAGAGTTATACCATTGATATTGAAAACGATAAAGCGGCATTCAGCAAGGTGAACATGAATTGGACCCAGGCCGGGCGGAAATTCCTTTATGAATTTCTTAAAGAAAATGAAATTGCGCCGCTTTGTGAGCGGGATGTTCAAGGCCATTCTAAACAAGTTAGTCTATTAAATAAGGAGTAACCTATGCCGCGCAGACCAAAACCAGATAGCTGGCAATATATATTACGCTACTTGCCACGCTCTGTCAAACCGGTTAAGGAATTTGCAAAGTGGTTGGAAGAGTATAAGCCGTCTTTTTGGGTCCGCGATGCTCAAAAGCTGGCGGAATGCGTGAAAAATCGTAAGGTTAAGAAGATAAGCGCCGCGGATATTCCACAGACAGTATCGTTTATTTTAGTTGACGAATTAGTCCGGCGTCTTCAAACAATTAACGATTGGTACAATGAACAGCGCCGGAAGCAAGCAGAAAGGCAGGCACGGTTACAAGAGGAATATCTGAGGATCCCGTTTGATGAGCGCCGAAAGATTGAATATCTTAAGCAAATTGTATGTGAAGCGCCTTGGCCCTTGGTTGATTGTCCTGAAGAGGAACGATTATTCGAGAGAATAGGAAAAATCAATTTTACTAAAATCAAGCCCGTAATTGAGTGGCTAAATACGCCGGAGGGTGAGCGGATAAGCTGGTTAAACGAAATTATCCGATTGGCTGAAATCGTAAAGAAAAGGATTGATATTGAACGCGAAAAGAGACGGCAAGAAAAAGATAGATGGTTTAATGAGTGGTGGCGCACACGCCATTGCATTTACACCGCTCCGCAACAAAATATTGAGTCAGCCTATAATACTTTAGGGCTACCGGTGGGGGCCGGCGAGTTTGAAATTAAATCCGCATTCAGGCGCCTGGCTAAGAAATATCATCCGGATGCGGGAGGCGATCAAAAACAGTTTATCGCAATACGGCAAGCATACGAAGCTCTTATTTAAAAACAGTAAAGGAGACTGTCAAAATGGAGGGTGCAACCAAATTTGAAGATTTATCAAGGGATGACCAGATCGATACCTTTATTCAACATATAAGCGGCAATGAAAAAGAGAGGGAAATTAGCGTTATCCTAGCTGTTTTTGCCGCTTGTAATATATCGAATGAAACAGCTGAACAGTATGAACTTACAGAATACGGCTTTGATGAGCTTATAGACTTATTGGCAAATCCCGATGGTGACGATTGGGAAGCGGAGACTAAAAAATGGAACGTACTTATTGATACTATCGGTACTTCAAAAATGTGGGAAATTTTATTGACTCCAATTCCATACATAGACGAATACCTTGAAGTTGCCCATTTGCTGGAAGATATAAGGGACAAGCTTTTTAAAGGGTTTGCAAGGCTGTGAACTGGTAAACCAGCTTTATGAGTTGAATTAAATAAGAAAAAGTCTCCAACAATGTCTACGGATATTGCCAGAGACTAAAAAAATGGGCTTATTGAGCAAGTTAAATTTGGTCTTGAGAAATAGTTTTTAGAATTTCTTTGTAGGCTTGACAAATCATTTCTGTAACAGTTTTGGTGTTTGGATATTCACTACGTACAAAAGCATTTGCTCTAAGCATTTCATTAATTATTTCTTTTGCAATTTGTTTTTCTTCCATTCTCGCACTCAATATAATCACCTCCTTCCAGTTTGCAATTTCGCCGGGAGGAAACAAATTCCTGTAAGGGGGGTTGCTAATGGAAGATCCGGCTTTAAAAATTTATCGCGCTATAGAATATTACAAGAGTATCGGTAAAAGTGACGACTGGATACGGGTTCGGATAGTCGGTTGTTTGGCATACTATAACCTTTTTGCAACGATACAAAAGCATACTGGGGACTATGCTGATATGTCGATTGTTCAAATCATGAAAATGGTCGGAGATTATTAAAAGGAGTTGGTTTTCATGACTACAGATCAAATAACCGAATTTATCGAAAAACGCTGTAAAGGGATAAAATTGCCTTTCAAAAAACGTTTGAGCAAAAATGATTTATTGATGATCAAGATCGGCTACGCAAAATGCCTTATAGATGTTAATCGTGTTTACTCGAAAGCGGAGGATAACAATGGGTGAAGTATTAAAGTGGGTTCCCAAAGAAGAACCGCAGGAAGATCCGATATTGGGTGTTTATGAAGCAATTGAAGAGTATAAAAAACAGGAAAAAACCGATGGTTGGATTCATGCACATATTGCCGGGTGTTTAAGCTATTATAATCAGGTTTTTGAAGTTCATTCTATGATCGATATCCCGGAAGAAAAAGGTTTGACGGTATGCCAGATAATCGAAAGAAGCGGCGATTATTAATTCTAACGTTGGTAAAGCCAAAAGATGAAGGATAGGGGTTGATTCCATGTCTAAGAAACCGCGTCGATATGAAGATTTTCCTGAAGTTTTAAGACCAACGGAGGCCGCTACTTTGGTTGGTGTATCAAAACCAAAGTTTATGCCTTGGGTAATTAGCGGCAAAACACCATTTGGCCCCATCCTAGAAGGCGTTCATTACTATAAAGTTAGTGATGAATATCGGATTATTAAGGACAAGCTTTGTGAACTATTCGGCATACTTCCGAAAGGCAAAAACGGATTAGATGAAAGATATTAAACTAAGGATGTCCCATTTTTAGCGGAGCATCGCCAAAAGGACATTAAAAAATGAAAATCGTGGGTAAATTATAAACCTAAAAAAATTATGGGAGGTATTAGCGTGAATCAATTAACCGAAGAAAAAGTTTTAAATGACATTGAGCAAGGTGCTTTAGATGCAACTGTGTCGACGGAAAAAGAGCAACGAACAGAACTAGCAAAAATAGGAGACGAACAAATTATTATAATTGCTCATCTCCGATATGAACAAACTAAATATCCCTCAAAAGATCCTTGTTTAAACTACAAGCTAGGATATTTACAGGGGTTTAATGATGCGCGTGAGCAATTACAAGACGAAATTTAGGCGGTCTAAGTTGGTTTTTGTAATTAGAAGAAGTTGTAAAAGCCAAGATGAAGGAAAATCTCATAAGAAGCGGTCAAGATTTTGGAAAGGTTTCGCAGAAATCTGCGGAACCTTTCAAGCCGGTTGAAACTCGCGAAGAAATCGCCAAAATCCCCGGTGTGTCCCATGACACTATCGATAAAGTTAAGATAACGAATCACGGGATATCTGTTCTAAAATATACCCCAAAATTAGGAGGGGCTTTAAATGATCGTGTTTGAAAAGTTGCCAAAAAAACATAAGTATCATTGAATTCATACACCCAGATCACAAAGTAATCTGCGTTTCAACAAAACAATAGGGATGATGGTCCGAAGATTCATCAAATTCATTTCTGTAAGGAGATTGAATCATGATAGAAGTTAAACCGGAGTTTCAGGAAAGAACAAAGGAAAAGACCAACCAAGCGCTTCAAAAGGAACTTTATGAGTTAGCCTGTCAACGCTATGAAGATTGCAAGAATGAACCGTTTTTTCAAAAAATTCTCGAAAAAGCTTTGGAGAATCCCCGGGAATTATATGTAGCCGCTTATCTTCAGGCATTTTTTGATGAAGAGCGGGCAAGGCAAGAGGAGGAAAAGAAGAGCGGAGGGGCGCTAATAACGTCCAACTCCACCGAACCAATTAATTTTTCGATTTTTTATAAGGACGGAAAAATATTGCTATTTGTTGAAGATCGGCCCGAAAAAGGGGGTGGCAAAAGTTGATTAATATTACTGCGGAAAATGAAGAGTATGTTATTTGTGATCTTGTTGCAAGAATCTTTGATGAAACTTTATGTCAAAGAAAAAACAAAAGGCAGTTCAAGGAAGCCTGTAAAATTGAGGGCAGGAGACTTTATGATGCAACAGTTCTAGTCAGATTAAACTATACCCAGCTTGAACCTAATAACCCCGGTAGTATATCTTACTACAAGAAAAATGATACATTCTTTGTTACTTATACCGTGGCAGATTACTTTAAGGATTTATTAGAACGCCCGGATTGGGAGAGTATCGGCAAGAAGAAACATATCGCCGTTACCGAGGAACGCCGGGTATTACTGAAGTGCGACCAATGCGGCCGGGAATGGTCCGGTATTGTCCGGTCAGGGAAACCGGTATCGGAAAGATTACTGAGCTGTCCGCAGGGTTGCAATACTCCTTCTAATGAATCCGCAAAAATTCAGGAGGTGAATTCGTATGATGTATGAAGATGCCGGTTTGTTAGCTGAACAAATTGCAGCACAGGGGTTTAAAGATGTGAATGGCCATCTATTGGAGAACAATTTTTGCTATATGGAGCTTAAAGATATAATAGCCCGGCAGAAAGAACGGGAAAAAGCTTTTAAAGAAATCATTGGCCTATTGAATTCAATGGTTTTATCCGGAGAAAAGCATACGGAACAATCTCAGTCCATGGTTGAACGGGCTTTAAAGTTATCGCCGTCAAATGAGGAAATCTGGAAAATGGCTACCCGAATATTAATCAAAGAACTTATTCAAAAGACTGCATTGGGTAAATGTAATCCTGAAGAAACGGAAGAATTATTAAGAGGTTTGCCGGTTTATTATTTCAAAAGGGCAATCGTTGAAATAGAACGGTCATATAGCGGGGTGATTGCACTATGAGTAAATTATTGTTAGACGAAAAACCCTTACTGGTTCTTCCTTCGTTAGCCAAAAAAATCGGTTTGAACGAGGCTATAGTAATTCAACAATTGCACTATTGGATCGAAATAAGCGGTCATGATATTGAAGGTGAAAATTGGGTTTACGCTACCCATGAAGAACTACAATCTCAATTTCCCTGGTGGAGCACGAAGACGATTCAACGAACCTTAACCAATCTTAAAGATAACGGTCTTATTAAGGTTAATAATTTTAATAAAAAGAAGTATGACAAAACTAACTGGTATACCATTGATTACAAAAAACTTAATGAGTTAGAAGAAGATGAAAATACCGTTGATGTCCAGATGGACAGGTCAGATTGTCCAGTCGATGAGGACAAATTGACCTCATCTAGATCAGGACAAAATGACCAGACCAATACCAGATATAAGACTACTACAGAGAATATATATGCGACTGGACATAAAGAAAAAGATCCTCTAAAAAAAGAGGAATATACCCCCGAATTTGAATCATTTTGGAAAGAATGTCCCAGAAAGGTTGAAAAGACCAAGGCCTATAAATGCTGGAGGACCAGATTAAAAGAAGGGCATACCGCCGGAGAAATGATAATGGCCGCGCAAAATTATGCCAAGGCCAAAAAAGGAGAGGAATTGAGATTTATTAAACATCCGTCTACTTTCATAGGTCCGGATAAACCCTTTCTGGAATATATATCGTCCAAGCCGGTTGAAGAAGGCGTAGAGTATGGTCAAGAAGTAGAAGACACTGAAGACGAACAAAGACGGCGCCGGGAAACCGAAGAATACTTAAGATACGCGATGGGGGAACCCAATGATTAACATAAACGACCCACAACCCGCAAATGAAGTCATAGGGACCGTTTTAGTATTTGGCGAAGACGCATACGGACAAATTCAACATCTGTTAACCAAGGATGACTTTTCCAATCATCAACATCAAGATATTTGGGAAAGCTTCAAGTTATTATCCATGGATAAAATCCCAATCTCCGCAAATACAGTAATGGATGTCATCAAAAACAAAATTGTGGATTACCCTTATTTAGCCGGTTTAATGAGTGGATATCCGAATCCTAATAAAATAATGGAACATGCTCTTATCGTTAAAAAACAGGGAATGGCGCGACACGGGATCAACCACTATCGGGAGCGTATCCAACAACTCCAGAACGGCGAAGACCCGGAGGAGGTTTTTTCAAGAGGTGTATTAGAAGATTCAGAATTGCTTGATAAATGTAGCAACCAGGATCATGTAAAATTCATCGGCGATGGAATCCTTGATTTTATCGAAGACATAGCTAAAAAGAAAACCGAAAACCAAACAATCATCGGGCTAAGAACCGGGTTTGAACAAGTAGATTATGTCTTGGGAGGGCTTGATCCGGATACTATTAATATTATCGCAGCCAGACCGGGAACTTATAAAACTACATTCTCATTGAACATTGCAAAAAATGTAGCTCAAAAATACGGTCCGGTATACTTTACTTCGCTTGAAATGTCCCGCGCTCCGCAGCTTCAGGGGAAAATTTTAGCTCAAGAAGCGGAATTAGATTCCATGGCATTTAGGAACCTCAATTTGTTAAAGTTCGAAGATATCGACAGATTAGCCACAAAAATAGCCCCGAAAATCAATGATTATGGAATTATAATTGATGACTCAACGGAAACCAAAGCTTCTCAAATGCTTTTCAGGTTAAGACGAGCAAAGAAAAGACATGGCATTAAATTAGTAATTATTGATTATCTCCAATTGATTGATCCGGAAAAAGAACTCAATGGGAACCGGAGAGCAGAATTAAACACTTCGCTACGGATTATCAAAAAAACCACCAGGGAATTATACATACCGCTAATCCTGATATGTCAAATGAACCGGGAAGTTGAAAAACGGAAAGATAAAAAGCCGATACTGTCAGACCTTAATGAAACCGGCAACATAGAACAAGACGCCAGCTCGGTTCTTTTCCTTTATCGCGATCCGAAAGATCCGAAGGATATCATTACCGGTAGTATTGCGAAAAATCGATACGGGCCGACGAATCATGAAATCAAATTTATAGTTGATCCGAAAAAATCTTCATTTAAAATCAATGAACCACCAAGAGTTAAAGTGAGCTAAAAGGGATGTGATAAAATGAAGCAAGCATCTTTTAAAAGCAAGAGTAAAAATCCCTGGCCTAAAGAAAAGCGTTTGGCGGCTCGAAAGGTTATCGAATGGGATCTGTTTACATATGAATCAGTAAAAAAGGATATCGAGAGGGTCATACAGGAGATTGAAGAAATAGCCGCTCCCACGGCAACCGATATCCGAAAAAATATTTATACTGAATCGAAAGAAATGAAATACGTTGGTGGATTTAATACCGGAGTGGTTATTGGAAAGACATTTCACAGTGCCGGTGATCCAACAGCCAATAAAGCAGAACAAGTAAGAAGATACCGGCAAATACTATTAAGTAATACCGAATACCGGGAATCGGTTAGGCGAATAAACGCGATTGAAGAAGTCTTAGGAAACCTAGATAAATCGACTATATCTGATAATAATCTGAGGGCTCAATTAATTCGAGAATATTATTTTAAACAAGATAAAACTCTTGGCGCTATTGCAACGGAATTACATATCTGCGAGAAAACCGCCCAACGTTGGAAGCATAAAACTATTTACGAAATAGCGAAACGATTAGGATTTGTAATATAAAAGAAGGCTGTCTGAAATGTGTCCTTTTTTGACCTAAAAATCGTGGTAAAATATCATTGTGGGATTAAGTAATTAATAGCTTCCCTTTTATATCTTTAAAAGAGCTCCGAGGAATATGGGGCTTTTTTATTTTGGGAGTTCGGGAGGAATAATGAGCGAAGCGTTTGTTAATTGGGCTGATAATTTTTTACCATGGTTTAAAACTGTTAAAGAAGATATGGCCGAAGGTATTGGCGAAGATTTAGCCCAAATGAAAGATAGGCAAATAAAATACAGCTCATATCTATCTCGCTTAACTGAACCCTTGGCAACCGCTGAAGGGTTTTACTTATCAGCTTTGGCTGATGAGATGACCAAACTTAAAGAACAAGGTTTTTCACCCATGCTTATTGGCCGAATAGCAGAAGGTCGAGTAAAAAATGAAGCTATGCTATTACGGCAGGTTAGGCAAACAGTCAATACTTTAGATACGCTTTTAATTACTATAGCGAGTCGTTTAAAGCATGAAAAGCCATTGAATCCATTTTAGCAACAACCATATGGAGTTGATGATTTGAACTTTTATAAATCTACCAAGTGGAAGCATAAACGGGCCAACACATTAAGGCGCGATGAGTACCTATGTCAAGAATGTAAGCGATACGGCAAGAGCACACCGGCGGCAACAGTACACCATATTATTCCTTTGGCCTGGTGTTTGATTTATGACTTATGTTTGGCGCTGGCAAGTATTAATCTGGTTAGCTTATGTAAGCAATGTCATGATATGGTGCACGACAGGACTACAGATAAACTAACAGAGTTAGGATTACAATGGGTTAGACGGATGGGTAAGGTGGGTCTTGAGTGGATTGAGAAATATTCTGGGGGATGGTAGAGATGACTGATAGGTATTGCACATACTGCGGAAGATATGGGCACACCATCGAGACATGTCCAAGCACATGGGAAGGTAGTGCTAAAAGAGCATGGGGATTGCATTGCGGATATTGTGGCAGTAATAAACATAAGATTGAATATTGTCCTAAGACATGGGGTGGGGAATCTAATAGACGAAACAATCCGCACGGTGATTTTATAGATTAGATAGGAAAGACCGGGCTTGAGTGGATGGTGAATGATATGCACGTTAATGTAATTGACAGCAGAGTAAACGCGAAAGGCGAAACAATATATAAATGTCCGTCTTGCAATACATATCATTTGCTTTGGAGAGATAGCGAATGTAAACATTGCAGAACGACGTTGGCGTGGTAGCCCCCCACCCTTAAGAGTTAAAAAACATTGCACTGGGGGACCGGGCAGGGGTACTCTTTCCAATAGAGCGTTCTTCCATAAAATTTTTTTCGAGGAGGTGAGGGCATGACCGAAAAAATTCCAACTAAAAATGCCATCAAATTGGCAACGATAAAAGACATGAAAAAATTAGGGGTCCATAAACCAGAATATAATAGGCTGGTTGATGTCTACGCCGGACTGGTTTATCAATATCATACAATATTAGATGAATTTGAAAAAAGCAACTATAAATATGAGACCGCGACCGCCGATGGAGGAACCAAAAAATCTGCAATAGTCGCGACGCTTGAAAATTTAAGAAAAGATATCCTGGCATACTCGGATCGGTTGTGTCTTAATCCACAATCGATGAAAGATCCAAAGCCGGGTAAAGGTAATAAAACATCAAAACTTTCAGAGGCTTTAAAGAGTCTTAAATGACTACAATTCAAACAGCCAAGGCCAAAACTACGACAAAAGCCGTGGCTAAAAATTACGATATAGTTTTAGAGTATGCCAACAGTATTATTGAAGGCCAAAAGATAGCATGTAAAGAGCAAATCCAGGGTTGCCAAAGATTTTTGAATGATCTAAAAAATCCAGCTTATGATTTTAATGCCAAAGACGCTGAATTTGTAATAGGCATTATTGAAAAAACATTTGTCCACCAAAAAGGCGAAGACATGCAGGGTTGCCCATTACGGGGGCGCCCTTTTTTGTTGGAGCCGTGGCAAAAATATGTTGTTTATAATTTGCTAGGCTTTTTCCACAAGGGAACGCGCTTGCGGAAATACAAAGAAGCCTTTTTGATGCTGGCCCGGAAGAACGGGAAAACCCCATTTATAAGTGCCCTAGCTTGGGGTCTTGGTTTGCTCCATAGGATATCCGGAGCAGAGATAGTTATTGTTGGGGCGTTATTAAAACAAGCAATGCAGGGTTTTGGTTTTTTGTTATACAACTTGCGGCAGATGGGTGAAGAAAATAACTTCCGCATTTTGGATAATAATCAAGAACATAGTATCAGCGGCGAACTTGGCGACGGATATATGCGCATTGAAACCATAGCGGGCAACAGTGACCGTATGGACAGCTTAAATACGCTTATTCAAATTCTGGATGAATTGCACCTTTACAAAAGCGCAAGTCAATACAACACCATTAAAGAGTCGGGCAAAGCTTACAGAAACAGTCTATGCATTGGAATTACTACAGCCGGTGATGACATGACTTCTTTCTGTCATCAGCGGCTAGAGTATTGCAAAAAAATTGTGAATGAAACCGTAAAAGACGATCAATTATTCGTTTTTATTGCCAAGGCCGATCAGAAAGAAAATGGGGATGTTGATTACACGAACCCAGTTGAACACGAAAAGGCGAATCCAAACTATAACGTTTCGGTGTCCGCTCAAGAATTAATAAATGATGCGCTTCAAGCGCAAAATGATCCGCAACAAAGAAAATCATTTCTGGCCAAATCTCTGAACGTTTATACAGCGGCTATGAAAGCCTATTTTAATATCGAAGAATTTCGCATATCGGATCGAAAATATTCTTGGACCTTGGAGGATCTGTTAAAACTCCGAATCGACTGGTATGGCGGCGCGGATCTCTCAAAACTCCACGATCTGACATCGGCGGCGTTGTATGGTAAGTGTAAAACCGGGCGTATGATAACGATTAAGATCGACGGACAAGAAATGAAAGTACCCGAAGAAATCGATATTGTAATTACTCATGCCTGGTTTCCGGTTGTGGCGGCAGCCACAAAAGCAGAGGAGGATAACATTCCGCTTTTTGGCTGGAAAGATTCCGGATGGCTTGATATGTGTAATAGTCCTACGGTTAATTATGCAGAGATCGTTAATTGGTTTGTTGGAATGAGAAACAAAGGATTTAAAATCAAGCAGATCGGCCATGACCGGAAATTTTGCCGGGAGTATTATCTCGGAATGAAAAAGGCCGGTTTTAATATCATTGACCAGCCACAATATTTTTATAAAAAATCCGAGGGTTTCCGGAGGATCGAACAAAAGGCCAAAGATGGTCTTTTTTATTATCTCCATTCGGAAGCCTTTGAATACTGCGCACAGAATGTTAAGGCAATTGAAAAAACTGATGATATGATACAGTATGAAAAAGTCATACCAACTCAACGAATTGATATATTTGATGCCGCGGTATTTGGGGCAATTCGGATGCTTGAAAATCTTGAAAAAACAGGGAAAGCCAATGATTGGCTAAAGGGTGGATGAATGTGGGGTTATTTGATATATTTCGACGTAAAAATAAACAGCGCCAAAACTGGTTTTTGATGGACGATGCTTATAATACTTTTTGTGTTCCGGGGTATACTCGCCTTTCGCAAAATCCGGAAGTTAAAATGGCGGCGCATAAAATTGCCGATCTTATATCTTCGATGACCATTTACTTGATGCAAAATACTGATAATGGGGATGTCAGAATAAAAAATGCATTGTCCCGGAAGTTGGATATCAATCCATACTCGCTAATGACTAGAAAAGCATGGGTATATTGGATTGTTTATACAATGTTACTCGACGGGAACGGTAACGCTGTGGTATATCCAAGAATTAAGGATGGCTTAATCGAAGAGCTTGTACCTTTGAAACCTTCCGGAGTGTCATTTATTGATACGCCGGAAGGTTATAGCATTTGGTATAAAGGTAAATCTTATGATTCTGATGAATTATTGCACTTTACTATTAATCCAGACCCGGAGCGGCCTTGGATAGGGACTGGTTACCGGGTCAGTCTAAAGGATATAGTGGATAATCTTAAGCAGGCAACGGCAACTAAGAAACACTTCATGTCTGACAAATGGAGGCCACCTGTAATTATATCCGTTGACGCCACGACTGAAGAGCTTTCCAGTAAAGCAGGCAGAAAAGAGATTCTTGATAAGTATATCGAAGAAACAGAAGGAGGGAGACCGTGGGTAATTCCCGCGGAACTTATAAAAGTTGATACGGTTAAACCATTATCATTACAAGACCTTGCAATCAACGAAGCGGTGCAATTGGATAAACGAACGGTAGCAGGTATTTTCGGGATACCTGCTTTTTATTTGGGGGTTGGCAATTTTAACAAGAATGAACACAATAATTTCATTAATACAACCATCCTTCCAATGGCAAGGGGAATTGAGCAGGTATTAACTAAGGAGCTTTTGTTAAGTCCTGATTTATATTTCAAACTTAATCCACGCAGCTTGTATGCTTACGATCTCCTTGATTTAACGACTGCTGGAACCGCGTTGGTCGATAGAAATACTTTACGCCGCAACGAATTGAGAGATTGGATAGGTATGAGTCCAGACCCGGAAATGACTGAGTTAATTGTGCTTGAAAATTACATCCCGGCGGATCTTTTGGGAGAACAAAATAAATTAAAGGGCATTGCAAAAGAGTTAGTAAAGGGAGGTGACAATACTGATGGACAGGACGATTAAACAAACCAGGACGATTCATACGACTTTTACCGCGACCAGGGCCGAAGGTGATAACCAGGATATGTTTATCGAAGGATATTTTGCGGTTTTTGGCCGGGAAACGGAGCTTTGGCCGGGGGCATTTGAAGAAATCGCGCCAGGGTCGTTTGATGAGACACTAGGAAACGATATTCGGGCGCTAACAAACCACGAAACGCGTTTGGTATTGGGCCGTAACAAAGCTAATACTTTGGAACTTAGAGCTGACAGTCATGGACTTTGGGGCCGTGTGAAAATCAATCCCAAAGACACCGACGCGATAAATACTTACGAACGGGTAAAACGGGGTGATGTAGACCAATGTAGCTTTGGTTTTAATATCACTTCCGAAACCACGGATTGGCGGGATGACGGTTCGGTGAAGTGGACCATTACCGGTATTGATCTTTGGGAGGTTTCGGTTTGCACTTTCCCCGCTTACGAAGACACCGGCGTCCAGGCTCGGAAGGCCGAGGTTAGCCAATACAAACAGAGACAACTCGAATTAAGGAAAAAACAATTGAAAGAGAGGTTAAAAAAGGGATGTTAAAAGGGCTAATGATTGCAAAAAAAATCGAGCAGCGCAAAGCGGAATTGGCCGCATTGGTCGAGCAGGAAACCGCTTTGAAAACCAGAGAGGTCGAACTGGAAGCGGCTATCGATGAGGCTAAAACTGATGAGGAATTGGCTGTTGTCGAGGAAAATAGCAACAAGATCGACAGCGAAAAAAACGAGCTTGAGGAAAAGAAATCTAAGCTCGAAGGAGAGATCGCCCAGTTGGAGGGCGAACTCGAACAGCTTAACAGTAAAGATCCGGCGAAGAATAATCCTCCGACCGCGGGCTCGGAGAGAAATCAAACACAAGGGGGAGAGGTACGGATGAAAAGAGGATTTTTCCGGGATATGAACCGGGGAGAGGCCGAAAGCCTTATTAATAGGGCGGAAGTAAAGGATTTTATTGAACACATTCGGGGGTTAATTGGTCAAAAACGGGCAGTTACAGGCGCGGATTTGACTATCCCAGATGTATTGCTCGGGATTCTCCGGGATAATTTACACCGGTATTCCAAGTTAATTTCCAAGGTATTTTTAAAACCGGTGGCTGGAATTGCGCGGCAAAATGTTACCGGCGCAGTACCCGAAGGCGTATGGATTGAAATGGTCGGAACCCTCAATGAGTTAAGCATTGTGTTTAATCAGCTTGAGGTTGACGGGTACAAGGTCGGCGGTTTTGTCGCAATCCCCAACTCTATAATTGAGGACAGTGACCTTAATTTGACTAGTGAAGTTTTGGATGCTATCGGTCAAGCTATCGGGTTGGCGCTTGACAAAGCGATCCTTTACGGGACTGGGACTAAAATGCCGGTTGGTATTGTCAAGCGGTTAGCCGAAACTGCGCAACCTGCTTATTGGGGAGCCAGAGAAAAGGCTTGGACCAATTTAAGCGCTACGAATCTACTGGTAATTAGTCAAGCTGCAACTGATCCGATTCCTTTCTTTGCCGATTTGATCTTGAAACTCGGTATTGTTAAAGCCAATTACAGTAACGGCAGTAAGTTTTGGGTTATGAACAGTCAAACACTTGCCGCCTTACAGGCCAAAGCGCTCGGTTTTAATGCAGCCGGGGCGATTGTGGCCGGAATACAAAATACCTTCCCAATCATCGGCGGCGATGTCGTATTACTCGACTTTATCCCGGTGGGTCACATTATTGGTGGTTATGGCTCCTTATACCTGTTGGCCGAACGGGCCGGAGCGCAATTCGCTCAATCCGAACATGCGCAATTTATCCAGGATAATACGGTATTTAAAGGGACTGCCAGGTACGATGGCCGCCCGGTATTCGGTGAGGCGTTTGTCGCCATTAACACCACACAGGGTGGATCTCCTGCGGCTCCAGCTCCGGGTAATGTAACGTTTGCGGCTGATACGGCGAACTAATGTAACATGTAACATATAGTTGTAACAGACGGTTGATGTTACGGTAACATCTAATATGGGTGTTACCGTAACATTGTTTGGACCTATGTCAATAAAATAGACACAAAATCGCGGAAAAAATTTTAATGCGTGTAATCGCTCTCCACCTCCTGTGGAGTCCTGTAACCAAGGCTACTATGTAATCGATTTCGATTATACCAACCTTCGATAAATTCAAA
>JARKQY010000059.1 GCA_029974635.1 Bacillota bacterium | reverse complement strand
AAACATAAGTTGGACATGTCTTTCTTTTAAAACCACCTGTATGGGGCGGGGTATTTCTTCCCAAAGAAAAAGCGTTCGCAGTACAACATGTTTTTTGACCAGTAGGTTAAAGGCTGTTTCGATTTGATGGGATTCAACCGTGCCGGATAAGTTAATCATCATCTGTTGAAAATAGGAATCGCTGTTTTGATTGTATATGCCGCTGTATAACATGCCTTCCTGCATGGGGGATAAGAAATACATATCCTTAATATTGTTCAAGCGCAGCGTATTTTCAAGTCTTCCTTTCACCAACTCAAATTGATCATCGGTGAAACCGGCCAGGTTAAAATCACTTTTGGTAAATTCGGTATGATCCAAGGAGAGGCAATGGCTGATTATGCTTAAAATCAGTCCTTTAAAGGTCTTGCTGAAATTTGAAATGGTGCTTTGGTGAAATTGATGTTGGTGGTAGTTGATATGGATAAACAGCTCATTATTCTGAATCAAACCGTAAATATCCAATTTGAAGTTCCTTTTGGCCTTTCCACTGATACAGCTCGACAGATCAACTTGTTCAATATGAAGCGTCCCGTTTTGACGGTGACTGCCAATCTCACCCAAAAAATTAAAATTGATTTCCGGTTTGGGTTGGATACCGCTTAATCCGGATTCAGCGGTTAAAAAGCTCAGGATTCCATAACCGATACCGTTTTTGGGAATATTCCGCAAGGTTTCCTTTACGGCAATGATCGATTTCCCCAGCTCAAGTTTTTCAGTAAATTCGAATAAAACCGGAAATGAAGAGGTAAACCAGCCGACCGTCCGGGTAACATCCAGTTCATCAAGGAGGTCTTCCCGGCCATGGCCTTCCATATTAATGACTATCTCATGTTTACCGGTGTACTCCATTAAGGAAACGGCAAGAGCAGTGAGTAACAGGTCGTTTATTTTGGTGTTATAGGCTTTGTTAGCGGTATTCACTAATTGATGGGTTTCGTTTTTGCTTAGGCAAATGGTTGCGGTTTGGCTGTTCTGGAACGTATCTTCATTGATCCGGAGATCCGCTTTGAAAAGCCGGGTATCGTGTTGCAAGATGTTTTTCCAGTAGGGGGTTTCAGTGGTGATAAAAGGGTCATTTGCAATCTCGGCTAGTTTAACAGCCCATTTCTTGTAAGAACTGGTTTTATCCGGAAAATTAACATTCCGGCCGCTTTCCAGCGCGGAATATGCGTTGATTAGGTCTTCCAATATAATCCGGAATGAAACACTGTCAATGATCAGATGGTGGGCAGTAATCAATAATTGATCTTCATAAACAGTCCGGAAGAGTACTGCCTTAATCAGTAAACCACCGCTCAAGTCGAAACTTTTTTGAATCTCGGTTATCTTTCCAATCACTAAATTAGGATATGCCGGATTCAAGCCGAAATTATAAACCTCAAGGTTAAAAGTTACAGCGGCGCTTGGTTTTATGTACTGCAAGACCGTGGAGCCTTCTTGTATGAAAACCGTTCGCAAAACATCGTGGTGTTTTATTAAATGGTTCATCGCGGCTTCCAAATGATCTTCCTTCAGCATGCGGCTTGAATGGATCATGATTGCCTGATTCCAATGATGCTTTTCGGCGAAATTGTTATCGAAAAACCATTTTTGAATCGGTGTCAGCGGAACCGTGCCGGATTCCTCCCGGTTTGGACGGCTTGATTTTACGTTTCGAATGTAGGGGATAATCCCTTCGGGGCTTGGATTATTTACCAAATCCTTGACCTTCAGCTTCAATCCCGCGTTTAATAACCGGGCGGCAATTTGCATCGCTTTGATGGAGTCGCCGCCGAGATGAAAGAAATTATCGGTTAGACTTATTTTCTTGATCCTCAATACTTGTTCCCAAATTTTGATAACTGTTTTTTCCAATGAGGTCCGGGGCACCCGGTAATCACTCTTTTTTTCAACATGCAACGGATCCGGTAGAGCGTTCCGATCGACTTTGCCGTTGGGAGTTAACGGTATTTTATTAATTTTCATGATAAATTGGGGAATCATGTAGACTGGCAGTTGTTCGGCCAGAAAACTTTTCAAACGTTCAAGTTCAATTGGATTATCGGATGTATAATAGGCGCAGAGGTATTTTGGGCCTTCCTGATTATTTCGCGCTATAACCACCGCATTTAAGATGCCGTCGTATTCGAGCAGCCGGTTTTCAATCTCGGATGTCTCAATTCGAAATCCTCGGATTTTCACTTGATTATCTTTTCGGCCCAAAAATATAAGATTGCCGTCCGGAAGACATTTGGCCAGATCGCCGGTACGGTATAATTTTTCACCGGGGGAATAAGGGTTCGGAATAAATTTCTGCGCGGTCAACTCGGGGTTATTGATATATCCCCGTGCCAAACCAACGCCGCCAATACAAAGTTCACCCGGTATTCCAAGCGGTACGGTGTTTAAATCGTCATCCAGGATAAAAATTTTTGTATTACCAGTTGGTTTACCGATTTTGATCTCCGGATCCTTTTCCTGATGCCGGTATATGGTGGACATCACCGCCGCTTCGGTGACGCCATACTCCACGGATATCTCAGTTGAATTGGATCTATAAAAACTATCTTTGACCAACTTTTCCGGGATCGTGTCTCCGGCTAAAGTTACGACTTTTAAGGTCCGCATCTCGTCCGGATGGATAGTTTCCAGTAGCATTCCGTATAGTGCCGGGACGCTGATAATGTTGGTTACCTTGTTTTGAACAATGATTTGCCTGATTTTTTCCACATCATGAATTTCATCCTTGCTTAAAATAACCACTTTCGCCCCGGAAATCAGCGGTGTAAAGAAGATGGTAATAAAGCCGTCAAAAGCGAATGAAAAAAACTCCAAAGCCGTATCATCCGGAGTTAATTGGTACGCGTTTTTCCGGTAAAAAAGCGTGTTGACGACACTGCGGTGCTCCACCATAACGCCCTTTGGCTTGCCGGTTGTACCCGATGTATAAATGATATACGCTAAATTCCTGGAGTCAATGATACAGTCCAAATTTTCTTTCGCCTCTTGGCGAATATCAATTTGATCTAGAAAAATGGCCTCCTGTTTTTTTATTAGACTGTGATTTAAATATGACTGGGTGATAATCAAACAAGCCCCGCTGTCATGGAGCATATATTTTATTCTGTCTTCAGGATATGACGGGTCAATGGGAAGGTAAGCTCCGCCTGCTTTTAAAATTCCCATAATTCCGATGGCCATTTCAAAGGATGGTTCCGTCATGATGGCTACGATACTATCGCCTTTAACTCCGGCTTTTCTTAAAAACCGGGCCAGTTGGTTTGATTTTTCATTAAATTCTTGATAGCTAAGATGGCGGCCATTGAATACCAATGATATATTTTGCGGAAACCGGGCCGCCTGTTCCTCAAACAAACTAAAGATCGTGGCAGCGCCGGGGAATAAGTAATCCGTATCATTGAAATCATCCAAAATGGTATTTACATTTTTCATCTCTCGATTCATCATGTTTCACTCCTGATATCAGTTATCTCAAACTACTAATTTAATCAAACAATAACAATAATTCTTTATTGTCATTAAATTATCCTTTTTCATAAAGACGACGCTTCATACTTGGCTTCCGCAGCTTCGCAAATTATTTCAAAAATTATCTTGACTAAATTGGTAGGGGTACTTATAATTAAAACTAACTTCATATATGATTCCTCTTATCCAGAGAAGGGAAGGGAACGGCCCGATGAACCTTCGGCAACTATTCTTTCAATGTAAAGAATCAAGGTGCCAATTCCGGCGGGGAAACCCGGGAGATGAGAGCGTGATGTTTAAAACCAAACCTCTTCTCTATTGTTGAAGAGGTTTATTATTTCTCGATACGGTGAAATATAAAATGGAGGGATAACTATGAAAATAGCTACAATAGCCGCCCATGCCGGACTCTGTACTGATGGGGTCACCGGGGCCGTCAGCACCCCGATATACCAAACAGCCACTTTCCGGCATCCGGCTTTGGGCGTATCCACCGGGTATGATTATTCGCGCACCATTAATCCGACCCGTCAGGCTTTCGAAAAAGTTATTGCGGAGCTGGAAAACGGCCAGCGGGGATTTGCGTTTGCTTCGGGTATGGCGGCAATTACGGCAGTATTAATGCTATTTTCCTCCGGGGATCACCTCATAGTATCCGACGATCTCTACGGCGGGACCTATCGTATATTTGAAAGGAATTTTCAACAATTTGGGCTCACCACTACCTATGTTGATACCTCCAATTTGGCTGCCGTTCAAAAAGCGGTTATTCCGGATAAGACCAAGGCGATTTTTATAGAAACACCCACTAATCCTTTGATGAAAATAACCGATTTATGTGAAATAACGGCCTGGAGTCGCTCCAATCATTTATTGACGATTGTAGACAATACTTTCATGACTCCTTATTTACAGCGTCCGCTGGAGTTCGGGGTTGATATTGTCGTTCACAGCGGCACCAAATACTTGGGCGGCCACAATGATGTGCTATCGGGAATTGTAGTTACCCGTCCGCTGGAACTGAGCGAACGCATCGCTTTTATCCAGAATTCCACCGGCGCCGTGTTGGGACCGCAAGATAGCTGGCTGATGCTGCGGGGTTTAAAAACATTAACGATAAGGGTTGACAAGCAACAGGAGAATGCGTTGAAGATTGCGTCCTGGCTAAGCCAAAACAAGAATGTCAAGCAGGTTTATTATCCGGGACTTCCCGGTCATCCCGGCCATCAGGTACAGCAACAGCAAAGCTCCGGCTTTGGCGCCATGCTTTCATTCCGGGTTCAAAATGCGGAATGGGTGGCCCAAATTATTAACCGGGTGAAAATAATTACGTTTGCCGAAAGCCTGGGAGGCGTAGAGACCTTGATCACTTATCCGGTGAAACAGACTCACGGGGACATCCCGGTTGATATCAGGGAAAAGATCGGGGTCACTGATGACTTATTGCGACTCTCAGTAGGTATTGAAGATGTAGATGATTTGATTCAAGATTTGGAGCAAGCAATCACTGGAAAGGAGTAATGGAAATGAAATACGGAACCTTAATTCTACATAATGGGAATGAACTTGACCCCCATACCGGAGCTTTAAGCATACCTATTTATCAAGTTTCGACCTATCACCAGCATGATATTGACAACTTCGGAAAATATGACTATTCACGGTCGGGGAATCCGACCCGGGAAGCATTGGAGAAAACACTGGCGGCATTAGAAAACGGGACAAGGGGTTTTGCATTCTCCTCCGGAATGGCAGCTACATCCTCGACTTTGGGAATCCTTGAGCAAGGGGATCATGTAATCGCCACGGAAGATATTTATGGAGGATCTTACCGGATACTGAGCCGGTTTTTCAGTAAATTCGGGGTTGAAACTACCTTTGTGGATATGACCAAACTGGCGAATATCGAGGAAGCCATTAAACCCAACACCCGGGCATTATTCCTGGAAAGCCCGTCCAATCCGTTGCTGAAAGTTACCGATATCGTTGGAGCCGTTAATATTGCCAAAAAGCACGGGTTGCTCTCCATTATTGACAACACGTTTATGTCGCCGTATTTTCAACGGCCGCTGGATTTGGGAGTTGACATTGTAATTCATAGCGCCACCAAATTTATCGGCGGCCATAGTGATGTAATCGGCGGAGCGGTCATTACCAAATCGGAGCAGCTTGCCGCAAAAATTTACTTCGTTCAGAACGGCTTCGGGGCTGTTTTAGGGCCGCAAGATTCCTGGTTATTGTTAAGGGGAATCAAAACCTTGCGGGCGCGAATGGAATTGCAACAGCAAGCGGCCCAAGAGATAGCTTCGTGGCTGAAAAAACAATCCTGGGTTGATCAAGTATATTATCCCGGCTTGCCCGATCACCCCGGACATGAGATCATCAAGGAACAGGCTTCCGGCTACGGGGCGGTATTATCGTTTACAACCGATACCGTTGAGCGGGCCAGAACAATCATGCAAAATGTGAAGTTATGGTCGGTGGCGGTAAGTCTGGGCGGAGTGGAATCAATCTTATCCTATCCGGTTAAGATGTCCCATGCGTCAATCCCGCCGCGGGAACGAGAAAAGCTGGGGATTACCGATAATTTGATTCGTTTGTCCGTTGGTTTGGAGGAAGCTGAAGACTTGATTAATGATTTAAAAGGAGTTTAGTGGAATAAATGTTGCATCCCGTCAGTCTTATCCTTCCTTGCCTAGTTTTGATTCCCAATCTGTTATTTTTGGGGGCAAAGCCCGTTTATATGCCGGAAGGCAGGAATAAGGAAAACCCGATATTAGCTGTTGCCGAAGGAATCGGGAGATTGGGAGTTTTGATTCTGCCGGTATTTTGGGAAATTCATCTTGAGAAAACATATGAATTAATAGTATTTATCGGAATGATAGGTTCAATCCTGTTTTATTATGCAGGCTGGATCCGCTATTTCACCAAAGGCAGGGAATATAAGCTGTTATTCGCACCTCTCTTGAGAATTCCGGTGCCGCTGGCAATCAGCCCGGTATTGTATTTTAGCTTTGCAGCAATCATTCTACACAGTCCTATCTTGTTGATTGCATCATTAATATTAGCGGTTGGCCATATCCCCATGAGTTTAGCGGAGTATAACCGGTAGAACAGTTATAATATGTAACTAAATAAAAAATGGAAAAAAATTTACAATTTTGTTATATACACGAACGTATGTTTGTGGTAATATTAATTACAACATATCAAAAAAATGTAAAGGAGGTTATATATGTAAATTACAAACCGCAATGATATGTTAAAAATTAGATTACCACAACCAAACGGAGGGGATATCATGTACATTGATGTTGAAAAGATGGGAAAGACCAAGGAATTGTTGTTAAAAATCGCGAAAGGCATAAATCCATTAACGGGAGAGCCGTTTGAGAAGCAGAGTTTTCTGAATGACCCCAAGATCGTGCGCGGTTTTTATTTCATGGCCGAAGTGTTGGATAATACCGCCAAAGGGGGCTATCAAAACAGATATCGCGGCGGATATGACAAGTTCATCATCACCCCGGAGCAGAAAAGCCGCGTTACATTTCCCGCAGAGAAGATCGGCGTCAATGAGTTCTCGAGATGCGTCAATTCCTGCATCGATCTCAATCAAAGCAGGAAATTAACCGGAGTTGAACTGAACAAGCGGTTAAAAAAGCTGGGGATATTGAATGCAGAAAATACCCCGGAGGGGAAAACCCGGACCATTCTAAATGAAACTTCCGCGAAATATGGATTTGAGACTGAAAAAAGAAGTTATAACGGCGTTGAATACGATAAAATATTAATTAATGAGGCTGGCAAAAAATATCTCCTGGACAATCTTGAAAAAATCATGGCAGTTGAGCTGGAGAAGGCCAGTTAAGCCCTTAACTCCAAAGCTCTTGTCAAAATCATGCAAATCCTGTCTGGTAAAAATTTTTATTATTTGGTTCCGGGGCAGGGTATTAAGCGCCAAAAATATTCAATAGGAGCGGGCGTAAAGGCAATTCTTAGCCCGCTTCTACCGGAATCAATCTGACATTTTTGTCAAAGATATTGCAAACAAGTGGACATTCCGGCAATCCGGCAGGACTATGCTTTCCATAAATGAACTGCATTGTAGCTCATGCTGATAAGCATATATATATCTTGCCGTTTTATTTTCATTTGCGCGGTTTTTTTCTAACCCCAATCCTTCCCAGGCAACGACAGGTCTTTGGGCTTCGGTTATTTTCGGCAAATCCTTGCTTCCCCAGTCAATGAACTCAATCATGACCTCGTCTTTCTCACCGCTTGCATAATGGATCAACAGTGGTACATTGAATACCCCGAACTCCGCGCACCCCAAAATCATTAGCCTGCGATAACGGCCGCAGGGCAGATTCACGACTTGGTTTTGGCATGAAATGTTATCATTAGCATTTCGATCGGGCGCTGGAAAAGAAAACTCCATATCGCCAACCTTCCAAAGCTGATCTTCCAGAAGCCCTTCAGCTAGAAAAAATTCACCGGTCCCGGTAAGATCCGGAGTCGCATCGCCATTTTCCAGGCGGCCGAAGCCTTTATTATTCAAGTAACCCGTCAGGTTCACCAAAACAGTTTCGGTCCCGCCGGTAGCGGGAATTGCAGCTTCCCGGCATTGAGTGGTTTTATTGCATAAGATACCGTCCCGGCAAATTTTGTGCAGGGAGGCGGCTGTCTGTTCTTCCAAAGCGGCAATGGCCTTCACCCGGGCTGCAAGGCTGGATTTCAAATTGTCATTGTCGATCTTCCCGTTTAAATAAGCTTTCATTAACTCACTGGATATCAGCATCCATTGACTTTCGGCGTAGTACAGGCGGTTTGCGGGTTCTACAAGGCTTTCAGCTTTGCAGATTCCGGCCAGATATTTCAAGGTCGAGGCAAAAAGGCCCCTCCCCCGGCCCAAATCCGAAGGATTGCTGTAAATCAAGGGATAGCCTACCACATTGGTTTCTCCATGCAATTCAAGTTCATAATTGAAATGGAAATTGATATAGTCGGCCAAGCAATTCATGGAATCAAAAGCGTTTCTGCTGTTGTTTTTTTCCAAAAGATGCGTCGCGGCCGGACCTGCAATATCACGCCAGTCCAACAGGGATATTTCTTCATGGAGATCCGTAAATGTAGTGTATGAGGAACTGCATCCCTGCAAAAAATCGTCCATGGGAATATAACCCCTGCTCTTGGTATAATGCAGATCAATGCAATATACCCCGTTGTCATCCAAGCCGACAATGAGAAACATGGTCAGAAACCGGCTTTGCCGGTCAGCTTCCCGGGCCCAGGGGGAAAAAGAGGAATCATAGCGGATGACTACCGGTAATCCCTTACTTAACTCCCGCTCCGCGGTTTCAACTACTTCGGATGAACCGGTTCCTTGCAGCCGGTTGACCCGGATGCCGTGATATTGTTCAAGTAATGCCTTGCGTTCCCATTTGCCATAAGAAATCCGGTTGCCAATGGTGGGCCCCAGGCTAGTATCGTCTGTATCGAAATGAAAGTTCCAGGCTTTCGCGAACATCATCTGATAGTTTTTTTTCAGGAGGGAGGCCGCTGTGGCAAACGAAGATTCAATGCATACGAAATTTCTTTTATGGGCCATAGCCACATCGAGCAGTATCAATTTGAGTCCACCTTCTTCTTTTTCAGTAATCCAGATTTCAAACCTACCCCTGATGATCCGGAATATATCATAAGAACCCAAAGCTTAACGGTTTTAAATGGCGGCAAAAAGTATAATATCGGTAGGATATGGGCATTTATGAGACAAATACAGCTTGTATTCCGGAACCAGCGATTTGATAAAGACAGGAATAGCCATTATGTCATACGGACTGTGATAGATACTGATGGCCATCCTGGGTTTGAATTTTTTAACCGTAGCCGCGCCGCCCCGGAGAGCGCTTAATTCGGCGCCTTCAATATCCATTTTGATGAAATCAACTTTCGTTACATTTTCCTGCTGGACAAAAGAGTCAAGGGTAACCGCATTGATACGGATATCGCCTTCTTCCTCACTACACTTCGAATCATACCCCGCTTGGGTTGCGAAAATTGGAGCATTGCTGTCCCATAAGCCTGTTTCGAACACCCGGACGATATCTTGGAGATGGTTTTTTTCAATGTTCTTTTGAATCAGTCCGACGTGTGAAGGCAGGATCTCAAATGAATATACTTTTCCGTCCCGGCCGATCCGGTCTGCAAACCAGATGGACGTGTCGCCGATGAAGGCTCCGGCATCAATCACAATATCATTGGGCCGGGGTTCGCAGCGGTTCTCCAGAAAATAGTTGCCGCAGATCCAGGTCCCGAAGAATGCTTCCCCGGGGCACATCTCGAAAAGATATCCGGCTACATTCATTAACCCATTTTGGGGTTGGATGAGTTTACCGGCCAAATCCTCTAAATCAGGCTGCCGGTTTTTGACGCGGTAAGGGAATCTGTTTTCGGTTTCCGCTAACGAATTGGTTAAGATAATGGCTATTAAAAATTGTAAATACCAGTCAAAAGTCTCTTTGGATTCCACATCGCCAAGCATATGATAGACTTCATCCAATTGCTGCAGCATTTGAGATTCGCAAGGGATTGTTCCGGAATCCGACCATACCTGGAAGGTTTCTGTTATGTGTCTCCAAAAGCTGCTAAACCCCAGGTTGCTTTTACAGAGGAGTTCCTCGATATTCACGCCGTCTGCAGCGGAAGCTTTCCGCTTATTCCTATGAAGTTCTATGATGCGAAAAGCACTGTTCAATAACGCGCTACAATGGGAATCGGTTCGATTTTCCGAATAATTGCCGGCATTCATCAGTTACACTCCGATACGGTTTTTTGGCAGATAGATTTCGCTATATTACAATCTTTACAGGCTTCGGGAGTATTTCCTCTCAATAAATCCTGATTCATCCGGCTTCGGGCTTGGATAATCAGCTCCTTGGCTTCGAAACCGATACGGCCAAAGGAAAAACGCCGGGCATCCTTAACAACACTACACGGCAGCGTATATCCTTCGAAGTTCACATAGAGTCCCCGAACAAGCCAGGGACATCCTTCCGCAGCCGTATCAACATTCTCGCCGAGTCTGATGAAAAATTCACGGACTGGGTTTTGCTTCGTAAATACCGCTTGTAATTCCGGATTATGGCCGTAAGTCTTCTTTAATTGGTCAATCTCTGCTCCGGAAAGCATTTGCAGCATCATTTCATGGGTATAATAACGCGAATAGGCTTCAAGCCCTTGCAGCGGCTGAAAGTTAATGCTCCCATCAAGGTGCAGCTCCCGGTATAATCTAACCAAATCCATAATGGAGTTCATGGTTTTGCGCATGACAATTACCGACAATCCAATGGCCGGTTTTGCCAATCTCAGTTTACTCTTCAACCGGACAAGATTTTCAATGCCGGCAATGGTTTTTTCCAGCTCAAAACCTCTTAATTCGGCATAAATCTTGGAATCGGCCGAATCGATGGAACAGTCGATTCTCTCGATGCCGGTTTCAATGATGCGTTGAACATTGTTTTCATGCAACAGGCTGCCGTTGGTTACGATGGAAACACCGATTCCTTTCTCCCGCGCCAAGCCGGCAAATTCAAAAAAGTCCGGATGGAGCAGCGGTTCACCTTCTCCTTGAAGCTGAAGGACCTTGCAATCGTCAAAGTATTGGAGAATATTATGGAGGGTAGCCGGTGCCATGTCTCCCTGAATCTGATGCCGTCCGCAGCAGAAGCTGCACTTGAAGTTACAGCGGTTCGTCGGTTCCACCTGGATAAACTCAAACTTTGAAATGGTCATTCACTCCCTTACAATTCATCTTTAATCATACGGAGCATAAAATCTTCCAGGAACCGGAGTATATCCGTGATGGTTTCTTTTTGGTATTGTTCCCGGCTGTACTCCCAGGAGACTCGGAGCTGATTTTCCCGGATAATGCTATGGATGACAAAGGTATTCGGCTTGATTAACTCTGGACTAAACCAATCCCCGGTTTCCATTACCGGAATTTCAAATCCGAATTTATTGGTTTCGTTCCGGTATTCACCATGATATATCAATAAAATCTCCGGATGGATTTGAAAGCTTGGTAATGCCGGGTTTTGGAAAAACGTTATCTGTTCCAGGATTAAATAGCCAAAACCATTGTTCGGTATGGTCAGATAGGCGTTATTTACAATCTCCAGTTTTGCGGCGATGGAATTCGCTTGTGAGAAATCGATCAAAACCGGACAACTTCCGGCAAACCATCCAACGCTCCGGGTAATATCGATCCCATTCAGGGTGCAGTCTCTGGAATTAAAGGTATGCTCAATGAGGACTGTCTTCTGATCGGCCCAGTTACAGATTGCTGCGCTGATGGCTGTTGCCAACAGGGTTTCAACATTCAGATTGTTTTTAACTGAATAAGCAATCATCTTTTTGGTGTCTGCTACTGTAAAGAGCAGGGGAGCCCTTTCCAAAGTACCATAGGTATTTTTCCCGGCGGGATTATCTTTTGGCAACTTATGGACCGCATATTTCTCAAGGTTTTGCCAGTAAGGGATCTCGGCCATTAACTGATCTGATTTCGAATACTGGTAGATTGTTTTGATCCATTTTGAAAAGGAGGCGGTTTTTTGGCGAAAGGCAATGGGCTGGTTTTGGGATGCCTGCTTGTAACCGGTCGCAAAATCTTCAATGAGGATTACCAAGGAAGCGCCGTCGCACACATAGTGATGGACGCAAATCAAAAGATAATCACCGTTTACAGTGTGGAATAATTTCAAGCCGAGGAGGGGACCGTTGGTTAAATCCATTTGTCGATAAGTAGCGGTGCTTTCTTTAAATAGAACGGTTTCAATATCCTCGGATTTGGCAACTGTCAATTCTTCAACGTGTACCGTTTTCTGGTTGATATCGGCTGAATACAGCCGCAGTTCATCTTCATTGTCCATAAACCGCAGCTGTAAAGCAGGATGGTAATTTATGATGGCTTCAAAGACTGCCGCGATGACCTCCTTGCGAAAACCGTCCCTGGATAATAAAAGCGTTGCGAGAATCCACCAGTTAATCCGTTGTAAATCCCGGTGGTTTAACAAATAGAAGTTGCGTTGGGAGGGAACCGGATTTAGCCATTGATTATCCTGATAATCAGTTTCGGTTTCGTTGTTTGTCGCGGCGTGATACTCCGTCATCTGCTCCGCCAGTTCCCGGATAGATGCCGATGAAACCAGTGTTTCCAAATTTAAGGAAAAATTTTTTTCTTTTAAGGCATCGATGACCTGTAGAGCATTAATTGAATTACCGCCGATTTCATAAAAACTGTTATTGATTCCGATGGCGCGAACCTCCAGAACTTCCCCGAGGATTCCGGCCAGAACCCGCTCCTTCTCGGTTGTCGGCGGTTCAATTTCTATATTTTCAGTTGAATTTTCCGCCAGTTGTTGAAGTTCTTCCAGCAATGAAGAATACTCGCCATTTTGATATGCTTCACCTAGTTTATAGCGTTGGACTTTGCCGCTGGTTGTTTTGGGGATCCGCTTTACCGGAACGACTTTGGCGATTTCCAACCCCAGTTGCCGGCTGATGATTTTCTTTATAGCGGTTGATAGAGGAATGAACGTCTCCAAACTGCCTTTGAATTGAACAAAGATAACAATATCCTCTTTTTGTAAATCCCGGTTAAAAACTCCGCAGGCCGCAACTTTACCGAGTTGGATTCCCTCAGCCGCCTCCGCCAGTCTCTCGATGTCGTGGGGGTAATAATTCTGGCTATTCACAAAGATAATATCCTTGGCCCTTCCGGTAACTATCAGGCGCTGGTTGCGAATAAATCCCAGATCTCCGGTTCTCAGCCATCCGCCGGAGGTAATGATGATTTGAGTGGCTTGAATATTGTTGTAATAGCCTCCGGTTACATTTCTGCCGCTGATTTGAATATGGCCGATGATGTTTTCACCCAAGACATTGCCGTTGTCGTCATTAATCCTTATTTTGCAATGGCTGGCAGGATATCCTTCATCGGCGAATGAGATACTCCCGGGAGTATATGGAGCCATATCCCGTACAGTCTGGCCAACGCCAAGGAATTGGCGATTGATCCAATGGGCTGAAAGACCTTCTTCCACCGGAGAACCGGAGACCCCCACCGTTGCTTCCGCCAACCCGTATACGGCGCACATGGCAGATGGTTTTAGGCCGTATACCCGCAATTCACTCATGAATTTCTCGCATAAGTCCACTGAAATAGGCTCCGCGCCATTGAGGATCACCCGGACACAGGAGAGATCCAGCGTAGTTGATGCCGGACGGTCAAAAAAGGATAAAAAATGCTGATATCCGAAATTGGGGGAATAAAGTTGGGTCACCCGATGCTCGTGGACTTTTTTCAGCCACAGGGAAGGCTGTTTCACAAACAACGGGGTGGGCATGAGGTATTGATTTAGCCCCGCCGTTATCCCGCTTAGGTGGACGGCAATCAATCCCAGGTCATGGGTGAGAGGCAGCCAACTGATCATTGAATCATCGGGTCCGGTTTTCAGAGAAGCGTTTATATCCTTGGTATTCACCACCAGATTATCGTGGGACAAGGTAACCCCTTTGGGAGCGCCGGTTGATCCGGAGGAGAATTGCACAAAGGCAAACTGTTCCGGCCGTGCTGCGGTGATGATACCCCAGCCTTGTCCAGTACTGATCTCTTCAAGGAGAATTGTATTTTGTTTCATTGCATGATAGATGGACTCCTGATTCGAGTCATGGGCAAACTTTTCAATGGAGGCGGCATTCTTAGCAGTTGTAATTAAAATAGGTTTATTTAATATTTCCCATATTTTTAAAAGCTTCATTTTCGATTCAGCGTTGCTTCCTACGGTTACCGGCACAGCCAAAATGCCGCCCAAAATACAAGCCCAGAAAAGATAGAGAAAAAATTCGTGATCATCGATTTGAAAAATTAACTCCGTATCCGGGGCGGCACCCCTTACCTGTAGTTCATAAAGAATCCTCAGGGCGGTTTGATGCAAGTCATGATAGGAAATGAACTTTTCACTTTCATGGCCGCTAATAAAAGTAATCCCTTTATTCGTTATCTCACTGCGCTGATTCATAATATCAACCAGGGTTGTCGGTGCGATGATCCCGGACATATTTAAAAGGCCTCCGCATTCAAAATATTGCCGCATATTGCCAACGGAAATCAATTTTAAAAATGGCGCTGATTATTTAATGATCGCGTGATTAAGAAAATCGAATAGCTAAAACTGAATTTTTAAGATAAAATAGAAATATCTGATAAAAAATGATGATTTTATCGGAATTATTTTATCATTTTTTTGGTTGAAATGATACTCTCCGTCCATATATCGAGTCGCTTTGAAACATACTTTAAAACAAGGGGAGAATGTCTTACCATGAAGGATTTTCAACATTTAGTCGTTCAAATCACCTCAAAATGCAATTTTTCGTGTAAGATATGCGGTCAATACCGTAATAAAAAGGTTGGCGCATTGCCGGAGAACGACCTTTCCCATATGCAAGTCGAACGTTTTTTCGATTCAAACCGGATCAATGTAGGAAAAATATATGCCTGGGGAGGAGAGCCGGTCCTTCATCCTAATTTTGAGGATCTATGCCGTATCTTTAAACAAAACTGCGACCAACTCCTGGTAAATACCAACGGGACAAATCCGGACGCCATAATATCACTGGTTGAAAAGAACATTATTGGCCTGGTTATTATCTCTTTAAATCGAATTCAGGATAGAGGCAACCGGCAATTTGACGCAAGCATCGCCCATAAAACCCAAAAATTGATGAAATCATTGATTCGTATATCCCCGGATAGGGTTTTGCCGAATCTCGTATTGAGTAAATGGGATTTAAGCGCAATCCCCAACCTTTTGGAAGAATTAATCCTTCTGGGAATCAGAGACCTGCGATTTAGTTTGCCGATGTTCATTTCCAAGGAGCAAGGAGAGGTTTATTCCCGGTTTATTAAGGAGAGAACCGGAAAAACACCGCTTTCGTGGCAAGGGTTCGATTTGCCCATTGATACCACGTGGGCTGAAAGTATTATCAATAATTTGGGGATGATTCAACACTACGAGCAAGAATTCAGTATTGATCGTTATTCCGGCAAATTACCGGCAAATGCGTCATTTTATCATAAGTATTTCGAAACGGGGTATGCGGACTTAAAAAATGAAGCAGTGGAATGCAGATTCATAACTGATAATATTGCCATTGATTATTTGGGAAATTTCGTTCTTTGTCCGGATTTTCCGGATTTGGTCTATGGCAATATCGGTAGTGGCGAAAGTTTGTCAGACATACTGGAGAAAAAGAATGAATTAATAAGCCTCTTTCACGACAACGGTCCTTTTGGCGTGTGCTACCGCTGCTGTCATAACCAAGCTGTCTTTACGATACACTCCGAGACGGACGCCTTGACTGAATACTCTTCAAGTGAGGCTACCTGAATCAATCATTGCATACAATTGAAAATGAGGTGCAAAAGCATGAAACTGTCGATAATTATACCGGCTTATAATGAAGCGAAACTTATCGGAAATTCCATTCAAAAAATCCGGCAAGCCATGGACGAAAATCCGGTTCCGGATTTTTCTTATGAGATTATCGTATGTAATAATAATTCCACCGACAATACGGAGGCCATATGTAAGGAGTTAAATGTAACAACGATATTTGAAAAAGTCAACATGATTGCGAAAACCAGAAACACCGGCGCCAGTATCGCAAACGGCGATTGGTGGTATTCCATAAGAATCCTTTGGTCTATTCGGGGCGGCGGGGATATACGACAGCGGTTGACCATTGGCGGGCTCAAGAATCCCGGGATGTTAAGCGAGCAAAAACATTGGGAGGCATGGTACACGAAAGATAAAGAATAAAAGATTATACAGGAACTTCTAAAAGGCCAAAGATTCTTAATTTGTAAATAGGTTTGGTTTTATTCCCCAAAATAAAGCAGAAAATTAATTCTAGCAATCAATTTAAGTCTGATAAAGCATATAATTGTATGAAATAATCGAAAAATCTGATTTGACAGATGAAATGAATTATTATATAGTAATATCGAAATTTGTTTTCGTATATCAAAACCAGGAGCAAACATACTCTATAAAACTAGTCTGTTTGGTATATTAATTATTGTTTCCGTAAACATTATTTGATATATTTGGCGTAAATCAGTGGATATGTTTTAGGTGTTGAAGTGAGGTTGTTTCAAAAGGTGTTTTACGGGTTTACGGATTTAAACTACTTTTAGGCAGCCTTACTGAAATAAGGGAGGGGGAGCGCAGGAATCCATTTCAGTAAGCCGGAAAGGAGGTGAACCAATATTTAGGATGCAATTATGTTTCGCAATCATATAATTGCATGACGTGATGCTGAATAGAACAATAGATAGGAGGAGAAAGTAGTGTACAAAAACAAGTATGTCTTATTATTTTTAGCAATGGCATTATTTGTGGCGTCAATACTGTTTACCGGCCAGTTGAACGCGGCCGCTCCCGCCGGTTACACCCTGGTTTGGTCCGATGAATGTAACGGCGCGGCGGGTTCCGCCGTTGACGGTACCAAGTGGAACCTGGTAAACAGCGGCGGTGGATTCGGCAATGCCGAGCTGCAGTTTTACACTAACCGTACCGCGAACTCCTATTACGATGGAAACGGCAACCTGGTCATCAAAACTATGCGGGAGACTTATAACGGATATAACTATACTTCCGCCAAACTGTTTTCCCAAAATAAAGGCGATTGGAAATATTGCTGGATTGAGATCCGGGCCAAGCTGCCGCGGGGCCGTTGTGTGTGGCCGGCTTTCTGGATGATGCCCACGGCTTCACAGTATGGCGGGTGGCCCGTTGGCGGAGAGATCGATATCGTGGAAAACCGTGGCGACCAGATGGACAAAGTCGGCGGAACCCTACACTTCGGAAATCCCTGGAAATATATCGGCGCTTCCTATTACTTACCGGCAGGACAAACCTTCGATGCGGATTATCATACCTTTGAAATCGAATGGGAACCGGCTTACTTCAAGTGGTACGTGGACGGCAATCTTTATCACACCCGTTACCAGAACGAATGGTATTGTTCGGGCGCCAGTGAAGCCACCAACCCTTTCGCACCCTTTGATCAACAATTCTACCTGCAGCTAAACACCGCTGTAGGCGGACCGGGGACCCCGTATACCGGTTATCAAAGCCCGGATGATTCCGTATTTCCGCAACATATGTACATTGACTATGTCCGTGTTTATCAAAAAGATAGCTATCCCACCCCCACTCCGACGCCGTCTCCGCCTCCGGCGGCAATCCCGGGACAGATCGAAGCTGAGGCGTACAATGCCATGTCGGGTATCCAAACCGAGAGTTGTGAAGAAGGCGGTATGAATGTCGGTTATATCGAGGTTGGCGACTGGATGGACTATGATGTTAATGTGGCGAACTCCGGGACTTATCTGGCCGAATACCGCGTGGCCAGTACGGGCACTTCCGGTAGATTCGAATTGAGAAGCGGTTCTATTGTTTTGGGTAGTTATACCGTTCCCAATACCGGAGGCTGGCAATCCTGGACTACTATATCGGGTAACGTTACCCTAACTGCGGGGATTCAGACCCTTAGAATATATGCAACCGGCGCCAGTTGGAATATTAACTGGCTGAAGTTCTCTGCACTGGGAACCGCAACGCCAATACCGACACCTACCCCGCCGCCTGCGACTGTAACTCCGACGCCAACCCGGCCTCCCGCAACCGCAACGCCGGTTCCGACGGGAGCAAGTATGATCTGGTATTTGTATAACCAGTCAGTAAGCGGCGTCAGCCCAGATGGCCAGAATTTACAGACTGCCAATAGCAGTACGACTGGATGGCAGCCCGTCAGAGCCATCACGACCACTCCTTCATACTGGTATTCAGGCATCCAGACCGGCACGTACACCGCGGGGAACTGGCAGTTCATCCTGTGGACCAACAGGCCCGCCAGCGCATCGGTTGTAAGAGTCGAAATATATGCTACTAACGCTGACGGCAGCGGAGCCGTTTTAATCGGCGGAGAACAAATCGATGTCAGGAGCACCGGCGGGGGTAATCATTCTTCAACTTACAATTTTGCCGGAATTCCTGCCGTATCCTTATCCAGTCAGCGGCTCATGGTGAAGGTCTTTAAGGTATCCGGGGCCGATGCAACCATGGCTTATAATACCAACGATTTCCCGACCCGCTTGCTGACTCCCGCCCTAGGAACCGGTCCGACCCTGACGCCACTGTCGGCCACTGTGACCCCGACGCCGACCCGGCCTCCGGCAACCGCGACTCCGGCGCCGACAACGGCTCCGGGAAAAGTAATACCGGGGCAAATCGAGGCCGAAAATTATGACGCTATGTCCGGCATTGGAACCGAGGCCTGCGCCGAGGGCGGCCAGAATGTCGGTTGGATTGAAGCCAGTGACTGGTTGGACTATAACGTTACCGTCAGTTCTACCGCTATATATCAGGCCGAGTACCGGGTAGCCAGTACCGGAGCAGCTGGCCGGTTCGAGCTGCGCAGAGGAACCACCGTTTTGGCAAGTTATACTGTTCCCAACACCGGTGGTTGGCAAGCCTGGACCACCGTATCCTCCAATGTAAACTTGACGGCGGGTGCTCAAACATTGCGAATATTGGCCACCGGCAGCGGCTGGAATATCAATTGGCTGAGGTTCAGTACCGCCATAGCCACTCCGACGCCGACACCCAGGCCGACTCCGACTCCGGTATCGGATTTCTGGGATCGCTCGGGTATTCCGACGGCCCAGAATGTGATGATCTACAAATTTTTGAACCGGACCAACGGTAGATATACGGATAATGAAATTTATTGGAGTTTCAACGGTACCACCAGAACACTCGCCCAGCAAAACTATATCGATATGCCCGCCAACTCGGCGGGCCGGGTGTATGTCAGTATCGGTGCGCCTCCCAATCCAGCCAATCCCAATGCTTATTGGGATTTCATCGAGCATACCATTTCCAGCACCACCTGGAATGGAAATACCACCAGGGTTGACGCCTGGGGCCTTCCGTTGGCATTGTTATTGCATTGCCAGGACGGTTCCGAGGTGGAACTCGGCGATGATCAATGGCTTTTTACAGCCGGCCGTGAAACAGTATTCAGTACTTACAGGAATTCGGTGCCTGCCGAGTTTCAGGAGACGGCTACGCGGCAATATCCGTATAAGATCCTTGCTCCCGGCTCCTGCCCGGTGTTTCAATCCGGTGGCGCCTATGCGAATTACTTTACCGCTTATGTGGATCAAGTCTGGGCTGCTCATGGTTTAGCTATTGCCAAGCCAAACACCCAGCAAGTTTTCGGATGCTCCGGTTCGATGGCGAGTAATCCCACCATCGCCGCTGCTCTTAACCGCCATACCGGACACCTGGCGCAGGCCAGTTGGGAAAATACGGCCAATTATTATCAGGGCGCCCCGGCAAATTACTACGCCAAATTCTGGCACGACCATGGGATTAATGGTTTGGCCTACGGCTTCCCTTATGATGATGTTGCCAATCAAGCCGCATTTGCATCCCGCAGCAACCCGCAGTATTTATTAATTGCGATCGGGTTTTAGGCCTTCCGGGTGTTAAAAAAGAGGCTGTCCGCATGGACAGCCTCTTTTTATCCAATAAATCCTGTCAAACCTGTTTAAGAAACAGGTTTATGAAAGTTAATAAGCCAAAAACAAGATCATTGGACAGGATTAACTGGATTAAGGGGATATTCATAAGAGCAGAGCAAAAACAAAGGTGCAAAAATGTTTTAATCCGATAAATCCTGTCAAACCCGTCTAAGAGACAGGTTTATGAAAGTTAATAAGCCAAAAACAAGGTCATTGGACAGGATTAACTGGATTAAGGGGATATTCATAAGAGCAGAGCAAAAACGAAGGTGCAAAAATGTTTTAATCCGATACATCCTGTCAATCCCGTCTAAAAAATAGGTTTTTGTAAAGTTAATAACTCAAACAAGGTTTCCAGGCGGGTACTAGCGGCAAATTACTGTACTCATGGAAGACTCGGATACCGGAATTACGGCGTAACGTCCTCCCAGATCCAGGCTGACCTCGGTTGCGGGGCCGGGATTGGTTATTACCAGGACATATTCGCCATCGGGATTTAAGAAGGCAACATGATAGATATTTTCATAATTGCACTCGGAACCAATTCTGCGCGCCCCGCGTTTTACAAATTTACTGAAATGGGCCAGCGCCCAATACTGGGCGTTAAGAGTGATTTCATGAGTTTGAGAGTGAATTTGGACCATTCCGCCGACTCCGAAGAAGGGCCCGATGTTCGGCCGGCCGGTTTCGTCCAAGGCTAAATTCCAGCAAATTATGCTTCTTGACCAGTTCCGCAGCATCGCTGTGAATGCTTTACCGGAATCGCACATCCCTTCGGAACTCAGATCGTTTCTGGCGCCAAGTTCGGTCATATGCATATCAATCTCCGGATGAGCATCATGGAGCATGCTCATAACCTCGGCAGGGCCTTCATAGGGATGGAAGGCAACCCCGCTGACGACGGCTTTGAATCCGGGATCGTCCAGCATCCATTTGGCCCTGCGCCACATGATGTAATTATGATCCATAATCCATATTTCTACATCCATGGCGTTCTTTTTTATCAAAGGCACCATATAGTCACGGATAAAAGAGATCTCCATTTCCGGATGCCAATAACAGGCGGGCATTAAGCTCAACTGATCCGTTTCAGACTCATTTTGGGTTGTAATGGCGTTGATTTTAATGCCTTCCTTGCCGTATTCCAGAAGATATCGCAAATAGTAATTGGCAAATGCCTCTAAATAACAGGCCCGCATCCAGCCCCCGGTCATTAACCCCCCGGTTTTCATCCAGCCTGGCGGACTCCAGGGCGAGGACAACAGGAAAAGCTCCGGATTTATCCGGCGGGCGCTGCGGATGGTGGGAATAATATATTGGCGGTCATAATCAAGGGAGAAGTTTTTCATTTGAATATCATCCGGGGTGTCGTTATAACTATAACAGACCCTGCCGAAATCGCATTGGGCCACTGTCAGCCGTCCCATATTCAACCCCATGCCGGAGGGGGAGAAGATATCCTCCAAAAATTTATTCCGGGCAGCCTCATCTAATTGGTTAATCATATAACAGGCAGCATCCGTAAAGGCGCCTCCAAATCCTAGAATTTCCTGATATTTGTCCCGGGGGTCCAGGTGAATCACCGGAAGTGCTTGAATCTTGGCGGGCCCGCCGTATTTGTAATCTCTGACCCAAGATACCTTGGTATCGGCAAAGATCCCTCCCTGGGACTCCCGTAGTTTTCCTTCACTATCGGAGCATATCACTCTCATCCTAAAAACCCCCCGTTTCGGTAAATTCTTTATTGAATACTGATGGTAAGCCGGTATTGAAAGTCGTAATTGGAGCCGTTCCCACGAGATGTTTTCGCTGTCATTCGCGAAACTTCGCAATTACTGTTACAAGTGATTTAATTATATCATTCTTGCCTTTAGAAATAAATATAAAAACCTGATTTGAAATTGAAGCGTAAAAAGGTCTTTGTTTCTTTTTACCGAATATTTCATAAATTGGGTGAAAATAATTATGAACCGAGTTGACGGCGGGATGATCCCGAAAACAGGTTGCGATGGCGATGGATTTTTGGAGAGAGGACATAAAAGCATGCTGATACTAACTAAGCAACAAGCCCGCCGTTTCATTCTGGCGCATCAAGGCTTATGGCCTCCTTGCCAATTGGAAGGCAAGGACGGCATCCTGCAATACATTCGCAGGGTGGGCTGTGTTCAATTCGACCCGTTGAACATTGTAGGGCATAACCAGGATTTGGTTCTTCAAGCCCGGGTATCCGGTTACCGGCCCTTACTGCTCCGGGAATTGCTTTACCTGGACCGGCAGCTTCTGGACGGCTGGGATAAGAATATGTCGATTTATCCAGTGGAGGACTGGCCTTGTTTTCAGCGGAACCGGGAAGCCGCTCGGGGGTATCTGGGCAATGCCAAGCGTCCGGCAACGGCCATTCTTCCCCAGGTACGGAAAGAATTTGAGATGCGCGGACCGTTATCCTCGGCGGACCTGGACTATAATCAAAAGGTAAATTGGGCTTGGGCCCCGACCCGGCTATCCAGGGCAGTATTAGAGAGCATGTATTTTTGGGGAGAACTAATAATCCACCATAAAGAACGTACCCGCAGAGTCTATGATTTGGCAAGCCGTCATATTCCGGCGGATTTGCTGGCGGCTTCCGACCCCAACATTACTGAGGAGCAATATCATGACTGGTATATGCTGCGCCGTATCGGAGCTATTGGTATGTTGTGGAATAAATCCGGTGATGCCTGGCTTGGAATCTCCGACTTTAAAAGCAAGGAACGGACCGGGGCTTTGAAAAGACTCCTAAATATGGGAGCAGTTTTTGAATGCAACGTGGAAGGCATAAAAATGCCCTTGTTGATGAGAACTGAGGATAAACCAAGATTAGATAATGTTTTAACAGCTGAAACATTGCCATGGGAAGCCACTATTTTGGCTCCCCTGGATAATTTATTATGGGACCGGCAGTTGATTAAGGAATTGTTTGATTTCGACTATCGCTGGGAGGTCTATAAGCCGGTCACGGAAAGGACTTACGGCTATTATGTTTTGCCGGTGCTTTACGGCGGTGGTTTTATTGCCCGGTTTGAACCGGGATTGGATAAAAAAACGGATAGGTTGGTCATTAAAAATTGGTGGTGGGAACCGGGAGTCAGGCCATCCCGGCGGATGAAATCGGATCTGGCCCGGTGTTTCCGGCGATTCGCCGTTTATCTGGAGGTTAACGGCATTGAGGCTGGTGAAGAACTGCTGGAACAGGCGGGATTGGAATTCCTGGTTACCGATTATATATAAAATTAAGATAAATAGATGGAATGGCGGAGAGGTTCGTAATTGATGGCTTATTATTTTTAGAATACAAAGACAACCAGGGCTGGTCCCTGGTTGTCTCGAAATATCAATAAAAACAAGTTGCGATTCTGCAGAAAATAAAACTTTGAATTTCCAATTTGAATATTTGTATTAATTAACCCGTTCCAGTACTTCAACTTGAGAATTGATGGTTTCATCTAAAATCGTTACTGAACCGGAACTATCTATTTTGCCGATTACGATATTTCCATTGGACATTTTTAGCGCATTAAAAATCACTTCATCATTGGCGGAAACAGTAATTTTATAAACATCATGACCGTCTAAGATTTTTATATAACTGTCGTTGACAGGGTTTATTTTATATAATTCACTATTACCGAAAACAGTTCCGGCAATGTAATAATAATTATTGGAAGAGCCGGCTGTACGGATTGATGAGAATGATAATCCCGCTAAATTTACTTCGCGTGGTGTTCCTGCCTCATTATATACTTCATATATTTTACCATTAGTCGTTTCGATAATGAATATTTTATTAGATAATTCCAGTTTATATTGGGTATAGGGACCGCCATTCATTGATATTTCACCGCCATAATCAGTCTCTTCATGACTATAATCAGTACTATTGATAGTAACCTTTCGTATTTTTTGAGGTTGATAGTGATAAATCTGTTGGTCTAGACCAATCCAATAGTTGAAGGTAGATATTGGTAAATTATGCAAGCCGCCATTCGCTTTTTTAATCCGGTATATATAGTTAGTCACGTCGCCTTTTAGGTGGCCATTATATATAGCATTCCCGGCCTTGCTTAAGTCATAATTATTGACCTCATCGGTTACAGACGAATATATTTGAAAAGTGGGATGGTTTAAATCTTCAATGTTTATTTTAATTAATTCCGCCTCAGAGGAAGAGTTTAGGCGAATAAAATAAAGATTCCCGTTATAATCGGTTTTGATGGGGTTGGCGTTTTTATAACTATTACTTAAAGGGATCGGATAACCCACATTTTTCAGGGAGAAGACTGAACCATCGGTCTTTCGGGCCAAATAAATTTCATTAATATTATAGGTATCAAAGCCAAAACATACAATTAAATAGTCGGAGTTAACGTTATAAACCGCCACCGGTTTTTGAGTCGAACTATTAATTTCGTTTCCCGCTTCATCATAGTACTTAACTTCAATAACAAGTCCATCCTCGGTTACTTTATAGAGTTTTTTTTCAGTTGCGGAGGAGGCGCTTAATGAACCGGCGACCGCCGAAGGCGCTGCCAAGATAAGATTCGTTGCATTTGAAATGTCGATCCGATGAAGAGAACCTGAACCTGGACTTGGAGTCGATCCGCCACCGCACGAAACCCCAAAAATAAGGAGTGTTAGTAGTATCATACCTAAACGGGTTTTTTTCATTAAGGCACCCTCCTAGAAAATATTTTTAGTATACAGTAATATAATTCCATTATTGATTAACAAATCCTGCTAGATCTTGCTAATATTTTTAACATAAATCCGGCAAGTAACTTTCAAAATTATTTGTATACATGCTAAGTTTTATTAAGAAAATTCTTGATTTTCAATAGGAATATGATTACTATAATACTTAAGTTAGCAAAGGGTGTACTTGTCTTTCAAAGCTTGCTCTTTTCCGGCGGATTTATTTGGTTTTACTATCCCGCGCTTAATTTGGTTAAGCTAATTTCGAATGATACGGAGGTCGGCTCATATGGTTAAGGAACGCAGTAAAGTGGTAATTATCGGTGCTGGTCTGGTGGGTTCTACGTTTGCCTATAGTTTGATGATTAACGGAGTTGTCTCGGAAATCGTGATGATCGATGTCAACCAGGATCGTTTAATCGGCGAAGTCATGGATTTAAACCACGGTATTTCCTTTGTCCGGCCGGTCACGGTCCGCGCCGGTTCATATGCGGATTGCGCCGATGCCGATATTATTGTAATCTCCGCCGGTGCCAATCAAAGGCCGGGAGAAACCAGAATCGATCTGTTGGGGCGAAACGTGGCGATTTTTAAAGAAATCATCAATCATATCAAAGCGGTGAATTCGGATGCCATCTTGTTAATCGCTACCAATCCGGTGGATATAATGACGTACATAACGTACAAACTTAGCGGTTTTCCGGCGGAGCGGGTCATCGGCTCGGGGACGGTATTGGATTCGGCCCGGTTCAGGTATTTGCTGAGCGACCATTGCGCCATCGATCCTTCCAATGTCCATGCCTATATTATCGGGGAGCACGGCGATACCGAAGTTCCCGTCTGGAGCCTGGCAAATATCGCCGGTATCCGGTTTGGCGATTATTGTCCGGTGTGTAACGACCAAAAATGCTCTTTGCCTAGGGATCAGATTTTTAATGAGGTAAAAAACGCCGCTTATCAGATAATAAAAGGAAAAGGCGCCACTTATTACGCAATTGGCCTGGCCTTAGTCGAGATAGTGGAAAGCATTATCCGGGACGAAAACTCCATCTTGACGGTTTCCAACTTGTTAAACGGGGAATACGGTTTGGAGGATGTTTACTTGAGTTTGCCTTGTGTTGTAAGCCGGAGGGGGATCGTGAAAAGGATTCTGCTCTCCCTGTCCCCCGAGGAAGAGGAAGGGTTGCGCCGTTCAGCGGAAACCTTAAAAGCCCTTCAGCAACAAATTAATTTATGAATAAAGGACGGGAATGAAATGGATGCGGTTCAACAACCGGAATGGGCGGTGCTGGAGGAAGTTTACAATCATGATGAAGCCCAGTTGATTTGCGGTTTGCTAAGTATGGCCCGGATACCGGTAAAGGTAGATCGGGATTCGGCCAGTGAATTATATGGTCTGACCATCGGGCCGCTGGCCAAAATCAAGATAATGGTACCCGGCGACCTGCTGATGGAAGCCCAAAAGGTTTTAAGCGGAGAGGTCGCCGGGTTTGAGGAACCGGAAGAATAGTTGAGGAGAAATGTTTCATGGAATACCGGCAATACATTTTGGGAGATTTGCAAACCAACTGTTATTTGCTGTGGTCGGGGGAGGAAGCCGGGGTGATTGATCCCGGAGGGCCGGTCGATGAGGTCATCCAAGAGATGGATAACCGTCAGTTAAAACTGAAATGGATCGTAAACACCCATGGACACGCCGATCACATATACGGGAATAAGGTTTTACAGGAAACATATCATTGTCCGATTATGATCCATCCAGCGGACCAGGAGATGTTGCTATCTCCGATGGCCAATTTGTCGGCCTTTATTGGCTTCTACTTAACCAGTCCCGATGCTGGCCGTTTATTAAAAGGCGGTGATTTATTAGAGCTGGGTTCGGAAAGTCTTCAGATAATTGACACCCCGGGGCATACTCCAGGAGGGATCGCCTTATATGTACCGGATTTGTTGTTTTCCGGAGACACCCTTTTTTACGAAAGCGTCGGCCGGACGGATCTTCCCGGTGGTGATCACGGGCAGTTAATTCAATCCATAAAGAACCGGCTATTCAATCTGCCATCCCGGACCATGGTTTTGCCGGGGCATGGTCCCGTCAGTTCCATCCAGCATGAATTAAAGTCTAATCCTTATCTGCGCGCAGAAGATGAAGTATCATATTGAAGCCGACGATATCCGGCAATTGGCCAATATTGAAGCCGCCCTAAAAATCGTAGATCATACCACCGAGATTACTACGGATGGCCCTGCCGATTTCAGGCTGATTGTAAGTTCTTCCTCTGATTTTACTGTGAAAGTAACAGCCCCGGATCTTCCGGAAACTGAAAATTCCTGGGAAATAAGTGATACCGAGATTATGGATCCCCGTTATGATGGGGCAGATCGGAAACAGCGGGTCAAAGAGCTGGTTCGGCTCGGAATTATAAAGATTGTCGGGCGTCATTTGCATATTCAACCGCCCTGGGGAATATTGAGCGGGGTGCGGCCCACAAAGATTTATCATTATTACCGCGATAAAGGGTTCACCGCCTCCGAAATCCGGGGCAAACTCATTACGATTTACGGTTTGGCCGAGTCAAAGGCTGAGCTGTTAATAGAAATCGGTTTGCGACAAGAAAGCTTTTTTACATCGGACCGGATCGTCAGTATCTATGTCGGCATCCCCTTTTGTCCTTCACGCTGCAAGTATTGTTCCTTCTCGGCGGTTCCTCTCGGCACTCATGGCCACTTGGTGAAATCTTTCATTGATTCGCTCCTGGTGGAGATTGAAGCAACCGGAAACTTATGCCGGGAGTATGGTTTTGCCGTTGAATCAATCTATATGGGGGGTGGAACGCCCACCGCAGTCAATGACGACCAATTTTTAGCAGTAATTCAAGCATTGGTGCGTAATTTCAAACCCGTTGCCTTGAATCCGGACGGGCTGGAATTTACAGTGGAAGCCGGCCGTCCGGAAACAATTACGGCGACGAAGTTAGCCATCATGAATGATTATGGGGTAACCCGGATTAGTGTCAATCCCCAAACCATGGAGCCCAAAACTTTGGAACTCATCGGCCGTTACCACACGGTGGCGCAAATCATTGATACCGTTAATCTGGTCAAGAATTACCCCCAGATGGCGTTAAATATGGATCTAATCCTGGGATTGCCGGGTGAAACCCGCGATAACTTCCGGCAATCGCTGGCCCGAATTATTGAGTTTGCGCCCCAGAATATCACTTTGCATACTCTGGCCCCCAAAAGAGCTTCCGCCTGGCGCAAGGAATTTTCAACGCTCCAACTGGCACAAGAAAATGAATTGCGGGAAACCTCGGAAGAAGCAATTGCCAATCTGCGGTTTCATTATTTTTATCCTTATTACATGTACCGACAACGTTTTATTTTGGCGGACCTTGAGAATATTGGATTTGCTAAACCGGGAGTTGAAAATATTTACAATATTCAAATGATGGAAGAACGCCAAACTATTTTGGGGTTGGGGGGAGGAGCCGTTACCAAATGGGTGGTTGGTTTCCATCACACGGTGTATCGCCATCAAAATCCAAAATGCCCGTCAACTTACAGTCGGCGATTACAGGAAGCAATAGTTAAAAAAGCCCAACAGACCCGATTACTTCTTGGTTGACATTTAGAATTACATTAGGTACAATATTAAAAGTGATCTGTGATTTTGGGTATCTTTACCCTTGATCGAGGAGTATTTTTTAATTTTTATATGTGTATGTGTATATGTGTTTTTTGCAATGATTGGCGTTACAAGATTTGTTCTATATTTGTCGGTAGGGGACAGCAACTATTCGGTAGGAGGAATAATAGATGGGAATCATGTCAATTCGTAAATCGGTTAAAAAACTCTTTGCTCCTGTAGTTGTAATATTAATCGTCGGTTTAACGGTAGGTATGTTTTATATCGGTTTCCCGGAGTTTCGAAAAGAAACCTGGGGCTACAAAGGGCCGTCGGCCAAAGTATTCGGGAAAGTTATCAACGACAAGGACTTTAACTCAATTTTGTTAAGTTATCAACAACAAGCAATGCAATATCCAAACCAGTTATCTCAAGCCGACCTCAGGGAGCAGGCGCTAAATCGCGCAATTACCGACAAGGCGTTTATGCTTGAGGTTGAAAAAGCCGGTTCCAAAGTGAAGTCCAGCTCCAAACAAGTCAATGATTTCATCAAGGAACGCTGGCCCACTGAAGAGGAATTACAAGGCGCCATACGGCAGTTTGGCAAATCCAACAAGTCCGAATTCGTTTCCTGGCTGCGTGAACAGTTTACAATCCGTAATTTTATCATTTACAAATGCCGTGAACTGAAGATGACCGTATCAAAGGAGAAGGTTTTGGCAACTTTGGAAAAAATCACGGTCAGCCATATTTTAATCGGCACCAAAGATCCTTCCGGGCAGGATCTGAGAACCGAAGCGCAGGCTTTACAGATAGCCAATGATGTTTATAAGAAAGCCACCGCTGCCGGAGCCGTATTCGCCAGCCTGGCGAAAGAGTATTCCGATGATCCCGGTTCCAAAGAAAAGGGCGGAACTTACGGACCATATCCAGTGGATCAATTTAAAAATATGGGTTTCGTGAAAGAGTTCGTTGACGGAGCTTTGGCTCTCAAGGTAGGCGAAATCAGTAAACCGGTTAAAACCCAATTTGGTTATCACATCCTGAAACTGGATGCTAAAGGTTTACCGGAAGGTAAGCAGTATGAAAAAGAATACAAAGAAAGCGAAGAAAATTTATTATATTCCATGACTCAGGATCCATCCTCCGCGTTTAGCAAATGGCATCAGGAGATGAATGCAAACGCCATTAAAAATACGGAAATTCTTGATCCCGGTTTGCGGGCTTACCGGCTGGCAGCTGAAAAGAAGTGGCAAGAAGCTGCCGAGGCTTACGAAAAAGCCTTCAAACGTTCTTACTATAAGGACAAGGTTGAAATGTATATCGATGCTTCCAATGTGTATATTGAGTTGAAGGATGCCAAAAGCGCAATCGAAGTCTTAAAGAAGACACCCGGAGATTTAACGGATACCGTGGATTATCAAATTGCATTGGCCAAGGCCTACAAAGCCAATGATCAAATTAAGAAGGCATTGGACGGCTTAAGTAAATATAGCAGCCGTTATGTCAGCAGTCAACAAGAAAGCCACCTGCGTCTTAAACAGCTTTACACAGAGTGGAATCTGCCTGATTTGGCCGAGAAGGAAGGTAAAATCGTCAACGCCATTGTGAAGAAGGAAGAAGAGGACGCTAAAAAGTATCAAGAGGAATTGGAACGACAAGAGGCTGCCCAGAATCAGTCAACTTCTTCCGAAGAGACGGGGGAATAGTGATTTTTTAAACTGAAGCAATAAGACGCGGAGGGCGAATACGCCTTCCGCGTAATAATATTTTCTGTTAGCGGGGAATGTATTGTGTCGAAAATAATTGTTCCCAAGGGAACTTATGACCTATTACCGGATGATACCGCCAAGTGGCGGGATCTGGAAACCAAAATTCATCAAATCTTCAGCGAATATGGCTATGGCGAAATTAGAACCCCGCTGTTTGAACATACCGAATTATTCCAGCGCGGAATTGGGGAGACTACCGATATTGTAGAGAAAGAAATGTTTACTTTCGCGGATCGGGCGAACCGCAGTCTGACATTGCGGCCGGAAGGAACCGCTTCAGTTGTCAGGGCTTATCTGGAACATAATCTGGCCGGTTCCGGCGGAGTAACGAAACTATATTATTATGGCCCGATGTTTAGGTGTGAAGCGCCGCAAGCAGGCAGGTTCCGGCAGTTTTCTCAATACGGGGCCGAGGTTTTGGGGAGTTTGGACCCCCGGGTGGACGCTGAAGTTATTGCATTGGCGGTTAACTTTTACCGGCGGTTAGGCATTACCGACTTGGATGTGCGCTTAAATTCCATTGGTTGTCCCAATTGCCGTCCGGTATATCGCAGCAAACTCATTGAACGGCTCCGTCCTAAAACCGGGGGTCTATGCTCCAATTGCCAGCGGCGTTTGGAACGAAACCCGTTACGGTTGCTGGATTGTAAAAATCCATCCTGTCAAGATGCAACTGCTGATATTCCGCTGATTACGGAGACTCTATGCGCTGAATGCGGCAGTCACTTTGAAAAACTTCGGATACTTCTTGATTCCATCCCAATCAATTACCATCTGGACTCAAGACTGGTCAGAGGCTTTGATTATTACACCAAAACCGTTTTCGAAGTGCTGGCCGGAGATTTGGGCGCGCAAAACGCTTTGTGCGGCGGCGGCCGTTACGATAATTTAGTTGAAGAGTGCGGCGGAAACCCAACTCCGGGAATCGGTTTCGCGGCAGGGGTTGAAAGGTTGCTTATAGTTTTGGAATCCCGTAAAACTTCTGTTTTCCACCCGGAAACACCTGAGCTTTATATCGCTCCGCTAGGGGAAGCGGCTCAACTGGCAGTTTTCCCGTTGTTGATTAAGTTGCGTGAGGCTGGCTGGAAAGTGGAATCCGATTTTCTAGGACGTAGTTTAAAAGCACAGTTAAAAACAGCCGATAAAATGGGGGTCTCCTTGGTTGGAATTTTAGGCGAGGATGAGTTGCAGGGGCGGCAGATTTTAATGCGCCGGATGGCAACCAGTCAGCAAGAAATGATTCCATTAGATTATGATTGTATAATAAATTTTTTAAAGACTGAAAAATAAGTGAGGTTTTTATTGATGCACGAATATCGGACGCATAATTGTGGAGCATTAAACTTGGAGAATGTGGGAGAAACGGTTCGGATTGCCGGGTGGGTTCAAAATATACGCGATCATGGCGGGCTAATTTTTATTGACATCCGGGATCATTATGGAATAACACAGGTAGTCATCTCTGAAAGCGATGAACTAAAAGAATTTGCAGTGAAAGTTTCCAGGGAATCGACGGTTTCCGTTACGGGACAAGTATGTAAACGTCCGGAAGAGACCATTAATGTAAGCATTACCACTGGTTATATTGAAATAAAAGCTGAAAGTATCAAGATATTGGGCAAAGTCTCCAAGCCATTACCCTTTGAAGTATATTCCGCCAATGAGGCCCGGGAGGATTTGCGGTTAAAATACCGTTTTCTGGACCTGCGGAATGACCGGCTACATAATAATATCATTTTACGCTCCAAGATTATTCAAAGCATTCGCAAAAAAATGATTGACCATAACTTCCTGGAGGTTCAGACTCCCATCTTAACCAGTTCTTCTCCGGAAGGCGCTCGTGATTACTTAGTTCCAAGCCGGGTTCATCCCGGCAAGTTCTATGCGTTGCCCCAGGCACCGCAGCAGTTTAAACAATTATTAATGGTTTCAGGTTTCGACAAATATTTTCAAATCGCTCCCTGTTTTCGGGATGAAGACGCCCGAGCCGACCGCTCTCCGGGGGAGTTTTATCAATTAGACCTGGAGATGGCTTTTGCAACCCAGGAAGATGTCTTTGCAGTGGTTGAAAAGGTGTTATATGAGGTTTTCTCCGAATTTACCAGCCAAAAAGTGAACCAACCATTTATCCGGTTACCTTTTAAAGAGGCCATGCTCCGTTACGGAACTGATAAGCCGGACCTTAGAAATCCCTTAATAATTCATGACGCCTCCGCCGTATTTGCCGGCACTGATTTTAACGCTTTTAAAAATAAAACAGTCCGGGTAATTGCGGTGCCTGATTGTGGCGCTAAACCCCGCAGCTTTTTCGATAGTATGGAAGCGTTCGCTACGGAACTTGGAGCCAAAGGGTTAGCCTGGCTTAAAGTGAATGATGATCTGAGCTTCACGGGTCCGGTTGCTAAATTCATTTCTGAAGAGGCCCGCAATCAATTGATTCAAATCACGGACTCCAAACCGGGTGGCGTAATATTCTTTATTGCCGATCAATTGAAAACGGCCGTTAAGTTGGCTGGACAGATACGGGATGAATTAGGAAAACGCCTTGATTTACTGGAAAAGGATGTTTATAAGTTCTGCTGGATAGTGGATTTCCCCATGTTCGAGCTAGATCCCGAAACCAACAAAATCGAATTCAGCCATAATCCTTTTTCCATGCCGCAGGGCGGAATGGATGCCCTTATGAATAAGGACCCTTTGGAGATATTGGCATTCCAGTATGATATAGTCTGCAACGGAGTTGAACTATCCTCCGGAGCCGTCCGGAATCACGATCCGGAGATAATGGTCAAAGCATTTGAAATCGCCGGTTATTCCTTTGATGATATTCAGAATAAGTTCCCGGCATTATTCAATGCGTTTCAATACGGGCCGCCGCCTCACGCGGGCATCGCCCCTGGAATCGACCGGATTGTGATGCTGATTGCCAACGAGCCGAATATTCGGGAAGTCATTGCTTTTCCGATGAATAGTAAGGCGCAGGACTTATTAATGGGTGCGCCTTCGGAGGTAACTGCAAAACAATTGCGGGAAGTCCATATTAAATTGGCGTGATGTCAAAATGGGTTAACAATTTCCGGAGATTGGAACTTGAAGGATGCGGCCGGTTATGGTAAGATAAAAATATAAAATGGTTTTGAAAAACTTTAAAAATCCCTGCTTTGTTCGTGGTGAAGCTGAATTTGTTATGTACCA
>JARKQY010000051.1 GCA_029974635.1 Bacillota bacterium | reverse complement strand
TTATTTAGCGTTTCGGGACTATGGGTTATGCAGCGGGACGGTGGTCAATTATCTCGATAATATCAAGGTCAGCGATATTTCAGATTATTGTTATACCGGGAAACGGACGGATCAGGATACGGGATTGGTGTATTTTGGCGCTCGCTTCTATGACCCGGAGATTGGACGGTTTATTACGCAGGACCCGGCCAAGGATGGGGATAATTGGTATGCTTATTGCTATAACAATCCAATTAATGTAATTGATCCTGATGGGCGTTGTGGCTTATATTTGCCAGTATCAGGGCCATCACCTGCTGAAATATTGTGGACTGCTTTTTTAAATTGGGCAGATAGTCAATTACAAAGTTGGAATGAGCAGAATCCAAATAGTCCTATTAAGATTTCTCTCAGGACTGAAAGCGATCCTGAGGTGAAAATAGGAATAATTGTTGTTCCTGGTTCTAATCTTGCGGCTGATGCTGCAAAAAGTGAAAGTTTATTTAATCAAGCATTAAAAGGAGAAGGGGTAACTATAGCTGGTTCTGGCACTAAAACTGTTTTGCGAGACGCGAATAGACTTGCGGCAGAGTATGGCGGAAAGCCAGGAGACTGGTCAAAAATGACTACAAGATCTGAAACATTATCTGATGGAAGACAAATACAAGTCCATTATTATGTTAATTCAAAAACAGGCCGAGTTGTTGAATGTAAAACAAAAATAACCCCAGCTAAATCAACTGGTAATTCAACAAACTCAACGGGTTCGGCTGGAACAACCGGTTCACCAGAGTCAACTGACTCAATGTAGATTGTCACTGAGAACTGACCCTTAACTTTTCGTTTTTAAAACATGTGAAGTCAATTTTTAAGTGATAATGGGGGTCAAGTTTCAATGTAAATCAACATTCCAATAAAAATAAATTGGAGGTTAAAATGAAAGTAAAATGTATTTATAAAACGTTTGAAGAACTTCCAAAAGAAAGTTTTGATTTATTGAAGCAATTAAATGAATTAAAAAATCTGAACAGCAATAAACCTGATATTACAATAGGAAAAGAGTATATAGTTTATGGAACTCACTCATCTCTAGGTAATATTTGGTATTTTATTGCTGATGATAATTACATTGAGTATCCTGTTTGCGTATTAGCAGTATTTTTTAAAATTATAGACCCAAGAATTTCAGAATATTGGCATTTTGATATCGATAAAAATGGTGATTTTTCAGTATGGCCGCCATCATGGAATCACATTGAATACTATTTTGATCGGTTAACGGATGGAGAACCTGAGTTAGTAGAAGATTTTAGAAAAATTAAGGAGCAGATAGACTCAGAATTTGAATTTACAGATCATTAAAAACATCAGAGAACAAAAGAGGTCAAAGAATTAAATTCATTACCGGCTCAGACCCACCGCCTTTTTCTGCGGGTTAACTTGAAGCTAATCTCCGTCGCCCACCGCCAAACAACGGGAAAAACCCCTGTAGTTTTGCTGGGAAAATCTTGCGGGTCGGCGGTCGTCACTCACTGAAAGCTAAAAATCCGGGTAGTGACCACCGTCTGTTTCTTTGGCCTCGACTCTGCAGGGGTCGTCAACATAAAGAGGCATTATGCAACGCCGTTAAGTGGTATCAAGAAGAATCGTCATCGCATAGATGCCCCCTTATGCTGACTAGCGCGGGAAAGAGAACTCGAAGAAGAATCCGCGCTAGTTACGCTTTAATCAGCGGCCCGCCGGTCCTGAAGTCGGCTACGAAGCCTATTCCCCCTTCGCCCCAGCCCGAAGTTGATCCTTTGTAAGTTAATTCACCCGTGCATTTCCCCCACCGGGGGCCATTCCCCGGAAAAGCACAAAGAAAATTTATTAAGAAATCCTTTACTCAAACATATGTTCGTGATATGATAAATCTATCAATATTACGAGGAGAGATGAGATGTTTAAAAAAGTTATACTATCGATTTTATTAGTAGTTTTGAGTCTTGGAATTTTTCCTGTAGTGTCTTTTGCTGAAGTTGGCAATTATTTTAATGTGTCATATGGTTCTAAAGAAGAGAAAGCTAGTTTTGCATTTGGTAACCGATTTACTAATAGTATCCTTGAATTCGGGTACATTTTAAAAAATGACAAAACAAGTACTTCCGATTTTGACTTTGGAATGGGATTAGATGTACTATATTGTAAAGATATTTTAGAGGATCAGTTAACTTTATATGTTGGACCGGGCTTATATCATAACTGGTATTCTAAAGAAACGAATCAAACAAAAACGGAATTTAAATTTACTTACTCATTAGGGATACAATGGCATATGGATGAATCGTTAGGATTCGGATTAGGGTATCATTCTGAACGAGGATTAACCGGCCAAGTTATATGTACATATTAAAGGCCGCCCCTATTGGGAATTAATTTTAATTCACAAGCGGCGAAAAAATCAAGGCTAAAATGCACTCACTCTGTTCGGCCTTGATTTTTTCTTGCTGTAAATTAGGTTTGGCAATTAGGGGGGCGGCTTGAATTGCCAGAATTAGAAGCCCGGAAAAGATTTGGCAAGAAGTTCACCGAAGCTTTTCCGGGCTTGATTGGTTTTAAAGGGAGCCTTGGGGCGGAGGGGGACAAGAGGACGGAAGATCGGCCTCAGGGCGGGCGGTGGACCCAGCGGGGTTGGATAATCTCTGTTATGTCATAGGCCGCGACATCGGGGAAAAGCAGAAGGCCGTTGACATCAACCCGATATTATCCGACTCTGCGGACAGAAATGACCCGGACAATCGGCCCGCGAGATTGACCCAGCCCGGCGACGGCAAATGATTATCCCTATATTTTTCGCGGTTCAGTGACTTGAATTCCAGGCGATGGCCTTTTTCTTACCTGCCGGAATCTAGCCATGACCAATGACAGAGCTTCACCGGATGGAGAAGATTTTAGGCAAAAATTAAATGTAATCAAAGTGCAGAGAAACTAAGCATAAATGATTACTTCTTAACCACCAAACAAAAAAACGCTCCAAAGGTTTGGCGGTCAAGGGGCGTTAGAGTGCTTATGCGGTGGCGTCACATAATTTATGGTTTGTTATCCCTGGAGTTAGTTGGCGGTGATTTTTAAAGCCGGGTTATTTTACCCGTTTCAACTTTACAACCTCGGTATCCAATTCCTTAATCATCTGCATTAGTTGCTGGTGTTCCTGGCAAGTTTGATCGAATTCTCGCTGGTTTTGCTCAATATGAGTATCAAGCTTTTGTTCAACCCGATCAACTTTGTCAGTTAGCAATTGCAATCCCTCACCAAAGGTCTGGAACTGCGCCCGTAAATCTTCAAGCAATACCGCTACTTTGTTATCATCCATCCAAATCACTCCGTAGAAGTTAAGAGTAAATATATTGTATCATAAATTTGGTTATCTTTGGATAAGCTTTTGGAGTATCGCACGCGGAAAACCAAAATAATCCGGATGGAAATTTTTCAAAGCCTTCCCGCAGGAAAATTGATACATTAATAGAAATAACATTCTCAAAATAGATCTCGAAGGAGCAAGCAATGAAAAAAATATTATTAGGAGTTTTCCTCACATTTTTAGTAATTTTCAATGTTGACGCCAAAGGAATAAACCCCAAAGATTATCAATTTTACAGTAAAGACATCGGGGTTGCTTTTAGTTTCCCGCAAGACTGGGGGATTTACACCCAGGCTAAAAACGCTCCGGATGCCTTTAAAGGGCTGCTTCAAAACCGAAAGAATAAAAATGATTCCCCGTTATTCCTGGGGATGAAAAAATACCAAAATGCATTTAAGAAATTGACGGGGTAAAATTATGAGGCTACCCTGGATGAATATGTGGATCTATTTGAGACGATGCTTGAAGATTCAGATATAACAATAATTTCCGAAGCTTATTCCGAGGGTCAAGACAATGTGGCCGTCATCTATCAATCCAAAGTAAATAAGCTGTCGATCCGGTTTGTCGATTATATTATCGTAAATAACGGCTATGCCATCCGGTTGAGTTTTTGGAGTTTGGAATCCCTGTTTGACAATCAAGTCGATGAATTTACGGAGATAGCCCAAAAGACCGTATTTTATGTGAAATCGGCTAAGGATGATTGGGTTCCGCTATGGGCGGATATTCAAGTCTCCCTGGAACAAGAAGCGCCGGTTGCTCAGGATGATTATAAATATATGTTTTTTGCCGTGAAAGGCAAAACCAATACCGTTTATTTAATGGGTTCCATCCATGTCGGCAATAACAGTTTTTATCCTTTTCCGGAAAAGATTGAAACCGCATTTGCAAACACCCCAAATATCGTGGTGGAAGTAAACACCGATTCGAAGGAAAATAGTGAGAAAATAAAGGATATCGACTCCTATGGTTATCTTCCCAATCATCAAACCTTGAAAGATGTTTTAACAAAAGACCTTTATAATGCATTGGAAACCAATCTGTCAAGTTACAGCGTACCGATGGAACGGGTGAACCGTTTTAAACCCTGGTTGGTGGCTGCTTCGCTGACGAATTTAAAAATGATGTCGTTAGGTTATGTGGCAGACAGCGGCACTGAGAAATATTTCTTAGCTAAAGCCGGCGATAAAAAGATTTTTGAATTGGAGTCTTTTGAGGAACAAATAAAAATCTTTAATAGTATTGACGCTAATTTATTTTTGGCAGTGACCTTGCTTTCCCTTTCTTCCATGGAAAGTCAAATGGAGACCCTGGTTGAGAGTTGGAAAAATCAGGACATGGAAGAGCTTGAGGCGATCGTGTTGGAAGGAATCGAAGATGATGACCAGCAGGACTATTTTGACAAATTATATTTCAATCGAAATATAGCCATGACTGAAAAAATCAAAAGTTATCTCGGTCAAAATGAAAATTACTTCGTTATTGTAGGAGCAGGCCATCTCGTCGGCGAAAAAGGAATTCTAGCTTTGTTAGAAAAAGCAGGTTATACTGTGGAGTGAGATCTGCGGAAATTAAGGTATGAACTCTGGCAAACAGGGCTGTCCATTTTTCGTTTAAGCAAAACTTAAACAAACCCGGACACGCCCTGTTTTTCTTTTTCGTTGTATTTTATCTCAAAAATCCGGGTGGTATTTACTTTTTCTTCGCTGGTGGTTTTTTGGTCTCTTTTTTGGGACTCTTGTCTTTAGCCATGGGATCTCTCCTTTCTGATGTAATATAATAAAATTACGCCGGTATTCCCCAACTTCCTGCCGGCTCTAAAAATAATTTAAGAGATCACCACCGGTACAACCCGTTCTTCTCCGGAAACTCCCGTAAAAACTTACTCCGGATAAAACGCGCGTTCACCTTGGACTCCAGCTTCTTCAAAAAACGTTCCCTGGGCCAAGGGAGCTTTTCATAGTAGTACTGCAGTCCCACCTGCCAAAAATCCTGCGGCCAGTTGAGCAAGACATGCATCACCCGGAGCTCTTCCTCTGTTAGTGGTGAGATTTGATGATATTCCTGTAAAATGAAGCTGGCAATCCGGGGATTCCAGCTATTGTGTTTCAGATTGCGGACCAGCAGGTTGATGATATCGTGAATCCGGATGTCCTGCAGGCAATAATCGAAATCGATGAGAATCAAGCGGTTTTCTGTGGTCCTAAGCAGGTTGCGACCCGAATAATCGTGATGACAAAAGCTTTTATCTTGGCTGGCAACAAGAGCCACTTCCGGATAAGGTGACTTTAACAGCAGCTCACAGCTGTTCGAGGCTTCCCGGTAATAGGGCTCAAAATGCCGCAAGTACAAGCGGCTGAATGGCGAGTTCTCCTTTTCATGCAACGCCTGACGCCGGAATTCTTGCAGTTGCTGCAAGCGGAGTTCCAGTTTGGACGGCCAGGAGAACCAGCCAATACGGTCATGTCCGGCGATTGCGGGGGTAAAGCCACGGGAATGTAAATGAAAGTATGCCAAAAAAGCGGTAGCCTGCTTGAGATCCATCAGGATTCCAAAATCCAGCTCCTTGCTGAAGTACCAATCGGTCAGGATGTAGATTCCGGTTTCATCGGTCATAAAGGGCCGGCCAGATTTGGTTAAAGCCAAACGCGGGACATGGCAAAACGTCCGGGAAGTTAGATATTCAAGGGCTTCATAAATAAAAATCAAATCCGCCGGATTCAGTTTGGAGCGTTTCAAATATTTAAAGCCATCATTGGTCTTTACCCGCCAGACACTCCTGAAGGAGGTGATTTGAGAAATGGCAAGCCCGTATTCGGCCCCGATTCTTTCCAGGGTGTGCTTGGATAATGATGGCGCAATACCGGTTGCGGCCATATTTGACTTATCCCCCATAATTGTCGAACTCCAGTTGTAGCCGGGCCAATTCATGACGGGTGCTCACATATTTATTAAATTTATGCAGCGCCCGTTCCGGGGAATGCCGGTCATGATTGTGAAAGTAACGAATGGCCATCCGCCAGAATTTCTGCGGAAAATACAACACTGCTTTCATCACCTCCAGTTCGGTGGCGGAGATGGGCTTAATTTGGTTGTACGATTCCATCAGGATGCGGGCGGTTTCAAAATCCCAATGATACTTTTTTAAAACGCGGCGGGCGAATTTGATTAGGTCCATCACCGGCAAATCAAGCCGGCAACTGTCAAAGTCGATGATAAAAATCGTATCGGCCGGAGTCAGGATGAAATTACGGGCTGCCGGGTCGCCGTGAGCAAAACAACCGCTGTCTCTGGCAGCGGTTACCAAATCGGAGTAGCAGCTGGTTTTTAATTTGGCAATGGCCTGGGCCGCCATGGGCAAAAAGAAATCTACTTGAGAGAGATAGAAATCGGCGAAAGCATCGCCAGGCATTGATAGGGCGGTTTCCTTGAAAATGATCAGATCATGATAATGTTCTTCAAAATGTTTCAGATATTTATCCAAACGGTTCCGCATATTGGAATGCTCCGGCGGCTTAAACCCGGTTGATTTTTGATGAAATTCGGCTAAAATCCGGGTTGCCCCGCTGAGTTCGGAGAGAACGGTGAAATCGCACTGGCGGCCTTCGATCCAATCGAATAATGTATAAGCATACCGGCTGTCGGTAATGTAACTCTCCCCGTTCAACGCCGGAATCAGCGGATACATTTTGTCAAATCCTTTTTTCTCCAAGTGCCGCACCGCTTGATGCACAAATAACAAACGTTGGGGTACAAGTGGGGAGACCTTAAGGTTTTTATAACCGTACTCCGTTTTTATCTTAAATACATCCTTGATTTTTTTGAAATCAAGAACCGTCAATCCCCAATGTTTCATAATCTGGGCCAGATCCGGGATCTCCGTAATCATAGTCCGCCTCCTTATGGTAGAGTATTAGGTATTAGTTATTTAAGTATTAGTCATTGGGTATTAGTTTCGAATATCAGGTACAACCAGGAAAGCAAAGATTTTAATCAGCATTGCAATCTCTTTTTACAGATTTTTATCCTGTAAGTCTCGTTAATCCCGCTAAAAACACTCTTTGACCAGCTTAAATAGGTTTTATTTTTCCTTCCATTATGACCAGAACTTTAGAATTAACCAATAACTAATCAGCCATCTCCGGCAGTTCCGGAAGCATGGAACGCAAGCAATTCAACCGGTCCGGCTCCATGGTTGTGATCTCCCAAAGCCTTTTTTGAAAGCGTTTTTCGGTCCAGGGAAGCTGTTCCTGAAACCTTTGGCTGCATAAACGCCAAAAACCGTTGGGAAAAGCGCAAAGATAAGGAAGAATTATGGCTTCGTAATGAGTGAGGCTTCTTGCGACGGAGTAAGCTTTTGTTAACAAATTGAAGAGAGTGCTGTCCCAATGGTTTATTTGCAGAGATCTGGTGATTAACTTGGCCAGTTCCTTGATACATGGACCGGGTAAGGCCAGTTCAAAATCAATCAGGGATAACTTCTCGTTTTGCATGATAATATTTCGCGGCGCAGGGTCGTTGTGACAAAATCCCCATGGCAGCACCGGGCTAAACTCCGGGGCGTTTTCCAATCCGGCCAGTTGTTCAATGCAAAAATCAGCCAGGCGAATAAAATGGAAGATCCACCTTTGAATGGCGCGATCGATCCGGTTGCGATGTTTTGTTTCAGCCAATTCATCCGTTAAGGACCTTAAGAAACGGGCTTTACCCTGCCATTCATCTAAGATTGATTCTTGCGAAAAGTTTTCCCGGGTAATCAAAGGTTGAGATATTCCGTGAAGTTTTCCCCATAATGCGGCAACCATTTGCAAATGGCGGCGGTTGCTGAAATCAGGGTTTTGACCTTCCAGCCAGGGCGATAGAATGTAATTATGATGCAGGCTGGTCATAAAGAATCCGCCGGATTTGGTGGGGATTATTGATACCAAGTTGGGAAACCCGGCTTTACGGATGAACTCAACGGTGGCGGCTAGTTGCTGTAATTGCCCGGGGGACTTTTGGGTTCCCTTTAAGGCAAATCTGCCGGAGGAGGAATATACTTTCCATACAGCACCCGCCGGTTTTATCGCCATCACTGAAACCGGATAGGACCGTTGGATCTCCGCGGCCAAGATTTCGGTTAAAGTTTGATTTACCGCTTTGGTTCGCAGTTGCGCCACTATTCCTTTCAGAATCGTATTCTCCCTAACCCGGATGAACAGGAATCAATAATTTTTTTATATATTCTATGACTAAGGAACAAAAATTGACATTTTGAATTCCACCCGGGCAAAAGTACCATTCTGGAGGAAGCTGAATACCATATTAGAACGGATTCCTTGGAATGCTAACGGAGGTGTGATTCATGAAGAACCCGTTACGACACCTGAAAGGCCTTGAACAACAAATTATTGTGGTAATCGGCGGGCTGGTCCTATTAAAAGTACTGGTCATCCCGAACCCGGTGGATATTTTGATTTTAGTTGGTTTGATCTTTATCATCGTAGGATGGTTCGGCGATGGCTATCGTTAATGGTAATTGCGGTACATACCCGCCATTCATCGGCAATAACGGCCGCTTGAAACCGTTGAAACGCTTCAACGGGGTTTATTTGCTTGAAATGGGGAGACGGGAAGCACCGGAAAACTCGCGGGATTGGGTGTTGAAACAGCTAAAAATCGGGGCAGTCAAGGCTTCATTAATCGGTGAGCTTTTATCTGCCAATGAAGACTATGTTGCCCAGGAAAGAGAAAGTTTACATCAAGGGGTATTTCATGATGCGCCGTCCAACCATGCAATCTTGCCCCGTTTCATCAAACCGTTTCACGGGGGAAATTATTGGTGGTATGGCGGCAACCGATATTTTTTAACCTCGCTAATCAAAGGACGGGAAGCCGATTACCGTCAGACCGGGGATTTGCAGGCCGCAATCCGGGCTATGAAAACCTTTCACCAATTTACGGAAAAACTGATTGCCAGAGACCCATGCCGTTGGGTATTTTTAAAATTCGACATCAAGGCCGAATGGCGCCGCCGGATACGGGAAATGGAAGTTTGCCGCGATATTGCCATTCGGACCCGCGATGATTGGAGCCGGCAATATCTAAAAGACTGGCGCCAGTTTTATGATGAGGCTTGGAAAGCTTTTTACAGGCTGAAACACGGGGAACGCAGTTGTGCAAATGCCTCCGCTTGGGTCCGGGAAGTGGTTTGTTATCATGATTGGGCATATCATAATGTGATAATTCAAGAAGATAGCGCTTGTCTGATTGATTTTGATTATATCATTATTGACCAGCCGGTCCATGATAAAGTGAATTTAATCGGGCGGTATTTGCGTCTACACCGTTGGTCACCGGAGTCGTTCTTTAAAATCATTTGGAATTTTCACCGGTATTATGGATGGAGAAACGGAGAACTTTATTGGCTGGAAACTTTTTTAAGGTTTCCTTATGATTATTGGATCTTGGGGCGGCAGTACTTTATCGAAAAACAGCCCTGGAGCCGGAGATACTATCAGGAACAATGGGACCGCAAAATTGACTGCCAACCGGAACGCAACCGGATCTTAAATTTGATTAAATTAATCAGTGAATAGAGTTAAAGAATAATTGGGATAGGAGAATATCATTGCGATATATACCGGGTTTTCAGGAGTACAATTCCGGCCGCTGGGTGGTTGCCGATCTTCACGTCCACAGCAGTTATTCGGGAGGTTCGTTAAGCCCCCGGGAATTATTAATGCTGGAAAACTCCTTATTTTTAGATGCGTTGGCTATTGCCGATCACCATCAGGTGGCGGGAGCCAGGGAAGGGGAAGAATTTGCCGCCGGTAACGCCGGTTGTCCTCTGGTTCTGGCGGCTCAGGAAGTGTCACTTGGCGATCACTTTCATGTATTAGCTATCGGATGTAATGACGGCTGGCCCGACGGCAACCGCAACCAGCTTTTGCAAAAGATTAAAACTCATCACCAAAGCGGCGGGATCATCATTATCGCTCATCCATGGACACTGCCTAAAACCAGTTGGGCGGCTGGCTGTTTAAAGGAAATGCTCATTGAACAAATGATTGACGGTATTGAACTATTTAATTCCTCCATCCTGGAATTTGACCAGGGTGCCGAACTTCGTTTACGATCAACCTGGGAGAATTTAATATTACCAAATAGCCTGGCGATTGTCGGCGGTTCGGATTTTCATTATCACCGGCAGGGCCGGCAAATCGGGGCCGGTAGAACCTATTTGAAGGTTTATCGTCCCGGGATTCCGGGCATCATTGAAGCGCTAAAGAACCGTCGTGCTGTGGCCGGGTTGTTTAGTTATAAACCGTTTGAGTTCGGTTTTTTTGGATCAGGACAGCAGTTGATCTTCGGAAACGATCCTTGGCACAGCCAATTGCAGGATTTGATTAACAAATTGCATAACCGGATACAACACAGGAGAATTTCCAGATCCAGTTTGGTTACGAAATTGATAACCGCAGGGCATTATCAATACGCCTGGGACTTGGTGGAAGCGGGGTTTTGAAATAGTTATTAGTGATTGGTTGTGTTAGGGTTTGGGGTTCAGGCCTATCGTTCAGCGTTCCGGGTTTCGGGTTCAAAGTTTTGGTTTTTGGGTTCGGGTCAATCGTTCCGAGTTCATTGTTCCGGTTCAAATCTCAATTCCATGGTTAATCTATGAACGATGAACACGAAACGCGGAACACGAAACGAACATCCTCGAATCACTCAAAACATTAACCGCTATACTCATGGACAAACTCGATGCGGGATGATATAGTTAAGACGGGTAATTTCCAGGACGAGACATGAGGAGGTAGCGGATGAGTCCGAAAATCATCAAAACTATTTTGGTAGTTCTTTTTTTAATGATCGTGACCATCCCTTCAGGGTATAGTGCGAAAAAGGAGAGTTCCACAAAGGAACACTCCTTTAAATTGGTTATTCCGGCGCCTTCACTACAAAACAACCGTTTGGATGAGGCGGCTTCGCAACCAGTCTTTATTTATCTGCCGCCTACATATTACACTTCTGAAAAACGGTATCCCGCGGTCTATTTTTTTAACGGCTTCGGAGACACTCCTGATATAATCGGTTTTGTGAAGGAACCTCTGGATAACCTCATGAAAAAAGGGGAACTTCAAGAGTTTATCCTGGTCAGTGTAAACGGTATTAACAAACTGGGCGGGAGCTTTTTGGTCAATTCTGCGGTTACCGGTAACTGGGAAGATTACGCTACAAAGGACGTTGTGAATTACATTGATCAGAATTATCGCACGGTAAGCGATCCGGCAGCTCGTGGAATTGTTGGATTTTCAATGGGCGGGTTCGCCGCAATCAACCTGGGAATGCGCCACCCTGACATATATTCCGCCGTTTTTGCTTTGTGTCCGGGATTGTTTGATGAAAACGGGCTTGACAATGCTTGGGGAACTTGGGATTTGACTTTCTTAACGGCATATGGCGCCGCTTTTTCGCCAAACTTGGACAAACCCGCGCCGTATGCGGATATTTTTGACTTAATCGGCGCTTGGGAAGATAACGAATTGCGAATAAAATGGGAAAACGGTTTTGGCAATATAAAGGGGAAGATTGCCGATTACCTTACAAAATCCAATCGTCTAAAAGCAATTCGCATTGAATATGGAGTTAATGACTACTATCAATGGATCCCGGAGGGCTGTATTTATTTTGGGAAACAATTGGCTCATGCCAAGATTCCTCACGAACTGGTAGAGCTTGAGGCGGGCCATGAATGGACCGTGGATTTGCTGATCAATGACATGTTCCCATTTTTCTCAAAAAATTTAGCGACCCAATAAAAATAAAAAAGAACGATACTGATAAAGCGTTTATTACTGGAGCTGTCCCTCAAGGGCGGCTCTTTTCGCCGTTCGTATCTCGTCTTTCGTTGCTTGGCCCTTAAGACTACCTCCCGTTTTTAGAAACTACGAGCGATAAGCCATAAAAAAAATCATCCCATATCTAGTTATTTCCAGTAGAGATTTTTATTCAAACCACAATATCTTGTGTTTCTAAAACCTGAAAAGCCTTATGAAACCGCTTTGATACTGAAAAAAAATCCGGAAAACACTTATTAAAAAAAGGAAAATGGTCGATAATGGAGAATACAGAGAGAAAAGTGGTGGGAAGTAGTTATTAAGTGGAGCAAAGTGGTAGAAAATGATCGAGGTGTTCTATCATGTTTATGGGAGCGTATCAGCACTCCCTGGATGAGAAAGGACGATTAATCATACCGGCAAAATTCCGTGACAGCCTTGGAGATAACTTTATTCTCAATCAGGGTTTGGATAATTGCTTGTATATTTACCCGCGCTCCCAGTGGAAGGTTTTGGAGGAAAAGATCAAGGAACTGCCAACCGCGGACCCCAAAACCCGGGCATTTGTCCGGCTGTTTTTTTCAGGAGCGGTGGAAGCGGAACTTGATAAACAGGGCCGGATTGTCATCCCGCAGCATTTACGGGAACATGCCGCCCTTGAAAAAGATGTCTACGTCATCGGAGTTTCCACCAAAGTAGAGGTCTGGTCCAAAGAGAATTGGGAAAAATACTCAATGGAAACAAAGCAATCCTATGAAGGATTTGCGCAAAACATCGTAAATCTAGGAATTTAGCCAGCGGGGTGGATAAAAATGTCGGTATTTCTACACCAACCCGTACTGCTCAGGGAAAGTTTAGCATATTTGAATATAAAACCTTCCGGTATTTACGTTGATGCGACACTGGGAGGAGCCGGGCACGCCCTGCAAATTGCTGCATCTCTAGATGAGAGCGGTTTGATAATCGGTATTGATCAAGATCAAGCGGCCATCGATGCAGCCCGGGAAAAACTCCGCAATGTAAAGCCCCGCGTGGAATTAATCCGCCGTAATTTTGCGAATATCAAAGAAATAATTTCTGATTTAACCGGGTTGTACATCGACGGTGTCCTGTTTGATCTGGGGGTCTCTTCGCCGCAATTGGATTTTGAAGAACGTGGCTTTAGTTATAAACAGGATGCACCGCTTGATATGCGAATGGACCAAACGCAGCCGTTTTCAGCGGCACATTTGGTTAATTCGGCTCCGGTGGAGGAACTGGCCCGAATCTTGAGGGAATACGGCGAAGAACGTTATCACGCCAGAATCGCCGGCTTTATCGAGAAATACCGCCGGGATAAAGAGATTAAAACCACCGGAGAACTGGCTGAGATTATTAAACGGGCGATTCCAGCGGCCAGCCGCAGGACGGGACCGCATCCGGCCCGGCGTAGCTTTCAGGCGATAAGGATTGCCGTGAATCATGAACTGGAATGCTTGGGGAATGCGCTGGATCAGGCAATATCCCTGCTTAAACCAGGAGGGCGAGCGGTGGTAATCGCATATCATTCATTGGAAGACCGGATGGTAAAGACAACCATGAGCGAATGGGCTAAGGGATGTCAATGTCCCCGGACAATTCCAGTTTGTATTTGCAACCGGAAACCGCAATTGCGGATTATTACAAGTAAGCCGGTAGTCCCGGGTATTGAGGAAATCGCCGGCAATCCGCGGTCCAGGAGTGCCAAGCTCCGGGCTGCCGAAAAAATATGATCCTGTTATGCACGTTGTGCATAAATATGAAATTTACAAGGATGTAAGAGTTAGGCTTTATGGTACTAGGGTCAGGAAAGGATGCATAAACATGATATTGGCAGATCAATATTCCATTCGGGAACAATTTAAAGAAGAGCAAGGTTTTTTCGGTCAGGAACCGGTGGAAAAAGCCTTTAATAATCAGGCCAACAAAAAACGTCAACTTGCCAAGCGGAAGGGTCTTCGCAACTTGCTGGCGATGATTGTTGGCGGGGTTTTAAGCTTGGTAGTCGCCAATATCATTTTTCAGGCTCTGCTTATCCAACGAAACCAAGAGGTTAAAGTCTGGCAAACCAGGCTGGCTAAATTGGAACGCCGAGCCATTAAGCTCCGGATTGAAATGGCGGACTTGGGATCTTTTGAACGCATTCAAACGGCTGCTCAAAGGGATTTAGGAATGAAATTGGCCGGACCGGACGATTACTTATGTATTGCCGCAGCACCGGAAAAGCGGGAGGGGCAGCAGCAAACCTACGAAACATATACTTCGAAATCGGTTCCGCAAGGCAACCTATGGACGAAACTCGCCGATTGGCTGGAAGGAATCGGGCAAACAATGGCCCAAACTCCTTGATTGGCACGCTCAGGAAAACCCTCGGCTCGCGCCCTTGAATATGTTATGTCGAATAGCAGAACGTTCTCCCAATAACGTTGCAATCAGAATGAACGTTCCACCAAAGTATGGCTCATCTTTGTTAATTTTTTCTTTAGAGAACGCCACACTAGCCGTGTAAATTTCCGTTTAAGAGGGATAAATGTGAGTCAGATTGAAACCGTATCCAAAAAAAGAATCGTTATGCTGTTGCTGGCGATCCTGTTGATAACCATAGCATTAATAGGCCGTGTGATTTATATTCAGTTTTTTTTAACGGGATGGCTGAAAAAATCGGCGGAAAGTCAACGGTTTAGAGCGATCCCGGTTCTGCCGCGCCGCGGCACGATTTATGATTGCCGCGGTAAAGAGTTGGCGATCAGTATTGACGGTGATTCAATTTATGCAATACCTGCCGAAATCGGTATCGGAGATGGCTCCTTTCAAGGCAAAAGAACCTCCTCCACAGAAAGGCTGCACGCGGAAAAGAGCGCAGTGGCCCAAATTTTGGCAAATACTTTGGGGATGGATCACCAGAACGTTCTAGGGCTCATTTCTAAACGGGCCTCTTTTGTTTGGATCAAACGTAAGGCCTCCTTCGCTGAAATTGATAAACTCCGTAAAATTATATCCACCCGTAAGATCAGCGGTATTGAGTTTAGCCAAAAGGCCCGCCGTTTTTATCCACAGTCTCACCTGGCGGCTCAAATATTAGGGATTGCCGGAATTGACAACCAGGGCCTTGAAGGGATTGAAAAACAGTATGATGTCTACTTGAGGGGCATCCCCGGCAGCGACCAGGCCGAATTTGACACCACCGGACGGCATATTCCCCAGGGGGAACGCCGCTACCTGGAGCCGGTAAACGGAGATTCCCTGTTTTTAACCATTGATGAAAACATTCAATATATAGTAGAGCGGGAATTAGAAAAAGCGGTTATCGATACCAATTCCAAACGGGGAATGGCTGTAGTTGTTAATCCCCAAAATGGGGATATTCTGGCGGTGGCTAGCTTGCCAAAGTATGACCCCAACAATTTCAACGATTATCCAGCCGAAAACCGGCGCTGCCCGGTTTTTACGGATATGTACGAACCGGGCTCCACCTTTAAAATGTTTACTACCATCGCTGCATTGGAAGAAGGAAAGGTTTCTCTGGAGTCCACTTTTTTTGATCCGGGTTTTTTGATAGTGGACGACCGGCGTCTGAAGTGTTGGAAGGCCGGAGGGCATGGCAGCCAAACCTTTATTGAGGCGCTGGAGAACTCTTGCAATCCTGTTTTTGCGACTCTGGCATTACGGTTGAGCAAGGAAACCTTTTATCGTCATATTAAAGCCTTCGGATTCGGCCAACCTACCGGGATTGATTTCCCCGGCGAATCTCCCGGAAGGCTCCAATCATTGGCCAACGTTAAAAACGTTGAGTTGGCTACCATTGGTTATGGCCAGGGAATTACGGTAACCCCGATTCAACTGGCTATGGGAGCCTCGGCCATTGCAAACGGGGGTTATCTGCTCCGGCCGCACCTGGTAAAACAGATTGTTTCTCCGGATGGCAAAGTAAAAAAGCGGTTCGACCGGGAAGTGGTTGCCCAGGTAATATCATCAAGAACCGCCGCATTGACGGCTAAACTGCTGGAGTCGGTGGTAACCAACGGTTCGGGGAACCGGGCATATCTTGAGGGTTATCAGGTTGCCGGAAAGACCGGAACCGCCCAAAAAGTAACCAAAGGAAGCCGTGGTTACAGCAATATCATCGCTTCCTTTATCGGGTTTGCTCCGGCGGAAAACACGCGTATGGTGGCGTTGGTCATTTTGGATGAACCCGGATGCGCCATAACTTATGGAGGAGTTATCGCCGCTCCAGTTGTCGGGAATATATTCCGTGACGGGCTCCGTTATTTAAATGTCCGTCCCAAATATGAGCCGGCGGTTCTTGAGAAGATAACCAGCGAGGAGATTATAGTTCCCAACATTTTAAATATGCCCATCGGGGAAGCAACCCAGCTCCTCAAGAAGAAAGAAATTCAGTACCGTTTTATCGGCCAGGGGAGTTACGTATTTGACCAGATACCCAAACCAGGGGCCAGAATCAACCGGAATACCAAAATCTTGATATATTTTGACCCTGAGGAGCATTATGATTTCGAAGCCAGTAATAAGATGGTCCTGCCAAATTTTCAAGGCTGTTCCCTACGGAAAGCTGCTGAAATCGTTAGCGAAATGGGCTTAAAACTGGAGGCCAAAGGCGCCGGAATGGCGGTTTCTCAAAATCCTCCGCCGGGTTCCATTGTAGGACCAGGGAGAACGATTCAGATTATTTTTGCTTCCAGTGAAAATGGCGTACAATGATGCCAAATTCAGGATAGATTCTGTAAAGATGTTATATACTATAATACCTGATATTTAAAGTTTAACTGTTTTTCTAGTGACGCCGGCAGGATTGTTGAATTATCTACCGAATATCCTAGAGGTTTTTATGAATGAGTCATAATTTAGCGGGAATACAGAAGGGCGTAAAGTAATGGAGGGTGGAAAATGAAACTTAGTGAATTGGTCCGGCAAGTTCCAATCCAAAATATAATAGGGGCAACGGATATTGAGATTAAGGGACTTTCGCAGGATTCACGCCGGATCGCTACGGGAGATCTTTTTTTCTGTATCAAGGGTTCTAAGATTGACGGCCATCTATTTTTGGGGCAGGCGGCTGAGAAAGGCGCTGTTGCGGCTATTGTTCAAGATCCGCCACCCGATAATTTCAATCTGACCATAATTCAAGTCCCGGATGTCTTGCAGGTCATCAAGGAGGTGGCCGGGGCTTTTTACGGTTATCCGGATCGGAAACTACAATTGATTGGGGTGGTTGGGACAAATGGCAAAACCACCACCACGTATCTGGTGAAAAGCATTTTGGAAGCTGCCGGTTATAAGGTGGGGCTTATTGGCACTATTGCTCACTTCATCGGGGAGCAGAACCTGGAATCTCATAATACTACCCCTGGCATCCTGGAATTGCAGCAAATATTCGGGAAGATGGCGGCGGCCGGAATGGAATATGCCGTTATGGAGGTTTCTTCCCATTCCATTGCCCAGGGGCGGATTGCCGGGCTTAGTTTCCGTTTGGGGATTTTCACCAACATCACCCAGGATCATCTGGATTATCATGGGACCTTTGCGGAATATTTGCGGGTTAAAAGCAGTTTCTTTGCGGATTTACCCCAAGCCTCCCTGGCCATTATCAATAATGATGATAATCACGCTGAAACAATAATTGATAAGACCGCTGCCAAAGTAATTACATACGGAGTTGAGCATCCTTGTGATGTGCAAGCCCAAAACATTGATATTACCGTTCAAGGAGCCAAATATACGGCTGCGACTGCTACCGGATCGGTTCCAATTTCCTTAAAGATTACTAGCTTATGTAATGTTTATAATAGTTTGGGAGCCTTGGCAGCCGGAATGGCATTGGGAATCGATATGGCCGTAATCAAACGTGGTTTGGAAACGGTTGCGGGTATTCCGGGACGGTTTCAGCCGGTTCCCGAAGCCAGAGATTTTAGCGTTTTTATCGATTACGCCCATACTCCCGACGGTCTGGAGAATGTTTTGCAAACCGGGCGTAAACTGGTTTCCGGGCGGCTCATTGTGGTTTTTGGCTGCGGCGGCGACAGGGATCGAACCAAACGGCCGATAATGGGCGCAATTGCGGCCAGATTAGCGGATTTAGCCATTATTACCTCCGACAATCCCCGTTCCGAAGATCCCCTCCAGATTGTCAAAGAAATTGAACAAGGATTTATCCGGGCAAATCCGGCGGCGAAATATATTCTTGAAGTCGACCGAGCCACGGCTATCAAACGGGGGATATCCATAGCGGAGCCGGGTGACCATATCTGGATTGTCGGTAAGGGACATGAAGATTACCAAATATTAGCTGATCAAACTATTCATTTTGATGACCGGGAAGTTGCCAGGGAGGCATTGGAGGAGAGGTTTAGTGGCCAACTTCAAGCTTGAAGAGATAATCAGAGCCGCCAATGGTGTTTTGTTAGACGGGGATCTTGAGCGGACGGTATCCGGAATCACCATCGATTCCCGGAAACTGAAATCCGGTGACTTATTCTTGGCCATCAAAGGCGAACGCTTCGACGGCCACAGTTTTGTCGCGGAAGCCGCAAGTTCGGGAGCTGCGGCCGTTATAGTTATGGAAGAGCCGGCATCCGCGGTACCGATTCCAGTCATTAAAGTCGCTGATACGGTTAGCGCTCTGGGAGCTATAGCCAGGTTGCACCGGGATAGATTCGCCATCCCAGTAATCGGCATTACCGGCAGTAACGGGAAAACAACCACCAAGGATTTACTAGCGGCGATTCTTTCCGAAGGGTTTCCGGTCATTAAAACCGAAGCCAACTTTAATAATGAAATCGGTTTACCGCTCACCCTGCTAAACATAACCAAGGATACCGGCATGGCCGTGGTAGAAATGGGAATGAGAGGATTGGGTCAAATCAGGCAGTTGACGGAGATAGCCCGACCCACCATGGGTATTGTGACCAATGTCGGCTTAACCCATCTGGAATTACTCGGAACTCAGGAAAACATCGCCAAAGCTAAAGCCGAGTTGGTTGAGTCGTTGCCGGAGGATGGAATTGCGGTTTTAAACGGCGATGAGTCCTTGGTCCGCAATATGGGCTCTCTGACTCGCGCCAGAACCATTTATTATGGTATTGACGGACCCAAACTGGATTACCGGGCGGGAGCCATCAAACTCATTGAGAATGGTTCCTTATTTAAATTGACTTCGAAAAAGGATAGTAAAGGTGATTTTGAAATTCGGATTACAATTCCCGGGCGGCATAATGTGTTGAATTCACTGGCTGCCATTGCAGTCGCAAGAGAGCTGGGCATTACCGGGGAACAGATCCGTAAAGCTTTATTAAGGCCGGAGATTACCGAAAAACGGCTCAATGTTTTCAAACGAAACGGTTATTCCATTATTGATGATACTTATAATGCCAGTCCTGCATCTGTAAAAGCCGCACTGGATGTCCTAAAATCAGACCGTTACTCGAAACGTAAGATTGCAGTCCTTGCCGATATGTTGGAATTAGGCGGCGCCTCCGAGAAAATTCATTATGAGATTGGAGAATACGCGGGAAAGATTGGAATCGATCATTTATTTGCTTACGGGGAACATGCCCAGGAATATATTAAAGGGGTTAATGGGGTAACGGAGGGCAAAGGAACCCATTTCGCGTCGAAACAAGATTTAGTCGCGGTGCTCAAAGAATACATTGCCCCGGGCGATGCCATTTTGGTCAAGGGCTCCCGGGGTATGAAGATGGAAGAAATCGTCACTGCTATTGCGGAAGAAAGGAATGAAGATTGATGCCAATCATTTTATTGGGGGCGTTGGCGGCTTTTGTCATTTGCCTGATCATTGGTCCATTCGCTATCAAAATTCTCCACCAATTAAAATTTGGACAAAGTGTCCGGACTGAAGGACCGCAAACTCATTTAAAAAAAGCGGGAACTCCCACGATGGGCGGAATTATCATTTTAATTTCCATGGTTGGCGGTTTGGTTGCCGGTGTGGTGGCGGGCGGGGAATTAAGCCGCGAGATCATTTGGCTGCTATTTCTGACAATAAGTTTCGGGTTGATTGGATTCATCGATGATCTGTTGATTATTGTCCGGAAAAAGTCACTGGGTTTAAAAGCCCGCCAAAAACTTTTCGCCCAGTTCATCTGCGCCGGACTCGTGATTTTTCTAATGATTCAAAACAATTTTTCAACTTCACAACTGGTTCCATTCACCAATCTTAACCTGTCATTTCAAACGTCGCTGCTTGGCAACGTATTGTTTGTTATTTACGGTCTCATTTGTATTGTGGGGTTTTCCAACGGAATCAATTTTGCCGATGGCCTGGATGGATTGGCGGGCGGCACAACCGCCATTGCGCTGCTTATTATGGGGGCCCTGACATATATGCAGCAACAATATGATCTGACATTGTTCGCTTTTGTTTTGGCAGCTGCATGTATTGGGTTTGTTTGGTTCAACGGTCCGCCGGCCAAGATATTCATGGGGGATACGGGCGCCCTGGCCCTGGGGGCGGCTTTTGCCGGAATCGGTTTGTTTAGCCGGCTATCTTTGTTCCTATTGATTGTGGGCGGTATTTTTATTGCCGAATTGCTTTCCGTAATCATTCAGGTTGCTTCTTTTAAGACTTACGGGAAGAGGGTATTCAAGATGAGCCCCATCCATCACCATTTTGAGTTGGAAGGAATGCAGGAACCCCAAATTATGGTCCGGTTCTGGATTGTGGGAGCCGTATTGGGAGTCCTGGCGATTATCGGATATATGCTCCGTTAAGATGAATATGATTATGGAGGCTGAATGATAGTGAAGCGAAATCCTCCGGATCTATTTTTGTTTTTAATTACCATTTTCCTTTTGGTGCTGGGATTAATCATTATTTCCAGCGCCAGCGCGCCGGAATCACTGAACATGACCAACGGAAAGAGTGTGTTTCATTATGGCATAAAACAGCTTACTTTTGCCCTGGTAGGTTTGGTGCTATTACTGATATTGATGAAGTTTCCCTATCAAGGTTTAAAGAAATTCACCTTGCCTTTTGCATTGACTTCCATTGTACTGCTAATTATAGTCTTATTTGTCTCCAAAGAAGTCAAAGGCGCGATGCGTTGGATTAATCTGGGTTTTTTTCAACTGCAACCTTCGGAATTGGCCAAATTATCCGTAATTATGATGATTGCTCATTATTGTTCCGAAATTAAGAACGGGGTTAAAAATTTTTGGGTAGGAGTGGTAATCCCTCTTTTCTATGTGGCAATAAGCTGTGCCTTGATTATGATCGAACCGGATCTTGGGACAACGATTGTAATCTTTGCAACGGCCATGATTATGTTATTTGCAGCCGGGGCCAAATTCTTTCATCTGAGCATACCCGGGTTGGTCGGACTGGGTGCGGGAACTGTCCTGGTGATTACCGAACCCTACCGTTTTCAGCGGTTAATTGCTTTCGTGGATCCGTGGAAAGACCCTAAAGGTGATGGTTGGCAGATTATACAGTCGTTATATGCATTGGGTTCGGGAGGTCCCTTGGGATTAGGCCTGGGAATGAGCCGCCAGAAGTTTAATTATTTACCGGAAGCCCATACCGATTATATTTATTCCATTTTAGGGGAAGAGTTGGGATTATTGGGCACAATTACAGTGCTTATCTTCTTCTTTTTCCTGGCTTGGCGGGGTTATAAGGCCGCTATAACCACCACGGACACATACGGCAGACTATTAGCGGTGGGTATTACTTCGTGCCTGGTATTTCAAGCGCTATTAAATATCGGGGTGGTCACATCATCCATACCGGTAACCGGAATTACCCTGCCTTTTTTAAGTTACGGAGGGTCTTCATTAATAGTATGTTTAATGTCCATTGGTATTTTACTTAATATTTCCAAAAACACTGAAGTAAACTAGTAAAACGTTTTCTAATAACGTAGTAATATATTTTCAGAACGTTTTACGAAAGTAGAGCGTTTCGTCATTTCTGAATGCCGTTTATTTAAGATACGCTCTACCAGGATACTCATTCAGGGAGGATATAAAGCTGATGCGTGTAATATTGGCCGGAGGAGGAACCGGTGGTCATATTTACCCGGCAATTACCATAGCCAGAGAGTTTATCCGGCGTGATCCGGAAACAGCCTTATTGTTTATCGGGGGTAAACGAGGGTTGGAAGCCGAATTGATTCCTAAGGAAGGTTTTAAGTTGGTCACCCTGCAACTCGAAGGGATACCAAGAAAGCTGAGCCTTAAGGTATTTAGGTCCCTGAGCCTGGCCGCCAAGGGACTTTGGGAGACATATAAAATTATCCGGGAGTTTAAGCCGGACCTGGTCATCGGTACGGGAGGTTATGTTTGCGGACCGGCAGTAATGACCGCTTATCTCATGGGCATTCCAACCGCGATCCAGGAGCAAAATGCCTTTCCCGGATTGACCAACCGGACTCTCGGTAAGTTCGTAACCCGGGTTTTTCTGGCTTATCCGGAGGCCGCCAAATACTTCAAAAACAAGACGGTCCGGGTAACCGGCAATCCAATCCGGACTGCTGAATTTGTTGGAGTGGACCGGGCCAGGGCGGAGCAAAATTTAGGTTTGAAACCGAATCATCTGAATTTGCTGGTTTTTGGAGGCAGTCAAAGCGCCCGCCGTATTAACCATAATTTATTAAGCATCCTCGTCAGACTTTTTCAGGAATTTAGCAACCTGCAAATTATCATGATGACCGGATTAAAGGACTATGAATTAATTCAGGAAGCGGTTCAAGGGCTGCAGCTTCAAAAAAAATTTCAATCCCGGTTATTTTTGACTCCGTATTTTTACAAAATTGCCGATGCATATAGTGTGGCTGATATTGTTCTGGCAAGAGCCGGCGCCATATCCCTGGCGGAGATAACCTATTTCGGAATTCCAGCCATTTTGGTGCCGTATCCCCATGCAACCAATAACCATCAAGAGTTTAACGCCAGAGTTCTGGAGAAAGCCAACGCCGCTCAAGTTATCCTGGAAAAGGAATTGACCCCGGAATCACTATGGGAAAGCCTAACCGGCATGTTGAAAGATTCGCAGAAGCGAAATGTTATGGCTGCCGCCAGCAAGTCATTGAGTCATCCAAATGCAACCGGCGATATTGTGTCCGAACTACTGAAGCTTATAGCAAATAAAAGATCTAGTAAAACGTTCTCTAAATAACGTAGTAATATATTTTCAGAACGTTTTATTAAAGTAGAGCGTTTCCGCCAGTTCTAAATGCCGCTTGTTTACGATACGCTCTACTGGGAGTCTGTGCGGGCAATGGGATTTCGAAGCATGTTTAGTATATAGCAATATGATTAATACAAAATATTGTGGTTCTATGCGACAAACAATTGGTATTCGCACAGAATCTGGGAGAACTGAGGGTATGAATAAGCATAGTAATATTCCGGGGGGCAATGAGCGTTTAGAGATTATTGGCGGCAAGCCACTTAAAGGTTCTGTTACTGTCAGCGGCGCTAAAAACGCGGTATTGAAGCTTATGACGGCGGCTTTATTGGCAAATAACCGTTCTATTATCCGTAATGTTCCCCGTATCCGGGACGTTGAGATAATGATTGGCGTGATTCAAGGCCTTGGTGCGGAAGTCAGTTGGGGGGATGAATCTACACTTATCATTAAAAATACCGGTGATTTAGGATTCTCCGCTCCCGATGAATTGGTGAGGGAGATGCGGGCTTCAGCCCAAGTGATGGGACCGTTGCTTACCAAAATCGGACGGGTAAAGCTTTTTCAGCCCGGAGGGGATGTTATTGGGCAGCGTCCTATCAATCTGCATTTAAAAGGGTTTCAGGCCCTGGGCGCTGAGTTGGTTGAGGAACACGGATATGTCTATTTAACCGCCAATAAACTCAGAGGGGCAGAGATTCACCTGGATTTCCCCAGTGTGGGTGCGACCGAGAATATTATGGCGGCGGCAATCCTGGCTGAAGGTACGACCATTATTCGAAATGCCGCCAAAGAACCGGAGATCATCGAAGAACAAAATTTTTATAACCGTCTGGGAGCTAAAATCCGCGGCGCCGGTACGGATACCATCCGAATTGAAGGGGTAACCGTGCTCAATGACCGGGAGATCGATTATACGGTGATCCCGGATCGGATTGAAGCGGGTACTTTCATGATTGCCGCGGCAATTAGCGGCGGTGATGTAACTGTAGGGGAGGTAATTCCCGAACATCTTGACGCTTTAATCGCCAAGCTCCGTGAGACCGGTGCGGAGGTTCAGGTGGAAGAAGATAAGGTCCGGGTAGTGGCCCCTGGAAAGCTCAATGCGGTAGATGTTACAGTTCTTCCTTATCCGGGATTTCCGACCGATCTTCAGCCGCAAATTACCGCCCTTTTGACAATCGCCAACGGGACAAGCATCATTGTCGAAAATATTTATAGCAGCCGTTTCCGTTATGTGGACGAGCTGATCCGGATGGGGGCCAGTATTATGGTGGAAAGCAGAAGCGCTATTGTCCGGGGAATTTCCAGTTTGAGCGGGGCAACAGTATTAGCCTCCGATATCCGGGCAGCGGCCTCTTTAGTCATTGCAGGATTGGCCGCACAAGGGCGTACCACCGTTGAGGGACTTTTTCATCTGGATCGCGGCTATGAAAAGATTGAGCAGAAACTGACCATGTTGGGGGCTGATTTACGGCGTTTTTAAATATTTTCCGTGTAAATGGAGTACCTTTTCGGATAGCCCCACGTCATCAATCTCCCATGGAGCTTTTTTAGTTATTGTCACCGTCCTGCGTCCAAACGAATATGATATCGATGTTCGATAAATACTTTAGATATAATCTGACTTCATCGTTAAAATCGTTCCCGAAAAGAAGAATAAATCTTACTTTTTAGGCTGAATAACATATTGTAGCGCAGCTACAATTCAAAAATATCCCCAAAGTTTGTCTTTTATACAAGCTTTTTAAGGATAAGTATATGACGGATTATAATCGCAGAGCGGTTGAATTATTGGGAGGCAAACCGATGGTTGATCTTGGGGTTACCGAAGCGGGTATCCAAAAAGCTGTCGAACGATTAAAAATTGTGGGAGGGAATCGTTTACGGGGATCTGTAAGCCCCAGCGGAGCCAAAAACGCTGTTTTAAAATTAATGACAGCTTCGCTGTCAGCCCATAATCTTTGTATCATTCGAAATGTCCCGCGTATCCGGGATGTGGAAACGATGATTGGGGTGCTTCGGGGACTTGGAGCCGAAGTGAACTGGGAAGACGAGACCGTTTTAGCCATTAAAGCTCCGAATGATTTGGGATTCTGCGCACCGGATGAGTTGGTCCGTGAAATGAGGGCTTCCGTTCAAGTAATGGGTCCGTTGCTAAGCCGGAACGGCCGGGTTAAACTATTTCAACCCGGAGGTTGCGTCATCGGACAACGGCCTATCGACCTGCATTTAAAAGGGTTTCAGGCATTAGGCGCTGAAGTGGTTGAGGATCATGGTTATGTTTATGTTCAGGCCAAGAAGTTACGGGGGGCGGAGATTCATCTTGACTTTCCCAGTGTGGGAGCTACCGAGAACATTATGGCTGCAGCAATTGTAGCTGAAGGAACCACGGTAATTCGAAATGCCGCCAAAGAACCGGAGATCATTGAAGAACAAAATTTTTACAACCGTCTGGGCGCCCGTATCCGTGGCGCAGGAACCGATACCATCCGGATTGAAGGAGTACCCCGGCTCTATGACCGGGAAATTGATTATACAGTGATTCCAGACCGGATTGAAACCGGCACTTTTATGATTGCCACCGCCATTACCGGCGGGGATGTGACCGTTGCGGATATCATTCCCGAGCATGTCGAGGCCTTAATTTCCAAGCTGCGGGAGGTCGGTAATTATATTGAAATTGGCGAAGACTGGCTTCGGATCGTAGCTCCAAACAGAGTGAAAGCAGCTGACGTCACTGTTTTAACGCATCCAGGGTTTCCCACTGATTTACAGCCGCAGATTACCGCGCTTTTAACTATTGCCCAGGGCACCAGTGTAATTACGGAAAATGTTTTTGGAAGCCGTTTCCGGTATGTGGATGAACTGGTCCGGATGGGCGCCATGATTAGGGTAGAAAGCCGCAGCGCCATTGTTAAGGGGGTGGAGAATTTAAGCGGCGCCATGGTATTTGCTCCGGATTTACGGGCCGGGGCGGCGCTAGTTATTGTGGGTTTACGGGCCGAGGGAATCACGGTAATCGAAGGCCTTCAATATCTTGATCGCGGCTATGAAAGATTTGAGCAAAAATTAGCCGGACTTGGCGCGGATATCGTCCGGGATAGAATTTAGTATGAAAAACAGTTATTAGTAATTCAGTTATTTAAAGATAATATCCACCACGGAGTCACGAAATACACGAAAGTAAACCTTATCAGCAATCTATTTTCGTGCTTTTCGTATATTTCGTGGTTGAAATATTTTTCATTACAAAAATAAAAGCCGCTGAATTTTTTGACGTTCGACTTTAAACTTTCGACTCACTATCTACATACAGGAGGTTATCGAATGAGGTTCAAGGATAAAACGGTGCTGATTACCGGAGGCAGCCGGGGCATCGGCAAGGAGCTGGCCGGGACGTTCTTAAGGGAAGGCGCTAATCTGGCGGTCAATTATCGCAGCAACGAGGAAGCCGCCGCGAAGACGCTACAGGAACTGAAAATCATCAGTGAAAGCGTGATTTTAGTTAAAGGCGACGTTACCGATTTTGATCAGGTAAAACAAATGGTCAAGTCGGTGGTTTCCCGATTTGGCAAAATCGACATTCTGATCAACAGCGCCGGAATTGCAGTTTCCAAATTGCTGATGTTGTCGGAGACCGGCGATTACCGCCAGGTTATCGAGACGAATTTAATCGGGACCATTAACTGTTGCCGGGGCGTGTTACCGAAGATGGTGGCGGGCAAATACGGGCGGATCATCAATATCAGTTCGGCGGCGGCTTTCCGGGGCAATCCGGGGCAATCTTATTACGCTGCTTCCAAAGCGGGCATCAATGCTTTTACCCAGGTCATCGCCAAGGAATATGCCCAGTTCGGGATCACCGTCAACGCGGTAGCGCCCGGATTTATCAAAACGGAGATGGCTGCGGAGTTTGAAAAAGGGTTTACCGCGACCATACCGTTGCAGCGGTTCGGAAATCCGGAAGAGGTGGCCGGCTTGGTGGCTTATCTGGCCAGCGATGAGGCGAGTTACTGTACAGGCCAGGTTTATACGGTTGATGGGGGATTACTGGCTTGAGCTATAATCGAAACGAAGATTTGGAACAGCGATGAACCGGAGAGTTGTAATTACCGGATGAGACAACCTATTTTAAAACGCAGGCAAATCGATACTCAACTTCATAATATATTTGATTATCCGCTGACGGTAGTGGTGGCGGCCAGGGGTTTGGGGTCAATCATTCCGCGTTCCAGGTTTCGGGTTCAAGATTTTCGAGCCGCAATGATTAACCGTTGAACGATGAACGCGGACACGGAACAGACAGCTTCGAATCACTTCACATAAAAAAGTATCGCATGCGATAATATAAAAACTTTAAAATCCTGCTATGATCATCTCCTGGCGGGATTTTTATTTTGCCGGAGGCGCCTTCTCATGCCCAAGATCGTAAGCAAAGAAATGCATTTTAGCTCTTTAAAAGTACATTTCAAGTCCCATTTGATACATTTCGCCGCCAATCGGCTGACAGAAAAATAATCCTATTATAAATTTTAATTATCTCCCGTTACATCTAAAAAACAAAGTTTACGGGTTAATACTGTAGCGTCAATTATATTCATAACTTTTTGGTAATTACTTACTGAATTATAAATAAATCTAAGGAGGTTAACTTATGGATCCATTATTAGGCGACATCGAACTCTTTGCATTTGATTTTGCCCCGTCCTACTGGATGCCTTGCGAGGGACAAACACTGAACATCGCCACGAATCAAGCTTTATACACGCTTTTAGGCACCAAGTTCGGCGGGAACGGCACCACCACTTTCTGCCTGCCGGATTTACGAAACGCGTTGCCGATGCAGGAGATGGGTATGCATTATTGCATCGCAATTCAAGGCATTTATCCCAGCCGGAGCTGATTTAAAATTCGGAAGAAAGAATCCGGGAGCCGGAATTCGGAAGGCTCCGGTTGTGCCCGGAAAATTCATTCCCAAATGTTTATTTCAGTCGGCGTTATAACTTAAGGTAGTACTTATTATAATAGAGGAGGCTTATAAAATGGATTATTTCTTAGGACAAATCGTTTGTTTTCCATATAGTTTCGTCCCCATGGGCTGGATGCTTTGCAACGGCCAGATTCTGCAGATTCAGCAGAATACTGCTTTGTTTTCGTTAATCGGCAGTAAATTCGGCGGCAACGGCACGACCACTTTTGCTTTACCCAATTTGCAGGGAGCCGAACCGCAACCGGGCACCGGGTATTACATTTGCATCTCCGGTATCTATCCGACCAGGGACTAGTGGTTAGACAGGACAACATCCAATTTATTATAAAACATTACTCGCGCAGAGGCGTCGTCACCCTGGGGACAAGGACGCAGAGTGAAGAACAAATCAAAATAGTATGATGTTGCTATTAGAGACTTAAGAATGAATTATCGCGAAAACGAATTCGAAAGGATGGAAAGCAAATGGCCAATGTTGCTTTAAATAAAAATGCCGCTGCCAGCAATTCCATGTTTCCCTATCAACCGGGTAAAGCGGTTGACGGGGTTCTGACGCCGCTGAACCGGTGGGTGGGTTCCTCGCCGCTGCCGCCCTCGGGTACACCGGCCCCAACCTGGCTGCGGGTGGATCTGGGCGCTGTTTACTGGATCAACCGCTGGGTTGTCAAACAGATGGGCGCGGTGGGCTGGTCGTCCAATTATAACTTACAGGATTACAAGTTGCAGGGTAGCCTGGATAATGCGAATTGGTTCGATATCGATACGGTAACCAACAATTCGGCGAATTCAACCGACCGGGCGGTTACTCCCCAGAAGGTAAGGTGGGCCAGAATTTACGTGACCAAGGGCTTGCGGTGTAATACCAATTTTGCCTCAATTGTGGATTTGGAAGTGTATGAGGCGGCGAATGCGCCGTCGTTGACAGGCTTGAATCTTTCAACCACCAGCGAGACTAGCATACCATTGACTCCGGTATTTTCGAGCTATACTTATTCTTATACCACTGGTGTGGATAATTCTGTACCTTCGGTGAATGTGACACCAACAGCGGCCGCCGGAACCATAAGGGTCAACACAACTACCACGCCCAGTGGCACGCCGGTAAATGTTCCTCTCCATGATGGAACAAATACGATCACGGTTACGGTAACGTCCGCAGATGGTTTAATGACCGAGACTTATACCGTTGTTGTTAACAAATCTGCAGGCTCCGCCTATTTGTCCGCATTAGTTGTTAATGGGATCCGGGGTTCGATGAACCCGGCTTTTAACAAAACCACGATGGCTTACACTGCGAGTGTCGCGGGAGGAGTTAGTAGCGTGACGGTCACTCCAACCGCGGAGGAAGCCGGAGCGACGATCTTGGTCAATGATACGTATACGGTGCCTAATGGCGGCACCTCGCCGGCGCTTAGCTTGGTTGTGGGTTCGAATGAGATCACCATCAAGGTCACCAATGGTAGCAGTTCTCAAACCTATACCGTGATCGTATCAAGGCCTAGTTAATAGTTGGATCTTTTTTGGATTGACACTTTCAAGTCTTGAATTTCAGATAATGTTATAACCAATCATATGATCTAATGATCTAAACACCTGGGAGAAAGAAGGGCTTTCTCCCAGGCATTACTTATTTAGTATCTTGCAATAATTACAATTATGGTGTGCTGACTGTAACATTAATGTTCAATTTATATAAATTATATAAGTTTTCAAGGAATACCATGGAGGAGGCAGTGTTTTATGAACAAATGGTTGAAATATTCACTCATAATCATTATTGGTTTATTACTCGGTTACGGATTGCTCTGGAATAATCAGTTTTCGGTTCAAGCCGCCGCCACCTGGACTTTCGCCGAACCGGGTATTGCGACAGGTATTAATTATGTTACGTCCAATAACGCAATCGATCCGGTTATGACTGTTTATAATAATGAGTTATACGCCGCCTGGGAAGAAGTTAGCGGCGGGATATCCCAGATCCGGGTTAAGAAGTATAATGGCGGCACATCGTGGATCTCCGCGGGAGATACCAATAGTATCAATAAAGATCCGACGAAATCCGCCATGAATCCGGCGCTAACTGCTTTCAATGGTTATCTTTATGCCGCCTGGGATGAATACAACGGTTCCCGGCATGTGATTCGGGTACATCGGTATAACGGATCCAGTTGGACCCAGGTGGATGGCGATGGCCCCCAGGGCTTGAACCGGGATTTGACTCCGGCGGAGCAACCCTGTATGACGGTCTTCAATAATGAATTATATATAGCTTGGATGGAAACCATCAGTTCGAAAAACTATGTTCATGTAAAAAAGTCTGTTGACGGTACTACTTGGAATTTTGTTGACGGCAATACCGAAACTGGTCTGAATTGCGCCAGTTATTCAGCCTTTTCACCCTGCTTGGCAGTATGGAATAATCAACTTTATATAAGCTGGAGCGAAGAAAATATTAGCGGCGTCCGGCAAGTACGCGTCCGTCAATATGAAAGTGGCAACACCTGGAACACTGTCGATGGCGGTAATGGCCTTAATCTATCCAGCCTTCATAATGCTGGTGAGCCATATTTGATAGCATTAAATAATACGTTATACGCCGCCTGGGACGAGACTAAAACCGACGGGGAACCGCAAGTTCATGTTCATTTAAAACGCTATAATGGGACTAACTGGGCGTTCGTGGATGGAGGGTATTTAAATCGGCAGCCGGGCCTTTGGGGTTACAAGCCTAAAATTGCCGTTTGGAACAACAAAGCCTATATTACCTGGGATGAGGAAGATAATTTGACTAATTATATCCCACAAATAAGGGTGAAGAAGTATGACGGTACTGCTTTTTCGTTCATTGATGGCGGTGAAGAGGAAAGTCATTTAAATTATGATAATACGAAGGGCGCAAAAACTCCTTTTCCGGTAATTTTTAATGGTAATTTATATATCACTTGGCAAGAGCCACACGCAGGAATTAACCAGATTCGGGTGAAGCAATATCCTTTACCGGCTGTCACTACCTCGGTAACCATACCCGCCGGCACTTATAGTCCAGCCAATTCCTTAGATATAACCGTTAACTTTAACAAATCAGTATCAGTTACCGGAATTCCTTATATTCCAATTACGCTGGATACTGGTGGAACAGTAAATGCTATTTATGTAAGCGGCACGGGATCAACCGCCTTGGTATTCCGTTATACGATAGCCAGCGGCCATCTGGATACTGACGGGATTAGTCTCGGAAGTAATCCCAGTATTATACTAGGTAGCAGCGGTACAATTATAGATCAAGCTGCCAGTCTCAACGCCGATCTCAACTTGAACAATGTGGCGGATATCTCGGGAGTTAAAGTGGATGGGATAGCGCCGACGGTAAGCGCTTTAAGTCCGTTGGATAATGCAGTAAATGTGGGAGTAAACGATAACCTGGTGATTACCTTCAGTGAGAAAGTAGTAGTAGGAACCGGGAACATTACCATTAGGAGAACGTCGAATGACAGCGTAGTGGAAATCATCGATGTCACTAGCGGGAAAGTGACCGGTTGGGGTTCGAATACGATAACCATCGATCCCGCCACAACCTTAGCCGGGGAGACAGGATATTACATATTCATTGACGGCACTGCCTTTAACGATACGGCGGGAAACAGCTATGCCGGGATCAGTGATAAAACTGTTTGGAACTTTACTAGCGTCGATATGACGGCGCCCACATTAGTCAGTGCGGTTAGAATGAACAATACAACGCTCACGGTTACATTGAGTGAGAACTGTATTAATATAAATAAGTCAAATAACGGTGGATTTACGGTTTGCGAAACCGGTGCTCCCGGGATAACTTATGCGGTATCCTCGATTGCTCAAGGAGTGGATGCCAGCCATGTGGTATTAACAGTAATTGATCTGGCAGTTTCAGCCAAAGAGGGAGTCACCGTCAAGTATACGGCGGGTGGCAACGGTACGGTCCAGGACATGGCCGGGAATGCGATGGCTACAAATGGGGTAGGGATAGCAGTAACTGCCTGGGATACCACCGTCCCCACCATTACCTCCGGGGCCTTGGCTGCGAGTAACAATTATATCGATGTTGTTTTAAGCGAGGGTATATATGGAACCAGCACCGGCAGCGGAGCGATAACCGGAACTCAACTGGGTATAACATTTATCCGGAACGGCGGGATCGCCACCGGGGCCGCCATTAGTTGCGCCAAGAAGCCGGATAACGAAACCGAGGCAGCGGCGGCGGCTTTGATTGGTGGAGAAACCACAATCCGCGTATTTCTTTCGATTACCGGAAATCCGAGCGGAGTGGAAACAGTGGCCATTACACCGGCAGACGGAGCCTCCCTTTATGACCGGGCCGGGAATGCAATGGCGGCATCACAAACCACGGGAGCCAAGCAGCTAAATCCGGTTACCTTAACTTTGTGGGCCGATCAATTTCTAACCGAAACGAATCTGGCGAATACCGATATTAAAGTGGATTTAGGGGGAGTCACTTTGAAGGATAACCAATTAAGCATTGGAAACTTTCAGCTAATTGGCGCACCGGGTTTAACAATTCAAAGTGTAACGTATGTTGATAGCGTTCATTGCGCCTTGCGGGTGTCTGGTAATTTCAGCGGGAATCTGAATTTGGGGCTGACCATCGCCGGAGCGGAAATATCCAATAACAACCCCTTAACCTCGGGAAATACCCTGCCGATTACTGACGATCTGCCTGATGGAAAAGTGACAGTGACCGTCGGTACCGGCAATAATCGCTGGTATACGGCGGAGAATTATCAAAATGATTACCGGACGGTTTGGAACGCCGCTACTTTACATTTAGGCAAGGGGACTAGCGGCCGGAACGCCGACTTGTGGCTGTATAACCCGGGCTTGATCGGGAATCAAACCGGAGCACAGATTCCAACCGGCGCCAAGGTTGACCGGGCGGAGCTTGTTTTAAGAATCAAAAACATCAGCGGTGATCTGACCAAGCCTCGTCAGATCAAGATTTACCGGATTATTGATCCTGATAGCAAAGGCCAGCCTTATTTTGGGTCCCAGGATGGACTCCGGACCGGACTGAATTTTTCATACCGGGATCACCGTCTGGGACGAAATATTCCCTGGAGCGGAGTTAACGGAAATATTACTACCAGTATAAGCGATATCTTGGATACCTTTGAGTTTATTCCCCAAGCTTATGTTGACGGTAAATATAACAGCGTCCGCCTGGATATCAGCGCTGCTGTAAAGGCTTGGGTAGGAGATCAGAGTTTAAATCAAGGATTGTATCTGACGATTTCGGGTGACTGGAATAATGGCGAGCAGGTGGAAATGTATGGTCCTGCTGCGACAAACGAATCCAACCGTCCGCAGCTTCAGGTCAGCTATCTGACGACCGGAGACGGTTCGGCCCCGGTGGCGGTAACATTGAATGTTACTACTTTAGGGGATCGGCGAGTCATTTTGGGATGGAATAATTTAGGAGCCGTCGTCGGTTACAGAGTGGTCCGCAAGGAAGGGGTTACACCAGCCAATCCCGGCGACGGGATCTTGCTTTACGACGGGACCGCAACTTCCTATGATGATCATAATGGACTGGAGAATGGCAAGATTTATTACTATGCGGTTTACGCTTATAACACCGACCGGAATTATGGGTCCAAAGCTTATCAAAGGGCGATTCCCGGTAATTACGGAACCGTTCCGGCGGCTCCCACCGGTTTAACTTATACCCTTGTGGCCAGGAATATCAGCCTGCGCTGGACGGATAATGCCGTCAATGAAGCTGAATACCTGGTTCTCCGTGACGGTGCGCAGATTGCGGCTTTAAGCGCCAATCAGACTACATATTATGACTGGAATGTACCTCCCGGTTCGCATCATTATGAAGTGCGCGCCCAGAATACAACCGGTTCCAGTTCCACCACGTCAGGCCCGGTGAATGTGCCCAGTCTCCCGGCTCCCCCGGCGAACTTGAGATGGAGCATCATCTCCTCCAGCGAAGTCCAACTATACTGGACCCAAGTGGCGGGTGAAACTTACCGGGTTGAGATATTCAGTGAAACCGGCGCCTTGCTCCGGTCGGAACCGGCTACGGTTGACCTCAATAGTGCCGCCAACGAGTTCCATTACCCGGTGATGCGCTTAATCGCCAATGCTGGCTACCGCTTCCGGGTAGTGGCCATTAACGGAACCGGGGAAAATATTGCGGAGACCGAGGTTGTTAAGACCGCGGTTGATCCCAAGCCAATTTTTTTCTAAATAGTTCATCCACCCTGAAATATCAATAGATGATTTAAAATTAAAGCTTTGCGTTAATAAAAAATTATCATAGATAATTTTCAAATTAAAGCTTTGCTTTAATAAAGGGCCAACAAAGAAGAAAATACGGGTGGTTGTTTTACTTAGAATATTTTCTAACTAATCCCCAGGTTGATTTTTATTTAGCGGGGCAATCAATGAAAAAACTGACGTGGTTCAGCAAGTGCCGATAGTATTTCATAATAAGGAGGTAGGACTATGAAGATAGCAAAATTATTATTGATGATAATAATTGTTTCAAGTGTAATCGGCTGCGGTGGAGGAGGCGGCAACAACGGCGGAGGCGGTGGTGATGATTCTGGCATTACCGGTGATCCGGTTTGGAATGCCGGGATCGGATTCGTTGCCGGAAGCATCACCAAAATAGGCGCCGCATCATCAAGCGCTTGCAAATCTTCATTACAGGAGATCGGCCTAAAGGAATTGCTGGTATCCCAGTCCCGATCCAGTACAGTTGCACCGGTTGAACCGGTGTATAAGGATGCCGGTTGTAAAGGACTGGCTATCATCAATGAAGATGTTTGGAACGGTAGTATCAAGTTTATCTTTTTGGATTGGAACGCCTTGAACGGAGCGACTTATTACCAGGTTTACTTCCTGGGGAGCGACGGCAGCCAGAATGTCCAAGTCTGGGATTCACGGCAAGATCATCCCGGCGATCCGTCATACACCACCAAGGCCTTTTTGGATGTAACCGATGAGTTGAGTGGATGCGGGATCACCCGGGGAAGCGAGTATCAATTTAAGGTAATTGCTTATTCTGGCGACGATTCTAAAGAATATCCGGTGATCACAGTCTCCATCGGAAAAGAGTTGAGTAATATTCCTACCAATCTGACTGCAAATACGGTTTCAAAAAGCTTATCATGGACGGGGGTTACTGAAGCCACCAGTTACAAGGCGGTGATTTGTAGCGATCCGAACTTTACAGTCTGGGCTTGGGACACCGGTACCACAAGTTTACCGGCGCCACCACCGGTTCCGGTAAATTTTAATTTGGGATCAGGCAGTTATAGTTGGGTGGTCTATGCTTACTACACTAATCCAAATGGCCGAATTACGGAGATTACTTATGCGATATCGGCGTTTACTATTGAATAAAATTGCTACTGACGGATTGACGAAATGACGAATTATCAAAGTGAATTACACGATCTGACCCAAGTCTTGTTACAACCTGCGGATGATTACGCCGAATTGACCCGGACCATCGATGGTCTTAACCGGTTGCTCCTAGAAGTTTCCGGGTTGCGGGAGGATCTGGGAACGAACCGGGAACCGCTCTATCTTCCCTGGGGTAAAGCCATCGGCCCGGTCTGGGCCGGGATGTGCGTTCGCGAAATTATGCGCACCAAAAGGTTTCTCCGCGGAGTATACCGGGGCGTTCAATGGGCATTGCAGAAGTTTGCCGCCAGACCGATCCGGGTACTATATGCCGGGACCGGCCCTTTTGCCACGCTGGCCCTGCCTTTGACCACCGTATTTTCCAGTGCTGAAATCAGTTTTACCATGCTCGAAATCCATCCGGAGAGTATCAAATGCCTGGAAAGAGCAATCACCGCTTTTCACGCGGAAAAATTTGTAACGGAAATCGTTCGCGGTGACGCCACCAAGTATCAAGCCGATAAAGAGAAACCGTTCCAGATGATTGTCACCGAGACCATGCAAAATGCCTTGCAAAAAGAACCACAGGTGGCAATCACCCTGAATCTGGCGCCCCAGATCACTGGTGGAGGTATCCTCATCCCGGAGAATATTGAAGTGGAGGCGATATTACTGCATCCCCAAAAGAATAACCGGCGGATGTTACATGGATTTGTCGAAAAATATTATTTTTCATTAGGGAAGATATTTGAGTTAAATAAAGATACGCCGCGAGATCATGCATATTCCCCCGGCTTCATCAGCGAACCATACTTTTTCCCGGAGGTGGAACTGGAAATTCCCACCGGGATTGATCCGGGGTATTCACAATTATGCTTATTCACCGGTATCCGGGTTTTCAGCACGGAACAACTATTACCCTGGCAATGCTCACTGACCATGCCTCAACGAATCGTGACTATCAATCAGGCGGAAAAACCTGTCGCTAGAATTTGTTTTAAATATAAAATAGATCAAGAACCGGGATTCCAGTATTATTTGAAATAAGTCGCTCCGGAAGTGGTAAATGGCCTGGGATATAGTCAGATAATCTCTTCCAAACCACTTATAATAGCAGATTCTAGCTGCGCCAAATATTTATCATCCTGTAGCAACTTCCGATCATCAGGGTTTGAGAGGAAACCTAATTCCACCACAATGCCTGGAATTTCTGACTGCATTAAAATATAACAATTACAGGGTTTCGGCAATTTACGGAATGGCTGTACCCGGTTTAGATGTTCCTGCACTTGCTGAGCCATTTTTTGGCCTGTGGGGGAAAGAGCGGAATAATAGGCGATAGGGCCGCGATGATATGCCGATTTACTCCAGTTGGCGTGAATAGAGATGATGGCCGAGGCCTTCGCCGCTTTCATTTTTAGAACTCGTCGTTGAAGATCATCCCGCTTATAGGGGCGCTCTGTATTGGAGTAATGGGCTAAAGGAGTTAAAAGCTCATCGGTTTCTCTGGTTAAGACAACTTTATAGCCTCTTTTTTTTAGCCTTTGCGCAAGTTTTTGACTGAATTTTAAATTCAGATCTTTCTCCAGCAAGTTTCTCCATTTGGTTCCGGAATCTATACCGCCGTGCCCCGGATCGATGCCAATAACAATGTTTTGATTATGCTTATCAATGAGTTCCGTCAGTGGTACAAAATGAAACCCTTCCTTTTCATATTTAGGAAGCTCCTCGCGAAGCACCGCGGCTAAAGCGGGTCCCGTTTGTCCGACATGGCCGATTCCGACCGCCATGCCCTTGCTTCTGGCCTGTTCCATCAATTCTTTCAATTGACGGCGCATCGCATTTGCGGAATTTGTATTATCCAAAAATATATCGCGTTGAATAAAAGGCAGGTTTAATTCGGTTGCGATCTTTGGAGCCGTTGAAGCAGGGAAAGTTGTCTTGCTATCCAAATAAAAACGTTTGATGCGTTTCAATTCTTTCAATACCTCAGTCATTACTTTAGGATCGGAAGTCGCTTTGGAGCCCATATGGTTACTCAAACCAACCGCCATTGGCATTATTTGAAAAGATTCATTAATCAACTCCCGAATCTCAGCCGGCGAAGAATTAGTGGAGATATAATTCTTGCCGTACCAGCGAGGATCGGCGCCGAACGCTTCAAAAGGCATATGCACAATAATTTCAAAGCCCTTTTTCATTGCTTGCTCCGCCTGCCTGTTTGAAAACTCTTCAAAAGGCAATACCGCAAAGGTTAATGGGTAAGGAAGGGCCATCATCTCCTGGACTCCTTCCGCCCGTCCTCCAAAATCATCGATTACGATTGCTACTTTTTTGGGGGATGGCGCCGAGTCGGTTTGGAGATCTGCAGCCCGAATAAACCAAAATCCGAGACCAATCATTATTCCGGCCAGGATAAACAAAAAGAACCTGCGCTTGATAATAAGGACTTTCAAATTGCGCCTCCCCAGTCTGGTTTACGACATAAATATATGATGATCCGGCTTCCAATATTATGTTTTCCTGTTAATTCAAAGACGTTTTGCTCCGTGTTCGATATTTCCTGTAGTTTCGAAGAAGTTCGTTCCGTGTTCCGTGTTCATCGTTCAATGATTATGCATTACGTCACCCGTAACCTTGAACTCGAAACTCGGAACGCTGAACGATAGACCCGGAGCCCAAACCCCAATCCAAAACCTTGAACTCGGAACGATGGACCCGAAAAGTTGCCTTCAACTCTATCTTATAGCAATCACCAATGCTCCAGCTACAATGAGAGCCCCGCCGGAAAGAGTCTTGAGGTCTGCTTTTTCGCCCAGGAATATAAAAGCGAGCAGCATTGCAAAGACAACGCCTAATTTATCAACCGGGGCTACTTTGGAAGCCGGACCCAGTTGCAAGGCGCGATAATAACAGAGCCAGGAGGCCCCGGTGGCCAGGGCCGACAGAAGCAGAAACGTTAATGTCTTACCCGGCAGTCTGGCCGGATTTTGCCATTCTCCGGCGGCAAAGACGATTCCCCCCGAGAATATCAGAACCACAATGGTACGCAGAAAAGTCGCCAAGTTGGAATTGACGCCCGTGACCCCAATCTTGCCGAAAAGCGCGGTGAGTCCCGCGAAAAAAGCCGACCCCAAGGCATAATAGATCCAAGTTGGAATCATGTTGACCACTCCTTTGATTAAGTCGCCGTCCGAAAACCCAATATATATAATATATTATAAAGACTGATTTAAGGCAACGGATACTAAATTGCGTTTTAAAAATGGGTTATTTCCGATCCGGCTGTCCCATAATTATCCCAACATATTATGAAGTCACCAATGGAGAAAAAACTAGAATGAAAATCGTTTGAAAAATATTCATTTTCCCGAATCGAAAAGACTTTTTTGGCGCATATAGCGGCCAATATTTATGGGTGTCAATGGATCGGGAAAGATATCTAGGAGTCTGTACGGGTAATAGGCTTTTGAAGCATATTTAGTATATAGTAACATTATCTAATACAGAATATTGTGGTTTTGGGCTATAAAAATCTTATTCGCACAGAATCCTAGAAAGTATTGACAAAAAATTCGAGATGGCATATCATAAAAGTTAATTATATTAAGTTGATAGGAATACTTATATTTTATAAAAAGTAATATAAGGCAATGCAATGAACTAAGTTACGTGGATATCTGAGCAAATTAATCGGAATACATATGATTAATTTGAAATAGATATATTTTACAGCTAGTAGATAAGATACTTCTAGTTGATAACCTTAACACGAATCCGGCGCACAATTTTTAAAATGACTTGTGATGAATTTGTCGGATTCTATTATAAACCCAATCCAACTATATTTCCCGCACTATAGCCGAAAATTGCATCATACTGCCCGGATCGCGGTTTACATATTCAAAATGTCAAAACGATTCATGTTGCGAAAAGCAAAAGTGTTTGAAGTGAATCGATTCCAAATAAGTCAATTCGATATCGGAGGTGGTGTGGATTAGCCTTTACTGGTGTATTTCCATAAATGAAAGGAGAATCAGAAACGATGACAAAGAAAATAGGCCTATTGTTAGTGTTTGTTTTGGCGGTAAGTTTGATTTTTTCAAGTAATGCCTTTATGGCAAAGAAGTTAACCAAGATCGTGGTGGTTGACACTCCCACCACTCATCATTTGAATCTGTATGTGGCGAAAGAAAAAGGCATTTTTGCCAAATACGGACTTGATGTAGAGATCAAGGAGTCCCGCAGTCCGGCGGCGGCGCGTGATGCGGTGATTTCCAAGGAGGCCGATGTTTTCTGGGCATGTCCGACGGTAGTCCTGGCGGCCGCAGCAAGCGGGGCTCCTTTAAAAATCATTGCCCAAGTAAAGAAACCATGTACCTCGATATTAGCGGTACGAACAAATTCGCCCATCAAGGAGTTTAAAGATTTAGACGGAAAAACCATTGCCGGGCTTTCGCCTACTTGCTGCGCGGTAATTTATTTCAACCAGAAAGTTAAAGAGGTGGGAGCCGCATTTAAGCTGGTTAATTTTGCCGCAGGACCGGCGCTGGCGGCTCTGGATGCCGGTCAGGTTGATGGAGCGATTCTGGAAGAGCCTCATGCCAGTATCGCCGAACTAAAGGGTTATAAACTTCTCTTCCGGGAAGAACTGAAAAACACCACTTGCCGGACGATCAACGCCAATAGCGATTTTCTGGCGAAGAATACCAAGGCGTTAAAAAATTTGATTAAAGCGGTGGATGCGGCCAATAAACTGATTTTGAAAAACCCGGTGGCCGATGACCTGGTAGCTATCGCGGTGAAATATTCCGGTGCTCCTGAGGATGCTATACGTAACGGCAACCACCGGCTTGGTTTTACCATCAAGCTTACCACGGATATTCATGCTTCATTGGGCGAGGCTCTAGTATCTCAAGGAGTTATCACCAAGAATCCGGTTCCGGATGTATTTGCCAAGGAATTTAAAGGGATAACCTGGTAAAATGGCTTGATGGCCATTGCATGATGAATGGGGACAGCGCGGCTTCCATATTATCTCAACTACAGGATACATACCTGCGGATTTGTCTCCCGGTGGCAGTTGAGATCTGGCTGCCGCACCCCTGTTTATCAGGTTGAAGGGGAGGAAATATGAGAAAAATTACTTTGATTGAGTTTCGACAGGAGATGGCCCTCTTTCTCAAGAATTCTTTCGGCAGCATATTTACCTGGGAATTTCTTAAAATAGCGGTGCCGCTTCTTATTTTATGGGAAGCGGCGCCCCGGCTGAATCTGATCCCGAAAAGCCTGCTTCCTCCGCCGTCCGCTGTTTGGGTTTGTTTTATCGATCTCTTGATCCACCGCAATCTGGGGCATCATTTTGCGATAAGTCTATTGCGTTTCTTTACCGGATTTAGCGTGGCAGTGTTGTTGGCGGTGCCTATCGGGCTCCTGATGGGGTGGAGTCCTTATGTCCGTAAACATCTATTGCCGTATTTTCAGTTGTTGGCTCCGATTCCGCCACCGGCATGGGTTCCATTGACCATTATCTTCCTTGGCATCGGTTTGCGGATGCAAGGTTTTTTGGTTTTTTTAGGCGTCTTTTATCCGGTACTGTTTGATACCTATATGGGGACCAAAGATACCAACCGCCGTTTTATTAATACAGCGCGGCTTTTTGGGGCCAGTGAGTTTACTATTTTGCGGGAGGTCGTCATACCCTCGGCGCTTTCTTCGATAGTCATGGGAATGAAGATCGGGATTGCCATGGGCCTGGTCTGCCTGGTGCTCTCAGAGATGTTCGGCGCCAGCGGGGGCTTGGGCTGGTTATTGATTGAGTCCAAGGATTATTACCGCATCGACCGGATGATCGTGGCCATGGTGATTTTGGGATCCTTCGGCTGGTTTTTGATTGAAATTATGAAATATATTGAGTTGAAGCTTTCACTATGGAAAATCGGCGAGGTGTCGGGGTGAAGGGAGAAAATAGGCATGGCAGTTATTGAGTTACAAAATTTGACCAAATTTTTTTCAATCACTACGGCGGATGGAGCAGCCGAAGGGTTAACGGCGGTTCTGGATATTTCTCTGGCGGTCCGTCCGGGGGAGTTCATCAGTATCATCGGCCCTAGCGGTTGCGGGAAAAGCACCATCCTGGAATTGATTGCCGGACTGCAGCTGCCTACGGACGGGTTGGTACGCATCGACGGGGAGGTGGTCCTGGAGCCGCCGCCGACCAACCGGGATGAATTGCGGGAATATCAAAGGAAATACCGGTTCCGTTCTCCGATCTTTAACAGCCTTTTTAAAGACGGGCGGCGTTTCGACGTCAGCATGGTTTTCCAGGATCATTCAGTGTTCCCTTGGAAAACAGCGGCGGAAAATATTTGGTTTGCCTTGAAGCTGCGGGGCATTCCCAGGCGGGAGCGCTGGGGGAAGGTGCAAAAAGCCTTGGCCTTGGTCGGCCTTTCCGGATTTGAAAATAAATACCCCTATCAACTCTCCGGGGGAATGCGGCAACGGGTCGCCTTAGCCCGCGCGCTGGCGGTGGAGCCGAAGATCCTGCTGATGGATGAACCTTTCGGACTGCTGGATGCCTTTAACCGGGAACGGCTGCAGGACGATTTGTTGGCCATTTGGAAACGGATCGGGTTGACCATCATCTATGTCACTCATGACATTGAAGAAGCGGTCTATCTTTCGGACCGCATTTTAATCCTTACTCCCGGTCCGGGGGCGGTCCGCAATATTATCCCGGTAGAGTTGGAACGGCCAAGGCACCGCGGCGGCCGGGAGATCAGTGAGATGCGCGATAATATTCAACGGATCTTCCGGATGGACGTTACAGGCGAATTTGATGATTACATGATCTAAAACTAAAACTCAATTACAACCGCTGAAAGCCCGTAGTTGAGATAATCACAGCAACATCATGGAGGTATCAATGATGAAAGGCGTTTATGACGATATTACCAAGACCGTCGGCCGGACTCCCCTGATCCGGTTGCGCCGGGTTACTGGGAATCTGGAGGTTACGGTTCTGGCCAAAGTGGAGTTTTTCAACCCGCTCTCCAGTGTAAAGGACCGTATCGGCGTAGCGATGGTTGAAGCGGCGGAACGGGCGGGCCAAATTAATTCCGAGACTACGTTAATCGAACCGACTTCCGGAAATACCGGTATCGCCCTGGCCTTTGTCTGCGCGGCTAAAGGCTACCGGTTGATTCTAACAATGCCGGAGACCATGAGTTTGGAACGCCGGCGCTTGATCAAAGGGCTGGGCGCACAAATTGTGCTCACTGTAGGCAGCAAGGGGATGGCGGGCGCGGTGGAGAAAGCCGAGGAGTTGTCCAAAAAGATTCCGAACTCCTTTATTCCTCAGCAGTTTAAAAATCCGGCCAATCCTGAGATGCATTTCCGAACTACCGCTGAAGAGCTTTGGGAGGATACGGAAGGCCGGATCGATATGTTTGTAGCCGGTGTCGGAACGGGAGGAACCATCACCGGAGTCGCCCGGGCCCTTAAACAACGGAAACCTGATTTTCAGGCGATTGCGGTGGAACCTTTCGATTCCCCGGTATTGTCGGGTGGGAAAGCCGGGCCTCACCGGATTCAGGGAATTGGAGCCGGTTTTGTGCCGGAAATTTACCGCCGGGAATTCATCGATGAGATTATTCCTGTCAGTGACCGGGATGCCGGAAATATTGCCCGCCGTCTGGCTAAGGAAGAAGGAATTTTGGTAGGAATCTCTTCGGGAGCAGCGGCCTTCGCTGCCTTACATGTAGCCGCCAGGCCGGAGAACCGGAACAAGGTGATTGTGGCGTTGCTGCCGGACTCCGGTGAACGGTACCTGTCGACCTGGCTTTTTAATAATGTGGGTGAGGAAGAGGAAGCGGGGTTTTAGATTTATTTTGAAAATGAATTTACGATTGTTTATGTATGAAGCATTTTATTAATTTACTTTTGATTAGCTCGGCATAGCTAGTATAGCGCTTCCAAAATAGTATGCCAAATAATAAAGCGCTATACTTTGGTAAAACGTCATTTTGATTGTAACGCTATTTCGAGAACGTTTTACAGGAGTGGGGATTCCATAGAAAGTGGGTGGCATCATGGGATATGGGCTTGGTGGAAGCAAACGGTGGTTGGTGTTAGCGTTATTATTTTTGCTGGCGTTGAGTCCGGCCGGGTTCGCCGCCAATCCGGAGGAGCGGGAAGTTAAGTTGGACCAGGATGCCTGGCGGAGTTGGAACAAGTTTTTTACTACTTTTTCCGAGGTGTTGCTGCCGCCTTTTGCAAAAGGTAGGCTCAACCCCGAGACCGTCATCAACTTCGGGGTTCATCATAACTACTGGTATAACCGTAAGGCCTTCGAAGCGCTGGATCAAAGCGGTCTTCATTACCGGATCCCGGCTGCAATAGTGGCGGCCACCGGTGAACGGTATTTTGGCCAGACGATAACGGACCATCATTCGACCTCCGAGGCGGTTACTTACCGGGACGGGTATTATTATTTGGTCGTTAACCGGGATTCGCTGTTTGAATTCACCCAACTGGTAAAGCTGATTGATAATGGGGGAGGCTATTATACCGCGGAGTTGAATGTCTATAGTTGTGACGGCTCCAGTTGTTTTGCGGGCGACCCTAACGGCACGGCAGCCGACTGGAATCGATTAGGGGCCGTCCCCGCCCTGGCCAGGAAGATCAAAGCGGTGGTGCAGGAGATCGGGACCGGAGAGGAGCGGCGTTATATTTTAATTGAATATTTAAAAATCAATAGCTGACAAACCAGTAGTTTTTTTGTATGATAATTTAAACCTACTACATTGCATTTAGTAAAACTATCTTTAGAAAATGAATCAAGGGTTGTTCCGAACCAATCGGAACAACCCTTGAATTTAACCTACATCAAAACTAGACTTGCCGGGGTTGAGAATTATAAACTGAAGTTCCCGCGTAATCCGAAGCTCTGGTTCGAGGTGGAGTCCTCTTTCAAGAATTCGCCCTGGAGGACAAATTTCGGAGATACTTGATATTTGACACCAAATACTGTCCAGTCATCATTTATCGCAATATTGCCACCTCCCGGACCAGCGGGGAGAACTACGCCGACCTGCTCAGGCAGTTTTTTCCCGCTGCCGTTAGCAACGCTTGATGTTTTGCCCACATAAGCGGCAAGTGAATCGGTAATTTGATAGGAACCCTCAAAATAAATGCCGGTTAAGGCATCCGCCCCTTGGGGAGTTACCGACACATACTCGGCCAAAATATCCACCGGACCAATTCCATAAGTGACATCAAAAGCTAATCTGGAGTTTTTGCTGCTGTCGTTGATTACATCATCGCTATAACCCAAACCAATTTTTAGCCGTTCAAGGACGGCATACGAAAGACGAATGGTGGTATCGATACCTTCGGAATTGGAATTGATATTTTTTGAATTGGTCGCGTTACTTATTGCCAGCGCATATGTAAAGCTCTCGGCTTTTCCGGAATAGCTAATACCGACAGAGTTTTTAGGACGGGAGTAATAAGCAAGAGTGCCGATGTAAATGCCTTTGAAAGCACTGTTGTAAAAAGGAAGTCTGATAAATCCCGCATCGAGTTCATCACCCTCGCTAAAAATATTTTTGTGATAATAGTAAAGGGCTTCCAGCCGGATGTCGGCGCTAGCCTGCGAGTTTTTATCCACCTGATAATATTGGAAATTACCAAAAACGCCGCTGCCAGGAGCGTGGTCAGCATTGAAATTCAGCGCCAAATGGTCGAAACGGAACGTGTTGTTACTGTTTGTTCCATCCGAAGCCGATTGATACCATACGCGGGCGTATCCGCCAAATGTAACTGCGGCATATGAAGCCGACGCGATTGAAAATATGAGAGTTAAAGCGCAAAGAAGTGCAAGTATTTTTTTCATTTTGTATACCTCCGAATATTTTGGTTTACCGCAATTTGGATCAACGTTAATAATTTTTTCGAATAACACCTCCTTACAGAATTCTTCATAACGGATTGCATTTTGATCCGAAACAAAAAAGGCCAAGCGTTTATAGGGCTTAGCCTCCAGAATATCTGGTCAACCAAAGAATTTTTTCGGAATTTAGCTCACCGTTTAATACTAAGTATTTTGATTGATTTACTATGATATGAGCATCATACCATTTTATAGAAGACTTTGTCAACTGTTTTTCGGTGAATTTTTCGGCGCCGGAATCGTATGAATCCCAATTGTTTTACACTTATCAAATTAGGATTAACCCGCCTTGATTTTTGCTCTTTTATTAGATATAATATACTTCATGCATTCCTTTATTATTTCAATTGCGGGGAGCAAGAAAGCGCTTACATCGCCGAAAATTAAAGTGGCGCTAATCCTAAAAAGGCAACGCCAAAATCAGAAAAAGCAATTGTGAAAATCAATTATTGCAGGGAATCATTGAATTGAGGTATTGAAATCAGAATGTCAGTCAGTAAAAATTTAGTTTCCCTAGAGATACTCCGGGAACAAATCAGGACGACCCGTAATCGGATGCAGCAATTATGGAACGAAAAAGGTTGTACCGACGCTGAAATCTTAAACGCTAGCATCGAATTGGATTGTTTGATGAATGTCTATCAACAGATGGCCGGCTTTGTCAGGAGATAATGGTTAAGCGGGACAAGGAGTTTATGATCGCCCATTTTGATTTTTCTACTGGAGGGAGATATAATAAAAGCATGAATTCATCAAGGTGAGGAGCGTGGCTTATGCAATATTTGTTGCTGGGATATCCCCGGTGCAGCACCTCCCAAAAGGCCAAACGTTGGCTGGACGAACAAGGGATCGGGTATAAGGAGCGGAATATCGCCACTGATAACCCGACGGCGGACGAATTGAGGGAATGGGTGGCCCGTAGCGGCTTGCCCCTGAAACGATTTTTCAATACCAGCGGCCTTTTATATCAAGAAATGAATCTGAAGGAGAAATTGCCGGCCATGTCCGGGGAGGAACAGATTCAGTTGCTCGCAACCAACGGCATGTTGGTTAAACGTCCGTTGCTCGTCGGAGACGATCTGGTTTTCGTCGGGTTTCAGGTAGAGCAGTGGGAGAAATTAAAGGGCCAGAAATAGGATGGATTTATTACATAAAGGATTTGCCCGGTAATTTCCGCGAACCCCAAGCGAACATGATTTTCCCGGGAGGTTCGCGCTACAGGCGGGAGAAGGATTTGGGATGAATCATGACCGAAAATGTCATGATTAAGACTTCCCCAAAAAGGCGGTTCGCGGAAACTAACTGCGGAGGCCTTGAGAATCAAGGATTTTAAGTGGTACTGTCACTCCCTGCACGGGAGTGTGGATTGAAACCTATTACCTTATCAACCGAAAGATAAAAACTTTATGTCACTCCCTGCACGGGAGTGTGGATTGAAACAAAAGTACCATGTACAATCTCCAGTGTGCCCCGCGTCACTCCCTGCACGGGAGTGTGGATTGAAACCGCCTGTCTTGGTTGCGATAATCAACTTATTTGGTCACTCCCTGCACGGGAGTGTGGATTGAAACAGCTCCTAATCAAACATACGTTTAACTGGACTTTTGTCACTCCCTGCACGGGAGTGTGGATTGAAACTCACAAGGAACATGACGGATAAAAGACCCGTCGTGGTAACTCCCTGCACGGGAGTTTGGATTGAAACATATGATACCGCCCTGCAATTAATTATAAAAGGTGTCACTCCCTGCACGGGAGTGTGGATTGAAACAAGGAGTATTCGGAGGCTGTCGTCAATGAGTCCTGTCACTCCCTGCACGGGAGTGTGGATTGAAACAAATGTAATCTGGTCAAGGACATAGATTCCACAAGTCACTCCCTGCACGGAATTGTCCGTGCGTGAGGCGGATTGGCAAGACCTGGCTGATGAAGGAGTTTGGACGGGCTTACAGTAAAACCGGATTGAAGTAATATGCGTTTAGGAGCGCCATAGGAAAAATGAGGGGGAACAACAATGGATGGCAGGTTTGAGCGGAAGATAGAAAAATTCATTGGCAGGCAGAAGGTGGCTTTGATTGGCTCCATAGACGGCGATGGCTTTCCGAATACAAAGGCTATGCTGGCTCCAAGAAAAAGCGAGGGCATTAAAACCTTTTATTTCTCTACGAACACATCCTCCGTCCACGTAGGCCAATATCGCGCCAATCCCAATGCGTGCATTTATTTTTACCGCAAGGGGCTTATCCGGTACGAGGGCTTACTGCTCAAGGGACGGATGGAAATCCTTGAGGATGACCGGATAAAAAAGGCCTTGTGGAAGACCGGCGATAATCTTTTTTATCCGAAGGGCGTCACTGACCCCGATTATTGCGTTTTGAAGTTTGTCGCGCAGGAGGGGCGATATTACTGTGATCTGAAATCGGAAAGTTTCATTGTTTGAGCATACCGGCACGCTGATGGGTGGATTTTGGTTTTCATATTATTTATCGGTAGTTGTAAAACTAGGTTTCAAAACGGAACATCAAGGAACCCGCCCTCTTTTTGCAACGCAATGGATGGAAAACGGCAAAGCGGTCAGGTTGCAAAGAGCAAAAAATGTGCTTGAAGTAAATCGATTCCAAGCGAGTATTAAATATAATTTAGCGATTGTTGTAGTTGTATAGCGGCAATGATTCATCTTATTTTCTTGAGTTTTTCGGCAATATCGGGAAACGCCTTTCGTAATTGCACGATGATCCATCCCCTGGTTTCCTCGTCTCCTTTTTCCCATTCTTGCGCAATTGCTTCAAAGAAACTCAGCAGTTTTTTATTTGGAACCCCGGGAAAGCCGCCGGCATCATAGAGTGCTTCGGCCGGTTCTTTGATGGAAAATTGAGGTCCGACACCCTCCCCTTTTAAAATCCAGTCAGTGGTTACACCGTATAAATCCGATAATACGATTAAAGCGTCAGATGAAGGTTTGCTCTTGTCGGTTTCCAGCGTACTTAGATTGCCCCTGGAAATAGATGTTTTTTCAAAAACATCGGGTATGGACAAACCTTTAATCGTTCTGGCCTGCCTTAATCTTGCCCCAATTGTTTCATATTTATCCAAATTTAAATCAAGCCTCCTTGATTTTTGCTCTTTTATTAGATATAATATATTTATGCATGCTTAACTGTTTCAATTGTGGGGAGGGAGAAACCGTTACACCACTGGAAATAAAAGCGGCGCTAATCCTGAAAGGCGTTTCCCAAACATCAATTGCCAAGGAACTAGGGGTTGGCAAGTCTTTGGTTTCTATGGTGATTCATGGAACGGAAAAGAACGCCAAAGTGAGAAAAGCTATCGCGAAAATTATTGGACAACCTGTCAAGGAAATATGGCCGAAATAGTCTAAACGGCAAGCTAGATGCCATAGTTTGTTAATTTGTGGCTGAACTTTTTCAGTAACTATTATATCATATGGCGGTTAAAACCATAAACCGGCAGATTATATAAAGCAAAAACCCGGGGAAATGGGTTATTGCAGTGAATCAATGAATTGAGGTATTGGAATCAGGATGTCAGCCAGTAAAAATTTAGTTTCCCTGGAGATACTCCGGGAACAAATCAGGACGACCCGTAACCGGATGCAACAATTATGGAATGAAAAAGGTTGTACCGATGCTGAAATTTTAAACACCAGCATCGAATTGGATTGTTTGATGAATGTATATCAACGGATGACGGGTTTTTTCAGGAGATGACGGGGTTTTTGGGGATATGGGCAAAAAGTGAAGGGAGCTATTGAAGGTTGGTCGAAAAACGAAATTTGGTTTTAGAAAAACGGTGGTTATTTTTGGAATAGCGTCATGAAAAGTCTTTTACTAAAACTGCCACAAGTCGTATTCAGTTTGTTTACCATGATTAAGTAGTTGCAATAAATTTACTTAGTAAAAATTTATTTTTTTGGTATAATTAAAATAACTTACACTAGACAGCGGGCGCGAAAATCCATCTTTGAAGCACCTGGTGGACCCGGTACAGTTCGCCCGGCTCCGCAGCTATATCAAGGATAGATTGTGCTATTATTTCCTGGCGCCAACTGGAAAAACCAGGTCGAACACATGGGTGTCAAAGCCACCGATGATCCCGAGGGCACGATGATGATCTAGCGCGAACCCCAAGCGAACATGATTTTCCCGGGGGATTCGCGATGCAGGTGGAATAAGGAGTTTGGGTTTAAACATGACAAAAATGTCATGTTTAAACCTTCTCAAAAAAGGTGGTTCGCGGAAACGGACTGTGAAGATCTTGAGAATCAAGGATTTTAGGTAGGTACTGTCACTCCCTGCACGGGAGTGTGGATTGAAACATTGAATCACGCTGCAAAGAAATTGTTTTACCGCGTCACTCCCTGCACGGGAGTGTGGATTGAAACTAGACTATTTAGCGCAGGAGCGGCCCGTCAATGGGTCACTCCCTGCACGGGAGTGTGGATTGAAACCGACTTGGCTACGCGGCTAATAGCTTTTTCGACCGTCACTCCCTGCACGGGAGTGTGGATTGAAACAATAGTGAAGAAGTCCACCAGTTTTACTGCTTCGTCACTCCCTGCACGGGAGTGTGGATTGAAACCGGAAACGTCATTATATGCTGATACTGTTTGCTGGGGTCACTCCCTGCACGGGAGTGTGGATTGAAACGTGCCAAGTATATATGATGTTTTTTTAACCCCGGTCACTCCCTGCACGGGAGTGTGGATTGACACTCGGTTACACCCCTGAACTTTTCAGCCAAAGTCTGTCACTCCCTGCACGGGAGTGTGGATTGAAACTGGTATTTGATATTTCCGAGATGGGCGAAGAACCGTCACTCCCGGCACGGGAGTGTGGATTGAAACAAAGCGAATCCCAAAAAACGTATGAAAAACGGCTGGTCACTCCCTGCACGGGAGTGTGGATTGAAACCGGAGTTGATAAGGAATGCCTTTTGGATTTACAGTCACTCCCTGCACGGGAGTGTGGATTGGGTTTCCCCCGGTTAATCAGACATCAAGTTAAGCAATTTTCCTTCGATTTTCGAAGTTTTCCGGGGACATAGCTCCAATGGTAGAATGACGACGCTTGCGATTATAGTCAATCTCAATAAATTCAAAGATTTTACGTTTAGCTTGTGCTCTTGAAAGATATATCTTGCCTTCAACGCATTCGGTTTTTAAGGTACTAAAAAAACTTTCTATTACAGCATTATCCCAGCAGTTGCCCTTACGACTCATGGAGCAGATCATCTGATGGGCTTTTAAAAGCTTCTGATAAGGGTGGCTTGCATATTGAACACCTCGGTCGGAATGATGCATCAATCCTTTAGCTGGTTTGCGACGATGAATCGCCATTTTTAGGGCTGATAGAGCCAATTCGGTGTTAATTGTCTCCGACATGGACCAGCCAACGATTTTCCGGGAATAGAGGTCCATTACGGCGGCTAAATATAACCAACCCTCAAAAGTACGAATGTAAGTAATATCGGCAACCCAAACCTTATTTGGTGCATTGACTTTAAACTTACGGTTCAACAGGTTCGGAAAAACCGGATAATCATGTTTGGAATTGGTCGTTACTTTAAATTGCCGTTTATGTCTTGCCCGTATTCCTAGTTCACGCATGAGCCGTTCAACTCGTTTCTTGCTGCACCGGACGCCCATGTCGCGCAACTCATTGTGAATCCGGGGGCTGCCATATCGTTGTTTGTATTTGGTGAAGACATGTAAGATTTTTTCTTTCAGCTCATGGTCTTTCTTCCTACGATGGCTTTCGCCACGTTTACACCATTGATAATAGCCGCTCCGCGAGACATTAAGGATGCGGCACATCTTCAGAATGCTATAGTTTTGGTTTTCTTTAGCAGTCTCGTGGATCACCCGGTACTTCATTTCTGGGGTTTTGAGAAGATGGCCACCGCTTTTTTTAGGATGTCACGCTCCATTTGGGCGAGAAGCAATTCTTCTTTTAAGCGGCGTACTTCTTCTTCCAGATCTGAACTTGGTTGACGGTTACCTTGGCCTGGAAAGCTGCGTTCGCCCGCTTCACGAAGTTCTTTTCTTCAGCGCCAGAGGTTGTTTTCTCGGATTCCTAAATCTTTAGCGATTGCGGCAACACTTTTACCGCTGCTTTCGATAAGCATTACAGCCTGTTCCTTAAATTCCTTGGTAAATACCCTACGTTCTTCTGTCATTTCACTCAGCTCCTTGGTTTTTATTTTACCTTTTAACTGAGTGTCTGGCAAATCGGGGGAAGATCATTGACTCTTTCCCCGGCGCTGTCACTCCCTGCACGGGAGTGTGGATTGAAACCTCAAAAGAACTTGATAAATATTCTAATGTGTTCGTCACTCCCTGCACGGGAGTGTGGATTGAAACAACGAATTTTGCAAGATCATCATCTGCATTGTCCCAGTCACTCCCTGCACGGGAGTGTGGATTGAATGGCACCATTGATTGCCAACGGTCCGATCCGGGTTCCTGTATGGATTTCAGCCAACGTTGCCAGGGGTTTCCCGGATTCGGCAGTTTTGATCTCCTTTAAGTACGTTTTGGATGGTGTCAGGTCGTGACGCTTACGCTTGCCCGGCTGCCTTCAGTACCGCCACCACCCGGCCCAGGTAGATCCGGTGAAAATCTCCGTCCCGGTAGTGCTTCAGCGCGGACTCCTCCAGCGCCGTCACCACCAGATCATCATTGTAAATTTTTTCGCATTCCAGGATCAACCGGGCTTCGGCAAAGCCGGGGGCGGGTATCTTTGTCGAAGGAACCGGGGTTAATCCGGAGGCGGCCACTTTGTCCAGATCCCGTCCGGATCTGGTGCCCATTAGGCTCAAAACCTCTTGATACCGCGGTTCGAAGGCGGTAATGGTAAATGAGGTGCTCTTTTCCATGAACTCATATGTATACCGGCTGGGACGGACCATCACCAAAGCCATGGGGAAGCCCCAGATCACTCCGAGAGAGCCCCAACCGATGGTCATGGTGTTAAACTTTCCGGGTTGATTCTCCCCGGCGGTAAGCAATAAGGAGTCTTTCCAGAACTGAAAAACATTGAGATTCAATTGGTCAAAGGGAATTTCAATATGTTGCATTTTTCGCACCTCCGTATTGTCATTGATTCGGGCGGCGTTACCGGCTTTTTCACCGCTTTGGTGTTAATCAATTCTGGGAAAATCTTAAATCCCCTTCCGGAAAGATAAAAACATTCTTGACAAATAGTAATAATTATTATATAGTAATTACATGAAAAAGTTAAATGTTGAAGAAGCAATGAAAATATTTTACCAGAAGTGTGAGGAACGCGGGTTGAAAATAACGCCGCAGCGTGTCTTCATCTATCAAGAACTGTTGCAGGCCACGGACCATCCCTCCATTGACGAGATTTATCAACGGGTAAAGGATAGTTTGCCCAATATATCCTTTGATACAGTTTACCGCACGGCTTTTTCCTTAACTGAAATGAAACTGGTTGATATTGTGGAAGGCCATAGCGGTTCAAGGCGGTTCGACGCCAATACCGGCCCGCATCATCATTTTAGATGTTTGAAATGCCATAAAATCATTGATTTTGACAGCGACTACTATGACAAGGTAATCATCCCGGAGGAATTGCAGCGAAAATTTAATATAGTCGCTAAAAAAATCATGTTAGAAGGTTTTTGTGAAGAATGCAGCCAAATAGAGTAATATTTTTTTGGTTATTAAATAGTAATTATTACTATTTAATAATTAGTTTATTTAAAGAAAGGGGATGATGGATACTCACTCTGCATGAATGTGCGGTTGGTGAAATTTAATTTCGGTGAAATAATAAATTAATTAAAAGTGGAGGTTTTCAAATGAGTGAAATTAAAAAAGAATTGGCAGTACTGATTAACCGGGCGCTGGAATCGGAACATGCAGCAAGAATCCAATATTTGGCCCATGCAGAAGCCATCACAGGCATTGGGGCTGAAGCGATCATCGCTAGATTGAAAGAGCTCGCCGCGGATGAGCAAAAGCACGAAGAGGTGTTTCGTAACCTCATCGGAGGATATTTGGGCGGAGAACCTTCCATGGGGCTTTCCGAAACCTACCGGGCCCAAGATACCGTCAAGATCTTGGAGATTAACTTAAAGGGTGAAAAAGAGGCTATTGACTTTTACAAGCAGATTTATCAAAAAATAATCGATCATAAAAAGGATCTGCCGTATGAGTTTGAAACCCTCGAACATGAACTGCGTCATGTCATCATTGATGAGCAGGAACATGTGGTGGAACTCTCCCTGTTGCTCGGGAAATGAGTTTTTCGTAAAAACGCCGTTAACATCGGCCAGCAGATAGATTGTTCATTCTGCTTGGATTCGGCAAGTAGCTTTAATAATTATATTCAAGGCTTGCCGAATCGAGGTTAAATGGTTTTAATAATAAATTCAGGGGCTGTCCCAAAAGGTATTTTAATGATGATGATATACAATATATGGGTTTGGAGTTGTCTATGGATACTATATATTGTATATCATTCTAGATTTAAAGTACTTTTTAGACAGCCTTTTTAATTTTGGGACCGATTTTTATGATTTAGGTGAACTTTATCCGGGTTACGGTTGTTTTTTAAAAGTTATATCTGTTATAATTAAGAAAATCTTATAGGTAATGATTACGGGGTGGTATTATGGTGATTGATAAAATTGCGATTCTCGATTGCGGCGGACAGTATACCAAGGTAATCGACCGCAAAGTCCGGGAGCTTGCAGTCAAATCGGAGATCTTTCCTTTAAATGTATCAGTGGATATTCTGCGGGAGTATCATGGCATTATTCTATCCGGCGGGCCGGGGAGCGTTTGGACGGATCAGCCGTTAACTTATGATCCGCAGTTATTCTCATTGGGAATTCCCGTATTAGGGATTTGTTACGGAATGCAGCTTATCAACCAGTATTTCGGCGGGGTGGTGCGGCCCGGAGTCAAAACCGAATACGGGGAAACCGAGATTGAGGTTGAACCGGCCTGTCCGTTATTTGATGGACTAGATAGTAAGCAGCGGGTTTTAATGAGTCACGGGGATTCGGTAGCCCAAATAGCACCGGATCTCAAGGTGGGAGCCAGATCCGGAAATGTGATGGCAGCCGTTTATCATGAGGAAAGGAAGGTTTACGGAGTGCAATTTCATCCCGAGGTAGATCTCACCGAAAACGGCAAAGTGATACTGACCAATTTTCTATGGCGGATCTGCGGTTTGTCCGGTAATTATCTGCTGGAAGACCGGATTCAGACTGCAATCGCCAAAATTAAAGAGAAGGTAAAGGATGAAAAGATACTGGTGCTGGTAAGCGGCGGGGTTGATTCCGCAGTCAGCGCGGCGTTATTGCTCAAGGCGTTGCAACCTGAAAATGTATATGCCATTCATATCGATCATGGTTTAATGCGAAAGAACGAAAGCGATATTGTTTGTGAAAACCTTGCCCGGCTTGGAATTGTCCATTTGTTGCGGGAGAATGCCGCTGGCCAGTTCTTTGACTCAGTGGTGGAGGCATCCGGTAAAAAGATTGGCCCTCTTACCCAGCTGGTGGATCCGGAAGAGAAGCGGAACCTCATCGGTGAAGTATTTATTAACGTAGTCCGGCAAACAGCGGCCAGGCTTAACCTGGACTTTGATAAAACTTTTTGGGCCCAGGGAACTTTGCGGCCGGATTTGATTGAAAGCGGCAATCCCGATGTTTCCAGTTTTGCGCACCGGATTAAAACCCATCATAATGATGTGGATATCGTTCGCAAAGCCCGCGAAAAAGGACTGGTGGTGGAGACCAATTGGGACTGGCATAAGGATGAAGTCCGGCAGGTAGCCCGGGCGCTCGGCATTGATGAAAGCATTGCCGCCCGGCAGCCGTTTCCCGGTCCGGGATTGGCAATCCGGGTTATTTGCAACGACGGCCAGTATCAAATCAGCGACGCCCAAAGCCGGCTGTTCGAGGAAGTTATTGGTAAAGTGGCGCAACCATACGGATATGAAGGTTCGGTAATTCCTATTCGTTCCGTAGGCGTTCAAGGTGACTGCCGCAGTTACCGTTATTTATCAGTCATTTCCGGTAAAGGCTTGGCCATGGAATGGGACCGTGTTTACAATATCAGTAAGGATATTCCCAATCAGACGGACTTTATCAACCGGGTGGCCTATGTCCTAAATAAATCAAAACTGGATGGACTCCTGAATTGCCATCCAATGTATCTTAATCCGGAAAATGTTGAGTTATTACGGGAAATCGATGATTTAGTCGTGAAAAAATTGAACCGGAAACCTGTTAGCCAAGTATTTGCGGTATTATTGCCCGTCGGAATAACCAAAAAATATTCAGTGGCCATTCGGACCATTGTTACCAATGATTTTATGACCGGAAGACCGGCCTTTATCGGACAAGATGTGAGTATGGACTTAATTGCGGAGTTGAGCCGGGATATTGAAAGCAAATTCTCCGCTATTGATCTGGTACTTTACGATGTAACCAGTAAACCGCCGGCCACGGTGGAATGGCAATAATAACTTTTGATATTCAGTTTCCCGTATTTTTACCGATTAATATAAGTATAGCGGTAAAAAGATATACATCCGCAATGGCGGGTTACTTTTGCAAAACCCAACTGCCGGATTGAGGGAAGTGAATATTACAAGATGCTGGCTGATAAAATTTTTAAGTTGCGGATGTATGCTGAAGTTCGATATACGTATAAGAATTCCGTTGATTATATGGGTGAACTCAAAGAACTTACAAAGGATTTATATGATATAGAAGCTATCAATCCGGATGAGTTCCTTTTAAAACGGAAGGACAAAATGGCGGAAGACTGGGAGATCCGGATCAAACCCAACCGGCTCACCTTCACCATGGATTCTTGTCCCAGCTATGAGTATTTTGTTGAAATGTTGCAATCCAATTTGAATGTAATCTCCAAAGTGATAACTCCCCAAGAGGTGCTAGGCATTGGGGTACAAGGGTATTATCTTTATTCCATCAATTCAATCGAAGATTTTTCCCAGGTGGTTACTTCCTGGAGCCAGAATTACGCGGACAAAGACCCGGATTCAGTCGGGATCAGCGATATAGGAGTCAGTGTTTTTTTGAAAGAGGATAAGCTGAACATTTGTATTATGTGCAGTTTTCTATCGCAGGAGCAGGCAACGCGTTTATTTCCCAAGGAAGATCGGGGTTTAATTTCTGAACTCAACTTATTTATTGATGTAAATATATCAACCGGTGATCTCAATGAGTTGAAGAAGGCTTTTTCCCCGACCTTGGTTCTGGCCATCAAGGCCCATATTAATCAGGCAACCAGAAAATTAGAGGAAAAACTGGAGAGTGTTTTGAAAAATACGGTTTAGCAAGAGGATTGTGATGGCATGAAAAATTCAGCGTGGCGGTTAACCGAAAATAAATCCGGAGGCGGATGGGAAGGCCCCCGGTTTCATATTGAATATGACCGGTTATCCGGCATGCAGGCCAAAAAGGAATTGAGTTTCAAACTTATATCGTTATTAAAACAGAATTCGGATTTGATAATCCGGATTGACAGCCAGTTGCTTAGTTTGCCCCCCAATGAGCGGGGTGATGCGGTACTCAATTTAATCGGGGAATTTAAATCACAGGGGCTGGAATTCCGTTACCGGCAGTTTCCGGGAAACAATTCGTCGGGTTTCTGGTATCAATTATTGAGGCTGGATCGAAACGAAACCATGGAATCCATGGTTTATGTTCCGGGACAGGCTTGGCAAGGGAGTCTTCATTCCCGGATGACATACGGCACATTTTATTATGTCTGCCATTCAGGCGACAAGGGGCTGGAAGTGCTGGATGATCTGTTTAACGGTAAGATTCAACGTTTTGAACTGGGGAAGTTTTTTAGGCTGTTGATTTTTGATTCCGTTATTTCAGGCCATATGGGAATATTTACCGATGTTATGGAGCTGAAAGATATTGAATCACTGTTGCTGATAAGATAAAAGCTGGGGTGGTTGAAATGAAATCATTTCGGAAAGAATTGGTCTTTACTACGAAAAATCGGGTGGAATTTATCAATATTACTTCGCAAGTAAATGAAGCCCTTGCGGAAAGTGGAATTAAAGAGGGGCTGTGTTTGGTAAACGCGATGCATATAACGGCCAGTGTCTTTATCAATGATCACGAAAGCGGGCTATGGAATGATTACCAGAATTGGCTGGAAAAGCTGGCCCCCCATGAACCGGTTTCGCAATATCTGCATAACCGGACCGGTGAAGATAACGGGGATGCTCATCTAAAGCGGCAGATCATGGGCCGGGAAGTTACGGTGGCGGTCACTGGCGGCCAATTGGACTTTGGACCCTGGGAGCAGATCTTTTACGGCGAATTTGACGGCCGGCGCCGCAAACGGGTTTTGATTAAAATTATCGGTGAATCATGATAGACAGTTGACTTTTTCAGGGCAGGGTGTTATATTAAAAATCTAAAGCGATGACAGGGATAAGTTATTACACTCCGGTTTATGAGAGAGGGAGGATGAATGCTGCGAATCTTCCTTAAGCCGGGTTAATGATACCACCCTGGAGCGGCGGCCGGAAAATTCGGTAGCAAGCTATGCTTACTAGCGCCGAATGAGTATGGCCTCCCGGTAACGGCCGTTATCGTTTGAAAGTCGGGCGCTATGAGCCATGCGCCAACAAAGGTGGAACCGCGGAAGCCAAAGTCTTTCGTCCTTTATCAGGATGAAAGGCTTTTTTGATTCGGATCATCTATTTTTAAAGGGAGGTTTATTATGAAGGATCATCTGGTGAATATAGGGATTATTGGGTTGGGTACCGTGGGAACCGGTGTGGCCCGGATTTTACTTAAACAAAAGGAGTTGCTGCATACCCGTTCGGCATTAACCTTTCAATTGAAGGCCATTTCGGAATTGGATTGGAGCCGGAACCGGGATTTGGACTTGAGTCATGTCAAATGCACCACCAATGCCGATGATATATTGCTGGATCCGGAGATTGATATCGTAGTGGAGACTATCGGCGGTTATGAGCCGGCTTTCAGTTTCATCTGTAAGGCATTGCAAAACCGCAAGCATGTTGTAACTGCCAATAAAGCCTTAATTGCCACCAAAGGGCGTGAGCTGTTTAAAATCGCCGCGGCCAACGGAGTGGACTTGATGTTTGAGGCCAGCGTGGGGGGTGGAATCCCGATTATCAAGGGTTTACGCGAAGGGTTAGTGGCCAATACCATTGAAAGTATCTATGGTATTTTGAACGGCACCTCCAATTATATTCTTACCCGGATGCATCAGGATGAGCTGGAGTTCGGACAGGCGCTGCAGGAGGCTCAGGCTAAAGGCTTCGCTGAAGCTGATCCCACTCTGGACGTGGGGGGCGGGGATGCCGCCCATAAATTGACCATTCTGGCTTCCATCGTTTCTTCCGGATTTGTTGATTTTGGCAGCATATTCGTCGAGGGTATCACCGCGATTACCAAATTGGATATTAATTTTGCCAAGAGTTTGGGATATACCATCAAACTTTTAGCCATCTACCGGTTGGTGGAGGATGGCTTGGATTTACGGGTTCATCCTACCTTGATTCCCAACTCTCATTTGCTGGCCGCTGTTAATCAGGAACTGAACGCCATATTTGTGAAGGGCGATTTTGTGGGGGATACCATGTTTTATGGACCTGGAGCCGGAGAGAGACCTACCGGGAGCGCAATTGTGGGTGATATCGTTGATCTTTCGCAGGATCTGCTTTTAAAAGAAGGGGAACAATCCAGTAAACGGACTATCAATCCTGACGTGCAGGTGAAAACCATTCCCATCAGCCAGGTGAAAAACCGTTTTTACCTGCGATTTTTCACCCTCGACGCTCCGGGAATTTTATCGAAGATCTCCGGAATACTCGGGGATTGCGGGATTTCCATATCATCGATGGTGCAGTTGGAAGCTCATGAAAAGGAAAATTACGTCCCGATAGTGCTGATTACCCATGAAGCCAGTGAAGCGTCCATGGAAAAAGCATTGCAGGAGATCCGGAAGTTTGATTTCGTCAAAGAAAATTTCTTGAGATTAAGGGTGTTTTAAAATAATTTTTCGAGGTGAATATGGGGGAAGCGGCTGTCTTAAAAATATTGGACCGGTTTTTGAAGCCCAAAGGATGGTACCAATATCGCGATCTGCAGATAACGGGATTTTGTTTCATCGGTAACAAGGATGATCAGCGTAATGCCGGCTTCATTCGCGCCAAAGAGGAACCTGGGGAGCGGAAACGGGGCTTCGGGATGAACCCGATCAAGCCATATCGCGATTATTACGGCAAGTTCAAGCTCAAGATCCGGATTTTGCCCGAGGAGATTGAGGTACTGTTTGCTATTGGGTACACCATCAATCAAAAAGTGGTGACTGTCGACGATTATTCCAACTTTAGCTGGCTGCGTCTGGCAACCGGGGTTCCGGGCATCATTTACCCTAATTTGGCGCATCAAAAGCAATTACTCGATTATCTGATGATGCGCTCCAAGCTCCCCAAGTTCATTGTTTCCAGGATATATCATTATCTGGAATTTGATCTGCATCAGCACCTGACTACCGAGATAGTACGCAAGGAATCCCTGCATTCCCCTCTTTCCTGAAAAGAAAGAGGATTTTTTACAGATGGCTAGAAGTTATGTAAAGGATTACGGCGCAAGCCGAATGATTTGGATGACCGGGTTTGAATATATATTAAGTAGTTATGAATCCAAAGGAAAAGGAGAGTCAATGATGAAAGTTGCGGATTTGCTGAAAAGTAAAGGCCAGCAAGTGATTACCATTCTCCCTGACGAACCGGTTTTTCAAGCAATGCAAAAGCTCGTCGAGAATTCTATCGGGGCGGTGATCGTTTGCAATGAAGGCGGTAAACCTGTCGGGATTATCTCTGAGAGGGACATTGTCAAGGCTGCCTATGGGAATTACGATACCTTGAGGTCCAAAAAAGTGACTGATTTGATGAGCTCCAATTTAATCGTGGCGATTCCCGAGGATGATATCGACTACATCATGGGTATCATGACCCAGAACCGGATCCGCCATCTTCCTATCGTAACCAAGGACGGAATTGCCGGAATTATCTCCATCGGGGATATTGTAAAGTATCAACTCCAGCAAGTTCAAGTTAAAAACCGTTATTTGGAAGAGTTTATGTTCGGGAATAATTAACATTGATGTGCAGTCGATCAGGAGAAAATATGGCTACCCGGAAAGTTTTAACTTCCGGGTAGTATTTTTTACTTCGTTGCAATGCCGAAATTATTTTGGACTGCAATGGACCCCAAATTCAAAAATCAGAAAACCGCAACGAATTCCAGCGTAATTTTACGATATTCGCCGCTTCTTAATTAAAATCACCGGAAAAAAATCATAATTCATTGGACAAACAATATGTTGTATATTAAAATATATTTGGCAACAATATGTAGTAGATCGCCTTCGAAACAACAGGAAATAATGAAGGAGGATGCACGGATGGAATTGTCGGCAAATGCTAGAGCGGTATTGGAGCGGCGTTATCTTGGCAAAGAAAACGGGATGCTGGTTGAAACCCCGGAAGATATGATACGCCGTGTTGCTTTGCATGTGGCGGTGGTGGAGAAAACGGCTTTTGGGGCCTCGGAAGCTGAAATCGCCGGGCTGGCGGAAGACTTTTACAGCATCATGGATGAAAAGAAGTTCATGCCCAACTCTCCAACGTTAATGAACGCCGGGCGCGAGCTGGGTCAGTTGTCGGCTTGTTTTGTGCTTCCCATCGACGATTCCATGGAAAGCATTTTCGAGTCGCTGAAACTGGCGGCTTTGATTCATAAAAGCGGCGGCGGCACGGGTTTTAGCTTCTCGCGGCTGCGGCCTAAAAACGATGCGGTGGGCAGTACCGGCGGCGTGGCCAGCGGTCCTCTTTCCTTCTTGCGGGTCTATAACGCCAGCACCGAGGCGGTGAAACAAGGCGGCACGCGGCGGGGAGCAAACATGGGCATCCTGCGTATCGACCATCCGGATATCCTGGAGTTCATTAATGCCAAAAAGACCAAGGGGGAGTTGGCCAACTTCAATCTGTCGGTTGCCGTCACCGATGCCTTTATGGAAGCCCTGGAAAAAGGGGAGGATTATTATCTAATCAACCCGCATACCAAGAAACCCACCGGCAAACTGCCGGCCCGGGATGTCTTTGAACAAATTGTAGTCTCGGCCTGGCAAAGCGGTGAACCTGGGGTCATTTTCATTGATCATATGAATGAAGCCAATCCTACTCCGCAAGTGGCGGATATTGAAAGCACCAATCCCTGTGGTGAGCAGCCATTGTTGCCTTTTGAATCTTGCAATCTCGGTTCCCTTAACCTGGCGTTGATGGTAAAGCGTGCTGAAAGCGGTAAATATGAACTGGACTGGGATGAATTGAAACGGGTGGTCCGTTTGGCCGTCCGTTTTTTGGATAACGTCATTGAGGTCAACCGGTACCCCATCGCCAAGATCGAGGAGATTACCAAGTCAAACCGGAAAATCGGTTTGGGAGTCATGGGCTGGGCCGATTTGTTGTTTCGAATGGAGATCCCCTATAATTCCGAGGCTGCCATCAAGCTGGCCGAAGAGGTGATGCGGGCCATCGACCTGGAGTCCAAAGAGGCCTCGGCTGAACTCACCAAAACCCGCGGTCCTTTTCCCAATTTTAAGGGCAGCGTTTATGATAAAAGAGGGGCTCTGAAATTACGGAACGCCACTACCACCACCATCGCCCCCACCGGCACCATCAGTATCATCTGCGACACCAGCGGCGGTATCGAACCCCTTTTCAGCCTGGCTTTCGTTCGGGAGATCATGGACAAGGACCGCCTGATAGAGGTTAATAGTACTTTTGAACAGATTGCCAGGGAAAATGGTTTTTACAGTAAGGAATTATTGGATGCCGTGGCTACCGCATCCCATATTCACGATGTGGAGCTGATTCCCGAAAAATGGCGGTCCATATTTGTGACTGCTCATGAAATCGAGCCGGAATGGCACATCCGGATGCAGGCCGCCTTTCAAAAATATACCGATAATGCTGTCTCCAAAACCATCAATTTCCCGAAGGAAGCCAGTCCTGATCAGGTGGCCGAGGCTTATCGCCTAGCTTATAAGCTGGGCTGTAAAGGCCTTACGGTCTACCGGGACGGCAGTATCGAAAACCAGCCGATGCAAAAAGCGGAGCAAAAATCCGAACCGAAGACGGCCCGGCTGGAACCCGGCCGGATTTTAAGCGGCGAATGGGGCCGGATACTCCCCATCAAGCGTCCCCGGAGCCTCACCGGCATTACTGATGCCCGGCAAACTCCCGAGGGCAACCTGTACCTGACGCTCAATTTTCATAATGACCAGCCCTTCGAGTTGTTCGCCCAGATCGGCAAGGCCGGCAGCGATATTTCAGCCTTCACCGAGGCTATTGCCCGTTTGATATCGTTAGGTTTCCGCTGCGGTATCGATCCCGAGGCAGTAGCCGATGAGCTGGTAGGCATCGGCGGTAGCCGCACCGTAGGCTTCGGCCTTAACCGGGTACGCTCGGTCCCCGACGCCATCGGCCAGTTCATTACCGAACAGCTCTGGAAGAAAGCCGAGCGGGAAGAAGCCGCCGAAATCCAGCCCCAGTTGGAATTGGGCCTGGCCCAGGCCGCTCCCGCCGAGATCAATCCAGCAATGGAAATCAAGCCGAATGGAAACGGCAATGGTAATGGAAAGGTACATTATAATTTGTGCCCGGCCTGCGGGATGCATACCTTCGGGTATATCGAGGGCTGCGCCAAGTGCGTAGCTTGCGGGCATTCGGAGTGTTGAGCGGGGTTTAACTATAGAGAAATAATAAAGTAGTTAAGTTATAAACTAAAGGGGTATTCATAAACACTTAAAAACCAGTGACGCACGAATCGAAAAATATAACCTAAAAAGAATGGACGGTATGGGTTATGATAACTAAAAGTATTGGAGAATTAAATGGAAATTAAAACTCAATGTGTGCAACTCACCGTTAAAAATATCCCCGGTGTACTCGGAAGAGTTGTTGGGCAGATAAGAAACGAAGGTTGGAACATCAAACGCTTATTCGTTGACGAAACAAGTGACCCGGGTATATCGCAAATGGAAATCAATATCGAGGGTATAAACTCCAAACTCGCGCTTGTAACAGAGCGAATGCTCAACATTGACTGCGTAATCAGTATTACTGTCGACGGAAACCAGCGCGTCAAGAAACCTAAACTCCTGCATTTCGATGTTAAGAAAATGGAAAAAACGGTAGTAGCACCGCAAAAGCCTGAAAATTGCTATCGTATTCTAACAATTAATCCGGGCTCAACATCTACAAAATATGCGGTTTACGACAACGAGCAAATGATATCTTCCCAGACAATTCGGCACGATAAAGCTATACTGTCACAGTTTTCTTCTATCGAAGAGCAAAAAGATTACCGTAAAATTTGTATAGTACAGGCTTTGGCAAGTATCCAACTTGAAATAAGCACACTTGACGCTATTGCAGGACGTGGGGGGCTGCTCAAACCCATTGAGAGTGGCACATATCTTGTCAATGCAACCATGCTTGAGGATTTGAAAGTCGATATAGCAGCAGTACACGCTTCGGCGCTTGGGGCTATCATTGGCAACGAAATTGGAACAGCGTACAATATACCCGCTTACGTTGTCGACCCTATTGTTGTCGATGAGATGGACAGAAATGCAAAGCTCACGGGCATACCCGGTATCGAACGTGTCAGCATCTTCCACGCACTCAACCAAAAAGCAATTGCGCGCAAAGTTGCTGCAAAGCTCGGCAAACCATACGAAAATTGCCGCTTGGTTGTGGCACATCTCGGAGGCGGTATAACTGTTGGTGCACACAGATACGGTAGAGTTATCGATGTAAATGACGCGCTTTCAGGAGAGGGTGCATTTACACCTGAACGCAGTGGTTCAATACCTGCTGTACCGCTGATTAAAATGTGTTTTTCCGGCGAGTATACAATGGACGAAATGCTTGATAAGGTTATCAAAAACGGCGGTGTTCAAGCTTATCTCGGTACAAACGATGTGCGTCAGGTCGAGAAAATGATCAATAGTGGAGATGAATTTGCTGCGCTGGTACTGGATTCGATGGCCTATCAGGTTTCAAAAGAAATCGGCGCAATGTGCGCTGTGCTGGAAGGCAATGTAGACACAATCATCCTCACTGGCGGACTTGGCTATTCCAACAGATTTACCGGAGTTATCAAACAACGTGTAGATAAATTTGCACCTGTTGAAGTGATTCCGGGCGAAAACGAAATGTTTGCCATGATGGAGGGCGTGCTTGGAGTGCTGCGGGGCGAACGAAGTGTTTCGGTATACGAATAGTAACATTTCGCAAATTAGTTGAAAAATTCGCCGTTAGACCCGATACGGAGACCATAACCATAAGTTCGGTAAAACTCATTTAGCACTGGGTTTTCAATCTCGATGACCAAAGTTAATCTTCAACGGTTTTCTAAACCGTATATCTGATGTTTCGCCTCCCTTAGGAGACGACATCTCGGGGCCGCCATGCAAATTGCCAGCATGAGCTTTTTTATGATGAAAGAACATAGCTACATATAAAAAGTGAAAAGAATAAAAGATTGGCTCATAAAACATAAGTTCGTTGAACAAAGTCGGTTCGCTTTCAAACTTGTCCCTCATCATAAAATATGAAATAATAAAAACAACTCAATATTAACATTTTCGCTATGTTTCAATTTTTAAATAATACAAGGAATTGAAATGCCAAATTCAACCATCGAACAGCCCTATATCACTTTACCAGCTTTCCAAGATGCACTCGACTGTATCACAAGTGGTACTCCAATCACTTTCATTTCCGGAAAAGCAGGCACTGGGAAATCTACCTTCACCAAGCGAGAACTAACCAAATTGGCCGGTAATACGGTCTTTCTCTCTCCCACCGGCATTGCTGCTTTGAATATCGGTGGGCAGACGATCCATTCCTTTTTTTATTTAGAACACGGTTTACTCTACCCAGAGCAGATCCGAGAAAGCCGGCAACCACAGATTTATAAAGAAGTCGACTATTTGGTCATAGATGAGATCTCCATGGTACGGGCAGATTTAATGGACGCCATCAATTACTCGTTCCAAATCAACCGCAAATCGACCGCACCTTTTGGTGGTGTAAAACTAATCCTGATTGGGGACCTATATCAATTGCCTCCGGTCGTGGTCCGTGAAGAGCAGTTCGAATTTAGACCCAGTGGACGTTACCGGAATCGCTTTTTTTTTAATTCTCAAGTTATCCGCTCAGCCATCATCGATGAGTTATTCAAATATATTAAATTTGAGGTAATATTTCGCCAAGCCAACCAGGAATTCATCAATCTCTTGGAACAAGTCCGTCAGAGCAACCTAAGTCGGGAGTTGATCCACACCTTAAATGGGCGGGTCACAGCTACAAACATTATCGATCAACTTGATGATATCACAGTATTAACCTGCACGAATGAAGCGGCCCAGCGTTATAATGCCGATAAACTAGAAGCGTTACAAACGCCAAAACGCCAATATCAGGCAATTATTGAAGGCAAGTTCAGCAGGGAGGATTTCCCCACTCTACCCATACTCTCTTTAAAAGTGGGTGCCAAAGTGATTTTTATCAAAAATGATCCGGGGAAAGCGTGGGTCAACGGGACTACCGGGGTAATTAAAGAACTCTCTGAAGATGAACTAATCATTGAGGTTGAGGGGATTGATTATCCGGTATCTCGGGAAACCTGGGAAAAAAATCAATATCAAGTTAACAACGGCAAGATTGAAAAAAAAGTAGTTGGTAAGTTTAGCCAGTTTCCCTTGAAACTTGGCTGGGCCCTAACAATTCATAAGAGTCAGGGCCTCACCTTAAAAAACATCTACTTGGACACCGGTAATGGCGCTTTTGACTCGGGCCAAATCTATGTCGCCTTAAGCCGAGTGCGTAGTCTAGACAACCTTTACCTCAAAAAACCTATTTCCAATCGGGAACTGTTGATCGATGAGGGCATCAAAGCTTTTCTTGGGTATATAGAGCGTTTTAATTGTAGTCAGCAATAATCATTATTGTTCTATCAGGAGGTTGGGGAAAAGGAACGGACTTTAGGCTCATTTCATAAATATAAAATGCTTCTCCATTATCAAGTATTAGTATCTTTTTAGAAGCATTATTCTCAACCGCCGATTTTTCGGATACATCATGGGTAGTTCTTGATGAAGATGATTTCTCAATTGAATTTAATTTAGGCGATGCTGAAATCAGTGATTCTATTATGTTACATATCAGAGGGAGTAAAGGACCTATTAAAATTATTAAAAATTGTGGGATAAAACCTCATGGCGGGCTTTGGATACTTCAACGGGCGATTTTATTGATTACAATAACAATCCTGAAAAGGGTTTAATCAATGGAAAGAATTTAATGACAGGATATTCGCTGATATTCAAAGAAAAAGCCTTCTGGAAAGAAATAAATGTTGGTGGAAGTTTTGGAAAGATAAAAAAGCACAACATCAAATTATGGGGACTGAATAGCCCGGTATGGACTAAATTATCCAGAAAGATTTTATATCGGTTTTAACCGATAAGATCTTAAGCAGCCGTGCGCTTCAGCCCGCGGATTGAGATCAGAGGCATTCTGCATCACTCCACATCATAATGCATTCTTTCACAATGGGTATTAAAACCTTGGGTTCTAAAAAACTGTCCGGCGTTAGAATTCTTACACCAGAAATCAAGCTCAATTCTTTTAAATCCTTGTTCATTTGCCAATGATTTAGCTTTGTTTATCAATTCTTTCCCAATGTTCTTGCCCTTAAACTTTTTAGCAACGCAAATTTGGTCAATGAATAAAACTGAATATTCATATCGAAAAGGGGTTTCAGGGTATTTCATTACCGAAATCAATAAATATCCCGCCGGTTCATCTCCCCAATAGGCAAGATAACTTTTAATATTTTCCGCCAAGGCCTCATTAAATAATTTCTTCATTTCATCCTTTGAATATTTCTTAAAAATAGCAGGTTCAATTTCGGCATGAATTTCTTGAACGTCATGATTTAGTGTTGCTAATAATTCCGTATCTGTAGTTTCAATAATTTTTATAGCCAAGAATATCATCTCCATTCATATTTTTGACGGCGCGGCAAAGGTTTTAATAACCGCCATGGAAGGGGTATCCCATGGCCCGTTCTCATATAAATAGCGCATTCACGAATTTATCATATAAGCGCATACTTTCCGGTGCTTATAAAAATGTAACGAGTTTAGCACCGAGCGGAAGAATTCATCCATGAATATCGTAATATATATTCCGGTAATTCCAAGCTGAAATACAAATACCGCCATGTTTGCGAAGGTAATGACAAATACGGTTCCCAGAATTTGTGTATAAAGCATCCACTTGGTATCGCCGAAACCCCGGATGCCGCTGCCCACAATGACATTCAACGACCGCGGGAAAAGCGTAAACGACATGATGATAAAGAAAAACACGGATTTATCGATGAGGGTAACATCTTTCGTAAAAATACCGAGAATCTGCTTGGAGTATAGTAAAAACACCAGGAATATTACTCCAACCACTACATAATTATATTTCAGACAGGAAGTAAGAACTTTTTTGGCTTCCGTTTCATTCTCCTCGCCGATTTTGTTACCCACCAGCGTAAGGGAAGCTCTTGCCAGCCCATTATAAATCCCGTAAACCGCAATATCGATTCCATAGATTAATGTATAAATTCCTACCGCCAATTCATCTAAATGATTAAGTATCCTCAAAAAGAGTAAAATGCCTATATACCAGATCAGGGATTCAAATCCGGTGGGCAGGCCGACCCGTAAGACATCCTTGAATTTATCAAAATTTTTCGATCCGAAGACTTCCCGGAGATTGATCTTGAAGGGCAGCCGCTTGGATTTTAGGGAATAGAAGAGAAGAAACATAATAGCGGCAATATTGGAGATTGCCGTTGCCAGCGCTGCTCCGTAAAGCCCCATTTTTGGGAAGCCCAAATGCCCGAAAATGAAAATCCAGTCCAACAAAACGTTGCAGAGGATCCTGGCGAGTCCCGAATACATGATGGGTTTAGTAATCCCAGCCCCCTGCAGCGCCGCCTGAATCGATATATCAATTCCCAAAAGGATCAAGAAAAAGGAAATGATCCGCACATAGCCGACACAATAACCCATTAGGACTTTATCTACACCCATCACCGCAAAGATGATCCCGGGAAAAAAGAACCACAGGACAAATAAGATCAGCGCTAAAATTGAGCTGTAAAATATTGAATTATGTAAATATTCTTTGGCCGCGGCCACTTGTTTAGCGCCGATGTTTTGGGCAATTAAAATGGTAAGCCCGGTAGAAACCGCAATCACTACCGTTATGGTGGCATAAAACGGGAAAATAGTATTACCGACCGCTGCGAGATACTCTACTTTCAAATTCCCCAAAAATGCGCGATTGATTAACGTCTGAAACTGGATGACCAACCCTTGGATGATCATCGGTAATGCAATCATCAATACTTTTTTCAAATAACCATGGTTTCCATGCCAATGATTTTCAAAGTTTTTCAGCATCTTTTTCCCCTAACCCGGACGAGCCGGAAATAATAAAAATCTATGAATCCTGCTGCCAGAAATGGTCTTTGACCAGCATGAACCTTTCTTCAGCAAAGCTTTGACATTTGTAATATTTCTTGGAGCGCCGGGGTATTCCGGGCGATTTTTGCGGCTTGAATAATGAACGGCCATGCTTCAAGCAATTCAACATGCTTGCGAAGCAGAGCGGCGGTATGCTGAAAAATCTCATCTTGCTGCTCCCGCAACTTGGCAGCGGCTTCCCGAACCGATGAATGACCGCTTTTTTGCAACAACTCCATGAACCGCGTAAATGATTGTTTTCGGGTACTATTATGCTTATGCATATGATAAATCTTTTCCCGGTAATAATCAACCAGCGTCCGGTTCAATTCCGCCAGGTCATGCTCGAAAGATTGGTTGGTGAGGATGGTTGCTTTCATATTCAGGAAAAAGTCGGAGTAAAAAGACATTGTATCCACAAAGGAAGTAACCCCCTTTACGTAATTATAAATTTTAAGGTTATTATCATAGCGGCACTTGGTATGCCGGTGAATCACCTTACGCTGGTGGTAAACCAACGCCAAATCCGCTTGCTTGATAATCTCCTTGGGGAAATAGTCCGTACCAAGGGTAAAGGGCGCCGGGGAGCATGGCAAATATTCAAAAACCTTGTAAAAGGAGATATTTCCGCACTCCGGGCTTCCGTTTAAAATGATTTGGTCGGTAAACGGCGGATCTTCTTGATTCAGAAAATCCCGGAGCTTTTCGGCTTGATATTCCTCGGGCATATCGAGGCAATTCAGATATTCCTTATAAAGAGCCGGATCATTACCCAGCAATTCTTCAAAATCAATATTTTTCATTCCTTTATAACCGCTTCCCACGATAAATACTGTTTTGCCATGGATTTTTTTGCCGAGCCGGTCCAGTTCAACTTCAATGGGGTAAATTTTTGCACCGGTTTCCGGCACCGTATCGATGAGGATATCGGAATCCCGCCGGTGGATTGATTCGCATCCCAATAACGCGCCAATAATAAACATCTTATTTAAGGTATTGCCATAGTTCACCAGGGTATCCGGGTAAACCGCTTTGAATATTCCGCGATGTCCGGCGGTAAGTATCGCCGCTATTTCGTTATAAATTTCTTTGATATGGGTTTTATTTATAACATAACACTCAATACCGTCAAATTCATTCCGCCAGGAAACTACTTTATCCCGGTTGAGATGCTCATCCGTATCGTCAAGCAAGATAAAGGGGATCAGCGCCTTTGCGGTTTGAGACCCAAAGGCCGCCTCTTGGAAAAAACCCGCCAGATTTTCATCTTCCAATATCCGGTGGGTTGGAACAAAATAGGCGTTTTTATATTCAATCATGTTTATATTCCTCCACTTGTGATCAAACGGATAATATTCCTGCTGAATTCGGCAATTGCTTTTCGGACGGTTTCTTTTTTATATTCAGATATCGAATATTGAAAACGAACCGACAGTTTGTTATGGATCATACTGATAAAGATATTAAAATCACTGGTCCACCGGGCTTTTTTACTCCGGTTTAGATTCATATCGCCGATTAAATAAACCGGTTGTATCTTTGGACCGGTATTGAAACCGGATATGGCGCTATCTTCGGCAAATTCACCCACATAATTAAAAACAGTCTCCTTTTCATTGCCCGGTAAGGAAAATTGCGCGCCGTTTTTTAGTTCAGCCCCGGTTAAATATTTTAAAATCTCAAATCCCAATCCCTGCCCGGGCAGATCGTTGATTAAATTCGTAATGTACTCCAAGTGGGTTTCCGACCGCGGCGCTTCTTTCAAATCGATGAGTACCGGATAGGTGATCATGAACGCCCCTACGGTTCTTGATACATCAATGGAATTGTCAAAGCTATTCCGTCCGTTATTTACGCAAAATATTCTCGTCCGCTTAAGGCCGGTCAGTTGGTAAACCGTAATGCTCCAAGCGCAAAGGAGAATATCAAAAATACGGCGCTTATTTTGAAATGAATACTGTTTCAGTAAACCGGTATTTGTTTCGTTAAGCAGTTCAGAAACTAGGTCGGCGACGTTTGCGAGAGTTTCTTCCGGCGGGGGGCTAAAATCTTTTTTCAGCGCCGGCGCGGAGGGCGTAACAATCTTTTTCCAATAGCTGATCTCTGCCGTTAATTGACTGCTTTGGGAATATTCATAAAGCTTTTCAATCCATTGCGCGTAAGAGGCCGTCTTGGGGAAGAATGTAATTTTCCGGTGGTGGATTGCCAGGTTGTATCCGTGGAAGAAATCCTCATAAATGATATTATCCGAATAAGCATCGGTGATCAGATGATTTCCGGTAAAATAGAGATAATCACCGGCAGTGGTCCGGAATAACACCACCTTAAAAAGCCGGTCCGGTTTGAAACTTTTCTGAATGACCGTCATTGTTTGCAGCAGGGTCTCATTCAGCGTGTCCTTAACCCCGGAGAAGTCAAAATATAAAACATCTGCTTCATATCCGGCGGCAATCGGCACAAATTGTTTGATGATACCCTGTTTTTGGTAAAAGACAGTCCGGAGCGCATCATGATATCTCACTATTTCGGTGGCGACCATTTTAACGGTCTTAAAATCCAGGCGGTCCGCGCTGCGAAACATGCCTGAAGTATTCCAATGGACCGCATCCGTAAAATTGCCGGGGAAAGTATTACTAAAGAGGGCGATATGATATGGATGCAGCTTGACTTCGCCTTGAAAACAATTGTTTTTTTGACTGGCTTCCGGATGCTCAAAGTGGGATGCCAAGTCTCGGAAGGTCATATTACTCATCAGCAAGTTCAATCCCAGGTTGATATTATATTCTTTTAAGCTGCCAACGACCCGTACAGCCTTTAACGAGTCTCCGCCCAGATTAAAAAACTTATCGCCGGCACTCACCCGGTCAACCTTCAATACGTTTTGAATCACTTTGACCAAGATTTTTTCATCCGAGGTGGATGGTTCGACATATTCCGCGCCGGTATTAATCAGCAGATATGGTTCCGGAAGTCCGGCCGGATTCACTTTGCCGGATACAGTCACCGGCATTTTCGCCAGCCTGATAAAATAGGCGGGTATCATATACTCAGGCAGTATCGCGGCCAGATAATCCCGTAACTGGTCCACATAGACCTCTTTGCCGGATGTAAAATAAGCGCACAATTCATCCTCATTGTTCTTGCCTTTCCGGGACACAACCACCGCTTCGCTGATGTCATCGTGCGCCAGCAGTTTATTTTCAATTTCCGCAGTCTCGATCCGATAACCCCGAATTTTAACCTGGCTATCAATTCTTCCCAAAAACTCAAGATATCCATCCGGATGGACCCTGCCGTAATCCCCGGAACAGTAAATGATTTCGCCGGGTTTGTATGGATGCGGGATAAATTTGGCCCGGGTCAACTCATCACGGTTTAAATATCCCCGGGTTACACCGGTTCCGCCGATATGGATTTCGCCGGGGATTAATAAGGGCTGCAGGGATTTATTTTCATCCAGGATCAAAATTTCATAGCCGGCAATGGGTTTTCCGATGGGGATCACCTCATCATCCTTGCGGCATTCATAATAAGTGCAACAGACGGTAGTCTCGGTGGGGCCGTAAGTGTTGACCACTTTTCCCCGGGTGAGCAGGTTTTGAATATACTCCTTTTTTAAAACATCGCCCCCGCTGATGTAAGTATGGACACTCGCAATGTTTTTCATTTTATCCAGCTCATTTAACAGGAGCGGGGAAGCGCTGATCATTGTTACTTGGCATTGTTCGGCATATTCCCGTAAGCGGATCATGTCTTTAGCCAGGCCGCGCGGCACGATAACGATGATCCCTCCTTTTAAAAGCACCGGATACATTTCCTCCACAAAGGCGTCAAAGGAGTATGACGCTTGCTGCAGAAAAATATCCCGGTGATTTACGGCAAAATAATCGTTAAACGCATTGATATAGGCCAATAGATTGCGGTGTTCGACCAAAACTCCCTTGGGGTTGCCGGTCGAGCCCGAAGTATAGATTACATAGGCCAATGAGTCCGAAGCGATTTGGATATCCGGATTTTCAGCGCCAAAATTAGCCGGAGGCTCCCGGTCAATAAGTATTTCTTTAAGGTATGCCGGAGATTTAAACGCGTTTTCACCGCTGCGGATGAGAATATTGGCCCCGCTGTCACGAAGCAGATAATTGATTCTGCTTTCGGGCAGATTAGGTTCAATGGGCAAATATGCCGCTCCGGATTTAAGCACCGCCAAAATGCTGACTATCATTTCAATGGACGGATAAAAAAGCAAACCGATTATTCCGTCCCGGCGGGCTCCGGTTGCGATTAACCGTTGCGCTAAGCGGTTTGACCGGTGATTAAGTTCTTGATAAGTGATGAATTTGTCACGGAGTCTAAGCGCCGTATTATGGGAATACTTGGCGGCGGCACGTTCAAACAGCTCCTTGACGCTGGTTTTTTGGCGGTGCTCTTTGGCTGGATGGTGAAGCATCTTTAATATAAGGTCTTTTTCCCGGTTACTTGCAAAGCTTAGTTCACCAATTTTTTGATGACAATGGGTAATCAGGCATTGAATGATATTTACCAGGTGATTCCCGATAATATCAACCCACTGCCGGTTAAAACCGTCAGTATATTGGAAAAGGATTGTAAAAGATTGATCTTGAGGGGTTATGGTCACTGTAAAATCATACTCGGTCTTTTCAAAAACTTCGATGCCGGTGATTTCAAAACCGGTACGCATTTTGGTTTTTTGGTCATGGACATATTCTCCGGCGGGAAAGTTCTCATAAATTATAATATGGTCGAATACCCCCCGCTTAACGGCGGATAATGACTGAATTTCAGCCAGTGACAAGTTTTCATGGGGCTTCGCGCCGATATTGTCCGCTTTTACTTTGTGCAATACATCCATGAAGGTGCTGTTCCGGTCCGTTTTAATCCGTAGCGGAACCGTATTAATAAACAAACCGGTCATCTGTTCCATCGCTTCTATCTCCGGTGGACGTCCGGATACGACATATCCAAAGACAACGTCATCCCGCAACCGGTATTTTTGCAGGAGCAATCCCCAGGCCGATTGGAAAACCGTATTAAGTGTAGTCTCATTGTTTTTGGCGAAATTAATGATATCGGCTCCTAAAGGGCCGTCTATTTCAATGAGTTTTTCATTGATATCGCCCTTCGGATTGGTTGATTTTGAACCTGTCCCAATATATACAGGCAGGCTATAGCCCGACAGGTAATCTTCCCAGTAAAGCCGCGCCGCTTGTTTATTAAAGCCGCTTAACCATTTAATATACTTGGAGTAAGGGGTTACCGGACTGGTTTCGATCCGGCCGCCGGTTCTTAGTTTGGCATAGATGCTTAAAAAATCATCAAATATTAAACCAAAACACCAGCCATCCATGATGATATGATGGAAACTAACGGTCAATATAAAGGTAACACTATCAATTTTTACGAGCCTGATTCGTAACAAGGGTTCGTTTTCCAAATCAAACTTTGCTTCCCGGTCGGCGTGAATTAATTCTTTTAAAATACGTGGTTTTTCACTTGCCGCAGCGGTTGTGATATC
>JARKQY010000040.1 GCA_029974635.1 Bacillota bacterium | reverse complement strand
TAAAAGCGATATTGTTATAGCTTAAGGTAAATAATAGAGTATTACAGCCCATCTTGGCTGCGGCCAACGCTGCTTCACAACCGGCGTGACCCGCACCGATCACAATAATATCAAATGACTGCTCCATAGCCTGTCTTCGGGTCCCCTTTTTGCTTCATGTATAATATTAATGCCGTCCGGTCCCCATCTGCCAATTCAGGGATGCGCAACGCCTGGCCCAAAGAGCGCGGTCCTATTTTCTCAAGTATTCCCCGGCCTTCGGCACTGATGTACGGCAGCGTATGGAAGGAAGCTCGATTTTGAAAAACGCAGCTGTCCATTTCTCTAATCTGTTGAAGTTGATCTTTTTGTCTGGCTAGATACCCCGCTAATTTAAGTTCATTCCACACATACTCCCGTGCTGGTTGCGGATATTTCTGCAACTCCGGGAAAAAATCCAAAATAAAAGTATCGGTAATCTCAGGCCTAAGGATTAATTCCGGTAAACGATAACCTCGATCCGGTTGCGGTAAGTTAAGTTTACCCCAAAAGATTGAATCCGGCTTAATTTTAATTTCCCCGACAGCCTGCTGCAATTCACGAATAGCTGCCAATATGCATTGGTGTTTTTGCCACCGTTCTTGCGCAACCAATCCCATTTGATATCCCCATTCTCCTAAACGCATCAATGAATTGTCCAAGCGTAAAAACAACCTGAACTCAGCCAGGGAAGTCATCATCCGGTATGGCTCTTCCGTTCCCCTGGTTACAAGGTCATCAATTAAAACCCCAATATATGAAGTAGTCCGATCCGGGATATAGGGAGACTGGTTATTTAGCTTCCGCACCGCGTTGATCCCGGCGACCAAACCCTGAGCAGCCGCTTCCTCGTAGCCCGAAGTTCCATTAATCTGCCCTGCGGTAAACAGGTTTTCGATCTTTTTCGATTCCAGAGAAGCGTTAAATTGAAAGGAATCCAGACAGTCATACTCGACGGCATACCCCGGGCGGATAACATCCACAGCTTCCAACCCCGGCACCGTCTTTAAGATCTTTTCCTGAATCATCTCCGGCATTGCAGTAGTCATTCCTAACAAATATACTTCTTCGGTAAATTCTCCTTCAGGTTCTAGGAAGATCAAATGATCGGTTTTATCTGGGAAGTTGATTACTTTGCGATCAATAGAGGGGCAAAAATGCGGGCCTTTGCTATTGATTGCCCCTGAACGGATCGGCGAATAGTTGATGTTATTCTGAATTACCCGAATAGTTTCTGGGGTTGTAGTTGTAACCCAACACGGTTTCTGATCCCGTTTTTTGAAACAGCCGTCCCATGAAAATCCCCACTGGGGTTCCTGTAATGCCTGGGGAGTAATCTTGTTATAATTGATAGACCGGCTGTGAATCCGCGGTGGGGTGGCGGTTTGAAAACGCCGCAGAACGATTCCAAGCCGGGTAAGATTTTGGCTTAATTCCACAGCCGCGGGTTCGCCTTGGCGCCCTCCCGGATATTTAATATCTCCCATTACAATTTGACCTCCCAGAAAAGTCCCGGTGGCCAAAATTATTGTTGTTGCGGAATAACAGCGCCCTGACTTCAGCAGAACACCGGTTACCCGGTTTTTTTTCACAATGATCTCCGTGACCATCCCTTGCTTAATGAACAGATTTGATTGGCGTTCCAGCCGCAACGTCATTTCTGCATGATATCGTTTTTTATCGGCTTGGGCACGCAATGCCAATGCCGCGGGACCGCGACTTTCGTTAATCCGGCGAATATTCAAATACGTTTGATCGATAACCCTTGCCATTTCACCGCCCAGAGCATCCAATTCCCGCACCAAATGACTTTTAGCCGCGGGTCCTCCAATTGCCGGGTTGCATGACATTGCTGCAATGGTATCAGGATTCATCGTAAGCAATAACGTTTGCGCACCGAGCCGGGCAGCCGCCAGGGCGGCTTCACAACCGGCATGGCCGGCGCCGACTACGATTACATCATATTCCACCAGTCATTATCCTTTCTCTTAACTATTTTCCGATGCAAAATTGGGAAAAGATTCCGTGCAATACTTCTTCGGAAACATTTTTTCCGGTTATCTCGCCGATGGCGGCGAGGCATGAACGTAAATCCACTGCCAGTAAATCTTCACTTAACCCGTTATCCAGGCCGTCCAAAAAAGATTGCAGGGATTCTACGGCCTGTTCCAGAGCTTTTTTATGCCTTACTCTGGATAGTAATGGCCGGTCATCGACCCTGATTGCCCCGAGACCGACAGCATTGATAATTGACTTTTCAAGACTTGAAAAGCCGTTCCCTGTCAATGCCGATAATTCGACCTGTTTTGCTCTCATATTGGCCGGTATTTTTTCCTTGTCCAACCGTGGCGGTAAATCCGTTTTATTAATGACCAAGATGGTTTTGGCGGGATCGACTTTATTGATAATGGCCTGGTCATCTTCGGTCAAAGGTTCGCTGCCATCCAATAGCAATAGAACCAAATCGGCTTCATCCATATATTGTTCGGCCTTTTGAATCCCGATTTGCTCGATGGGATTATCTGTGGAACGCAATCCGGCGGTATCATAAAGGCGGATCGGTATCCCCTGAAGTTGAAACTGGGTTTCAATGATATCCCGGGTTGTACCTGGAATCTCGGTAACAATCGCCCTTTCTTCTTGAAGAAAACAGTTGAGCAAACTTGATTTTCCAACATTGGGCCGGCCGGCGATGACTATTCCGATACCCTCCCTAATTTTACGTCCTTCATTGATTTGGAGCATTAACTCTTTCAGATTTTGCTGAATCGCTATTCCGGTTTCTTTCACCTTATTTCGGGTTATTTCCGGCAGACCTTCCTCTGGAAAATCCAGAACCGCTTCAATCGTAATCAAAATTTGATATAAATCGGTCTCAATTTTTTGAATTGCATTAGTGGTTCTTCCGGTTAGCTGGCTCAATGCCAATTCATGCGCTTTGTCGGTTTTGGCCCGGATTAAATCAATAATGGATTCTGCCTGAACCAGATCGATCCTCCCGTTTAAATAAGCCCGTAAAGTAAACTCTCCCGGTTCGGCCATCCGGATGTTTTGTTTTAATATCAGTTCCAATATTTTCGCAAGATTTAAAGCGCCGCCATGAGCCTGAATCTCTAAAGTGTCTTCAGCAGTATAGCTATGCGGTTTTTGCGCGTAAAAAAAAAGCACTTCGTCTATATCCGCCCCGGTTTGAGGATCCACAACAAAACCATGATAAATTCGATGATCTTCCAACGCCATCCCGGAGCGGTTGGCTTTCCGCAATAATATCTCTCCGATGTTTTTCGCTTGCGGGCCGCTAATCCGTATAATTCCAATACCGCCCTCCCCGATCGGAGTTGCAATTGCAGCGATAGTATCATTCAGAAACATCTTTCTCTCCCGGCGTTTTTATATTGTTATATAATTATCCTCAAAAAATTTGCTTTTTTAGCAAACTTTTGCGGATAATTTTTAAATTGTAGCTACGCTACAATATATATAATATAACCGAAGTTTTAAAAAAAAACAAACCCGGGTGTCCGGGTTATCTTTATTATTTACGAAACGCTTTACTAATCATTGTCCTGTGGGGAAATAATAACATGCCGGTAAGGATCTTCTCCTTCACTGTAAGTCATAACATCTTTGAAATCTTGTAATGCAGCATGAATGATCCGCCGTTCCTGAGGGGACATCGGCTCTAAGACTTGTTTGCGTTTTTCGCGCTTCACCTTTTCGGCGATTCTTACGGCAAGCCTGCGTAAAGTCTCTTCCCGGCGGCGGCGGTATCCTTCTACATCAACAATAATTCGTTCTTTTTCCGTTTGATTTTTATTGACCGACAAATTAACCAGATATTGAATGGCATCCAATGTTTGCCCGTGTTTACCGATTAAGATCCCTAAATCTTTACCGTTAATATTCAGCGTCGTGTTATCTTTGCGCCGGAATATTTCTACTTGAGCCAATACACCCATATTGACCAGCATCTCACGTAAAAATAATCCCGCCGCTTGTGCCAGATCTTCCTTCACGGTTACTCTGACCCGGACGGTCTTACTGCTTATCAATCCCAATAAGCCGCTTTTGGATGACTCCTCCAGCACCTCGATATTTGCGCGATCCGCCCCAACGCCTAATTCCTCCAAAGCTTCCATCACTGCTTCTTCTTTGGTGCGGGCAACCTTTTCGACCATTTTCATCTGCGCTCCCCCTCTATGTTAAGCGTAATGCGCTTTATTTCTTTTTTCCGATATCCTTCTGTTTTTCCGTTTCTTTATTGGAATCAGCATTTTCGTCCTTATGAATGTGCTCTTTCACTATAAAATATTCATAAATCAAATATTGCTGTGCGATACCGATTACATTGCTTGCAACCCAATAGAGACCGATTCCGGCTGAAACAGTCCAGGTTATAAAACCGAAAAGCAACGGGGTTATATATAAAAACATTTGCTGGTTGGAATCCGTTCCAGTAGTAGGCATCGTCATTTTTTGCTGCAAGAAAGTGGTTACACCCGAGATAACAGCTAGTGGGATATTATTCGTGACGCCTAACGGCAAAATCCCTAAAAAAACATCTTTGGCAATTTGACCCGCCACCAAATATTTGGGATCGGTTAGTAAAGCATAGATAGCCCAAAGTACCGGCAGTTGAATCAACATCGGCAGACAGCCGCCGAGGGGATTAACTTGTTCTTTCTTATATAGTTCCATTGTCCGGCGTTGAAATTCTTCCGGCCGGTCTTTATATTTATCCTGAATCTCCTTGATTTTAGGTTGAATTCGTTTCATTTTTTCCATTGATTGAATTTGCTTGATTGAAAAAGGAAAAAGAACGATTTTAATCAACAAAGTCAATAATACAATGGACCAACCCCAATCCATATAGTTATGGAAATATTGTAAAACATACGCTACTGGCCGAATAATAATATCCAAAATTAAACAACTCCTTATTTTATAGTTATTTAACCCCGGTCTTGCTTGTAAATAATTTTTAAAAAAGTATTCCAAGCGCCGGATTGGTTGTTCGATTCATAATTTTTACATAAACATAGTAATTGCCCTGTGTGCTTTTGGGGATTTATTTGTCCGGAACCGGATCATACCCGCCATCATGGAATGGATTGCAACGTAATATACGTTTTAATCCATACTTAATCCCTTTAATTATTCCATACTTTTCAACCGCCTGGTAGAAATAATCCGAACAAGAAGGATAAAAACGACAAGCCCTCGGTAAAAAAGGAGATACAAATTTTTTATAAATTCTTATAAAAAGAAGGATTGCGCTCTTCATAAAAAATCCTCCCTTTCCTTCACGGATTTGCCTCCTGATTTTAGATCGTAATATCACTATTTTGGTTGGAATCTTAATTAATAATACCTGTCTTCGTAAATATATGATGAATATCCAGAATTATATTTTGGAGCGAAGCTCGTATCATCCCAAAACGAGCTACCAGAACAATATCCCATCCTGCTTTCCCGGAATAATCGAGGGTTCTTACCGCTTCCCGCAATAATCGTTTCATTCGATTACGTCGTACCGCAATACCGATTTTTTTACCCACACAAAAGCCAAACCGGTTGTAGCCAAATTGATTAGTAAGAAAATAAGCCACCAAATATTTTCCATTCATTGAGTGGCCTTTTTCAAATATCATCTGAAATTCTTCATTTTTTTTAATAATTTCAATCATTTTCAACGTAGTTACTTTTACCTATAATAATAGGTTTGGGAATTGTCTTTTTATGCTTAATCTTTTTTAAGCAGTTAACGCTTTTCTTCCTCTGCTTCTTCTCCGCTGCAAAATTTTACGCCCGCCTTTGGATGCCATACGTACCAAAAAACCGTGATCTTTTTTATATTTACGGCGATTCGGCTGGTAAGTCATTTTCATCATTATCACCTCTTCCTGAAAGATGCCTTGTTAAAGAAGCTTTCCTGTTCGAATTTAAAAGGATTCCCTTCTTTATGTTAATTATTTTATCCTGTAAATAAATAACATCCTGGTTTAGGCAAAATATCCGTATTAATTATAATAATCAAGTCCCGTGGTGTCAATAGTCATTATTAATTATTATTTACGAAAAGCAATCTTTTGTACCCGGATAAACTTACTTGTTTCGCTAAGGAGATCAATAAAGCTACTCCTTTCTTTCAATCTTTAAACATATTTTAAATTGCCAAAGCGATGATCTTTTGTTATTATAGTATCGTGTCTCATCAAAATAATCCACAGGCTGTGTGTATTTTTGTGGATAATTCAAATTCTGTGTATTAACTAACCTTTCTTTATTAAATCAAGTAACCTATCCTTTATTTTTTTTTCTCTATTTGCTTGTCCTGGTTAGTTTTTCTGGGGTTGAATAATTTATCCACAGCTTTAATTATCTTTTTTATTCTTTTACCTTTCGCTTTCGAAAAGATGTGTAAAGCAATTTTTATTCGTAAATCTTTGTGAGGAGTGTCCAGGCTGATGGGGAATTTAGATACGATTTGGGAAAAAACATTGGAGTCAGTCTCTCCTTTTTTAAGCAAACCCAGCTTCGAAACCTGGTTAAAACCGACGAAACCACTCTCTTTGGAAAATAATATTATGATCATCGAGGTCCCCAACGATTTCGCCCGCGAATGGCTGGAATCCAGATATTCGCCTCTTTTAACCACAACGATTAAAGAACTTTTAGAAGAAGAAGTGGAATTAAAATTTATCACTCCCGATCATAAAGAAGTTCAAAAATTTGCTTCAACACCCTTAAACGTTCCCCAGCCATCTCATCTCAATCCTAAATATTCTTTTGAAAGTTTCGTGGTTGGAGAAAGCAACCGGTTTGCTCATGCCGCTTCCTTAGCGGTAGCGGAAGCTCCTGGGAAAGCCTACAATCCTCTATTTATCTATGGAGGGGTCGGTCTGGGAAAAACCCATCTAATGCAGGCCATAGGGCATTATGCTTTAAAACATAACCCCGATTACCGGGTGGTTTATGTTTCTTCGGAAAAATTTACAAATGAGTTGATTAATGCCATCCGTTTCAACCGGACGCCTCAATTCCGGGATACCTATCGCAATGTAGATTTGCTGCTGGTAGACGATATCCAATTTTTTGCCGGAAAAGAAAGTACCCAAGAAGAATTTTTTCACACTTTCAATACCTTATATGAATCAAGCCGTCAAATTGTAATTTCTAGCGACCGTCCTCCAAAAGAGATCCCTACATTAGAAGATCGCTTGCGCTCCCGTTTTGAATGGGGCTTAATTACTGATATTCAAGCTCCTGATTTAGAAACGCGAATTGCGATCTTACGTAAAAAAGCCTCTACGGAAGGCTGGCATTTACCTAACGATGTAATGGTACATATCGCGGATCAAATTAATTCCAACATTCGGGAGTTGGAAGGAGCTTTAATCAGAATCGTTGCTTTCGCCTCTTTTCATAATCGTCAAATTTCGTTAGATTTGGCAAATGAAGTATTAAAAGATGTAATCTCTTCATCTTCGGCGAAAAGAGTTACCATCCCTCTCATTCAACAAGTGGTAGCCGAATTCTTCAATCTGGAGATCGAGGATTTAAAAGCCCAACGGCGCACCAAAAATGTTACTTACCCGCGCCAAATAGCAATGTACTTGGTTCGTGAATTGACTGATTACTCCTTGCCCAAAATCGGTGAAGAATTTGGTGGTCGAGATCATACAACGGTTATTCATTCCTGTGAAAAAATTCAGGATCTTATCAAATCCAATCCGGAAGTGGATCGGATCATTAAAGATTTAATTCACAAAGTGAGTTGATCTTTTGTTGATATTTTCTGAAGTGGTTGGTGACTGTCTTTTCCACATCAAATTTAATTCTGTGGAAAATGTTAATCTCTGAATATCTTTAATTTTATTCACATTTTTATACTGCTTCAAAAAAGCTCCATTTCGTTTTTTTTTAAACTTATCCACATTTTTCCCGACACTACAACTACTATTATTTTTAGATCTTATTTATATATATAAAATATAATAATAAATAAGGAGGCAATCAAATGAGGATAATTTGCATTCAGGATGAATTATCGCGCTATTTACAAATTGCAGTAAAAGCAATCGCAACGAAAACAACTTTGCCTATTTTAACGGGAATATATTTGGAAGCTAAGGATGGTAACTTGAAATGTTTAGCTACCGATTTGGAAGTTGCCATTGAGGTAAACGTCCCGAACGTTCAAATTATAACTCCCGGTTCCGTAGTAGTCTCTGGAAAGACTTTCGTTGATATTATCCGTCATTTACCTCCGGTTCCAGTTGAAATTGACTACGACGAAAGCGCCAAACAAGTTTCAATTGTAAGTAAACATTCTGTTTATCAAATACCTGTTTTACCTGAAGAAGAATTTCCAACCCTTCCGGAGATTAAAAGCGGGAATACAGTGGAGCTAAAAGGTGAAGAATTAAAAGAGGCGATCCATCAAACCATATTTGCCACCTTGGCTGATGATCCCCGGCCGTTTTTGTCCAGTATTTTGTGGGAAATTTCACCGGAAAAGATACGTCTAGTTGCGACGGATGTTAACCGGCTGGCCATTAAAGATATTGTTGCAAAAAGTAGCGATCAATCTTCCGCATTAGTACCGGTTCGCGCTTTGCGGGAAATAGCCAATATTTTCGGCGGCAATCATGAAGCCAATATCGAAGTGATTTTTAATGAAAAGCTGATCTACATAAAAGGAGGAGGAGTGAAATTCTCTTCCCGGTTAGTCGAAGCGCAATTTCCCAGATATGAAGCGGTCATCCCAAAAGATTTTAGCGGCTCTATAGTTGTCGACCGGAACGATTTAATTAATGCACTGGAAAGAACTGCATTGGTTAGCAATTCGATTAAGATTAGCCTTGCCGGGCCGGAAATGGTTATTAACGCCAAAGAGCCTGATAAAGGCAATTGTCGGGAAGAGGTTGAAGTAGATTTTAACGGGAAAGAATTGGAGATTGGGTTTAATGTACGATTTTTGCTTGATTTCTTAAAGACGACCCGTGAAGAAAAAATTGTATTCAAGTATGTTCAAGAACAAAAACCGGCTTTAGTTCAAGGACAAGGAAATGAAAATTACATATATGTCGTTATGCCGTTAAAGTTATCAGTTTAACATGGATCCGGCAAGTAACTTTCAAAATTGCTTAAATAATTCACCAATGTGATGAATTGCTAGTGATCGGATTTGACGATTGCGTTGAAAACTTGTACTTGCCGGAAAAGCATAATAGAAGCAAAAAGAAATAAACTGGAGATTATTCATGGCGGAAGTAAAAAGCGAACATATAAAGATAAATTCGGAATTCATTAAGTTAGATCAATTATTAAAAATGCTTAGTCTTGCCGGTTCAGGAGGAGAAGCAAAACTTATCATCGAAGCAGGAAAGGTCGGAGTCAATGAAGAAATAGAGAAGAGAAGAGGACGTAAAATTAGGCCTGGAGATCGGGTAATGATCATGGATAAGCTTTATTTTATACAATAAAGACAGAAAAAAGAGATAATAAAGAAGGAATTGTGATCCGGGAGAATAAATGTTCCTCACGAGCTTGGAACTTAATAGATTTCGTAACTATAATGATTTAACCATCGAGTTTTCACCGCAGGTTAATATTTTTTTTGGGCAGAACGCCCAAGGAAAGACAAACCTTTTGGAAGCTATCGCCATGCTTTCGCTGGGAAAATCATTTCGAACCAAAAAAGATGACGAAGTAATCCAGTGGGGTAGTGAAACCTGTTTTTTGAAAGGAATGTTTGTTGGGGAACAAACTCCGGAGACAATCGAAATTGGGATTGGGAGAGCTGAAAAAAGATACCGGTTGAATCATCAGTCTGTTAAACGGAATGATATTTTAGGACAAGTTCCGGTGGTGATTTTTTCACCTGATGATTTACAATTGATTAAAGGTGGACCATCTAACCGCAGGGACTTTTTAGATCTTTACTTAGCGCAGATTGAACCCAAATATCGGTTTGTTTATTATAATTACAGTAAGGTATTGCAACAGCGAAACCGGTTGTTGAAAGAAAGGGAAGTAAACTTAACCGAACTTGAAGTATGGAATGAACAACTGGTGGAAAAAGGGGCTAAAGTCATTAAATATCGGTTATTATTCATCGAAACTACTATCCCCTACATTATCCAGGCACAACAGCAAATAAGTAATTCCAGAGAAACATTGACTTTTGAATATATAGGATTCCGGAATCAAGTATTAACAAATATGTCCGAAGAAGATATTAAAAAATTATTACAGGAAGCGCTTATTACGGTGAGACATTCCGAAATTGAGCGCAGAGTAACCCTTATTGGGCCGCAACTGGATGATCTGCGAATATCTTTTGAATCGGGACTTGAGCTCAGGATATTCGGGTCGCAGGGACAGCAAAGGACCGCAACATTGGCTTTGAAAATGGGGTTGATAAATAAGATAAAAGAAACCCGGGATGAATATCCGATTTTATTATTGGATGATGTAATGTCGGAGTTCGACGATGGACGTAAACGGGCTTTGATAGAAAATCTGATTAATTCGGTGCAAACATTTATCACATCAACTAGCCGTAATGATTTTGCCAGGTTTGCTTATATTTCTGATTTCCGAACCTGTTTTTACGAGATTGAAAGAGGTGCGTTAAAGATTGGCTAGTGGTTCTTTTAAAGCGATCATCGAAAGTTTTTTCCAGCGCAATGGAGGTATGGATCGTTTAAAGGGGGGATTGGCCGTTTATTATTGGCCTCGGGTGGCCGGCCGTGAAATCGCGAATAAAGTAACGGCTGTCCGTTTTGCAGATGGATATATATATTTACAGACCGATAATGCGGCATTAGCTCATCAGATTTCATTATTAAACCTGGATATTATAAAAAAATACCGCCAAATTTTAGGGTCCAATATTATTAAAGGAATAAAAATAAAAATTGGATCAATCCAACTAAAAAGAGATCAAAAAAAAGAATGTACTCCGGAACTTAAAATGAATTCGGAGGATGAAAACAGGATCGCCCAATGTGGACAATCCATAGAAGATCCGGTTTTAGCGGCAAAGTTCACTGATTTGATGAAAAAACATTACCTCTACAAACGAAGGATGGAAACAAATGGAGCGAATAAATGCCGGGCTTGCGGTACATTCATTGAAACCGATTTTGAATATTGTCCTTGTTGCGAACGACTCGTTACGGCAGAAAAGAAAGAATATTTGAATTATCTAAACCGGAATGAAAACAAATTGCAGTAATGTCTAATTCGTTTGGAGGGAAATAAATGTTTATTCATCTTGGAGGAGATACTTTAGTTAGTACAAAAAATATTGTGATCATCATGAATCTCGAAAATAATGCCAAGAGTAATATTACCAACGAATATCTAAAAAAAGCAGAGGAACGGAAACTCATCTCAAAACTGGAAGGCAACGTTTTAAAATCGGTGGTAGTAACCGAAAAAACGATCTATTTATCACCGATTTCCTCCACGACTTTAAAAAAGAGAGCTAAATTTGTTGATAACTTATAGGCTTTTCGATCTAAAATTCTTGTACTACCTGGACATTAATTAAGGAGCGATTAAGAATGTCGTTAGATGTCGATAAAAAAACGGAACAAAATGTTGGAGAATACAATGCAAGTCAAATTCAGGTACTTGAAGGATTGGAAGCGGTAAGACGCCGTCCCAGCATGTATATTGGAAGTACTTGTGTTAAAGGATTACATCATCTAGTGTTTGAAATTATCGACAATAGTATAGACGAAGCTCTTGCTGGATTTTGCGACCGGATTGTGGTAACCATTCATGCGGATGGCGCATTGTCAGTTGAGGATAACGGGCGCGGAATTCCGGTAGATATACATCCCAAAGAAAAAAAATCCGCTTTGGAAGTCGTAATGACAATTCTTCATGCCGGCGGAAAATTCGGCGGAGAAGGATATAAAGTATCCGGAGGGCTTCACGGAGTCGGAGCATCAGTGGTTAATGCCCTGTCAAAAATGACGGAGGTTTGGGTCAAAAGCAAAGAAAATACTTATTACCAAAGCTATAGACAAGGTAAACCGGACGAACCGGTGAAAATAATCGGAACTGCGGAAGGAACCGGGACCACTACTAAATTTTATCCTGACCCGGAGATATTCGAAACTTGTGAATTCAGCTTCGACTATCTTACGCATCGTCTCCGGGAGATGGCATTTTTGAACCGGGGTATTAAAATTATTTTAAGAGATGAAAAAACAGAGAGGGAGTCGGTTTTTCATTATACGGGAGGCATCATTTCCTTTGTTGAGCATTTAAATAAAACCAAAAATCCGATTCATAAAGAAATTATCTATACTCACAAAAAGATCGAGGAAAATGATATTGAAGTGGCTTTACAATATAACGACAGTTTTGTAGAGAGCGTGTTCTCTTTCGCCAATAATATTAACACTCACGAAGGAGGCACTCATTTATCCGGTTTCCGGTCGGCGTTAACCCGTACTTTGAATGATTATGCGCGCAAATCAAATTTAATTAAAGAAGCTGAATCAAGTTTGACCGGAGATGATGTACGGGAAGGGTTAACCGCCATTGTAAACGTCAAGTTGCGCTTCCCGCAATTTGAAGGCCAAACCAAAACCAAACTGGGAAACAGCGAGATGCGGGGAATAGTGGAAGCTGCAGTCAATGAAGGGCTTTCTGAATTTTTAGAGGAGAATCCCTCCGCTGCTAAAAAGGTCATTGAAAAATGTTTATTAGCTTCAAGAGCTAGGGAAGCAGCCCGTAAGGCCAAAGAACTTACCCGCAGGAAAAGCGCCCTGGAAGTTGGTTCATTGCCCGGAAAACTGGCTGATTGCTCCGCCAAGGAACCGGAGATATCGGAATTATATTTGGTGGAGGGAGATTCTGCGGGCGGCTCGGCCAAACAAGGTAGGGATCGCCGCTTTCAAGCCATATTACCGTTGCGTGGCAAAATAATCAATGTAGAAAAAGCAAGCCTGGATAAGGTATTAAATAATGAAGAGATTAAGGCGATGATTACTGCACTCGGAACCGGTTTTGGGACGGATTTCGATCTTTCCAAATTAAGGTATCATAAAATCGTAACCATGACTGATGCCGATGTAGATGGTTCGCATATCCGGATCTTATTGCTTACGTTTTTTTACCGGTTTATGCCGCTGTTAATTGAAGGTGGTTATGTTTATATTGCCCAGCCTCCTCTATATATGGTCAAGCAAGGTAAAAACGAGCATTATGCATATTCCGATAAAGAATTGGATGAACTTTTAAAGCGCATCGGCCGCCAGAATATTACGGTACAACGGTATAAAGGCTTAGGAGAGATGAATGCGGACCAGCTTTGGGAAACAACAATGAACCCCCAAAACCGGACGATTCTCCAAGTTTCAATGGAGGATGCCGTGGAAGCGGATGAAATATTCTCTATGCTAATGGGTGACAAGGTGGAACCGCGCAAGGAGTTTATTACTGCCCATGCTACGGAAGTAAGAAATTTGGACATTTAAACCATAATCCGGCAAGGATATTAAACGTATTTTTTTGCCAGTAAAAGGGTCAATTTAGTGAATTCATCAATTTTTGAAATCCATTGATTCATTATTTCACTATATTCTTTCACTTTTTCCGGATCTTTCTCATAACCTTTTAACAAGTCAATTTGATGAGAATAATAAACGGACAGTTTTTCGAGCGGCGACTGAACAATATTTCCTGAAAGGGACAATCCGTTTTGAAGGTTATCCCCAATCTCTTTTAGTTTATCGACAAAATATTCCGGTGGATAGCCGGTGTGTTTTTTAAAATCCCGCAGCACCCATTGGCGTTCAAAAACCGGTCTGTTTTTCCAGCCTTCAAGCTGTTCCATAAAGGTTTTTCTAATCTCATGCAACAACGCTGATAATTGTTCTTTCTCCGCATCGGTCAACTGGATTTGCTCGCTCTTATCCGGTTTGCCAATCGGAATCCCTGCATCCATCAGTGCTTGAATCGAGCTAGTTTCAGTACCGCGATACTGGGATGCCAACGCTACAGATACAGCAAACCCGGCGCCTGCTTCTGCCGCGGTTATCAGAACATTTTCACTCATTTTATAGAATTCGGCGACACTTTTGCCGTATAAAGGCGCAATTTCTTGAATAGCAGTATTGGCTGTTTCAGTTTTTACCAGTCCAGGACCGATAGCAAAGGTAACAACCCCCGTATTTTCAAGTTCCGCCGCCAGGGTATTCGATAATTCCACCTGGGCTGTTTTAAAAACTTCATAAGCCCCCATGTAAGGCGCTGCACCGGAGGAAGGAACAAAAACGATAATACCGGAATTCCTTTCCAGCATTTGAGGAAGGAAATGGTTAACCAGAAGTACGGGGCCTCTTAGGTTTGTTTGGTAACTGGAATCCCATTTTTGAATAGTAACCCGATGTACTGCTCCAATAGGAGTAATTGTAGCATTATTAATTAAGATATCTAATTTTCCATAGCGTTTTATTACTTCTTTGGCCAGTTTTTTAACACTTTTTGCGTTTCCAATATCGACATGAATGAATAACGCGCTATTTTTACCAAACTGGGCGTTGAGTTCAATCTCCGCTTTCTTTCCTTTTTCTTTGTTTATTTCAGCAATAACTACTTTTATTCCAAGCCATAAAAGCGAACGCGCGGTTTCATAACCGATTCCGCCCCCTGCTCCTGTAACAAGCGCCACATTTCCTGCAAGTTGATTGTATTTTAAGTTTCCGTTAGATATAATTAAACTACGTTCCGCTTCAATGCTCATAGTTGTCACTCCTGCACCGTATAAGATAAGTTTTCCTTCACTGATCATTTGCAGAGTTCCCTTTAATTTTTCGCTACAACCCCACAAGTAGTAAATCGGTATAATACGCCGTCTCCCGCAAAAGTATGATGTTTTATACCGATCAAATTCCCTTGAATAACATCCGTAACCCCGGCAATTAACTCATTGACAATGTCTTTATTAAGTGGCGTTTTGCCATGTGCCGGCATTATCTTATCAAATGAGTCAAATAAAGAGCGAACCCGTTTTAAACTATTGCGATATTCGCTCAAAGGAAGTGATTCTTCCAAGTGAAGCCACATATCGCAAGCTGCGATTGAATCGCCCGAAAAAAACAACTTCCCGGCCTTGTCTAACAATCCAATACTGCCTGGCGTATGCCCGGGAATTGCGATAATTTCCATCTCTCTATCGCCTAAATCAAAAGTAAAACCTTCCTTAATCGTAGTTATATTATTAATTTTCGCATTTAACCATGCTTCTTGCGAGAAATCCTCAGGGAAAGGGCCTTGGATTACATTATCGATAGCCCATTTTAAGTTTTCAGGCAGAAAACAGCCTTTTAACAAAGGCATATCTTCATGATAAATGTGGATATTGGGAAATTGAGATCCGCCCAATACATGATCCGGATGTCCATGGGTATTTACAACAATTACTGGTAACGATGTAAGGGACTTAACAAGTTCCGGCAAATTCCCGATTCCGAATCCGGTGTCGATCAGAAGCGCTTTTTCTTTCCCCTCAACAAGATATATCATATCATGATTATTATCATTGATGCCCCGGATTCCTTTTTCAAAGTCAATTACCTTAAACCAACCCGTATTTAGAATATCCATGAAGTTCATTCTCCTTGTGGGGTGGATGGTTATCTTACATTATCGGGCGCAGGAACTTATCGATTTCGTTTGTTTTGGTATAAGGCACGGTCGGCTGTCTCCAGCAGACTATCGTAATTGGTCGCTTCATCAGGATACCTGACTGAACCGAAGGAAAACGTTAGTTTATGATCCGGGAAACACTCTTCTCCGGGGAAATAAGTTTCGGAAAGCCTTTGATTGATTTCGGCGACGATCTGGGCAACTTTTTCAGGATAGGTCCCCGGACAAAAAACGATAAACTCATCCCCGGAATAACGGACCGGTTTATCCGTTTCGGCAACCGATGCTTTAATGATCCGTCCTATCTGAATCAATAATTGATCCCCTTGAGCATGGCCCCAACGGTCATTATAGTGTTTAAAGTAATTTAAATCCATTATTATCAATACAAATGGCGCTTGTTTTTTAATTTCCCCCTTGATTTTGGTCTTCAAAAAACGGCGATTATATAAACCCGTCAACTCATCTTCCGTGAGAATACGAGCTATTTTATTGGTAATACGGGCTTCTCCTTTTATTTCAATTCTAAAAGTGAAGAGAACAAAGGAACTAACCAAAAAAAGAATTACAGGATGAAGCCATGTTAATATCGTATAAGGTCCCGTTAAAGTAATCGTGAGTATCAAAAAAATGCCTTGGGCAATTAAATGCCAAACGCCGATTTGTAAACCGAATTCGACGGTAAAGGTAATTAAGGGAACTAATAATAAAACCAGCAAAACACTTTTAGCCCCGCCGGTAACGATGATACCGCCAAATATAAATAGATTGGTCATGCTCATGAGGAACCAATCAAATCGGGAAGCATTAGATGTGCGAAAGGTTTTACGGGGACGCTGGAACTCAATGAAAAATATAAATAAACCCGCGAAGGCAAGAATATAGTTGAAAAACGGATGGGATCCAGTGTTGAAAAAGAGCAAAACTGGAATAATCAACAATAAAATAGTAACTCGAGCTCTTCGTAAAAACAGACGTCGCTTAACCACTCGTCCTTCCTGGATTAGATCAAACATTTACATCACAGCTTTTCGGTAAAAATTGTATTATTATTATTATATACTGAATTTTCTCAGGAAACAACCGTAAAAAATTAATATTTTCAATAAATGGAATACCCCCTAAAATTTTCTTATCAAGAGCTCCTTGCATTAATCCCCGAGTTTATGGTAAGATAATGGAGGTGTTACTAGATGAAGCATTCAGCCAATCCTGAGCCTCACGGTATAATAGCAGTAGATAATTATTATATGCGCGAAGCTTTGGTGGAAGCAGCCAAAGCGGGTCGGATCGGCGAAGTCCCGATCGGAGCGATATTTGTTTGGGACAACCAGATCATTGTCAGGGCATATAATCTCAAGGAGTCAACAGGAGATCCAACTGGTCATGCTGAAATACTTGCGTTGCGGGAAGCGTCCAAACTCAAAAAACATTGGCGTTTAAGCGGCGGGATCTTATATACAACTTTAGAACCGTGTCCAATGTGTTCCGGAGCAATGGTTCAGGCTCGAATAGACCGTCTGGTTTTCGGAGCTTATGATCCGAAAGGGGGCGCGGCGGGAAGTTTAATGAATCTATTGCAGGATGAACGCTTAAATCATCGGGTTGAAATAACGGCCGGGATTTTGGAAACCGAGTGCGGTCAAATATTAAAAGATTTTTTCCGGGAAAGGCGCTAAGTATTTTTGGTTTAATACTTGACTTATTTATCAGACCGGTTTAAAATATTTACACTTGCTTGATATTTATTTTTGCAACATCCGGTACGGCTTACGCTGTATGGAGAGATGGCTGAGCGGTTGAAGGCGCCCGCCTCGAAAGCGGGTAGGGATTTACGTCCCTCGCGAGTTCGAATCTCGCTCTCTCCGCCAGAGAAAAGCAAGTTTGAAGTTCGTAGATTGAAGTGTAAAAACATCCAAAATAAATTAACCATTGAGATTGTTGATTTTTGAACTTCAGACTTTACTATTTACACTTTAATTTTATCCGGAGAGATGGCCGAGTGGTCGAAGGCGCACGCCTGGAGCGCGTGTAGGTGTAACAGCCTCTAGGGTTCGAATCCCTATCTCTCCGCCATACAATAATACATCATTTTATTCGAAAATCCTTGCATAGCAAGGATTTTCATTCTAATTAAAGATAGGCTGATAAATTACTTTCCAAGAATTCCATAATAAAATAATCTATATATACCCTCCTTGTACTCTGTGCTTGTATTAAGAAAATCAGGATGAGTAAATATAGGCATATATGCTGATATGTGTGCCATAACTGCTTCAGTTGATATGTGCTGATCAACCGCTCCTTCCTCTTTGCCTAACTCAATAAATCTAGTGATAAAGGGTAGAACTTTCTCTGACAATATCTCCCGGAATAATCTTTCTATCTTAGGGTCATTCCACACAACCGAGTTTAAGAATCCTTGGCTCAGGACGCTGTCTGACGTATCTCTTAATGAAAACATCATTGCTATTTTTTTAGAAAAAGGTAAATTGAGGTCCAATACAGCTACCATAGCGTTGATTGACTTCGTTATGTGTTCATGCATGACTTCATTGAGTATAGCTTCTTTGCTTTCAAAATAATTGTAAATCGAGCCCTGGGAAACTTTTGCCTTCTTAGAAATATCCGAAATACTGGTTTCGGTGACACCATTCTTAAAAAACAGTTCTTGTGCTGCATGTAAAATAGAATCTTTTTTCTGTTTTGTTCGTTTTTCGTAGCCATTCATATAATCACCTCTGTAGATGAGTATAATACGGTTTTGTAATATTGTAAAATAATATTATAAATTCTTGACAAGAGCGGGTCAAAGGTGTAAGCTAGTTTTGTAATATACATATAACGAAATTACAAATTATAATGGAAAATTTGCTTGAAAGCAAGAATGGAGGAATGGTTTATGGATATGGCAATAGTATTTGCACGATTTTGGGGTATTTTTTCGATAGCTTTTTTTGGAGCAATGCTCCTCAATAAAAAATTGTATGACAGCATGTTGAAAGAAAAGGAAAATCAAGCATTTATTATTTTAACCGGTTTGATATGTCTTGTTATTGGGGCATTTCAAGTTTCAGTTTTAAATACATGGGAATTAAATTATCGGGGTGTTGTAACATTTATTGGCTGGTATACCCTTTTAAAATCATTTTACCGTTTTGTAAAACCCGAGGAAGCAAAATCAGCAGTGGCTGAAAATAAGCTCATTAGAAAAGCTATTTTTAAAAATATATTTTTTATAATATGCATTTTATTCGGCATCTATCTTCTCTGGATGAGTTTTCTTTAAGTCCTCCGGAGTCATTAACGGTCTTTTTGTGTGCATCGAATAAATTTATATATTAACAAAGTCACTAAAATACCGATAAAATTTATAGCAGGAATGTTAAGAAAGAGGGGTACCGGGATTTGGTAAAAGCTCAAGTTAAGATATATTTGGGGATAATGATGGGGATTTTGCTAATATGTAACGGTTTTGGCAGTATAACGGCAGAGGATCCCGTATTACAAGAAATTACAACAATTGGAAACGTGGCGGTCAGCGCAGATCCGGATCGGATGTATCGGGATGCGATGGAGGATGCCTTTCGAAAAGCTTATAAAATGGCAAATCCCAGTGCCATTTCCGGAAGCAATAATTCCGGGAAAGACCCGGTATCAATTCAACAGGAATTGGGAATTTCCCGGTATCAAGTGTTGCGCTATTGGCAGGAAAATGATCGGTTTAACATTGAATTAAAAGTGGTTTTTGGAAATACCATCCTGGAAAAAAGCAATGATCTCAGCAGGATTGCCAAGTTGAATTGGTCGTACCAAAGCGAAGATCAGATAGTTTCCATCGCGAAGACCAAAACCGCTATGGCAATAAATACCACTCAGACCATTGATGTACTGGATCCGGATACGGGTCAAAGAGTGCAAAAGTTTAAAATAGGGCTTAAAACCCATGAGTTTTATGGAGATTTATATGTTGTCCAGGAAGGAGATCATCTTAAAGTCGCCAAGTTAACCAAATATAACCTGTTTAAGCTGGTATATATTTGGCGTCAAAAGCTTCCCGAGCTATCAAAGTTTTATTTAACAAGAGACATATTGTTTGTACGGGAAAAAAGCGGTTTAATCAAAGCGTTGAACTGGGAAGACGGCAGTATTAAATGGCAAATCATTGCCAACAGTCAGTCGGATATAGTTGAAATCGCTTATAATCGATATATGATTGTCTTTCCAAACGAGGATTTGTGGTTAGTTAACGAATCCGGTGTAAAAATCTGGGCCACTAAATTCGAAGCCGGTTTATTGGCCAAACCAATCTACGGAGCGAACCAAATTTTTTGCTTGCTTAAAAATGGTGAACTTAAAACAGTTGACCGGGATACTGGTAAGGTAATTAGCACCTGGAATGTAAAAAATCAGCCTCATAACCGGAATATTAAACTTGAATTAAGTGAAAAAGAATTATATATCATCTATAATGAGGCAAATCAGGGATATTTGCAAGCATATCACCGTTTAACCGGTAAACAGCTATGGGAGGTTAGTTGGGACCAAGCTGTTTTGGGATCGCTGGTTAAAATTGCGGATACCATTATTATTGGGCGGGGGAACTCTTTTGAAGCCCGGGATCCGATATTTGGAATGAAATTGTGGGATGAACCGACGTACGGTCAAATTACCAACATTTGTACTGTTGATGATAAATTGTTCGTTACTGCTGGGAACCGGGTTTATTGTTATGACTTTAAATAAGCTTCAAAACGCGACTTGTAATTGCCATAAAATTGCAGTTGTTTATTCTGATGAATATGATATAATTTAACTTATCTTTCATATACTAAAAATAATATTCGGTTTATGGTCGTGCTAAACGGGGAGGTAGCGGTGCCCTGTAACCTGCAACCCGCTATAGCAGGGTCTAATTCCGAACTTAGGCTGGTTTTTGTGAGTCCGGCCGTATTAAGTGGTGTTGAGGATTGGGTCTTACGCAACGGATGCTTGCAAACCCCGTCAGGTCCGGAAGGAAGCAGCGGTAAACAAGATAATTCGTGTGCCGTAGGGGAACCTGGTCGGAGCAGGCTGATGCGGTACGTTTGGGAAAATTTAGTCAAAGTAAGGTGCACGGCCATAATTTATTTTTGTCATCTCAACTTAGGGCAATTGATATTTAAAAGCACCAGTTCTGGAATTGGTGTTTTTTAAATTCCATTTTGGATAAATAGCAGGATAATTAATTGCTTTTAGCAAATATATAATAATACCAATTAATTCTGTTGTTCGGCCCAAAATTAGCTCCAGTTTTTAATGGGTACAATATGTTAATTCTTTCCGCACCGGCCAAAATTAATTTAGCCCTGGATGTGATCTCCAAAAGGCCTGATGGTTACCATGAAGTGGATATGGTTATGCAAACCATCGCTTTGGCGGATCAACTCATTATTAAAAACCATCACCGGATTGAACTCACTTGTTCACATCAGCGGTTACCGGTTGATTCCACGAATTTGGTATGGAAAGCCGCTTTATTGCTAAAAGAAGAAACTGGATTCGTTGGCGGCGCCAAAATCCATCTCAATAAAAATATTCCAATGGCTGCCGGGCTGGGTGGAGGTAGTTCCGATGCAGCCGCCACGCTTATTGGTTTAAATCAATTGTGGGGGCTGGGATTGACCCGGGATCACTTGATGGATCTTGGGTTAAAGTTGGGCGCGGATGTACCGTTTTGTTTATTGCAGGGAACTGCCAGAGCGAGAGGAATCGGAGAGAAACTGATCCCGATTAAATCCAGGTTAACAGGGGAGCTCTTGTTGGTCACACCGGATATTCAGGTGCCAACCCCGTTAATTTATCGGAAATTACAATTGAGTAGTATTATTTCTCATCCCAATGTGGGAAAAGTGGTTGCCGCTTTAGAAGAGAACAACTTGCAAAAACTATACTCGTACTGGGGAAATGTTCTTGAAGAAGTGTCTTTACAGGAGTTCCCCGGTTTGTCATCCGTAAAGGAATTTTTCGGTAAATATGGTTTATCTCCCAATTTGATGTCCGGTAGCGGGCCTACGGTATTTGCATTACATCCGCCACGGGATTTGGTCAACCCCTTTTTAAGGGATCTTCCCAAGGGCTGGTTTGGTTGTTTGACCCGTTTTGGTTCGTCGTTATAAAGGAAAGGATGCTAACCAATTAACGGTTATAATAAATCTAGAGGGTGAGATATTTGGCACGAGAATCCCTGCTGCCGATAAAATTGGATAATTATAAACCCCTTCGCGAGTTGGTTTTTGAATCCCTGCGGGAAGCTATCATTAATGGTAAATTAGCGCCCGGAGAGAGGTTAATGGAGATTCAAATGGCTGAAGAAATGGGTGTCAGCCGGACTCCTGTTAGGGAAGCAATTCGAAAATTGGAATTAGAAGGTCTAGTTGTCATGATTCCCAGGAAAGGAGCTTATGTTGCCGGGTTATCTTTGAAAGATATTGCGGATGTTTTTGAAATCAGGGGAGCTCTTGAAGGCTTGGCTGCCGAGCTTGCTTCCGAAAGGATTACCGATACCGAGCTTGAAGAATTGGAACGTTATCTGGTTAAAATATCTGAAGATAGTGAAACCGGTAACGTTGATAAAGTTGTTGAAACCGATACGGATTTCCATTCTTTAATTTATAAAGCCAGCCGAAATCAATGGTTGTCGCAAATTATCGGCAATTTACGGGAACAAATCCAACGGTTCCGGACTACATCACTTTCTTATCCGGGACGAATGAAGGTTGCCGTTGAAGAACACCGTAAAATTGTCGAGGCAATTTCAATACGAGATGGCGAATTAGCAAGGAAGCTTGCTCAGGAACATATAGAAAACGCCGAAAACAGTATGATGAATATGATTCAAAAGGATCAAAAATACGGGGGAATCTAAAATGCATGCGTTGGTTTTAGCGGGTGGATTGAATTTAGGACCCCTTCGCAAAGTGAGTTCCGCGCGATACGAAGCAGAGATTAAAATAGCAGGCCGGCCCATGATTGATTATGTAGTAATGGCTCTTCAAAGCGTTCCGGCTCTTGAAAAAATTGTGGTAGTGTGTGGAGAAAATATCCTCTCCGAAAGTGAAAAAAGAAAGGTAACTGCAGTTATTCAACCGGGAAAAACAATGCTTGAGAGCTTAAACAATGGACTACAGGCATTGGATACGGAGAAACCGGTTTTAGTTTTAACGGCGGATATACCATTAATCAATAAAGAGGCGATTGAGGATTTTTTAAACCGTTGTAAGGAAAAAGAAGCGGATGTTTATTATTCTGTGGTTCCCAAGGAAGTAAATGACCGGAAGTACCCGGGGGTCCAACGCACTTATGTTAAACTAAAGGAAGGAATCTTTACCGGAGGAAATGTAGTGTTGTTATCGCCTTGGGTGATTCGTAATCATATGGATATTTTAAACAAGGCGATTTCTTATCGTAAAAAGCCATTACAATTATGCTTCCTACTGGGATGGAAATTTCTGTTCTCCTTATTCCTGGGGCGGTTAACCATTAAGCAAATTGAAGCCCGGGTCTCCAAAATGCTCAAGTTTAAGGCCGCGGGCGTCATTTCCCTCTTTCCGGAGGTAGGGATCGATGTGGATAAACCCAGCGATTTGCAGTTGGTTAATAAGGTATTATCAAATTAAGCGAGGAGGCTATTTATGGAAAAGAAGCTGATTCTTACCGAACGGGCTCCGGTGCCCATTGGACCTTATTCTCAAGCAGTAAGTTACAATGATCTCCTCTTTGTCGCCGGTCAATTACCGATTGATCCGTCTACCGGGGAGATCGTTAAAGGTGATATCCGGGAACAAACCTACCGGGTATTGGAAAATATCCAAGCAATCGTGGAAAGTACCGGTACATATTTATCACGGACCGTGAAAACGGTGGTTTATATGACAGACTTGAATGAGTTTGGCGGAATGAACGAGATTTATCTTCATTATTTCGGTGATCAACCGCCGGCGCGTTCTACAGTTCAGGTTGGCCGATTGCCGAAAGACGCGAAAATTGAGATTGAGGCTATTGTTGCATTAAAATAACACACCTTTTCACCTGTATCTCCCATATTTGGCTATGTTAGAAAAAATTAGGTAAAAAATTATTTTGAGCAGAAGGAATTTGCGAAAATTTATGGAAATTATATATTATCACAACTTCGGTGGAGATCGGTGAAGAGAGGAAAGGTGTGTGGACTTATGAACATCACTGACGTACGTCTAAAAAAAGTATCTTCAGATGGCAAAATGAAAGCGATTGCCTCCATAACTATTGATGATGCATTCGTAGTTAGGGACATCCGAGTAATTGAGGGGCAAAACGGTTTGTTTGTGGCCATGCCCAGCCGCAAAACCCCTGAAGGTGAGTTTCGCGATATAGCTCATCCAATTACTTCGGAGGCCCGGGAATTGATTCAAACTGCCATTTTGAAAGAGTACGAAACCTCAGTCTAGACAGTTTTTTAAATGGAATTATCCCAATAAAAGATTTTAAAAAGCCAAAAAGGTTTTGAAAAAACCTTAAGGGTACCAATCCAAATCGCAGTTACATTTAACGGGATATATGATTTAAGCCAGCCATTGGTTGGCTTTTTTGTTTAGATAGGACCTTTAAATGAAATTTAATCCAATTACAGGAAAATAAATGTAATATTAACGGTCTCAAGCAAAAAGATAAAAACTGGTGATTGACAATCGGATGGATGATTGATATACTATATTGTGCATTCACTGGGGCGTAGCCAAGTTGGTAAGGCACGGGACTTTGACTCCCGCATGCGTTGGTTCGAGTCCAGCCGCCCCAGCCAAACAGCTAAAGGGAGAACTCAGAAGAGTTCTTTTTTTATCGAGCATGTTAATTACAAACCTTTGGGATGGTATGAGAGGTAGATTCGAATGACCGGATTGGCAACTATTATATTGGCAGCGGGTCAGGGGACCCGAATGCGTTCTATATATCCCAAAGTCTTACATTCATTATTGGGCCGGCCCATGCTTAAGTATGTAACCGATGCCGCCGAAAACATTGGCTCCGACCCCGTTATGGTCGTGATTGGATTTGAAGGGGAACAAGTTATTCAGACTATGGGACCCAAATACCAATATATTTGGCAGCATCAACAACGAGGAACAGGTCACGCCATCATTTCGGCCCAAGAAGCTTTATCAAAACTCAGCGGTGATTTATTGGTTTTATATGGGGACACACCGTTACTCCGGGTGGAAACGCTTGCCGAATTTGTTGCTCTTAAGCAAAACAATCAAGCCAATGCGAGCGTTTTAACTACAACAGTGGCAAATCCTTCGGGATATGGCCGGATTATTCGTGATTCGAACGGTAGTATTATTGATATTGTCGAGGATAAAGATGCCAGTCCCACGGAAAAGGAGATTCAGGAGGTTAATACCGGGGTATACTGTTTTACAATAGCGGATCTGCTTCGGGCCATCACGGAGCTTTCACCGAAAAACGCCCAGGGAGAGTATTATTTGACCGATGTTGTAAAAATATTTAACCAACAGGGCCTTAAAGTCATCGGCGTAAAAACTGATGCCGCAGAAGAAGTCATGGGTCCCAATGACCGCTGTCAACTGGCTCATACTGAAAATATATTGAAACATTCGATAAATGCCAGGCTAATGCATCAAGGAGTTACAATTCAAGATCCGGATTTTACATATATTGGGCCGGAAGTCGAGGTCGGGAGCGATACCATAATTTTACCGGGTACGTTTCTTTTAGGGAGGACCATTATTGGCAAAAATTGTATCATCGGACCTCATTCCCAAATTGTGGATTCCGTTGTGGCGGATGATTCTTCCATTCAGTTTAGTCAAGTAATCGAGGCTAACTTGAGACAAGGAAATATAGTGGGGCCATTTTCATCTATCCGGCCGGGTACCGTATACGATGCCGGTGCAAAACGGTGATTTTGTAGCGATTAAAATCCCCTTAAATTTTAAAACGTTCCATAGAGAAATATTGGAATGTAGGTGTGGATCAAGGTTTACAATATAGACTGAGAATGTTATAATGTGAGCGATCTTAATTTGAGTTGAAGTAATGCTGTAATATATAATTATCCTTAAAAAGTTTGTATAAAAAGAGGGATAATTTTGAAGTATAGTTGCGCTACAATATGATATATAAGGGGGATTTTTACGATGGAACTTTCATTGGTTGCAGATCTTCGCCAGGATTTGGGAAAACAAAAGTCAACCAAACTCCGGCGTAATGGGCAGATACCAGGTGTTTTGTACGGTGAGGGCAAACCGGTGGAGCACATTTTGGTTAATGCTCATGAATTTAACCGGATGATACTTAAACATGGTTTGGGGAAATTAATCACTTTGGATTTTCAAAAAGGCAAAAAGGCTGCCAAAGAACATGTCCTCATCAAAGAGTGCCAACGGCATTCTATGAGTGGCAGTGTCCTGCACGTGGATTTTTTCCGGGTTGCCAGGGATCATACGGTCGCTTTGAAAGTAGCGGTTCATATCCATGGAGAGGATAAAAGGGCGCGTGATGGGGCGATTTTGGAAGTCCTGATTCATGAATTGGAGATTAGTTGTTTGCCGGGAAATATTCCGGACAGTATCCCGGTTGATGTTAGTAAACTACCATTAGGAGCGGGAATCCACGTAAAAGATTTAGCTGTTCCCGAAGGAATTAAGATTTTAAATCCCCAGGAAGAAGTAGTTGTAATTGCCTCTGCACCTACTGTTGCAACTGAAGCTGCTCCGGCTGAAGAAGCGGCTGAACCGGAAGTAGTTGGCGGCAAGAAAAGCGAAGAATAAGCTTATCTATAAATACTTCAGCTACCGCGTATAGGATCTTCCCTATATATCTTTTCTGGGTGGTGGAAAGTTTGTATTTATTGATAGGCTTGGGTAATCCCGGTCCAAAATACACAATGACCCGGCATAATGCCGGGTTTTTAGTGATTGATCATATTGCCCAAAAACAGCAGATTCTATTGGATAAAAACAAGTTTGACTGTATTTACGGAAAGGGAAAGATTTCAGGGACGGAGGTATTTCTCGCCAAACCGCAAACTTTTATGAATTTAAGCGGTTCGGCGGTAACCGCGCTGGTCTCCTTTTATAAATTTGAACTGGACCGTTTATTGGTTATTTATGATGATCTTGATTTACCCTTGGGTACAATAAGAATGAAGCCCGCCGGCAGTTCGGGAGGGCACAAGGGCTTGACGTCGATTATTAGTTTGCTGGGAAACCACCAAATCCCGCGGTTGCGGGTAGGGATTGGGAAACCCGATAATATCCCGGTCGTTGATTATGTTTTAACCCCGGTAAAAGAGGAAGAAAAACTTACTTTTCAACAGGTAATCGAGCTAAGTGCTACAGCAGGTATCAGTTTTGTTACTCATGGGCTTGATTACACCATGAACCATTTTAACCGGTCTATTAAGCGGGAGAAGGCAATTTACAAGAACCAAACGGATACTACATGACTTGAAATCCGGATTGTTAGTGAATAAATTGCCTGATTCCGGCTATCATATATATATGTTGATTGGATTGAAACCTTTAGTAGCTGGGGTTTTAGCGGTTAGCTTTGCTTGGATTTGGGATAGATGTTTATATCATTTCGGCCTGGATGAACGACTCCGTATTCAGTTGGGAATACCCGTCGGAGAAGAGATAATTAAATATGCAACCGGCAGTTATTTTCAGATTCCGATACTACTGATTTATGTTTTATTTGGCTTCGGAGAAGGTATTCTCGAAGCAGTCAGTAATTATAAATGCATCAAAACCCCCCTAAATATTATTTATTTGGTGTTGGCGGGTTGTTTAACTCATTTATTGTTTGGTTTCTTTTTCTTGACGACTTTTCCAATATATCTGCAATTATTGCTGGCCATGATTGCCCACATTTCTTGGAATTGTTGGGTTCTGCGCCGTGAATCCTAAAATTGATATATTGTTTGTTACATGATAACTTGGACTACTGCCCTGAAAAACAGAGAGTATTTTTTTGATTTCCGGATTCATTGTTTAGTCCGGTATTTGAATATTATATATTTAAGATAAAAAATAGGCTCACCAAGTGAGCCTCAAAGTGTTGCAAACGATATAATTTTAGCTGTAAAGTTAATTTAGAGATTGAATATATCGGGGGTTGACATGAATAAGTTAATCGCGGAGATCTGCCTCCATCCGGATTTTAAAAAGATTAAAGGCTGTTTTAGCCAAAGGGAACAGGATTTGTTAACCGGGATTAGCGGCAGCCAAAAAACCACAATTATTGCCGGGTTAACCTATGATCTAGCTAAAAAGACGTTGATTATTAGTCACAGTAATAATCAAGCTTATCGGATTTCGTTAGATTTGGAGGGTTTAATCGGAAAGGGCCAGATCGCGTTTTTCCCCGCCAATGAACTTTTTCCGCATGAAGAAGCTTATGAACCGGAAGTTACGGCGCAAAGAGTTGCAACACTGGGAAGAAGTTTGACTTCTGACCGGTTGATAGTGGTAACCTCCTGGGAGGCCATACAACGACGCTTAATTCCCCCGAATAAATTTCTGGAATTTACATTATTTCTTAATCTAGGGATGGAAACTTCGACAAACGATCTGCTGGAAAAATTAGTAAAGATGGGTTTCCAACGGGTAGATATGGTGCAATCCATTGGCCAATTTAGTAAAAGAGGCGACTTAGTCGACGTTTATCCCTTGGATCAGCCCAATCCCGTCCGAATTGAATTTTTTGGCGATGAAATTGATTCGATCCGGATTTTTAAAGTCGAAGATCAAATTTCTATCGGTACGTTGCAAGAGTTGCTCATATTACCAGCCCGGGAAGGTTTGTGGTTTCAGGAAGATTTTGAAAGCGCCAAAGAAACGGTTCTGCGGGACTTAGAAAACCAGGTCGCCAAACTGGAAGAGTTCGGAAAGATTACCGAGGCAGAAGCTTTAAGGAACAAGATCGTAGAAGCTTTGGAGAGGCTTTCTCAGGGGCTTCAAGTACCAGGAGCGGATCAGTTTTTGCCTTGGGTTGAAAAGAACCTGGTTTCATTGCTGGATTACTTGGAGGATACTTACATCATCCTAGACGAACCGGTTCGGGGGTATGAAGCTTATCGTAGCCTGGAAGAGGAACATGTCAATATTTTGGCAAATTTTTTGGAAAGAGGAGTTATCCTTCCCAAGGAACAGGAGTTCTTTCTCAATTCACAGGAATTGGATAAGGCGATTTGGACCAGAAAACCCTGGTCGCTTTCATTACTTGCCAAAACCCCCAAAGGGATTGTTCCCAGGAATGTTTTGAATCTTCCTTTTAAAAGCGCTCCTACTTTCCATAGCAAAACCGAGGCCTTGGCCAAAGAGCTGAATCATTGGTTAAAGGGAAACCAAATCCTCATATTGGCGGTTTCAACGAGGGACAAAGCCCGAAGGCTCAAAGAGGTCCTGAGAGAACAGGGAATTGCTTCCATTATTGTCGGTGACAGTCCTGAACCGGAGCTTATTCCGGGTACTGTTCGCATTGAAGTGCTTGATCTGGAATCGGGATTTGAATGGATACCCGGAAAGATTTTAGTCCTTACTGAATCTGAAATATATGGTCGTCAAAAGAAAAGATATCAAGCCAAGTTTCAACAAGAGGGCATTAAGATCAGTTCTTTCTCGGATTTGAAGGTGGGCGACTATGTAGTTCATATTAACCATGGTATTGGAAGGTTTATGGGACTGGAAACACTGGAAATTGCCGGAAGCCACCGTGATTATCTCAAGATAGAATACGCCGGCGAGGATCGTCTTTTTGTGCCCACCGATCAGGTCAACCTGTTGCAAAAGTATATCGGGATCGAGGATTCCGCTCCTAAATTAAGCAAAATGGGTGGTTCCGACTGGCAAAAAGTTAAAAACCGCGTAAAAGAATCGATCCGGGATATGGCTGAAGAGTTACTGGATCTCTATGCTCGGCGGGAAGTAGCGCCGGGACATTGCTTCGGACCGGATACCGTTTGGCAGCATGAATTTGAAGAATCTTTCTTTTATGAGGAAACCCCGGATCAAATTCGGACGATAATTGAAATCAAAAAGGACATGGAATCCTCTAAACCTATGGATCGTCTAGTGTGCGGCGATGTTGGCTATGGAAAAACCGAAGTCGCAATGAGGGCGGCATTTAAGGCGATTATGGACGGTAAACAAGTGGGGATCCTGGTTCCGACCACAATTTTAGCCCAACAACACTTTTTGACTTTTCGGGAGCGTTTTGCCGGATACCCCATTAATATAAAGGTGATCAGCAGGTTTCAATCTGCTAAAGATCAAGCGGATACTATTTCCGGGTTACTTGAGGGCGAGGTTGATCTGGTAATCGGTACCCATCGCTTGCTGTCAACGGATCTCCATTTTAAAGACCTGGGCCTGTTGATTATTGATGAAGAACAACGGTTTGGTGTGGCTCATAAAGAAAAACTTAAAGAACTACGCCAAAATGTTGATGTTTTAACGTTGACTGCCACTCCCATTCCCCGTACTCTTCATATGTCGCTGGCCGGATTAAGAGATATCAGCATTATTGAAACGGCGCCCCAGGGTCGTTTTCCCATACGCACTCATGTTTTAGAGTTCAATGAAGAAGTGATCCGGGAGGCCATCCAGCGAGAACTGGATCGCCAGGGTCAAATCTATTTTGTTTATAACCGGGTGGAAACCATTGAGCGAATGGCCGGATATCTGCAGAATCTATTGCCGAGAGCCCGGGTTTCCATTGCCCATGGCCAGATGGAAGAGGATTCGTTGGAACGGGTAATGCTGGATTTCTATGATTATCAATCCGATATTCTGGTATGCACGACAATCATTGAAACCGGCTTGGATATACCCAATGTAAATACCCTCATTGTTTATGATGCTGATCGTTTCGGCTTGGCGCAGTTATATCAATTGCGGGGCCGGGTGGGCCGAAGCAACCGTTTGGCGCACGCTTATTTCTGTTATCGGAAGGATAAGACACTAAGTGAGAATGCGGAGAAACGATTAGCGGCCATTCGGGAATTCACCGATCTCGGTTCCGGTTTTAAAATTGCCATGCGGGATTTGGAAATCAGGGGAGCTGGAAATTTGTTGGGGGCGGAACAGCACGGGCAAGTAGCAGCGGTTGGATTCGAACTATATTGTCGTTTATTGGAAGAAGCAATCCGGGAAAAGAAAGGGGAAGTAGCCCCTGAATTACCGGATCCAATTATTGAAATTCCGGTTGATGCCTATGTTCCATCTCAATATATTAATGACAACAAGCAGAAGGTGGAGATCTATAGAAAGGTGGCCAATGTCAGCAGCCTTGAAAGCATTGACCGGATTATAGATGAACTGATTGACCGTTTTGGTGAACCGCCGCAACCAGTAATCAATTTATTAAATATTGCCAAAATAAAAATCTTGGCGAAAATGATTGGTTTTGCCTCTCTCGGTAAGGAACGGAATGAGTTTATCGGTAAACTCCACATTGGATTGGGCGTGGATTATGATAAAATTCTGCAAATCTTACACAAATACCGGAATCATTTCCGGTATCAGCCGGGGCGGCCCCCGGTTTTCCGCTGGAAAGCCGGTCTGCCCGAACCGGAATTGATCAAAATGATTCTAAATTCATTTGAATGGTTAAAATAGTAAGTTCCAATTTCGTATTCAAAGTCCGCAAAATGTATTTTTATTTTTGGAACGAAGTGGTATGGATTTGCCAAAACGGGGCAAGCTACAAAACGACCGTTTTGATAGATTTTGGAGGACTTCTCCCAAAATGGGAAATGAATAAAAAAGGATCTTTGGCTATATACTATCACTAAGGCAGTATCATCCATCACGTTAAAACGGACCAGATGGATGCCGAGTTTAGGGGGGCCTGTTTTACTTAGATGTTTTAGGTAGTAGCCTCTTCGAGTCTTAAATTAAAGTTTGGATTGATGGTTTTCAAATCTATCGTATCTACGGTCAGACGGGTGGCAGGTCCTCTGACACCAAAACGGAATCAATATGTTAACAATAAATGCGTGCTTACACGCGAAAAAGGGGGGAAAAGGGGATGAAGGCGACTGGAATAGTAAGGCGGATTGATGATCTTGGCCGGGTTGTCATCCCCAAAGAAATCCGTAGAACCTTACGGATTCGAGAGGGCGACCCGTTAGAGATTTTTGTGGATCGCGAAGGTGAGGTAATACTTAAAAAGTATTCTCCCATCGGGGAATTGGGCGATTTTGCCAAAGAATACGCCGATTCACTTTATGAATCAACAGGTCATATAGCTTGTATTGCAGACCGTGATATGGTAATTGCAGTATCAGGTGCGCCGAAAAAAGAATTTTTAGACAAGCCGATCTCTAAAGCGGTGGAGAAAGCTATTGAAGATCGCAAAGTGGTTTTAATGCCAAAACCAGGGGAACATAAATATTGCGATGCATGCCCTGTAAAAGAAGATGAAGGAAAATGCAAGTTTGTAGCCCAGGTTATCGCTCCGATTATTGCTGAGGGAGATCCCATTGGTGCAGTAATCCTTTCCTCCAAGGAACCGGGTGTCACCATGGGAGATTTGGAGGTAAAAATCGCGGAAACGGCCGCTGGTTTTTTGGCAAAACAAATGGAACAATAAAAAGAAAACCTAAAAACCAAAAGAAAAAGTGGCGGGAAAACCGTCACTTTTTCTTATTCGGCGTTTTCGCTTTCCTTTTTATTGTTTAATAAAGTAAGTAAAGTGTTGATTAATACAGGATTTATTCCCCCGTTATTCCCGCTGCCCGTTCCATTACTTAGGGTATTTAATAATTCCTTGAGGGAATCATTTTCGGCCAATCCGCTCGATTGGGATAACAGCGCCTGAATATCCAAAGAAACATTTTTGGTATCGCCATTACCGCTGAGAGCAATTAATAAATCAACGATTTTCTGGCCGGAAGGGCTTAAAAGCGGCTTAATTAAAGACAACAATGGTATGTCGCTGTTATTAACCAAAGGCAAAACAGGTCTTACTCCGGATTCAACGGGTTTAGAGTCTTTATTCTGATTTTTATCCGAATGCCGGTGGTGATGATGTGACATCTGATAGAACCTCCATTCATTATAATTTATGATATTGTCAATCTGTTGGGAACTAAATTCGAAAAAGTTAAACTTCAATATAATTGGTCTTTAAAGTCACTTGTGCCGAATTCAAGTTAAAGATTAAACAGGAAAAATGCCATTCATGCCGAAAATGGAGCATATCGGCACTATGAAAAAAGTTCGGGCTTAAAACATGAGATCGAGAGAAGACAAATCAATGACAAAATATGTTAATCAAGAAAGTTCCTGTATAGACTGGCGGACTGAATTGGCCCAAATCCAGAGTTGTTATCAGTTGGCAATGGTGGAACTGCAAGTGGCAGACCGGCGTTTAGAGTTGATTAAAGTCGCAGATATTGATAGTTTATTGGATGCGGTAAGTGATGTTGATCTACTTCCCTTTTGGGCGGAATTGTGGCCTGCGGCAATCGGTTTGGCTACATTTATACTGCAAAAAAACCCCCTTTTTACCGGGAAAACCGTTTTGGAATTGGGGTCAGGTATCGGTTTATCAGGAATAGCGGCTAAATTGGCGGGGGCTACGGTTACCCAATCCGATTTTATCGAAGCCGCCTTCCCTTTCATCCGGATAAATTGCCTGCGAAATCAGGTTCCCGTCGGCAGGTTACTCTTGGCGGATTGGCGACAATTCCCCTATGGGGAATTATGGGTCGATGGAATTATCGGTTCCGATATTCTTTACGAAAAGACCTTACATCCTCACTTACATCAAGTTCTAAAGCGGATGATCAAGCCGGGAGGAACGGTTTGGCTGGCTGATCCGGGACGGGAATTTGGCGCCCAATTTATCCAGGAATTGGTGGCCACTGGTTGGAGTATGAATCAAATGCAAATCCCGGTATTTTATGAAAAACGATCATATGATATCGCCATTTATCAACTCACTCTCCAGGGAACTTGAAAAGATCCGTTTCGTTAAGATCCTTATAAGGAGGTATTCTGATTGAATCGGTTTCGTTTTGACGCCCATGAACGCAATATATCACTTATCTTTGTAGCGGTGATGTCGGGAGTTATCGGGGCCTTATTGGTGGTTTTGGCGGTAAAATTCACCGGATTGGGATCTTCTTTGGTTGTATCGCAGCAGGTGGCGCAACAACCGGAGGCAACGCCGCAAGTTCAAATCCAGCCAGTGATGGATAAAAATAATGAAAAAGCCATTATTGATGTGGTTAACCGGGTAGGACCATCGGTAGTGATGATTACTACCAGTACTATTGTTCAAAGTTTCGATTTCTTTAGCGGGCCGGAGGCCAGGAGTATTCAAAGCCTGGGTTCCGGAGTAGTGTATCGCAGCGATGGTTATATTCTTACCAATGAGCATGTTATCAACGGTTTACCCGGCACCCGGGACAAAGTGATGGTTTTTTTATCCAATAAGGATTATCCTAACGGCAAGACATTTCCAGCGCGAATTATCGGTACCGACCCTAAAACCGACATAGCAGTTTTAAAGATTGAAGCTAAAGGGTTGCCGGTTCCGACATGGGGCGATTCCAATAAGGTTCAGGTAGGCCAAACAGCCATTGCCATTGGAAATCCTTTGGCAGAAAACTTTCAAAACACTGTAACTGTGGGAGTAGTCAGCGCCAATAACCGGATATTAAACTTAAAACAAAATCAACAATTGAAAAATGTAATTCAGACCGATGCTTCCATTAATCCCGGCAATTCGGGAGGTCCGCTGCTGGATAGCAACGGGAATATCATCGGGATTAATACCTTTGTGGCAGCTAATTCCCAAGGTATTGGATTTTCGATTCCCAGCAATACGGTAAAAAATGTAGCCCAAATTTTAATTGCCAAAGGTTATGTGCCGCGCCCGGGTTTAGGAATCGTTTATGTTCCTTTGGATGCCAATACGGTTGATCAGTTGGAGGAATGGTTCAATGCCAAGCTTCCCACCAAACATGGATTGTTGATATCCAAGATTATAAAAGGAAGTCCGGCCGAAGAAGCCGGGTTACAACCGGGAGATATTATTATCAGTGTTAATGACAAAGAAATTGGCCAACATGATCAGGTCAGAGAAGCTGTTGCAAAATATCCGATTGGAACAATACTGCAAATCCGATTCTACAGAGGCAATGAAATAAAGACGCTACCGGTTCGGGTTGGTGAATCGAAAGACTAAAACCGGGATAGAGGTTAAAGTGAGAAATTGAAGGAGTATTCGAGGAATACGCATGAATCAGATTCGAATTATAACGGTTGGAAAATTAAAAGAACCTTTTTACCGTAAGGCTGAAGAGGAATATTTAAAGCGGCTGAAAGTTTATTTGAAAATTGATTTGGCCGAGGTTGATGATTTACCTTGTCCGGAGAAAGCGAGCGCCATCCAGGAAGAGGCGGTTCTGAAGCAGGAAGCCATATCGATTCAAAAACTAATCTCAGCGAAAGACTTTGTGATAACCCTGGATCGCCGGGGTAAGGAGATGACGTCACCGGAATTGGCGGAGTTTATCAACCAGCGGACTTTCTACAGCGATCCGCTGGTCTTTGTTATTGGCGGTTCATTGGGATTGGCTGATGAGCTATTAAGAACCGCTAAATTGAATTTAAGTTTTTCAAAATTGACCTTCCCCCATCAACTGTTCCGGATTATGCTGCTGGAACAGCTTTACCGGGCGGTGAAGATCAACCGGAATGAACCGTACCATAAGTAAGACCGAAAACTTTTATTTTATGCGGGAGGCTGTTAGCCAAGCCAGTATGACTATTAGCCTAGAAATGTGATTTACTATTAGGTAACTATACATCTTCGTGAGATTAAACGGAATAAGCTGAGAAAACTATTGATGATGAGGCCAATCTGAAAAAACCTAATATATTGTAAACCTACTGGATTTACAAAGGGCTCTTCAAAGTATCCACCGGAGCATAATCATCCGTAAGCAGCCTTATCCCAGCAAGCCATGATTTCTCACGAATGAAATCGCCATCCACCAATGATTGGACATAAGCAGGGACATCTTCAGCAATAGCTCCGGATTGATACAATTCATTCGCCTGTTTTTGCCACTCCAAGGAATCCCAATATTTAGGACTGTTCGTGGCTACTAAAATAATGTTGTTTTGGGAAGTATCATCTTTTCCATACCAGCCCCCCACCGAAAACAGGTAGGTCTGAGGAAAAACCGACATTACAGTGCCGGTCATGGAGCGTAATAATTGGCTGGACGGTCCGGTAACGGCTCCGATAATATTGGAGACGACCACCCCATCGGAAGCTAAAACTTTACGAGCTGCAAGGACAAATTCCCTGGTAGTCAAATGATACGGAATCGAACTGGCGTTATAAGCGTCGATAATTACCATATCGTAGGGTTCGGAACGTTTCGCAGCAATTTCTCGGGCCATTTTTTTAAGAAACAGACGGCCATCTTGGGTAATAATCCGTAAACGGGGATCTTTCGGTAAATCGAAGTAACGTTTTGCTACGTTAACAACCTCGGGATCAATATCCACGGCGTCGACCGATGTTAGAGCGACATAGTCGTGGAGAAATTTCCGGGGCGCCGAACCTCCGCCCAGCCCGATAAAGAGGACCCGGGAGGGTTGGGGGTGGGCGACTACCCCAAGGTGCAGGTATGATGTATAAAGGAAAGACATTTTCAAGGGGTCGGATATATCCATTTCACTTTGAAACGACTCATCGAAATGCAAACGCCGGAACGTACCGTCCTGAACTACTTTAATATGATGATACAGAGAATCATGTTCATAAAGAACTTTATAGTTCGGATCCGGATTTTTCCTACCGATGGTCACAGTCCATAGACCGATCAGTGTAATGCAAACCAATATAGTCGAGAATATAATTATATTAAACAATTTCACACCGGACTGGTTGCCATCTTCGGTACCGGCCTGACGGCGGCGGGCCATCCAAAAGACCATTACCGACAGCAAAAGCAGAATGACTCCTAGAGTATGGACGATATTACGGACACCCATTGCCGGAATTAAGAAAAAAGAGGTTAACAGGGTACCGACGATGCTTCCGGCGCTTGAGATGGCAGCCATAAATCCTGCGGTATTGCCAATTGTAGTTAAGCTGCGGCTGGTTAACTTGATGCCATACGGGGAAATGGTGGCCAGTAAAACACTGGGTACGAAAAAAAATGCCATTGACGCCAACAGAGAACCGATCCGCGGTTCGAACAAGCTCAAAGAGTCATTTACGGATTGAGCCCAAAAAGGGAGAAACCCGATAAAAACGCCGCCGATTGCCAATATCGTTCCCATTACTCCGTAATTGGGATGTTTATCGGCGATTCGGCCGCCGTAATAATAACCCAAGGTAAGTGCGGCCATGACCACCACAATCAAAGAACCCCAAACATAAATTGAGGATCCGAAAGTTGGCGCCAGAAGCCGGCTACCCACCATTTCCAGGGACATTAGAACCGCTCCGCTTAAAAATATGATGACTTGTAGCATGATATGCCTCCTCTCTTAAATGATGATTCGCCTAATCTTTCGTATTCCCTACTATGAATGCAATTATGGTTAAAGAATATTTTGTTTTTTATATCCATGGCGCTGCCAAGTTCCCATCTGAAATGTATTGAACTCGGATATTTAAAATGATATATTACAGTTAATCTGATTGCATAGTGGAGGTTGGACAATGATCAAAGGAATCGCTCATCTTGCTTTTGATGTATCGGATATGAAGAAATCTCTGGCATTTTATTGTGATATATTAGGTTTTCAAAAGGTGTTTGAGATCCGGGATCATGAAGGCAATCCCTGGATCGAATATATTAAGGTCTGTCAAGGCCAATTTATTGAGTTATTTTATTGCAGTGATCCGCTAACGCAAGGTTCCGCCAAGAAGGCAAGTTATTCGCATTTATGTTTAGAGGTGGATGATATTTATGAAATTGCGAATCGTATCAAGGCTAATGGGCTAGTTTTGGATGTGGAACCGGTTCAAGGGAAAGATCTTAATTATCAATGCTGGGTTAAAGACCCGGATGGGAACCGGATTGAGTTTATGCAGATGAGCCCCGATTCCCCCCAGAGTAAAAGCTGAAAAGGGAGGCAATAGTACAGCCAAAAAACAAGGTGTTAAGACTTAACACCTTGTAGAAAAAATACTATCCGACTTGTTAGATTATACACTATTTATGCCTGGCCGCACTGCCTTAATAGTTCCTGCCATTCCTTTTCAACCTGTTCCTCAACCTTTTGCAATATTGATTCATTTCCCGGTTGGAATACATGGCGGAAACGGGTTTGCTTTTTCATCCAATCCAGTGGTGAAGTTACTTCCTTGGGTTGGAAAGTGATCTTCCAGGTTCCGTTAATAACCTCATATAAAGGCCATATGCGGCAGGCTACTGCCTGACGGGCGATTTCCATGGTTTCTTCAGGCGGAAAACCCCAACCTAACCGGCAAGGCGACAAGACGTTAATGAAAGACGGGCCATCAGTGGCCAAGGCTTTTTGGACTTTGGTAATGAAGTCATTCCAATAACCGACGGAAGCTTGCGCCACATACGGTACATTGTGAGCGGCTATAATTTTGGTCAGATCTTTTTTAAATTGGGTCTTTCCGGGGATTTTTTTCCCGGCCGGGCTGGTGGTGGTGTTTGCCCCGAAGGGAGTGGCGCTTGAGCGTTGAATCCCGGTGTTCATATAGGCACCGTTATCGTAACAGATATACAACATCCGGTGCCCTCGCTCCATTGCTCCGGATAGGGATTGAAGACCGATATCATAAGTGCCGCCGTCACCGCCAAAGGCGATGAAATTTACTTCCTTGTCAAAGGAACCCCTTTTCTTCAGGGCACGGTAAGCAGTTTCCACACCGCTGACGTTGGCGGCGGAATTTTCAAAAGCATTATGAATAAAAGGAACATTCCAGGCGGTGTAGGGGAAAATCGTGGTGGTTACCTCCAGACAGCCGGTGGCTGAACCAACCACCACCGGTTTATCGGAAGCCAGTAAAGCCTGCCGGACTACTACCGGAGCGGCACAGCCGGCGCAAGCACGGTGTCCGCCGGATAAAGGTTCGTTTTTCTTGGTCAATTCCTTGATATTTGCCATTTATATGCACCTCTCTCCTATTCCCGCACGCCCAGATATTGAACAAGATCTCCAATTTTGCCGGATTTACTGATATCCGACAAAGTCTGATATACTTTTTCAATATCGGCGACGAAGATATCCCGTCCGCCCAGACCATAAATATAATCAACGACCAAGGGACGGGATGGTAAATCATATAAAGCGGATCGAATCTCGTTAAAAACCGGCCCGCCGAAATTACTAAGTCCGTCGGAGCGGTCAAGTACCGCTATGGCTTTTACGTTCTTAAGGATATTGGCGATCTCTTCCGCCGGAAAGGGACGGAAGACCCGAATCTTTAACAATCCTGCTTTAACTCCCCGGCTGCGCAAATTGTCAACAGCGACCCGGGCGGTTCCGGCGGTTGAACCCAAACAAGCGATAGCCACTTCGGCATCGTCCAATTTGTAACTTTCAGTAAAACCGTAATAACGGCCGAATTTATCGCCAAATTCCTTCCCTATCCGGGCTATGACCTTCGGGGCATTGGCCATCCCCACTGCGATCTGACGGCGGTGCTCAAAATAGTAGTCGGTGAAATCCAAAGCACCGGCGGTGATGGGCTTATCTACGTTTAAGAGCGGATGAGCCGGTTGATATTTTCCCACAAATTTTTGGACTTCATCATCTGAAATAAGTTCGATGGCTTCCATTCCGTGGCTGATAATAAAACCATCGGTAGTAGCCATGGTTGGCAAAGATACATCAGGATGTTCCGCGATACGAACGGCCTGAATCATATTATCGTATGCTTCCTGGGAGTTTTCCGAAAAAAGTTGAATCCAGCCCGCATCCCGGTTGGCCATGGTGTCGCTATGGTCGCAGTGAATGTTAATCGGAGCGGATATAGCCCGGTTTACCTCAGCCAGAACAATTGGCAAACGCATACCGGATGCAATATATAAAACTTCTGCCATTAACATTAAACCTTGCGATGATGTTCCGGTCATTACCCGGGCTCCGGCTGCCGAAGCTCCTATACAAGCACTCATGGCAGAGTGTTCACTCTCAACAGCTACGTATTCCGTATCTACCAGACCGTCGGCCACATAACCGGAAAAGATCTGGACGATTTCAGTAGCCGGGGTTATTGGATAAGCAGCTACCACATCCGGATTGATCTGACGCATGGCCTCGGCCATTGCTTCGTTACCGGTACGCGCCGCTTTTTCTTTGGTTACCATTATAATCCTCCTTTTCTATCCCTCTATTTCAGCTTCACTTTTCATGATGATCGCTTTCTTTTTAGCGGGGCATTCGAAGGCGCAGATTCCACAGCCTTTACAATGTTTGTAATCAATTCCGGAGACCTTGCCGTCGTTGATAATAATGGATGAATCCGGGCAAAAAATCCAGCAGAATGAGCAGTTGATACAGTTCTCTTGAATAAATACAGGCCGCTGACTGCGCCAGTCTCCGGTTTCATATTTGGCCGCGGTACCGCCCTCCAGGATTAGGCCGCCTTTTGGTAACTCTTTATAACCGGGGTCACTCATTCGCTTCGAACCTCCTCAAACGCCCGGGATATAGCCTTAAGGTTGCCCTCAATGACCTCGGGCTTATTTTTGAATTTTTTCTCCAGTTTATGACGGGTGTCATCAAGTAAGGTTTTTGGGTCAACAATACCGGTTACTTTGGCCAAAGCACCTAAAATGGGTGTATTGGGAATTGCCCTGCCCAGAGTTTCGGTTGAAACTTTATTGGCATCGATAGTGTAGACTTTTCTACCTTTTAAGCTCAGTTGGGTACGAATCTCAGCCGGGGATTTTGGAGTATTGATGATTAAAACACCATTATCAGGCAATCCTTGAGTGACATCCACTTTGCCCAGCAAGGTGGGATCCAAAACTACAACGACTTGGGGGCTTGTGACGCCGCAATGAACCGTAATCGGTGCGTCACTAATGCGGTTATAGGCCTTCATGGGAGCTCCCATGCGCTCCGGACCGTAATCCGGGAAGGCCTGCATGAACTTACCCGTACTGACAACGGTTTCGCCGAGAAGTAATGCGCCCGTTTTAGCGCCTTGGCCTCCACGTCCATGCCAGCGAATTTCTAATAATTCCGCCATGGTTATCCTCCTTTGTTTACGCGTATACATACGCGATTTAGCGACCTTGTAAAACAAATAATAAATAGGTGATCCGGTGCTTTCAGATTTTTTGCATAAAAGCACAAACATGATAAAATTCTATTCTAAATGATAATTTCCTGCGGATTTAGGTTAATTATTTGTAAAAAACAAGTTTAAGGGGGGAGGTACGACTCAATTCTTTTTTTTCATTAGAGTTTAGTTGTGTTTTGCAATCAGAGAAGCAAACATAAAAAACATCCTTAAGAGTTAATTTTTAAATCAAACGCTTAAGGATGACTTCGTCATACCTATGATAATCTAATGAAATCGGGATTATTTAGGCAGGCCAACGCTGCATAGATGCCGGTGGAGATCCTCCTACGGGCTGTCCTTATTATCCCTTTCATTAAAAGTCGGGATAACAATACCTAAGATCGGACGTCTTCTCTAAAAAATTTCAATGGCTCTCTGTTTACAGCAGAAAACGATGTTATAACATTCGGCTAAATTATAGTTTATGTTAAAGTTGGAAATATCTTTTAGCAACCTAAAATATTTGAAAACAGTATGGTAAGAAATTACTTTACAAAGAACAGTCTCCTTTTAATGTCGTTACTTTTTGTAATAATGGGGTTTATTTTTTTCCTTGTTTTGGGTAATCTATAGTAAAAGAGATGAAAAACGACACAGATTCAAATTACTAAAATGTTAATAATATTTGAAAGGAGTTTCAAGGTGACATGACTGAATATAGTGACTTAATTGACAATGAGCAGGATCTGGATAAAATATTGGAAACGAATAAAAGAGTATATGTGCTTTTATATGCCACCTGGTGTCCTTTTTGTGTGAGGTTTTTGCCGGTATTTGAACGGATGCGTACTCGATATTCCCAAAATGATTCGGCTCTATTTTTGCTGGTACAGGATAATCAAGAAATAATTGCGGACAAATATGAAGTAACCGTAATTCCAACAGTTTTATTTTTTGAAAAAGGGGTTGTTTGCAAAAGATTAGACGGGAAATTAGGAATTGGCTTAACAGAAAGAGATTTGGCGGAGTTTGTTAGGGAATGTAACATTCAATCATCCTGACTTGAAGATATGAAAGTAAAAATGTTGTAGAAATAACTTTAATAATGTAAAATAAAGGGTACGACAATTTAGAAATAAGCTATTTTCGGAAGAAATAATTTATTCTTAAATAAGAACTTATTTCATTACTTTTGGGGTAATCTTATTACGCTCTGAAACGCTGGCTGTTCGTTCAATTATTGGAGGGTAATTATGATGTTTTTTAAACGGAAAAGAGCGGTTTTATTAGCTGTTGCCATTGGGACATTTATGTCGGCCCTTGATTCCAGTATTATCAATATAGCTCTTCCCAATATAAGCTCATTTTTTCATGCATCGCTCTCAACGATTGAATGGACAGTGATGTCTTACCTGCTTGTCATCAGTAGTTTGTTGCTTGCATACGGCCGACTGGGGGATTTGTACGGCCATAAACGGATTTATCTTTTAGGCTTTATTCTTTTTACGATCGGATCATTTTTATGCGGGATTTCATCTTCGGTTGGAATGTTAATCTTCATGAGAGCCTTTCAGGCTGTCGGAGCCGGAATGCTTATGGCCATGGGACCTGCCATAGTAACAGACACGGTTCCGCCGGGAGAACGCGGTAAAGCATTAAGTGTAACTGCGGTATCGGTTGCTATTGCTTTAACGCTAGGACCTGTTGCGGGAGGATTTCTTACATCCGTATTCGGGTGGCAGAGTATATTCTACATCAACATTCCGATTGGAATAGCGGGAGTTTGGTTGGCCCAACGTACTATTCCTGAGGAAAACGAAAGAATTAAACAACCGTTTGACTTTATTGGCGCGGGAATCATCTTTTTGGCGCTCATCAGCACCTTACTGCCATTGAGTCTTGTTGAAGAGTTTGGCTGGAAGAACTTATATATCCTAGCTTTTATGGCGATAGGGATAATTCTGCTTGCCGGTTTTGTATTTTGGGAGAAGCATACCAAATATCCGATATTTGACATTCATCTTTTTGCGAACCGACTTTTTTTGATGAGCAGTATTTCGGCTTTATTAAACTACATGGCCCAATTTACGGTTATATTACTAATCCCATTTTACCTCCAAAAATTACGGGGTCTTCCACCGGGACAGGCAGGGATACTATACTTGCCAATGCCGCTTATGACAATGATAGTTGCTCCAATAAGCGGAGTTTTATCGGATCGAATGGACAGCCGTTATACCAGTTCGGCAGGCATGGCCGTTATGGCACTGGGAATGTGGCTATTAAGCAATCTCAAGGCGGATTCGGATTATCTATTTTTAATCGGGGGATTGATTGTGGTGGGATTTGGAATCGGTTTATTTCAAACCCCTAATAATAGCGCAATTATGGGAGCCGTTCCCGGATCAAAACGCGGAATTGCTTCCGGTATGTTGGCAACTGTACGAAATATAGGAATGGTTCTCGGGGTAGCCATATCGGGAGCTCTTTTCACTTCGAGTCATAATTGGCTTATGACTCTTTGGAAAATAAGAGGGCTTTACGGAAAAGAGCTTGAAAAGATTGCCTTTGAAGGAGCTCTTCATATTACCTACATGGTTGGGGCGTTGATTGCATTTTTTGCGGTTATAACTTCGTTGATTAAAGGTTCAACCCGGATTGAACAGCGGGTAAGGGAATAAAAGATAATTAAAATAAGACCATCAAAAAAGAAAAGATTATATATAAAATGATACAGCCACAACAACATTTAAATGGTTTTAAACGAGGAATAGCTGCAGGGATGCCTATAGTTGTTGGATATTTTCCGGTGGCCATGGCCTTTGGAATTCTCTCGAAAACCGTTGGAGTTTCCTTGCAAGATAGTTTCCTGTTTTCATTATTGGTTTTCGCGGGAGCAAGCCAATTTATGGCTTTGGATCTTATTAGAGCGGGAATGATGACCGGCAGTATAATTCTGGCAACTTTTCTTTTGAATTTGCGACATCTCATGATGAGCGCCTCATTGGTGGTTCGTCTTCCCCAAATCCGGAAAAGGTGGTTGTTTTTGATTGCCTTTGGAATTACGGATGAAACCTTTGCGATTGCCTCTTTAAAAGATAGTTCTCTGGGAATATCTTATCTGCTTTCGTTACAAGGTATATCTTACGCGTCATGGGTGAGTGGCACGGTTGCCGGATATCTGGTTGGAACTGTACTGCCGGACGCGGTTCAAAATAGCCTTGGAATAGGTTTATATGCTATGTTCACAGCAATTCTGGTGCCGGAGATTCAGAAATCCGTACGAGTTCTTCTGTTGGCTGTTATTTCAGGAATGACTTATATGCTTATCAGCTTTTTCGATCTGCTCCCATCGGGATGGAGCTTAATTGTGGCAATTGTCATGGCTTCAGCAGCCGGAGTACTGTTTTTCCCCGATCCTGTCCGGGAGGGAACTAAATGAAGAGTTATCTGCCGTTGATTTTGGGAATGATGTTGGTCACTTTTTTGCCGAGATTAATCCCGTTTATTATCTTATCGGACCGGCCATTGCCTCCTTTATTGCGAAGATTTTTAACATATATACCCTATACGGCTCTGGGTGCGCTAATCGTACGCGGGATAATGCAAGCCCCATCTGGGTTTGAGGCTGCCACAATCACCGGGGTTTGCGTTGCTGCAGTTTGTTCCTGGCTTAAGGGAGGAATGGTATTGTCGGTTTTAGCAGCGATTATGTTTGTATTTTTTATTTTAACGGTCTTTGGGTAACAATGATATTATAAGTCTGAATGAATAATATTCAAAGGCGAATTAAACAGCATCGGGCTGCGGTAGGATTGCAATCAATATTTCTTTGGTTAAGCATTGAATATAAAACCCAGATACTAAGAATACCTGGGTTTTATTCCGGTTATTCTAGTCTTGAAATACTTGCATCACCCAAGAAAACATTGCCGGGTTATCCTGAGGCGGTGTGCCCGGAGGTTGGGCCAGATTAGTGGCTATTGTCATTAAGCGTAAAATATCCCCCGGATTTAAGATGACATCATCATAATTATATGTTTTGACATTCCGCCATGGGAAATCGGGTGGTACTGATGTATTTACCCCCGTTGGAGTATATATGGTAACCACATTAAGCGGGGAGGTTTTAAACAATTGCATGGAGTATTGATCGTCAGCCGCGCTGGAAATGACAATTTGGTAGCTGGTCCCCGCAGGAATTGCGCGGGTATCAAACGGGGAGCCAAAGTTGGTAACATCCCATCTTCGGGTAAAAGCTGCGGTAACTGTTGTCGTGGGATTGGCGATAGGGGTAAACCATAAATATTGAGGAACTTCAGTTACTGGTGAAAGTGGAACAATATTACCACCGCGCCAATCTAAATTCGGCCAAAAGCGAAACGCATCTCCCACAATAACCGGTTGAATACCTTCCCAATTGGGTCCAGCTGTCGCGGGGACTACCGCTGGAATTGAGGCGAAAATAGCTAATGGTTGTGACAATAAACTCACTCCTCGAGTAGTTTCCCTATATATATGTTCCACAAAGGAAAATGGTGTAATTTTTTAAAAAGTAATACAATATTTCCATATGTTTTTTGGCTATAAGAGTTACGAAATCCTATCTATACCATAAATGTATCATTATAGCATACCATACTACTAATTGTTTAATATAGATAAACGTGATATTATGCAATGAGATTAAAGCCGATAAGGAGGAACCATGGATTTATCAATTATATTAGTGAGTTATAATACAAGAGAATTTTTAAAAGAGTGTCTGAATTCAATATTTTCAAACGAAACTAAAATCAAATATGAGATTTTCATCGTTGATAATAATTCTCAGGATGGAACTAGGGAAATGCTGGAGACGGATTTTCCAAATGTTAATTTGATGGCTTTATCAGAGAATCTTGGTTTTAGTAAGGCGTCGAATAAAGGAATCAGCCTTGCAAAAGGACGGTATATACTGCTGCTAAATAGTGATACGGTTATTCTGCCAGGTACTTTTGACCGGTTCATTCGTTTTGCCGATGAACACCCAGAGGGGGCTATTTTTGGATGCACCCATCTGGATGGTGACCGGAAAGTAGCGTATTCGTTCGCATTTGGTTTTATCGCGCCACGAATCGCCAAATCGCAAAAACCACTGATCATAAAAAAAGGATATGTCTCCGGCGCAGGTATGTTGATCAGAAGAGGATTCGGCGAGAGATACGGCTGGTTGGACGAGCAGTTCTTTTTTTGTCCGGAGGATATCGAGATATGCTGGCGTGCCGTTAAAAACGGTTGGCGGGTCTACTTCACTCCCGATGCTGAAATTATTCATTTCGGCGCCAAAAGTTGCGGTTCGGGATTTAACCCGCTGGTATATTATGAGGCCAAACGAGGATACGGCATCATGATCAATAAACATGGCAGCGATTTTCAAAAGAAAGCCGGCAGATTATTGATGTTGCTACAAATTAGAGGGGATTTACTTTCAGCTATTTTAAGCAAGGATAAAATAAAAGAAAATATTTGCCGTAAGGTTCTTCAAATGTATCTGGTTCAAGATTTCTCCGTACAATATCTGGAATTACGAAAGAAGAAAGATTTGTAAATAATCAAAAGAATGGTTAAATCCTAATTGGAGTCCGTGTGCTTTCGAAATTAAATGTCCAAATTCATGGCATTCTCTCTAGTTTTATAACAACCGATTGGAGCGGCATATTTTTTGGAAATCCTTAATACCGAACCCGTGGTTTTTGCGAAGTTTTTCAGCCTTCAGCGGATCCATTATGACTCTGGAAATAGCATCAACCGCAAATGCCTTGTACGTTAAAGAAGGTATTTTTAAAGCAGGCAAAGCAAGATAATAGGGAATCAAGTCTGTATCCAGTTCCATGCCATCAAAGAATCCAGGGAAAATGAGCCGTAAATCGTCAGGAGCAGTGATTTCCAAATAATTTCGCAGTATCAACAAGAGAGGCCAGGATATTTTGGACGGTGGCTCAAGCCAATTGCCACTGGTATTTTTTGCGTGGATTCGAAAATTAAGCAGTATTTCAGGAATTATAAAGATTTCATGTTGCAGACAAGTCCGGACCCAGCGGCCAAAGTCGCCGGTGATATCTTCCACCGGAGCAATTGTAGTAAAAACCTCCCGGCGGGTCATAACGCTGGGATCACACAAGGTATTATGGTGGTAAAAAAAGTAATTCAGCCATTCGAAGCGTGAACGATTGGATTTATTGAAGATATTGCGTTTATTAGTGTAGAAACCAATATTCAGTTTATTATAGTCCTTCCCTTGACTATCAATAAACCAGGTATGGGTAAAGACCGCGGCGACATTTGGCTGGTTATCTAAGATTCGGACTTGTTTTTCGAGTTTAGAGTGAAGAAACATATCATCAGAATTAAGGATAGCGATATATTCACCTTGCGATTCCCGGATACAATTGAATGTGGTTGCGCCAATTCCTTGATTTTGTTTGAAACGAAAAAACTTGATCCGGGGATCGCTAAAATCGCTAATTATTTCTGGAGTATGATCAGTTGAAGCGTCGTCTGAAATTATCAGTTCCCAATCTTGATAAGTTTGATCCAAGACACTTTGAATCGCACGACCAACGTAACGTTCATGATTATAAGCCGCCATACAAACACTAACTTTTGGCATAGTTATCCCTTCTCCATATAAATAAAAATGCAAATGGTTTTTAACTTTAACCATTATGGTTTATTGATTCAAACAAACATTTAATTAATGTTCTCTTTAATATAGGTTATGGTTCTTTCGATAACACTATCCATATTATAGTATTTATATTCGGCCAATCGGCCCAGGAGGTGAAGATTCTTAACGGATTGCGCCTCCTGTTGGTATTGATTATAAATCTTTATACAATGTTCATTAATGACCGGATAGTAAGGTGAGTTGAACTGTTGACTATGTATATTATAAGCGCCGGGAAATTCCTTCACGATGGTAGTGCCGTATTTTGGTTTGTTGGTGGAAAAATGCCAAAAATCCGTAACTCTTGTATATGGATAGATTTCTGGAGGACCTGGAAAATTTACCGTGCCTTTGGGAAGTTCCGGGCCTTCGCTCTTTTCCAGATCCTCAAATTGAAAATGCAAAGAACGGTAAGGAAGAGTACCATACCGATAATTAAAAAGCTCATCAATCGCTCCGGTATAGATTACTTGCTTTGCTTGGATCTCTCCCCGGAACTCTACTCTGTTTTCAAGGGGATCAATTGCGATAATATTTTTTGCATCTACACCGGTCTTAATAACGATATTTTCATGATCAAGCATTTTAGTAAATAAATTTATGAATCCATCTTTGGGGAGTCCTTGGTATTTATCCCGGAAATAACGATTGTCATAAGAAATATAGACAGGAACACGACCTGTTACGGAAGGGTCAATTTCTTCCGGCGAAATTCCCCACTGCTTAAGGGTATAATACAAAAAAATCTTACGATAGATATAATCGGCTATTTCTCGAATGGATTGTTTGGAATGATTCATCATTTCTAAAATGGGGACCTTTTGTTCCATGCCAAAATCCCCAATGAGTAACTCTCGTAATTCCGAATAATTAGGGAAGGTTATCTCAAGGGAATTGAGATTAAACGGGATAACTACGAATTTTTCATCCACCCACCCAACAACCTCATGGGAATAGTTCCACCATTCGGTAAAGCGTGATAAAAAACGGTGAACTGCATCGGAGTTGGTATGATAGATATGAGGTCCATATTTATGGACGGTAACTCCTGTTTTGCTGGTGAAATCATACATATTGCCGCCGATGTGGGGTCGTTTTTCGATTAATAAAATTTTATTTCCTTGCTCAGCCAATATTCGTGCTGCTGTTGAACCTGCAAATCCAGCGCCAACGATTAAAACATCATAATCTGTTGCCATTAATTATCTCCTAACGAAGATATTCTTAATATCATTAATAAAAGTATCTTTTTCCGATAGAATGAAATTACGATAATCTTTAAACTTTGCCTGGTGATGCTCGAACTCATCAATCAGCTCAATAATCTTATCGCTGATTTTGTTAAGGCTGGGTTGGTCAAAACAGTCTGCAAACTTATATTCCTCAGGAATTGGCATATCTTCAAAAGTTCTTGCTGCGCCAACCTTTCGAACAAGGATACATAGTCCGAATACGGCAGTTTCACGGGGTAGTCGATCTTTCCCAGGATGGTTTCCAAAATCTAAATAAACTTTTCCTTGATGAAAAGCATTTATCATTTGATCCATATCCATATTTTGAATTGGTGTGAATTGGATATCCCTCCTTTTTTTTTGCGTGATCCTGATGATTTTTTTGGTCAGAGATATCCCTCGTTTGGGATTATAAAAAACTAGATTTTGGCGGACATAGTTGTTTGTATCAGTTATTGAATGAAGGAACCTATCATTGATATAATCGGATAAACGGTGTATGCGGTCAGGACTTATTCCTATATTGAGTAAATAACGTTTGGCGTATTCACTTTGATAAAAATGAAGGACCTCGGGATTATAAAAATCCCCTTTATTTTTCCTATAAAAAAATAACTCGATATGATTGTCTACGGATAGCCACCAGACAATCTTTTTTGAAGAGGGAAGAATATCAACCATATTGGTCGTAACCTCAGGAAAAATAATAATAGTTTTTGGATCATCCTTAATATCATTAATGCTGGTTACGTAGTTGTCTGAAAGATACTTTTTAAACTTGGGGTGTATAGGGGAGCCTTTTTTTTTGAAACTATGATACCATATATTTGCATTGATTCCGAGGGTTTGAAGATGAAATGCTAATTGATGTAGTAATTCAGGACCTCCAGATGCATAATTTGCCGGGCAATATATGTAAATTTTGGTTTGGTTATCGCATTCTATTTTTAATGGGTTATGATTACTTACATTTTCATTTACATTATTCGCAAATGCAATTTGGTTTCCTTTTCTGCTGGCTAATTCTACAATTTTTTTTGTCAATTCTTATATCCCCCTCAATTTTTAATCGAATATTGAATTGAACATTTTAGCTAATCCTATAGTTTCTAAAATCACTTTAAATTATAGCTTACTATTTAAATATTGTCATTGATTTTCTGATAGAAATATAATTGGTAATGGATTTGCTAAAATACGGTTCCTAAACATCGGTGTTTGGCAAGATAAAAATAATTCATAGATTAAACAACATAATTATCTACCACTTCCATGGAATTGAACTCTTGATGCATAGCAACCTCCTTTCAATGGGAATATTACTCGGTAAAGGCATTCTCCTTGAAAGGATGAGTTAATAATGAAGAATAAATTGATTATTCCCTTACTTTTATTGGCGTTGGTAGTTACGGCAGGATGGGGATATTCACAGTATCAGACGAAACGGCAATGGGAAGTTAATGCGGAAAACCAATATCAACAGTCTTTTGAAGAATTAATCAGGCATGTTTCCAACATGGAAACTTCAATGTCAAAAGCATTGGTGGCCGGTTCTTTTCCACAATCCATCCGGTTGTTAACAGATTGTTGGCGGGAATCCAATTCATCGCAGGAGAACTTGGGACAATTGCCGCTAACATCCGTGGATCTGTCCCGGACCAAGATGCTTCTGGCGAAGGTCAGCACCTTCTGCTTTAATACCGCTCAAAACGGGTTAGTCAGCGGAGACCAGCCGGATTCCAAGGAATGGTCTGCTTTACAAAATTTACGAGATCAAACCCAAATCATTCTCAAACATGTATCTTCATTGCGGGAACAATTTTATTCTTCCCGCGCCCGGTGGTTGGAGGTTGATCGGCTAGGTCCAATAGGGGCCAGTGGTTTAGCCAGTAACAGTCTGAACAACAATAAAGTTACCAAAGCCTTTTTAATGTTGGAAGATGGTTTGCGCCGGGTGCCTGATATCCAATTTGAGGGTAATAATCTAGGATTTGTTCCCAAAGCCACCGGATTAACCGGAAAAAACGTCAGCTCGCGGGAAGCGGTGGCAATAGCACGGCGGTTCTTGGGACCAAATTACAAAAATGCGACGATAAAATATGACCGGCTAATCCATGGTGGGTTTCCAAGTTATATGGTTACTGCAACTGATCCCCGCCGTAAGAACCAAGAGACACGCTTAAGCATAAGTGTCAAAGGAGGCCATGTTGCCTGGATGCTGGCCAATCGTAGTGTGGTAAGGCCGAGAATCAATTTAATCCAAGCGCGGGAAAAAGGCAAAGCATTTTTGGACCGGAATGGGTATTCAAATATGGAGCCGGTTAGCGATGAAAGCTTTGCTAATATTGCGACAATTACTTTTGTCCCAAGGCGCAACAAAATCCTTCATTACCCGGAGATGATTAAACTGCAAGTGGCCCAAGATAACGGGGAAATACTGGGAATGGATGCCATTGCTTTGGTCACTTTCAATAATCCAAAAGCTCCGGCTTTCTCGAATCCAAAGATAAACGAAGGTAATATCCGTAAACTCCTAAATCCTAATTTAGAGATGAAGAAAATTCAGCTTGCCCAGGTATTGGATGAAATGTATAATAAAGTACTTTGTTACGAAGTTGATGGTACTTTGCAGAAAGATCGCTACCTAATATACTATAATGCCAATACCGGCAGGGAGGAAAAAATAAGAAAAGTCGATGCTCGCGGGAACGAAGTAGGTTAAAGTATTTTATTATAACTGTTTAACCAGAGAGGTCGCCGGTAAAAGGCACCTCTTTTTATTTGGTTCTGTTTAAAAGAATTGTGTTTTACCAAAAAATCTTGACAATTATCTTGAAACCAATATATAATACAAAATGACATTATATAAATTTGACTGCGTTGATAAGGAACAGTAGCTTTTAGACCTGTAAATAGAGAACTGGTGGTCGCTGAAAACCAGTACGGCTAAAGGTGAATCCCCCTTGGAGCAATGAGGTTAAACTATGAAGTCGGATCTAGCCTGAACTTCGTAAGAAAGCCTTGTCGGGTAGCCCGTTATCGCTTTAGAGTATCCAGTGAATGATACTGGAAACCCGTTTTTTTTATGGGTTAAAATAGGGTGGTACCACGGTCTTTCGTCCCTAATCGGATTGAAAGGCTTTTTTGTTTCCAGTCAGGTGAAGATCAGCGAAGTTTTAAAAGTTTCAATTAAAAAGAGAAGAAGAGAAAGAGGTGTCCGTAAATGGCAAAAGTATTAATTAGTGACCCGATAACACCGGCTGGAATCGAGCTTTTTAAAGAGGCCGGGTTTGAAGTCGAGGTGAAAACCGATCACACCAAAGAAGAACTGACTGCCAAAATAAAAAACTATGATGCCTTAATCGTTCGGAGTCAGACGAAGGTTACTGCTGATATTATTGCAGTAGCCGATACCTTAAAGGTAATTGGCCGCGCCGGGGTAGGGGTCGACAATGTAGACGTAGAAGCGGCTACTAAAAAGGGTATTATCGTTTTAAACGCCCCGGACGGGAACACGATTTCCACTGCCGAGCTGACAATTGCCATGCTGATGGCTTTGGCCAGGAACATCCCGCAAGCTCACGCTTCTTTAAAAGGGGGGGCTTGGGACCGTAAGAGCTTTACCGGACTCGAAGTCAGTGGAAAAACGTTAGGTATTGTCGGTATGGGCCGGATCGGAAGCGAGGTCGCTAAACGAATGCTGGCTATGAATATGACCGTTCTGGCATTTGATCCGTTTCTTACTGCGGAAAAAGCAGAATCTTTAGGAGTTATTCTGGTTGATTTAAACCGGATCATAACCGAATCTGATTTTATAACCGTCCATACTCCGTTAACGGCTGAAACCAAAGGACTTTTTGGCGCCAAAGAGTTTACAAAAATGAAAAAAGGGGTTCGGTTGATTAATTGCGCTCGGGGCGGAATTTATGATGAAGCTGCTCTGGCCGAAGCTATTAAAAGCGGGCAGGTTGCCGGAGTGGCTTTGGATGTATATCCGAGTGAGCCGCCAGCGGATCGAACGCTGATTGATCTACCACAAGCGATAGTTACACCACATTTAGGTGCTTCAACCAAGGAAGCTCAGGAAAATGTAGCTGTCGATGTAGCGGTTGAGGTTATCAAGGTATTAAAAGGAGAAGTCTTTAAAAACGCCGTTAATCTTCCGCCTTTACGCAATGAAGTACGCACGGCAATCCAGCCGTTTTTCAGCTTAATGGAAGCCTTGGGGAAATTTGCCGGCCAATTGGCCAAACCTGGTATAACTAAACTGGGGATTAGTTTTTTGGGAGATATTTCAAAGTTAGAGACTAACTACTTAGCGACGCTGGTTTTAAAAGGGCTCCTGCAAGCAGATTTAGGTGAGGAAGTGAATCAAGTAAATGCTATATATCTGGCCAAAGAACGGGGAATTAAGATCACTGAGCATAAGCTCCCTGATGTTACCGGTTTTTCAAGTTTGGTCAAGGTTTCGGTTTCAACAATGAAGGAAACTCATACATTGTCCGGAACAGTTATCAATAATAATGAAGCCCGGATTATGGAGATTGACGGTTATCACTTTGATATTGCTCCGGCCGGTAATTTAATAGGTATCAATCATACAGATCAACCCGGAGTCATTGGCGAAATTGGAACAATTTTGGGGCAACACGGCATAAATATTGCAGCAATGCAGGTTGGCCGTATCAAGCAGGGTGGTAATGCTTTAATGCTATTGCATGTAGATTCCGCAACCGCTGGAATTATTGAAAAGCTCGAAAAAGCTAAAACTGTTACCAAAGCATGGGCAATCAGCCTATGAAATTAATGGGATTCTTCAATAGTCTCATATTGTAGCGCAGCCAATTTAAAATTATCCCCAAAAATTTGCCAAAAGAGCAAACTTTTTATAGATAATTATATAACAGTCCGGTTCTTTTGCGCATATAATAACTAACTCATTATTAAAGCGGTATATTTCCACAGATTGATTTCTGGGACCGCTTAAGGGAGGGGATTTGAATGATGGAAAACCATCCTCCTAAAACCCTCCAAATGCTGATAAAGGAACAATGGCTGGTTGAAAGTATTAAAAGCCTGGGCAGTGGTTATTGCACTCATCTGGCTTATCAACTTAACGATATTGAACCTGAAATACTGACTGATCTCCAAAATCCTGGATTGGGGGAGGTTTTAGGGGAAATCATCAAAGCAGGCAAAAAACCGGAGCAAGCGGGTCATTTAGTCGCAACCGTCGAAGTTGAAAAAATAAACCACTTTCCAAGTTTCATCCGTTTTGACCTTAGAATATTAGAGGTTCTGCCTTTTCTCAGGAACTCACCTGCGCGCCCGATTTTTCGAGTTATTTCATCTAAATATTTGTGTTATTATTATCAATAATGGGCTGTCATACATAGACAGTCCTCCTTTTTATCTATTTCAACAAAATCGCGTCGACCTAAAAATTTCACAGCAAACATTAAAGTATCTCTTTTAGAATGTCGAATTATTTAATGTATTCTATATGCAATTTCGCTGTGGCGTGAAAAATTCTAATATAATGCCAATTCAAAACTTTTTAGGAGATGGTTTAAATGTCCTTTGAAATTGAAACGCGCAACCCCAACAATTTACCGCGAATACTAATAATCATTCTACTGATTTTAGTAGCAACAACAGGATTAGCCTTGCTGATTAACCGCTATTTCATTCAACCCGGGCTGACGCTAAAACAGCCAATGACGATCTTGCTGGCAGGTGAGGATACATCTTCAACCCGCTTTCCCAGTTTGGATTTTTTGATGTTGGTCTTTATAAATCCCCAGGAACATAGGATTTCATTGGTTTCCATTCCTGCGGACACTCAGGCCAATGCTTCACAGGCCGAAATCCGGATTAAAGAGGCGGGAGCAAAGGACGATATCAAGTATATAGAAGAACTGGTTTCAGGAATAATCAAGACAAAGATTGATCGCTACGTAAGAGTTAATTTTAATGGGTTCCAGCAACTGGTGGATATGATGGAGGGGGTTGAAATCAATGTTCAGGAAACAATTCGCTATACCGACAGGTATGGCCAATTGCTTTCCGAAATTACTCCCGGCCAGCAAATTTTAAATGGGGAACAAGCGCTTCAATATGTAAGATATCTTGATTTTAGGGGAGATATTAATCGAATTGCGAGGCAGCAGGCAGTATTATACGCTATTATGGAAAAAGCCATACAATCAAAGAATGTGTTTAATTCGGTTAAAATCTATAATAGAATCCAAAAGAATCTGAAAACGGATATTTCCGCAAAGGAATTTTTACAATTAGCAACCTTTGCGAAATCAATTAACCTTTCAAAAGGAGTACATACGTATGTTTTACCCGGAACCCCGGCGGATAAGTATTGGAAACCGGATAGTAATGAAATTAACCGGTTAATCATGAAGTTCAAGACCATTGCCAAATAATTATTGTAGAAACAGAGGGAATAAATTGTTGGTAGATGTAATCCTAGCCCCGCAACTTGCCGGTAATAAGCAGTTCTATGGGCAAATTATTGTGGTATTAGATATCTTAAGGGCTACCAGTACTATCGTCACCGCCTTGGGAAACAGAGCACTGCAAGTTATACCGGTAGTGGAACCGGGAGAAGCTTTTGAGCGACAGAAAAAAACAGGTCCGGATTCTTGCCTGATTGGGGGAGAACGCCGGGGTTATAAAGTTGAAGGCTTTGATTTAGGAAACTCTCCGGGAGAATATTCGGAACCAAGGATAGCCGGAAAAGTAATCATATTATGTACCTCAAATGGTACCAAAGCCATTAATTGGGCCAAAGAAGCTCATGAAGTAATTATCGGATCCTTTTTAAATATCGCGGTGATTGTGGAGTATTTAAAGTCGAACCGTAATCACGATATTACGGTAATTTGCTCCGGCAGGGAAGGGGATTTGAGCCTTGAGGATTTAGCCGGGGCGGGCATGATTGTTGCTTCCTTGTCCGAGCATATGCTTACCGATAGGGCCAAAATTTCCCGGTATACATATGATAAGGCCGTAAATATGGGAATAACCGCCTTCGTGGAACAAACCGAACACGGCCAATATTTGACAAAGATTGGAATGGAAGCGGATATAGGTTTTTGCACCGCTTTAAATAAATTTCCACTTTTGCCTAAGTTTCGCGATGGGATAATTAAAATTTAATAAAAGGAAACAAATCTCCCCGTGATTGCGCTTCGCATATTCATGCAGCCTGCCGGGGTTAGTTGTATTGAGGATTCATCAACAGTAATCTTAATCAACTTTCACAGGCGATAACACGCTAAGTGAATAGTGAGTAAAATATTTCCGGGCTACCCGTTGGATCTCCACCGCAGTTACTTTGTCTATCAATTCCGGATATTCTTGATCATGTTGATATCTAACACCCAGTAATTCGTAACTGCCTAGATAATCAGCTTGACTGGCGTTTGTCTCGTGACTCATTAAAAAACGGCCTTTTAAAGCTTGTTTGGCAGTTTGCAACTCCTCGGCAGGGACCAATTCATCGGTTAACCGTTTGAACTCCGCGATAATGCCGTTTTTGGCCGCCGGATAATTCTCCGGCGCTGTAGCCATAAACGCATAAATGTGGGATGGATAGATGGAAGCGTAATAATCCGTGCTTATATTATAGGCAAGCCCCTTTTTATCTCTCAATTCAACAAACAACCGCGATCCCATATCCCCGCCGAGAATATAATTGATAACACTCATAACCGGGGAATCTTCACTGGAAAGTAACGGCGCCGGATATCCAAGTATCATAAACAAGGCCTGTGAATCACGAATTTTAACGGTTTGACGATCTTCTGCGGAGGACGGCACGGCCGTGGAAGTCGACTCAAGAGATTTACCATTAGACCAATCCCCCAACGAATCTTGAAATATCTTTTCAATTATCTGCGGATTGATTTTTCCCACAATGCTGATAACCATGTTGTTGGGGATATATGTTTTCCGATACCAGTCCGCCAGATCATCCCGGGTAAACGTGGTAACTATTTTTGCGATTTCTTCTTGGCGGATCCCTACCGGGTGATCTCCATAAAAAAGAGTCCGAAAATTCAAATAGGCTTCGGTAGCCGGGTGATCATATGCTGTTGTCAACTGTTGCAGCATGAGTTGCCGTTCCTTTTCGAATTCTATAACCGGGAAAGACGGATGTTGCAATATATCTAAAAATACCGGCAGACTGCGCTCAAAACCAATTGAGGTGGTTCGTAACGATACATGTCCGTATCCGGAATCGACCAGTCCGGCATCAATGGAAGCCCCCGCGGATTCGGTCTCAAAAACGATATCTTTGGCGCTGCGTGTGGCGGTTCCTTTAACCAATATGCTTTGCATTAACTTAGAAAGCCCCCGCCGGCTTACAGATTCATAGATGGCACCCATTCTAACGAAAGCTTTCACCGAAATCACTTCGTTGGCTGGATTGGGTTTTATTAAAAGGGTTAATCCGTTATCAAAAACTTTCTTGATAACCGGAGCTACAATTTTTGAAGCAGTAATTTTTGGATCTTGATTTCCAGCGTTTACTGGCGGAAAAATAGTATACATGATGACTATACCAAGCAATAAAAGGAGTATAACTTGGCTTTTGGATAATTTACCGGGGAATCTTTGATGGTTGAAATTTAACCGTTTCATGTTTATTTCACCCCTTGTGGTTTCACGATGGCCAGAACATAAGCTCTAGGATTCAGGTACTTCTTGGCGACTCGTTGAATATCCTTGGGATTTACTTTCATTAACTCATTGGTAAACTTGGTCGCGTCTTCCACGGCTTCGTTCACTTGATATTCCCCAATGAACGCTGCAATATCGGCATTGCTTTCCATTGTATATGCAATATTGCTTCTCACCAAGGCCTTGGCCCGCTGTAATTCTTCCTCCGACACCCCTTTGGTTATAACTTGCCGCAGGATTGATTGAACCTCGTTTTCCAGATCCGGGACTTTGGTATCCTTTATTTGGGCATAGACAGCCATCATGCCAATTTTCTGATATGCTTGATAACCGGACGCTATGGTATTGGCCAAGCGTTTTTCCTCAAGAATGGATTGGTAAAAACGGGAACTCTGTCCTCCGCCTAAAATTACGCCCAGTATTGATAAGGCCGGAGTATCTTTATCATTCATGCCCGGGCCCGGGAAGCCAAAATAGAGGTAAGTCTGATCGACCCGTTTTTCCGCTTCCACCCGTTGAATCGCCTTCAGTTTGGGGAGTTTGAACGGCGGGGAAACGGTTTTCGGCCGAACAGTAAAGTCTTGAAAGAGTTTTTGGACCTGCTCGATAACATGATTCGTTTCGACATCTCCGACTACTACAACCACCATATTACTTGGTGAATAATATTTATGGTAATAATCTATAAAGCTATCTCGATCAAACCTCGAAAGACTTTCAGATGTTCCAAGAATATCGTTGGCGTAAGGGGTACCCTTAAAAGCCGCCTGATAAGCCATCATTCCCAGCTTTCGGGGAGGATTGTCCTCTTTTAAGCTGCGTTCTTCCAGAATCACTTTTCGTTCCCGCTCGATTTCCGCGGGATCAAAACTGGAATTCATAATAGCATCGGCCTCTATGTCCAAGGCCAGGTCAATATGTTCACTGGGAACCACTACGTAATAATGGGTCGTATCCAGGGAAGTCTGGGCGTTGGTATAACCACCCACCGCTTGGATTTGTTTGGCTATCTCGCCTACCTTGCGCTTGGCCGTTCCTTTAAACAACATGTGCTCGAAAAAGTGAGAAATTCCAGCCTCTTCCGGGAGTTCATTTTTGGCCCCGGTCGCCACCCAGATATCCACTGTGGCGATGGGTGCGGAATGAACTTCTTTGACAATTAAAGTCAATCGGTTTGGCAGTTTTACTTTGGTATAAGGATGTAATACCGAACTCTGCGGTGAAATTTCCGTTGCCGCCAGAGATACCGTTTGACAAATTAGAAGGGTTAATATAACAACAACAAACAGTCGGAGACCAAAGGACTTTTTCACATCAAATTGTGATCGCATGAAATTACCTCCTAAATTCAACCGAGTAATGCATAAAGTCCAGTTTATGTAAATGATGTAATTAGATTTAGCTCAAATATCAAATTTTGATGAAGGTTATTCGTTTTTTCTTAATATTATCCTCCGTTGGCAAGTATGGGAATATTAGTTAACGAAAGTTAACGAATTATCGTTAGGGAAAGTTCCGTTAATTTATTTTTTGCGTTTTCCAATGATGAAATACTATTTTATAGTTAATCTTTTCTTCATCACCAAATTTTCGGATTTCTGCTTCCGTTGCATTCCAATACTCGCTTTTTCCTTTATAGATAGCTTCATATAGATTCAACAACCCGGGATGGTTGGAACCAATCCATGCATGGATATCTCCCCAAATGGAGCCGAAGGCGTTTAGGTTTTCGAGTATATAAGTGTGTGCGTATTCTTTGGTAGCGGCGATGATTTCTTGCCAATCGCTAAGTGAAGGAAGAATAGGCCCGATGAAAACATAAGTTTTGATTCCATTTTGCTTTAAGGTTTTCAGGGCTTGGATTCGTTGTTCCACCGGAGAGGTATACGGCTCAATCTCTTTTCGAACTGAATCGTCCATGGTGGTGATGGTAAAGCCGGCAGCACAGTTCGGGAAAGTCTTTAGGATATCCATATCCCTTAAAATCAAGTCGGATTTGGTTTGAATCATCAGCTTGGGGTTGAGCGGCACTAATTTTTTTAAAATAGCCCGGGTGATTTGATACTTTTTTTCAAGCGACAGGTACGGATCAGTGACTGAGGAAATAAAGAGAGATTTTTGACGATATGTAGTAACGCCAGCAGGAATTAAATCGGAGGCATTGACCTTCACATCGACAAAACTGCCCCACTTCTCTTCATGCCGGGAAAACCGTTTCATAAACCGGGCGTAACAATAAAGACAGGAATGGCTGCAACCGGTATAGGGGTTTATCACATAATCTATCCCGGGTAAGTTGGACTTGGTAATAATATTTTTAGCCTTGATTTCATTCACTATCATTCATTGTTTTCTCCTGAATTCAAGTGGATAGGACTATTTAATTAGTCAACGCCTGAAAAGGAGCCGGGATATGGCCGCCCCGCCGCACAAATTTCGCCGGACTGAAGTTCTTTACGGGCATGATGGGAGCGGTTCCCAATAAACCACCGAACTCGATCATGTCTCCGACGGTTTTTCCCGGAACCGGGATGATTCGTACCGCGGTGGTTTTGTTATTGATCACTCCGATGGCCATTTCATCGGCAATAATAGCGGCAATTGTTTCAACGGTAGTTTCGCCGGGAACGGCGATCATATCCAAACCAACCGAACAAACGCAGGTCATAGCCTCCAGCTTTTCCAAGGATAGGGCGCCAGCCTGAACGGCGGCAATCATGCCCGCGTCTTCACTGACAGGAATAAAGGCTCCGCTTAATCCGCCAATAGCAGAAGAAGCCATTGCGCCGCCCTTTTTAACGGCATCATTTAAAATAGCCAGGGCTGCGGTAGTTCCGGGGCAGCCACAGCGTTCCAACCCCATGGCTTCCAGTATATTGGCTACACTGTCTCCAACAGCAGGAGTCGGGGCCAGGGAAAGATCGACGATTCCAAATGGTACATTCAGTTCTCCAGAGACTTTGCGGCCGATTAATTCGCCGGCCCGGGTGATTTTAAAGGCTACCCGCTTGATTTCCTCGACCAGATTACGGAAATCGGCATCCGGCAAACGCTCTACAGCGGCCTTGACTACCCCGGGACCGCTAATGCCGATATTAATTACTGCTTCCGGTTCTCCAATTCCATGGAAAGCCCCGGCCATGAAAGGGTTATCTTCCGGTGTGTTGGCAAAGACCACCAGCTTGGCGCAGCCAATCCCGTTTCGATCTGCAGTCCGTGCCGCGGTTTCTTTGATGACTTGAGCCATTTGCAATATGGCGTCCATATTGATACCCGCCTTGGTGGTGGCGACATTTACCGAAGAACAGACTTTAGCGGTGGCGGCCAAGGCTTCAGGGATGGAGGAGATGAGCGTCGTCGCGCCGGGAGTTGCTCCTTTGTGAACCAGGGCTGAGAAACCTCCGATAAAGTCAATCCCGAGTTCCGCAGCCACCCTGTCCAGCATCACAGCAAAGTCCAAGTAATTATTGGCTTTGGAAGCCTGGGCAACAAGTGATATGGGAGTCACGGCGATCCGTTTATTAATAATCGGGATTCCATAAGTTCGCTCCACCTTATGGACGGTTTTCACCAATTTTTCAGCCAAACGGAGAATCTTCTCCGAGGATTTCCGGGTTGCTACTTTTATCTCCGGATCGGCGCAATCCAGAATATTAATTCCCATCGTAACTGTGCGGATATCAAAATGGTAGTTTTCAACCATGGTAATGGTTTCCATGATTTCTTGGGTGGAAAACGGCACGATAATCACTCCAAAATTTTTAGATTCGGTGCATGAAGCCAAAGATATCTTCATGCTGGACCATGACTTTAACCCCCAGAGCGGTTCCGGTTACCTGTAAAGCTTCCTCCAAGTCCAGCAGATCAGCGGATGCATTTGCAATATCAACCAGTAGAATCATGGCAAAAAAGTTTTCCTGGAGAACCGTCTGGCTGATATCAACAATATTGGCGTTATGATCGGCAAGCGTTTTGGAAACGGCGGCGACGATGCCTACCCGATCCTGACCAGTAACTGTAACAACAACACGTTCTTTTCCTTGCAATTCAATCACCCCATTCCGAGATATCATCCACCCTGAATTATCATAGATAATTTTTATAAATAAAGTTTCGCTTTATTAAAGTAAGCTCGGGCGGCTGTTGTCTTACTTAGAAATTTTCTAAGTAGATTCGAGATTTCCATAGACTTGTCCTGCAGGGTAATAGAGAGAAATAGAAAAATATAAAGAAAGCGAAGCTGGAAAATTTTCAGAATGGGAATTTAAAAATAACAAGTTACGTTTTTTATTGTATAATGAATCTGGGGAAGCTTCAAAAGTATTTTCTAGGCGGAGGTATGTACATGGAGTACCGGTTAACAATGAAGCTGAATTCAAACTGTTTGCTGATGGAGGATTCGTCCGGCCGCAGCCTCTGTTTTGATAAAGCGGGCTTTATCCTGCAAATGCGAGAGAGTTTGCGTTTGGAGCTTCAGAAAGAGATCAAGGGGATTGTACAACATGAAGAACAGGTAGTCCATAAAAACCTTATAAAATATTCATCCCTGGAGAAGTATGACGGGGAGGTATATCTTGTAAGGAATGATGACATGCTCCGGGAGTTTTCCCAGTTGGTAACCGTTGATCTTAAGGAAGCTTGCCGGATATTACTGATGATTTTGGATATTATGCAGCTTTATCATCAGCAGGGTATAACTTTGGGTGGAGTTAGCATGGGGCAGTTGAAGAAAAACGAGGCAGGAGAGGTTTTTCTGCAAGACCCCCCGGTAATGAACCATCTCAGCAAATCGCTAGAACCTTTATACCGGATTGATCTCCCCCGGGAAGTAATTAAACATCAGAATTGGTCTGAAAAATCCGATGTGTTTAGCTGGGGAGAACTGGCTTACCGGCTGTTTTGCGAGGAGGACGCCTTTTTTGCTGATACGCCCGAAGATCGGATTAATAAAATCGTTCAAAATAATATTATTGTGCCGGTGGATATTCAACCCAAACTGAGTGCCGAATTAAGCCAATTGATAGTCGATTGTTTAAGCCAGACTCCCGAAGAGCGGCCGTCGGTGGACATTTTAATTAACAAAATAACTCGCATGTTGAATGAAGGTACGTATCAGGTCTCCGATGAGGAGGCCAACAGTTACGCCGATAAAGCGCGCAGCAATATAAAAAAGTTTTTACTGATGGAACGTTTTCAAATATGGTTCCGAAAATATGGTTTCATTACTTGTGCAATAACAGGAGTGATTATAGTAATTGTAGCTATTTCGTTTTTCGCCAAAGCTAAACGGACCATTACAGTAAATACGCCTCCCCGGCAAGTGGTGGATTATTATTTTCAAGGAATTGAAACATTGAATACTCTTTTACTTGATGAAGCTCTTTATAAAGTTAAAAAAGATAAAAGCCTTGAGGATATGATCACTAATTTATTTGTATTGAATAAGGCTCAGCAGGGTATGTCGTACTCAGCTCAGGATTTTATAACTGCGTCATTCCCGGAGCTTAAAACCGACTTATTGGAAGAAAGCAGTAGCCGTGTCAAATACCGGACAAATTACACTTTAAAAATAATCATGGTAAGACAAATCCGGTATATTCAACGCACCGTGGAACTTACTGTGCAACCTGTCAAAAAGATCTGGCAAATAACAGATATCAAAGTCATTAAGGATAAAAATTGGGAGGAAAATATACCGGAACCGACACTTAATCCATAGGTTCATTAAATGGCCTAAACAAGATCTGAATTAACGGGATTTTTCATAAATATTTTATCTTGAAAATCCCGGTCAATTTTGGCAAGAATGGTTATAGAAGATTTATAAGTGTTGATCGCGATAGGATGATTTTTGTAGATTTTTAATCCTGTAGATTCTATAGTCCGGAAAATCCGGTCAATTTTGAAGAGGATTTAAGGAATAAATGGCGAAAATTATTGAGGCAAAACACTCCTCCATTTTTTACCAGGAGAATATATTACGATGAAAAAAGAAAACGGTAACCGTGAACTAAAACAACAGGTAGGTCAGGCTGCGGCCCGGTTAGTTAAAAACGGGATGATTTGCGGAATTGGAACCGGATCGACCATAGCTTTTTTTATTGAGGCATTAGGCCGGCGTATCAGGGAGGAAGGGCTAAATGTAAACGGAGTTCCCACTTCCTATCAGTCACGGTTGCTTTGCCGGGAATACGAAGTCCCGATTATCGCCGCAGAAGATTGTTCGGAATTGGATCTGGCGGTAGACGGAGCCGATGAGGTCGATGAAGATTTAAACGCCATTAAAGGCGGAGGAGCGGCTCATACGCGTGAAAAAATTATCGCTGCCATGGCTCGTGAATTGGTGCTCATTATTGATGAATCCAAGCTGGTTCCCCGGCTTGGTTCTACATTTCCGGTACCCATTGAAGTAATTCCGGCGGCAGTTAAATATGTTACTAATATAGTAATTGGTTTGGGAGGAGATCCGCTGTTGCGAATGGGTGTCAATAAAGACGGTCCTGTAGTAACTGACAACGGACAGTTTATCGTTGACGTCCGTTTTAGTGAAGAGGTTGATTTACGGCAGATTGACCGTCAGTTACATTGTATTCCCGGAGTGGTTGAAACCGGTTTGTTTTTGGACTTGGCATCCCAGGTTTTGATCGGGACCGGTTCGGGGATCACCGTAAAAACCACCCAAAGTGGAAAAAAGCCAATCTTACTTAAGCCTGATATAGAAAATTGAATAAATTCACCGAGTCTGGGTTTCAATAATGAAGAGGTGTCATTATGGGAGAAGTTGTTGCGGGTAAAATTGTGCCAGTCGCTCTAGAAAATGAAATGCGTAACTCCTTTTTGGATTACGCCATGAGTGTAATTGTAGATCGAGCGCTTCCTGATGTTCGTGATGGGCTAAAACCGGTACATCGTCGTATATTATATGGCATGTACGAATCCGGAGCTACCCCTGACAAGCCTTACCGTAAGTCGGCCCGTATCGTCGGAGATGTTATGGGACGTTATCATCCTCATGGAGATGCGGCAATTTACGATACTATGGTCCGGATGGCCCAGGAGTTTTCCTTCCGGAAAATGCTGGTTGATGGCCATGGCAATTTTGGTTCTCTCGACGGGGATCCCCCGGCCGCAATGCGGTATACCGAGGTCCGAATGGCTAAATTGGCCATGGAGATGATGGCCGATATTGAGAAAAAAACCGTCGATTTTCGGCCCAACTTTGATGAAAGCCTGGAAGAACCGGTGGTTTTGCCGTCCCGTTTCCCGAACCTGCTGGTGAACGGTTCCGAGGGAATTGCCGTTGGAATGGCCACCAAGATCCCGCCGCACAATTTGGGAGAAGTAATTGACGGTGCCGCCCTCTTGATTGATGATCCGGAAGTTGATGATAAGGAATTGTTGCGACTGATTAAAGGTCCTGACTTTCCTACCGGAGGCATTATTTTGGGACGGGAAGGCATACGGGACGCATACGCAACCGGCCGGGGCTCCATTAAAGTGCGTTCGAAAACCAGAATCGAAGAAATGAGCGGCGGAAAACACCGGATTATTGTCAGTGAAATTCCGTATCAGGTCAATAAAGCCCGCTTGATTGAACAGATTGCGGTATTAGTCCGGGAAAAAACCGTCGATGGAATTACCGATCTCCGTGATGAATCGGATCGGACCGACCCGGTCCGGATTGTCATTGAATTGCGCCGGGATGCCAATCCCCATATCATTCTGAATCAATTATTGAAACATACTGCCCTGCAACAAAGTTACGGGGTTATTATGCTGGTTTTGGTGGATAATCAGCCCAAAATTCTGCCGCTGCGGGAGGTCTTCCGGTATTACCTGGAACACCAGCGGGAGGTTGTTACCCGGCGTACCCAGTATGATCTGAACAAAGCAGAAGAGCGGGCGCATATATTAGAAGGTTTGCGGATCGCACTGGATCATATCGATGAAGTGATTAACCTGATTCGTTCGTCGCAAACGGTGGAAATTGCACGGGAAGGTTTAATGGCTAAATTCGGATTGTCGGAGAGACAAGCCCAGGCCATTCTAGACATGACTTTAAAGCGGTTAACCGGGCTTGAACGGGAAAAAATTGAGGAAGAATACGCTGAACTGCTAAAGATGATTGCCTATTACCGGGAGCTTTTGGCGGATGTGCAAAAAATCATGCAGGTAATCAAGAAAGAATTACTCGCGATTAAGGAAAAATACGCCGACCCGCGCCGGACTGAAATTGTAGCCAAAGAGGATGAATTCGCGGTGGAGGATTTAATTGCCGATGAGGATATTGTAGTAACCATTACTCATTTTGGTTATATCAAACGGCTCCCGGTTACCACCTACCGCAACCAACGGCGTGGCGGAAGAGGGATTACCGGGATCTCAACCAAGGAAGAGGACTTTGTTGAGCATTTGTTTATCACTTCAACTCACGAAAATATTCTATTCTTTACCAATCAAGGCAGGGTGTATACCTTAAAAGGGCATGAAATCCCTGAAGCGGGCAGACAGGCCCGGGGTACGGCCATCATCAACTTGTTGCAGGTACAGCCGGGAGAACGGATCAATGCAGTGATTCCCATTAAAGAATTTGATGCCGGGCATTTCCTGTTAATGGCTACCCGCGAAGGAGTTGTCAAAAAGACCATCCTTCAGGAGTTCGGATCCATCCGGCGCGGCGGTTTGATAGGCATCACCCTTGATCCCAATGATGAATTGATTGAAGTCAAATTGACCGACGGCAGTCAGGAGATGATTATGGCCACCAAAAACGGGCAATCCATCCGGTATCCGGAGGCCGATGTCCGATCGATCGGCCGGGCAGCCCGCGGGGTTAAAGGGATTTCGTTGGAGCAAAACGATTTGCTGGTAGGGATGGATATAGTCCGTGAACGTGCCGACCTGTTTGTAATTACCGAATCCGGAATGGGGAAACGGACCGATTTGAATGAATATCGCGTTCAATCCCGGGCCGGGAAAGGGATTAAAACCATTAAACTAACCAAAAAGCACGGGCCCGTCGTCGGGGTCAAGGTGGTTTCCGAGAGTGACGAATTGATGGTTATTACAGCCGACGGTATTATTATTCGCATTAGCGTAAAGGGTGTTTCTCAGACCGGGAGAGATACCCAGGGCGTCCGAATTATGAAACTGGATGAGAAAGATCGGGTGGTTACCCTGGCAAGGGTTATTGGAAACGGCAAAGATGAGGATGAAATCGAGGAGTAATTTCCATGGAGTATTATGATTTAGGCCTATCGGGACTTCGTGTTTCTGCTTTATGTTTCGGCGTTTTACCAATGGGGCCGCTGCAAGCCGGTTTAACCGTAGAAGATGGGGGCGCCTTAATCCTGGAAGGATTAAACCGGGGCATCAATTTTATTGACACCGCCGAAATTTATCAGACTTTTCCGCATATCCGTTGGGCATTGGAACGTTTCACGGGAAACGTGGTACTTGCTTCCAAATCCATAGCCGTTACCTATCAAGAAATGCAGGAATCCGTCGCCAAATGTTTAGATTCCTTAAATAGAGATTCCATCGATATTTTTCATCTTCACGCAGCCCGGGACTCCAATCCGTTGATTAACCGGGCCGGAGCCCTGGAAGCGTTGCTGGAGTTAAAAAACAAGGGGATTATCCGGGCGGTTGGATTGGCGTGCCATTCCGTGAAGGGAGTTCTACAGGGGGCGCTAGATCCAAACATTGATGTTTTATTTGCATTGATTAATCATACTGGAATCGGGATTTTAGACGGTAATGTGGAGGAAATGGCTGAAGCTATTGCACTGGCCAAGAGTCAAAGCAAGGGGATATATGCCATGAAGGCGTTGGGCGGTGGTAATCTATTGGATGACATTACCCGAAATATCAATTTTGTCCGCTTTGAGATCGGGGTTCCGGTCATTGCGGTAGGGATGCTTCGCCAGGCAGAGTTGGAAATGAACCTGGCTATTTTTGAGGATCGTCCGGTTCTCAATGAACTGGCGGAAAGAACCGGGCAATACCGTAAAAAAGCGAAAGTGACTTTTCTATGTAAAGGTTGTGGGCAATGTATTTCCCTTTGTCATAACAACGCTATCCGGGTTCTTAACGGAAAGGCGCTGATTGATGAAACCAACTGCCTGCTTTGCGGATATTGCAGCCGGGGGTGCCCGCAGTTTGCAATCCGCGTGATTTGACGAATCAACATCAAAGCTTTAAAACTATAAAAAAGAGGGTTCCTTGTTTTAGGAACCCTCTTCATATATTTTTACAGCATTTATTGATGTTTTACGGCGTAGTCAATCTGGTCGGGAAATCATTGGTGTTATAAGCGATGGTTAAATCAGCACCGGCGGTTTTGGTCAATTTAATCATCAACCGTTGGTTGCTCAAGGAAACCGCACCCACGCCCGAGAAATTATAGGTAGTGCTGTGATTTCCAGAAGAGGAGTTGCCGGCGTCCAAAGTCTGGGAAGCGATGAGGCTGGCGCCGCTGCCGTTGGAATTGACCTTGTACAACTCCACTTTGATGCTAGAAGAGCCGGGATTGTTGGACCATAAAATGAATTGCCAGTTACCTGCATTATAAGTCCCGGTTTGAACAGCGCCGTACCAATAGTATCCCGTAGTGGAAATTGTTTTGATGGGTTGCCATCCCGTGAGTCCCGACTTGGTCGTCTGCAATGTTTCGCCCGCCGGACTGACTCCGCTTACCACCGTGTTATATAAATACCAAGTGGTCGAACCAAGGGGGGTACCGGTTGGTGCAGGAGTCGGCGTAGCTGTAGCTGCCCTAGTTGGAGTCGGTGTAGCGGTAGCCGCTCTGGTTGGAGTTGGTGTTACCGTTGCTGGCGGCTTTGTCGGCGTAGGGGTGACCGTCGCCGCACGAGTGGGCGTTGGGGTTGCTGCCGGTGTTGAAGTGGGCGTACTTCCGGAACCTGACGGGGTTAAAAGCCGGGAGGGGAAGTCATTGCCGTTATAACAAATGGTCAAATCGGCGCCGGCGGTCTTGATCAGCTTAACCATTAGCCGCTGGTTGTTCAAGGAAACCGCACCCACGCCCGAGAAATTATAGGTAGTGCTGTGATTCCCGGAAGAGGAGTTGCCGGCGTCCAAAGTCTGGGAAGCGATGAGACTGGCGCCGCTGCCGTTGGAATTGACTTTGTGCAACTCTACTTTGATGCTGGAAGAGCCGGGATTATTGGACCATAAGATAAAAGACCAGTTACCCGTGGAATAGGTTCCGGAAAGGACCGGACTATACCATTGATAACCGCCGGTTCCAATGGTTCTGATGGGTTGCCAACCGGTTAAGGCACCGGTAGTGGATTGGAGATTCTCACCGGCCGGACTCACACCGCTCACCGGATTATTATATAGGTACCAAGTCGTAGCCAACGGTGCGGCGGTTGGTGTCACTCCTGGTGTTGTGGTAACGCCAGGGGTCGGTGTAGGGGCCGGCGTAGCCGTTGGTGTCACTCCCGGTGTTGTGGTAGCACCAGGAGTAGGTGTGACGGTGGGAGTCGGGGACGGTCCGCCATTGGAGTATATCGTTGTTCGCGGTGGAATATTGGCCATGGTGTATACGGTATTTCCACTGGCGTTTTTGAAGTTGATTGTCAACGGTATAGTCGCTGAGGGGTTAAACCCAACGTAATTATAGGTTCCGCCCTTTTTAAATACACCATAAGAGGGTTTGTCCGCGGTTATATCGGTCGATGGACGGCCTAACAGATTCATATTATGGATGAATTGATAAGTTAAACTCCAGGTATCTTCGTCGAGAAGCTCTTCATGGGCGACACGGGTAGGATTATACTGGAATTTGGATAAGGCATATGCATGATCAATCATTGATGCATACTTAATCATTTCCGCTTTCCAGAAATCAAAATCCGTTCCTTTGGCTGAGCGATGAGAGGCGGTCATGGCATTCCAATAACTGCTGGCATAAGAATTATTCAATCCCAGGTAAAGCATACCGGCATGTAACGGAAGCATTTGGATGCCGTATAATTCTTCATAATGGGAGCCACCCCAGTATACATTGAATTCATAGTTGTTTTCACGCACGATGACGGCAAGTTTGTGGGGATAGCTTGGGTGAAAGTTTTCATTATCCACATCCAGCCAGTATTCGTCGATGGCCGATTTTTCGGTCCAGTACAGGTAAAGTCCCAGATCGCGATAGGTGTTATTGCCGGTGAGCAGTCCCCATTGGTAAATAGCTTGCCAGGCGTTCATGGACTCGGATGTAGATTCCATGTCGTTGCCCCGGTAATTGTCATCCCAATACCAGCCGCTGGCAAAACTTCTGCCCTTGAATGGCGAGAAATACCTCAAATAAGGATACTTGGGATCGGCGCGGTTCGGTGAAGCAATATTTCTTATTACTTCGTCAACCGCCCAATTGAAGTCATTTACAAATGTCGGATGATGTATTGCCATAAGAGAAGCAGCATGAATCCAATATCCAAAATGGAAATGCATATCGTTCATGGCCTGGACACCAAAGCCCGCTCTCCATGGAGTCAAAGCGCCGTAGCTTCGTCCCAGAGCACCCCCGGTGGGAGGATTATAGGTAAAGAAACCGTATGGTCCTCCATCTGCCCAGAAGGTCCGTTCTTGTCCCGGGGAATAAGTGAACCAGTTCAAAAATTCATTATATAAGCTCGTCTTATACTGGTCGCCCAAGGAGGCCCGCCCCAATTTATAAGCCAGATCCATATTGTTGGCGTTCCTGAAAAGGGCTTTACCTTCTTCGTATGAAGCAACATTGTAAGCGTTCACCATGGGTGTGCCCTGGTCATCCATGGGATGGTTGCTTTCTTGATTCAACCACGTCACCGCGTTGGAATGGCTGTAACCAGAAGAACCAGTCGGTTCATTGAAGGTAGAAAGAATACCATGATTGGTAAGAACGGTTCGAAATTGATTGCCGGTAAAAAGCCTCATCTTGCCGCGCATTGATTCATAGTATTTGTTAGGGTCGACTGCAAATCCCACATCAAGATGCTTGTACTGATGAGGAAACAATGATTGGATAGTGGTGTTTGAAAATCCATCCCGGAGCATGGCCACTGTCGTTGTAAATGTTGAGATGATTTTTGCGGTAGTTTCGTTGTATGTATAGCTTGATGTTGTGCCTGTAACCTTAGCGTACGCATGATTGTAGAACAGAGCAAAATCGGCTTGGGACGGCAAAATAGCGGATACGAGGTAATTTGCCCCGCTGCCAATAGTAATCGAGAGATACTCGGTATTTCTTGTGAAAACCGTTCCCGGCGCGGAGAATAGTGCCCAGGTAGTAACTTCCTGGGTAACCGGGTGTTTGATTTTAAATAATACACGGTCGCCCGTATAGGTTGAACTGGTGGCCGTCATAATCGCATTGCCGCTTGCATCAAAGTAATCGATAAATCCACCCCAGCTGTTCATTCTCAGTTTGGGATTTCCGTTGGAGAACGAGTAGTACGTATAAGGAGAACCTGAAGATAATACAGCAGCCATACTATGGTTGGATGAGTCAGACGCCAAAAGATTAATATGCCAATCACCGTAACCGTCAAGTTTGAAGGTTGTGGAGGCCTTATTCATCAAATCGTTCCAGATAAGGAATGCCGGTTGTACATAAGAACTTACATTCCATTGAGTTCTGGTAACACCATCCAGTGGTCCCAATGAAGAAGTGTCCACATAACCCGCACCCTTAAAATGTACCGCCAGACCAAATCCGGTTCCTTCGGCCGGATAGGAAGTCGTACATGTGCTGTAGATTAATGGATGAGGCGAAATAGTCTGAACCTCATTTCTTACCAGTAAGCCCGTCCACCAATCATTGGTGGGAATTGGACCCGTAATATTGCTGGTAATTCCTGACGGAGCCCTATACATAAACCCTGCGGGATTATCCATTGAGCCTGTAGTGCCGCTTGGAGCAAAGCTTCCGACGGCATAAATAAATTGGGGTATATTGACGACTAAAAAAACCATAATTAAAATAATACATAAAACCCATCTTGTTTTTAACACGACTCTCTCTCCTCCTAAATCAATATTAAAACTCTAATTTTTCCGGCCATCCCCCCTAAATAAGTGTCGCATATTCTATCTAATTATAGGATAAACTATTCACTGTAAAGGGAGAATAGGAAAATGTTACGATTTTGTTGCAAAAAATTACTGCCAAAATGGCAGTAATTGTAAATGGTGTATTCGCAAATAACTAACAATTTATAACAAATTTTTCATACTAATCCGATGCATATTTACGGTATTCGGAAAGATTATACCCGGTATGTTTTTTAAAAAGTCTTCCAAAATATGCGGTTTCACTATATCCCAGCATTTCACAGACTTCATATGCTTTATAATTTCCTTCGCGAATCAGAATTTTGGCCCGCTCCATCTTTAACCGTGTAACATAATCTAAAAAGTTTTCACCGGTTTCCTGCTTAAAAAGCGAACAGAAATAGTTCTTGCTGATCCCCAGATATTCAGAGATGGAACGTAGTGCAATTTCTTTTTCTAAATGGTTCATAACATACTCGCAGGCTTTATTGATAATAGAGCTGCGTTGATTTAGTTTGTACTCTTTTATCGTACCTAAAAGTTCTTTTATTATGTTGGTAAAGTGTTCGCGGATGTTGTCAATATTTTTATCGTTGGTAAATTGAAATTTGGTCCATTTTTGGGTGTCATAGATTTTACCTAGAAAAGGGAACTGTTCCTGGATGTCGCGAATAATGTTGCGGACAGTTTGAGTAAGTGTTACACTAGCTTTATAAAGATCGTTGTTTTCACCTTCCACAACTTCCGCAAAAAGATCTGCCGCGACCTCCAGAGAACGATCATCTCCTAAAATGATGTATGATAACAGCAAACGTTCTCTCTCCACCGGATAAATAAAGCCTTGCCTGGGAGGCAAGCGAAATTGGTTGCTATGGATAATTGTGTTTCCGCCTAATACATATTTGTGGCGCAGTGCATCCTTGGCATCAATATAACTAAGATGAATCTGGTCGATCCGGGAGTACACATTGCCTATCCCGATGGTAATCCGGATACTTTTACTCCGGTTGATCTCTTTTAAAAATTTATCAAATAATTCCGCTGACAACGCACAGATATCAATTGATGCAGACTCGTTCTCCGGTTGAATCATCACATCCAAACTGCCAAAATCGCCTTCCGTAATTAGAACCGTAATTTCAGAATTGCCACCTAAAAGGTTCTCCAGTTCCAGCTTCAATTCTCTGACTAGTAGCTCGTCAAGACCGTTAGTAAGCCATTCCTCACCATTAATATCGAAATCATCAATTTCCACAATGGCTACCTGGACTGGAGCATTTCGCAGGTTGATCCGGTATTCGCGGCATAAATCTTCCAGTTTGAGTATTGGCAAATCTTTGCCACAAAGGAGGTTGGCTAAAATTTTTTCCCGGGAGATGGCAATATGTAAATCTAATTTTGTGAGTAAACGGTTTTGTTCCTCTTGATGCTGCTTTTCTCTTTCCAAAAAATTATAGGCCCGTTGTAACACTTCCATTATTTTGCCGGGTTCCATCGGTTTTAAAATATAGTCGAAAGCGCCTAACACGATTCCCTGCCGGGCGAAGGAGAACTCATCAAAACCGCTCAAAAAAATAACGCACAAGTTGGAATATTGGTTTCGGATTTCCCGCAATAATTCGATTCCATCCATCTTAGGCATTTTAATGTCGGTAATTATTAGATCAACCGAATTTTCGGCCAATCTGGCAAGGGCGTCCCGGCCGTTTTTCGCTTCCATGGTAATCTTAAACCCGAGTTGCTCCCAGTCTACCACATGCCTCAATCCTTGCCGGATAATAGCCTCATCGTCTACAATCATCACCGCGTACAATTTTACCCCCTCCTTTTTCAATCCGGACAAGCTGGAAATGTTCGGTGAAATAATTATTTATTGATTGGCTCTTTATGACAGGGCAATAATAAAAACTTAGATTTAGCGCTGGCAAGGCAAGTTGATTTCAACCGTTGTTTCTGTGCCCTTGATACTAGATACTTTGAGCCCGAAATCATTTCCGTAATAAAGCTTGATGCGTTTATTGACATTAGCCAAACCGATACTATCATTTCGGGTGTTCTCCATATCATTATCCAGGCTCCAATTTATTTCCGCTAGTTTTGCCGGATCAATCCCCACTCCATTATCGAAAATAATGATTTTAATCCTACCATCATGTATCATTCCAGTTATTACAAGTTTTCCTGCTTTATCCGAGTCTTCGATCCCGTGGTAAATTGCATTTTCAACAATCGGTTGTAAAATTAATTTGGGACAGGAAAATTGATAAATTGCGGGGTCGATTTCAATGATGTAATCGAATAGCTCTATATATCTTATCTTTTGGATTTTCAAATAGTTTTCGACATGATCCAGTTCATCCCTAAACTTGACAAATTCCCCGCCTTTTTTGATGGAAAACCGGAACATATTGGCTAATGCCACCGCCATCCGGCTGATCTCATTCGCACCTTTTATTAAGGCCAAAGAGTTAATGGATTCCAGAGTGTTATATAAAAAATGAGGATTAATCTGAGCGTGCAGCGATTTTAATTCGGCCAGGTTTTTTTGGGCTTCCATCTCCTTTTCCTTGATCCGGGCTGCGGCTACTTCCTGGATTAAAGCGTCAATCCGGAGCAACATTTGGTTGAAGCTTTCACCCAGCCGCTCTATTTCATCACCCGTACCGTCTTGATACCGCTTTGAAAGATCACCGGCTTCGGCATCGTTGATCACTTGTTCCAGCCGGGCCAGCCGGGTTACCAATAACTGGGCAATTTTTTGGGAGATGTAGTGAATGGCAATAATGCAAAAGACCAGGAGATACAATATATTTAAAAACAATTGGTGCGTATCATTGAAAATATCACCTTTAGATACCGGGACCAATATCCGCCAGCTGGTATTACCGATTGATGCGGTATACATAAAGGTTTTGCCATCTTTACTGGAATAATAGAGGTGCTCCCCGAAACGAATCGGCCGGTAAGCATTTTTATTCACAACGGTTTCTTGACCGCGTCCGGTTCCATAGACCAGTTGGCCCTCATCATCGACGATGTATAGATTATTTCCCAGCCGGCCTTTTAAGCTGGTATTAAAAAGATTTTCAATGGCGTTCAAATCTAAAATCACCGTTATATATCCAATCCTGCGGCCATTTTCCTTACCGATACGATAACCCCGGATCTCCCAAGAAACACTATAGGTATTTTGTCCCAAACTGTTCCACCGGGCACTGGTCCAAATAGGACGGCCGTAACTTTTAGCTACTCTTATGAGTTCATGTTTCGCCTCTTTTTCAGGGTGATTCGTCAGGTAACTGTAAATTAAATATTGATTCTTATCGTAAAGATTGACATTTACGACGCCGGAATTGGCAATCCGGTTGTTTATCAGCGTATCGCCAATAATACGTTGAATCCGGGAAATTTGATACGGGTCGTCGTATTTCGCACCGGTTAAATATTCTTGCAGCTCCGGTTTGATGATCAAATAACGTATTTTCCGTTGATAAGTATCTGTCAAGTCGTTGATTCTGGCTGCCGAAATATTTACCGCTTGAATTACATTGGCATTAATCCGATCTAAAATAATCCGGGTGGTCCGGTTGTAAATAAAAATCGTGATGAGTATGAACGGGAAGATAGTACAAACGCTAAACATCCAATAAATCTTTTTTTTAAAATCCAGCTTATGGAAGAGTCTTGAAAAAAAGCTTTTATCTTTTTGAAAAAAGACTCCGGTATGCTTCGAATTCAAATTTAGGGCATCAATTAAACGTCTTAGCTTCTTAAGAGGTTTAATGACTTCCTGAGAAACAAAGATATTAATTACCCAAAATATAAGTAAACCGAAGAAAAAAGTCAACACAATAAAGCGGGCGATGGAATTAAGTTCACTTTCGATTTTATCCATCGGTATGATGCAGACAAAATTCAGCGCCAAGTGGCGTAAATATTTTTTATATATGTAGACCGTATTTGCGCCGGTATGGTTCTGCCCGGACCGGCGCTCCAAAATCAACTGGTGGAGTTCCTTATTGGTAAAACGGGTAAGTTGTTTGCCAGGGGGGTGCTGGAATAGGATTTGGCGGTTTGGTTCATCCAGCAAAAAAAAGTGATAGTTAGGGTTTGAATCTGGAAAGGCATCATTTTGAACAATCACTAAAAATCCGTTTTGATACGGTTTGATAGTGGCAATTTTTAGCTCGCCCCCACTGCGCCGGCCGGGGTTATAAACCGTAATATCGGAGATAAAGTTGATATTAGTGGCATCGGGACGGCCTTTTCGCAGCGATACCGTCTGTTGCAACCGGCCAATATCAATATTATCTTTATCTCGGGGGTAAATAAAATTGTCGGAGCCGTTAGATATAACCACGCTGCTGATATTTTTATTAAACTCCAGAAAACGGGCGAATATATTACTTAGTGATCTGGTTTGGAAATAACTGAATTGGGATTGCGGAGATTGCAGCGTGGAACGGACATCGTCATTGTCAAATAAAAGTTCTAGAGTATAAATATTGCGTAGCAGATTGTCTTCAAGACTCTCTGCAACCTCGTCCATATATAACGTTTCAGATTCAATAATTTTATTTTTAATGACCGAACTAACCGTTAAATAAACAAAGGTTCCCACCGTTCCAAAAATAGTCAGCATAATTGCCAATAACAGCACGGAGATCTTTCCGTGCACGCTTTGAACCCTGAACCAATTGCGGGGGAACTTTTGTTTGATGAACCTGCTCAAAGCCAGCTTCATCTTCCGGTACTTGCGTTGAGTAACCGCATAATTTCCGCCACTCCGCTCCGTTTAATATCATTTACATAATTATCCCATACCGCATCAATATCAATATCGTGATCTAGTAAGAATTTGGCTCTCCAGTTGGACAAGGCCGTGGAAACCTGACTGGTCAACGAAGATATTCCTGGAATCTTATTAATCTCCACCGGAGAAGTTGTTACAAACTCACGGTTAAACATGGCAAATTCCCCGTAGGACTCCAGGGTTGGATCCCCTGTTTTCCAATAAACCGGCCGCTTAAGGGCGTCTTCAAAATCAGGATATTTGATGGTGTTGATAAAGTCAATCCCAGAATAGGTCAACCCCCAACTGGCAGGGAATTCATGTGTTCCGTACCACTTATAAAATATTTGAGGATTAAAAGCGATTCGCTCCCCCTTTTGATGATAGTGCACTCCTTTAACGCCTAATCTGACCAAGCGCCTGCCTTCTTCTGAAGCCATAAATTCAAAGATATCCACTGCTTTTTGTGGATTGCGACAGCTTTTGGGAATTACCGCTCCAAGCCAGGACTGCCGCGGAGCGCCGCGAAATCCCCGTTTTCCCCCCGGTCCGATGGGAGGTGCGATTTGGATTACCCGGGCTTTTTTATCGTTCATTTCTTGCATAATAAAGAAAGGTGAATTATCGTACATGGTCATTCCGACAGTCCCGGAAAGAAATTTATCTTTCGCTTGTTTTTGAGTCACCCGGAAGGCATCTTGATTAATTAAACCTTCCCGGTACATTTGCCGTAACTGTCGATAGGCCTCACGCTGGGAATCACTAATTTCGGGTTCATAATAAAATTCTTTATTGTCCTGGAGATAAAGATGGGGTCCTACAATTCCGCCGTAGGCATGCATAAAAGGGCTGACCATTATGAGATTTACCCCGCCGGGACCTTCTTCAAACCCGGCGTAAAGCCCGGCGGTGTCGTTTTTAAAGTTGCCGTCCGGATCACGATCCCGAAAAGCCCGTAATGTCTCCCGGAATTCCGTAATGGTTTTGGGAACCGGCAGTTTCAATCGATCCAGCCAGTCCTTGCGGATCATTAACCCCCATGTTCCGGCGGCAGTAATTTGTGGAATTAAAACGGCTTTTCCCCCGACCCAAAAATCTCGCCCGCGCTCAGAGTGAATTAAGGAATATAAATAAGGATGCTTTGATTTGGTAACATATTTAGCCCAGTCAATGATTAATCCTTCCTCGGCCCAAGCTTGATAAGGGACTGCATCATAAGGCAACATCACCAAATCGACTTCTTCCCCGGTAGTGATCAATAAATTGATCTTGTCAAGCCATCCATCCCATGGAGCGTTGATAAACTTTAACTTAATGCCGGTCTTCGTCTGGATTGCCGTTAATATCGGGTCATTATCTTGAAACTCCGGCAATCCTACCCGGAACCACTTGATGGTGATGACTTTCCCATCTTTTTTAACCTGGGTAATACCGGGTTGATTGTTGCGGGTTGCCAAAAATAAAATAAGCACCACCAAACAAGCAGTAACTACGAGAAAGAGGGCAAGATAAATTTTGCGCATGAAAATGCCTCCTTATATCTTTTTTCGGCCAGAATGGGGGAAATCCTTCATTATTCTGCAGAGCGTCAGCAATAATCCATCGTTTATGGATAAACAATTAAATTAGATGTAGATAAATACAATTTAACTGTTGATAATTTACCTTAAGTGTAATATAATTAATTTGAAAAATACTATCAAGATCCTCGAGGGATTGTTTTGGACAAAGAGATTCTTACCATGGAAGAAGCTGCCGAATTATTCGGGGTCAGCATCAAAACCTTTATCAAGCTCCTCAAAGAAGAAAAAGTCCCCGGCCGGAAGATCGGCCGGGAATGGCGGTTTAGCCGCCAAGCATTGATTGCTTGGTTAGCGGCGGGTGATTCGCAAACTTATTCGGCCAGTGAGGGTGAGGCCAAGGATTTCTTTAATGAAGTCGCCCCAAAATGGGAAGAGATAAGTAAAAAGTACGACGATCATTCTTTAAAAAATAAAATTACCGAACTTGATATCCTCGAGAAATCCATGATTCTCATAGATTTGGGGGCCGGAGACGGATATATTTCAAGATGTACGGCGCCATTGGTAAAAAAAGTAATCGCTATCGACAATTCCGGTGAGATGCTGCGTGAGCTTCAGCGTAAAGCTAGGAATGAAGGGATTAAAAATATTGAGGCCATTGAAAGTGACGCTCTTGATGTGCCGCTACCGGATTCAAGTGCAGACATTGTTTGTTCCAATATGTTTTTGCATCATGTTGAGCAGCCTAAATTGGTAATTCAGGAAATATACCGGTTGATAAAACCTGGTGGAACCGTATTTCTGGCTGATTTATGCGAGCATACGGATCGCAACCTAATGGTTCAAATGCATGATCTCTGGCCGGGATTTGACCCCGAACAAGTTGTAGCGGATTTTAAGAAGACTGGGTTTCGTCAGGTTCAGATGGAAATTGTTAATCATGGAACCGAAATAGGCCCAAATCTTGTTAGAAACGGAAACAAGCGGAGGTTGTTTATTTTGATTGCCGTGAAATAAAGGAATCAATCTTACTTAGAAAATGTTCTAAGGTAAAACGGCCACCCGTTTTTTCTTGCTTGGTTGCCCTGATTTCAGGGTGAATAGCTATATAGAAAGGGGACTGCTGGTGAAAAAAATATTGGTTTGTGGTTCGATAGCCTATGATCATCTGATGGATTTTCCCGGTATGTTTAAAGACCAGATTCTACCCGAGAAAATACATATGTTGAATGTAAGCTTCCTGGTCCAAAGTCTCAAGAAAATGCGCGGCGGTACGGCGCCTAATATTTCTTACAATCTGGCGCTGGTGGGTATGCAGCCGTTGATATTGGGAACGGCAGGCCAGGATTTTCGGGATTACGGTGACTGGTTAAAAATTAATGGTGTAAATGTCGATTATATCCGGATTTTGAATGATGATTATACGGCCTCATGTTTTATTACCACCGATTTGGCGAATAATCAAATCACCGAATTTTATCCAGGAGCAATGGCCAAAGATTCGGAACTCAGTATAAAAACGCTCCCCTTAGATGATATTGCCATGGTAATTATTGCTCCCACCGAACCTACCGCCATGATAAAATGGGCTCTGGAATGCAAAGAACTGGGGATCCCTTATTTATTTGATCCAGGGATGCAGCTGCCCCGGCTTCCGGTGGCCGATTTGGTAAGAGGAATTTTGGGGGCCAGAATTATTGTGTTTAACGAGTATGAATACAGTTTAATGCTTGAAAAAACCGGCTTAACCAAAGAGGAAATCTTAAATTCGGTGGAATTAATAGTGGAGACCCTAGGACCTAAAGGTTCACGATTAACCGCTAAGGAGCGGCAAGTGCATGTGCCTGCGGCCAAGGAATCGCAAATTGTGGATCCCACCGGTGCAGGGGATGCTTACCGGGCTGGTCTGTTAAAAGGTTATTTTGAAGGGACCTCCCTGGAGCGAATGGGACAATATGCCAGTGTAACCTCGGTATATGCCATAGAGCATGAAGGCGGAACCGGGCATAAATATACGATTGCAGAGTTTAGCAAGCGATTTCAAGAAAACTATGGAGGATGAGAAGATGATTAAATGTGACATTAAGGATCAATCCCTGGCGCCTAAAGGAAAATTGCGTATTGAGTGGGCTGATAATCAAATGCCCGTCTTAAGATTAATCCGGGAAAGGTTTGCGAAAGAGAAACCGCTGGCAGGCAAAAAGATGGGCTGCTGCCTGCATGTGACCACTGAAACGGCGAATTTAGTGCGCACTTTAAAAGAAGGCGGGGCTGATATCGCTTTGTGCGCTTCAAACCCCTTATCGACCCAGGATGATGTAGCTGCTTCGCTGGTAGTCGACTATGGAATTCCGGTTTTTGCCATCAAGGGGGAGGATCGGGATACTTATTATAAGCACCTGGTTTCCGTTATCGAACATGGACCGGAGATGACTCAGGATGACGGCGCTGACCTGGTGGGATTGCTGCACCAGAAATATGCCGACACTTATTTGAAAAAGGTAATCGGCGGCACCGAAGAAACCACCACCGGAGTGATCCGGCTTAAAAGCATGGAGAAAGATCAGGCCCTGAAGTTTCCCATCATTGCCGTGAATGAGTCCGATACCAAGCACTTGTTTGACAACCGTTATGGGACCGGTCAAAGCACCATTGACGGTTTGTTAAGAGCTACCAATACGTTGATTTGCGGCAAGAATTTTGTAGTTTGCGGCTATGGTTGGTGTGGTAAAGGTTTATCCATGCGGGCCAAAGGCATGGGAGCGAATGTGATTGTCACTGAAGTAGATCCGGTCAAAGCTATTGAAGCCGTAATGGATGGTTTCAGGGTTATGAAACTGGAGCAGGCCATGCCCTTTGCCGATATCGTTATCACAGTAACCGGCGACTTGAATGTAGTTGATGAGAAGCATATTAAGTTGGCCAAAGATGGAGTTATTATTGCGAATTCAGGTCATTTCAATGACGAGATTAATATCGAGGCCATCGAGAAATTGTCGGAATCCAACCGGACGGTAAGGGATTTCGTCGAAGAATACCGCCTGAAAGACGGCAGGAAAGTGTTTTTACTGGCCGAAGGCCGCCTGCTTAACCTGGCTGCCGCTGAGGGGCACCCGGCGATCGTTATGGATATGAGTTTCGCCAATCAGGCTCTGGGAGCCGAATATATCGTGAAGAACGCCGGTAAAATGGAGCCACAGGTATATGTCCTGCCTAAGGAGATCGACGATGAGATCGCCAGAATCAAATTGAAATCCATCGGCGTAGAAATTGATGTCTTAACCCCGGAGCAGATTAAATATTTATCATCCTGGCAAAGCGGGACTTGAAATTTTCATTGCGCGGCTGTGATAGCAAGGAGGGATAATCATGCAGCCTTTCGGTGATCGGCTCCGTGAAGGGATCATTTTGGTTGACGGCGCGATGGGAACCATGTTGTATAACAAGGGGATATTCATCAACCAATCGTTTGAATCGGTAAACCTATCCGCGCCACATATGGTGAAAGAGATTCACCAAGAATATATTGACGCAGGAGCTGAGGTTATTGAAACCAATACGTTTGGCGCCAATTATTTTAAATTAAAGCACTACGGAATGGAGAATCAGCTTTCCGAAATCAATAAGCGGGGGGCGGAAATCGCCCGGGAAGTGGCGGGAGGCCGAGTTTATGTAGCCGGAGTAGTGGGCCCAACGGGTTCGCTTTTGGAACCGCTGGGAAACATCACGGAGGCAGAAGCTTATCAGAGTTTTAAAACCCAGATTCAAGGATTAATTGCCGGTGGAATTGATCTATTCATTTTCGAGACTTTTTATGACCTTAACGAGTTGAAACTGCTGATCCGGATCGCCCGTGAAATCACTGCACTGCCCATTATTGCCCAGGGAACCTTCAATGAGGAAGGTAAAACCCTTTTGGGAACCGCTGCTGAAGACTTCATCCGGGAACTTGACAGGGAGCCTGTGGAGGCGGTAGGTTTCAACTGTTCGGTGGGCCCCGCATCCATGCTGGCTGATTTGGAGAAAGTGGTTCCGGTAACGTCAAAGTCAATTTCCTGTATTCCTAATGCTGGAAATCCCCGAATCGTGGAAGGGCGCAGCATTTATTTGAGTACCCCGGAATATTTAGCCGAGTATGCCAAACGGTTCATTCAGACCGGCGCGCGGATTGTCGGCGGTTGCTGCGGGACCACGCCCGCCCATACTGCAGCCATGAAAAAGGCGATTAAAGCTTTATTTCCCGAACAAAGAACAGTACAAATCGCCGTTACCCGGACCGAAATCCCCCCGGTAAAACTGGTACCCGCTGTTGAGAAGTCCAAATTCGCCCGGAAGATAGTAAATGGCGAGTTTGTAACCTCGGTGGAAATTACCCCGCCGAAAAGCTGCAATCCGCAAAAGATAATTCATGATTGCCGGATCTTAAAAGAGCGGGGTATTGATGCGGTGAATATTCCGGATGGTCCCAGGGCTAGCGCGCGGCTTTCCCCGATGGTAATGGGGATTTTAATTGAACGTGAAACGGGATTGGAGACCGTGTTGCATTATTGCTGCCGGGACCGGAATATTATCGGTATGCAATCCGACCTGTTAGGCGCTTCAGCCGCCGGATTGCGGAATGTTTTATTCATCACCGGCGATCCGCCCAAGTTAGGCGATTACCCGGAAGCAACCGCGGTTTTCGATGTGGATTCCATCGGCTTAACCCAAATTGCTTCCTTACTTAACCAGGGACTGGATATCGGCCGGAACCCTATCGGCGAACCTACCGCCTTTTTTAAAGGTGTGGGAGTTAATCCGGGAGCCATCAACCTGGAAGACGAACTGAGGAGGTTTGCTGCCAAAATTGAGGCCGGCGCTGAATTTGCTATCACTCAGCCGGTTTATGATTATCGAATCTATGAGAAATTTTTGAAACGGATTGAGGGATATAAGATTCCAGTGATTGCCGGGATTTGGCCTTTGGTTTCTTATAAAAATGCCGAATTTTGGAATAACGAGGTACCTGGCGCCTCAGTGCCACCGGAAGTCATGGAACGGATGCGGCAGGTAGGCAGCGGCGAAGCGGCTCGGGAAGAAGGAGTAAAAATCGCTGCCGAAACTTTGCTACATTTACGGCCGATGATCGCCGGGGTTCAGATTGGCGGTAAGGTAGAGTTGGCTTTACGGATATTTGAAAAAGGCGGGGTTTTATAAAAAGTGTGAATGGATTTTCTCGCTTAACGCAGTTTCATTTATTATAACAATTTTTGCGTCTTCACTGTGGAATTCTATTACTTTCTCTTGCATCCCCATAATCATTGTTGTAAAATTAGATTCAATGAAACGCAAGACGCGTGAAGACCGGAGGTTTTTCTTATGGATACAGGAACAGTGATGGTAAAAAGGGGATTGGCCGAAATGCTCAAAGGCGGGGTGATTATGGATGTTACCACCCCGGAACAGGCTAAAATTGCTGAGGAAGCCGGAGCCGTAGCGGTTATGGCTCTTGAGAGGGTGCCTGCCGATATCAGGGCTCAAGGCGGTGTGGCCAGGATGTCCGATCCTGAGATTATCATACGCATCATGGACGCAGTTACCATTCCGGTGATGGCGAAAGCCCGGATTGGTCATTTCGTTGAAGCCCAAATTTTAGAAGCGCTCGAAATTGATTATATTGACGAAAGTGAAGTTCTTACTCCGGCAGATGAGCATTATCACATTAATAAACACTTGTTTAAGGTTCCGTATGTATGCGGAGCCCGAAATCTGGGAGAAGCATTGCGCAGAATCGGCGAAGGTGCGGCCATGATCCGGACCAAAGGGGAAGCGGGCACAGGCGACGTGGTGGAGGCGGTTCGGCATATCCGCACGGTTAATGATGAAATCCGGCGGGTTGTCAATGCGCCTACGGATGAATTAATGAGCATCGCCAAAGAACTGGGAGCCCCTTATGAACTGGTAGTGGAAGTCAAGGAAAAAGGCCGGCTGCCGGTGGTTAATTTTGCAGCCGGTGGCATTGCCACTCCAGCGGATGCGGCATTGATGATGCAATTGGGATGTGACGGTATATTTGTAGGTTCCGGCATCTTCAAATCCGATAACCCGGCGGCCCGGGCCAAGGCTATTGTTGAAGCAACCGCCCATTATCAAGACGCCAAATTATTGGCGGAGGTTTCGAAGGGAATTGGAATTGCGATGCGGGGTATCCATGTCGGCGCCATGAAAGAAGAGGAAAAAATCGCAGGCCGCGGCTGGTAAAGCGTTTTCCACCGGAAAATGTTCGTTAAGGTCAAAGAAGGTGCACCATGAAGATTGGAGTTTTAGCGCTCCAGGGCGCGGTGAGAGAACATTGCAACTCCTTACGCGCTTGCGGAGTTGAACCTGTTGAAGTCCAATATATGTTCCAATTATCGGAAATCGGAGGATTGATAATACCCGGCGGCGAAAGTACGACTGTTGGTAAACTATTGGTACGCCATAAGATGCTGGAAGTTTTAACGGACATGGGACGAGATGGGTTTCCTATTTTCGGGACATGTACCGGTTTAATTCTTCTAGCGAAAGAAATCAGCGGCAGCCAACAACCGCGCTTAAATTTAATGGATATTACAGTGGAACGGAATGCTTTTGGACGGCAGATTGCCAGTTTTGAAAGGGATTTAGCCATACCGGAAATTGGAGAAGCTGATTTTCATGCTATTTTTATCCGGGCGCCTTATATAGTAAAAGTGGGGGCTGGGGTTAGAGTATTGGCGAAGATAGATGACAAAATTTTATTGGTCCGGCAGCAAAATTTATTGGCAGCCGCTTTTCATCCGGAATTGACCACTGATTTACGGATTCATCAATATTTTATCCGAATTTGTGCAGACAGGCCTTAATAGTCATCCACCGCGTTTTCTCTTAAACTGCACCCGTCTTGTCCGGCGGGTTTTTAACTTTTTGTTAAAGCTATTTTGGGGAAAGATAAAATGCGTTATGATGAGTAAGGCAATATTTTTATTTTTGCAAGGCAGATTGCCTTGATAATAATATGATTGAATTATTGTCAAAGATTAAAACTATTAGGAGGGATTTTGAATGGGAAAAAAGGTTACGATTGACGGTAACACCGCGGCCGCGCATGTAGCATATGCTTTTAGTGATGTGGCTGCAATCTATCCGATTACACCTTCATCCAATATGGCGGAAACCGTGGATGAATGGTCGGCGCATGGCCGCAAAAATCTGTTTGATCAGACGGTAAGCGTCCGCGAAATGCAATCGGAGGCCGGTGCTGCGGGAGCAGTTCACGGTTCTTTGGCAGCCGGAGCGTTTACAAGTACTTTTACGGCATCCCAGGGTTTATTACTAATGATTCCCAACATGTATAAGATCGCCGGGGAATTACTACCCAGCGTTTTTCACGTTTCGGCCAGGGCTTTGGCGGCTCACGCACTGTCGATTTTCGGAGACCATTCGGATATTAACGCCACCCGTCAAACCGGATTTGCCCAGCTTGCCTCGGCATCGGTTCAGGAGGTTATGGATCTGGCATTGGTGGCCCATTTGGCGACCTTGGAAACCAGAGTTCCATTTGTGCATTTCTTTGATGGTTTCCGGACCTCCCATGAAGTCCAAAAGATTGAACAAATTGAATATGAGGATATGGCCAAGCTGGTTGATTGGAATGCAGTATCCGAATTCCGGGAGCGGGCATTGAATCCAGAACATCCACATCAACGGGGGACGGCTCAAAACCCTGACATTTATTTTCAAGGCCGTGAGGCATCCAACCCTTTCTACCTGAAAACACCACAAAAAGTAGCTGAGGTAATGGAAAAGGTTTCGAAACTTACCGGAAGAAGTTATAAACCTTTTGACTATGTGGGCGCTCCCGATGCAGAACGGGTTATTGTGACCATGGGATCAAGCTGCGAGGCTGTTGAAGAAACAGTCAACTACTTGAATAAACAAGGGCAAAAGGTAGGTTTAATTAAGGTTCGCTTATATCGGCCATTTGCCGCAGAATATTTCTTTAATGTTTTACCCGCTACCGTAAAAAAGATTGCCGTGCTTGATCGCACCAAAGAGCCTGGTTCCGTCGGCGAACCGTTATATGAAGATATTTGCGCTATCTTTATGGAAAAGCAGAAAACCCCGGTGATTGTCGGTGGCCGTTACGGTCTTGGTTCCAAAGAGTTTACCCCTTCAATGGTTAAAGTGATTTTTGACAATTTAAATCAATCTCAACCCAAAAATCATTTTACAATTGGAATCATTGATGATGTCAGTCATACATCATTAGAAGTTAAAGAATTTATTGATGCCGCTCCGCAGGGAGTATACCGTTGTAAGTTTTACGGTTTGGGTTCCGACGGTACGGTAGGCGCCAATAAAAATTCCATTAAAATTATCGGTGACAATACCGATATGTATGCGCAAGGATATTTCGTATATGATTCGAAAAAATCCGGCGGAATTACCATATCGCACTTGCGGTTCGGGAAAACGCCCATTCAATCACCTTATCTTATCGATCAGGCTGAATTAATAGCATGCCACAACCCTTCATATGTGACCCGGTATGATGTATTGGACGGAATTAAAGAAGGCGGTATCTTTTTGTTGAATTCATCATGGAGCGCTGCGGAAATGGAAGAAAAACTGCCGGCTGCCATGAAGCGGACCATTGCAAGTAAAAAGGTAAAATTCTACAATATCGACGCAGTTAAAATCGCCGGCGAAGTTGGGCTTGGCGGACGCATCAATGCCGTCATGCAGGCCGCCTTCTTCAAAATCGCCAATGTGATTCCAGTGGAAAATGCTTTTGAGTATATCAAAAGCGCGATTAAAAAGACCTATGGCAAAAAGGGCGATAAAGTCGTTAATATGAATATCGCCGCTGTTGATCAAGCGGTCCAAGCTTTGGAAGAGATTCAGTACCCGGCGTCCTGGGCAACTACTGACAAAGGCGCCGTGGTCATCGAGGAAACGGTTCCTGATTATGTGGGCAGCGTTATCAAACCGATTATCGGCCTAGAGGGGGATAAGCTTCCGGTCAGCGCTTTTTCGGCTGACGGAACGGTTCCGGTAGGCACTACCAAATATGAAAAACGTGGTATCGCCATTTCTATACCCCAATGGGACCCGGAGACATGTATTCAATGTAACCAGTGCGCTTTTGTTTGTCCGCATGCGGCAATCCGGCCGTATGTCGCCAAAACCGATGACTTGAAGAATGCTCCCTCCGGTTTTAAAACTAAAGCTGCCGTTGGTAAAGACTTAACCGGTTATGAATTTCGGATTCAAGTATCTCCGCTGGATTGTACCGGATGCGGCAACTGTTATGATATTTGCCCGGCCAAGGTGAAACCGCTCAAGATGGTGGCCTTGGAAGAAATTGCTGCGGTGGAATCGGAAAACTTTAAGTTTGCCGAAAGTTTGCCAGCAGCCCCAGCAGAGGCGGCCAACCCGGAGACAGTCAAGGGAAGCCAGTTTTTACAGCCGTTATTTGAATTCTCGGGAGCCTGCGCCGGATGTGGCGAAACTCCCTATGTTAAATTGATTACGCAGTTATTTGGAGACCGGATGCTGATTGCCAATGCCACCGGGTGCTCATCCATTTACGGCGGCAGCGCGCCAACCTGTCCGTATACCATCAATGAAGCAGGACACGGTCCCTCCTGGGCGAATTCACTGTTTGAGGATAATGCGGAATTCGGATACGGAATGAATCTGGCAATAGCTCAACGACGCAAAAAACTGGCGGATTTGATCCAGAAAGGGTCGGAACTGAGCGTTTCAGAGGATTTGAAGTCAGCCTTTACCGAGTGGCTTGCTGGAAAAGATGATGCAGCCACTTCCCGGAAAGCTGGCGATAAGATTAAATCTTTGATTGATAATGAGCTTGCCAAAGCCGCAAACGATGCGAAGCATATCCTAACTCAAATTGCCGCCATGAAAGACCTGTATACTAAAAAGTCAATCTGGATTGTTGGCGGCGACGGCTGGGCTTATGATATCGGTTATGGCGGATTGGACCATGTGTTGGCTTCCGGTGAGGATGTAAATATATTGGTTCTGGATACCGAGGTGTATTCCAATACCGGCGGTCAATCGTCCAAGGCGACACCTACCGCGGCCATTGCCAAATTCGCTGCTGCAGGAAAAAATGTCCGGAAAAAGGATTTGGGCTTGATGGCTATGGCCTACGGCTATGTTTATGTAGCTTCAGTTTCCATGGGCGCTAATAAAAATCAATTGTTAAAAGCGGTATTGGAGGCTGAAAAGTATAAAGGACCGTCCCTTGTTATTGCATATGCCCCTTGTATCAATCATGGCATCGATATGGGCAAAAGTCAAAATGAAGGGAAATTGGCGGTAGAGGCGGGTTATTGGCCGTTATACCGCTATAACCCGGATCTCGTGGTAGAGGAAAAGAATCCGTTTATACTTGATTCCAAAGAGCCGACCACTAGCTTTAGGGACTTCCTGATGGGCGAAGTACGATATGCTACTTTAAAGAAGCAGTTCCCCGAAGCTGCGGAAAATCTTTATACTTTAGCTGAAAAAGACGCCAAAACCAGGCACAGTATGTACAAACGGCTGGCAAGCGGTTCCTAAAGAATGGATGAAGTAAAAATGGGGCTCTCTGAAGAAGAGAAGCCCCATTTTTTTATATTTAGATGAGTTGTTCAATAGTTTCCTCATAGAGTTCATGCCGTTTTGGACCTTCTTTTAGACACAACCCTTTTTTAGGATCGTTATATATGCATATTAGTTGTAAGTAATGCGCTAACTTAAAATCTTCAAAAATTTGGGCTTGATTGCGGATAATGGTCTTTGCCAAAATATTGACATAACCCTTCAGACTGATTGTTTCCCCAAGGTCCATGGTTTTTTTCCAAACATTGGATTCGTATAGCATTCGGCTTACTTCCTTGGCGCGTTCAACATCCTCTCCGGTCAAGGTCTTGGAATCAACATCCTTCTTAGTATCGATACTCAAATTTTCAGCCGGTAATTCGATTTTGGTATTAATATTGAAAATATCCTCAATATACTCATGGTAATCGGTAAATTTGGTGACCATAAGGTTGAAGCCATGTTTGGTCGATATGGTAAAGGCAATTTTATTTTCATACTTAATCGCCTTTATTAAGGGAATAATGTCACGGTCACTGGAGATTAAGATAAAAACATCAACGTTGGGATTTTTATATAAAGTACGTAAGGCATCTACAGTTAGTTCCAAGTCACTGCAGTTTTTACCGCTATTGGAGGAGTGACGGGTTTCAATGCCGAGCTTTTGAATCTGAGTCTGCTGTTTACCTTGAAACTCTTTTTTTTCAAAGTTACTATAGACAATAAATTCAATTATCTTAAACTTATAATCACTTTTTAACTTTTTAATAATAACGGGGAAAAAATTAATATCAAATGGATTTTTGCCATATGATTTTAAAAGTTCGTAAATATTCTCATAATCAACATAAACGGCCGCATTTGGAAAGTTTTTTAGTTGCATAATTTTATTAGACACCAAACATATACTCCTTTAACGAAAAGAACTTAGTATAGAATGACAAATGTTAACAATTTTTATAATTGTAAAATATTTTTCCAACTATTATTCTATTTTAGCAATTAAATTTGATTTGTCAAGATTTTTCAGGCAAGGATTTAAAAACTGGTTAATTAAGGCACCCTTCGTTGTTTTTCGTTGACTTGGTTACATAATTAATTAAGCGATTCTTTATTAAAGAGGACTAACTACTAAACAAATTTTACTCCAAAAAAGTCTATTTCGAGTAAATAACAGGTTAAATTTCGGTTAAAGATCCAAATCGAAGCAACCCGGAGAAAAATGACCTCCGGGTTCTTGGGATTGATGTTGAAAAAGGCAATTATAGATTTGGATAGCGTGGATATTTAAATTGATGCAGGTTTTCCCATTGGTGAATATTTTGGAGACTGTAATGTTGCTGAATATACTCGTTTGCTGCACCGTCGTCAGGTATTGTTTGATTATTACAAGCAATAATTTTTACCGGAATAAAGTTAACCTCTTTTAATAGAGCGGCGCTGATCCGGTGATGGCCATTATAAATAAAGTAAAAACCGTGGCTTTCCAATAAATTTAAGGGGATCATTTCTGGGAAATCGGAATTCGGAAGCGAACTTGCCATGGATTGAATTTTACTCCGGTTTAGGCTGGAAGAAGCATGGAGCGGAAAGGGTGTTTTGGGTGAAAGCCAATGTCGCTCAAAGGATTGGCCCTTCATCCATGCCGTGAATTCGGCTGTAATTAACGTGGCTATGCTCTCCGGAGCGGCGTGACCGGTATCCACCACTAAATCGTAATTACTGTACTGTGAACAATCTATCCCATATTTCTGAAGATAACGATTATTCTCACTAATTTTACGCTGGTTGATTTTTATAAAGGCCTCGTTGATATCGGCATAGCCTTCGGCCTCACCGCGCTTGTCATGAAAAATGCGCGCTGCGGCAATTTGAGGATCAACGGTAAGATGGACCTTAAATGATCCGGGAATAAAATGCCAGGCCAGACGGGAGTCGAAGATGATGTTTTGGGGTTCATTGGCCATGGCGGCCATGGCCTGGTCCATTTCTTCATCCAGGGGATGAGTTTCCGAATATGTATTCAACTCTAAAATGGTCATATTATGCTTTGCGGCCAATTTTCGCCATGCTTCACCCATGGAATATACATTGAAGGCTAGTTTTCTTTGCAAAAGCTTGCAAATTGTGCTTTTTCCACTACCTAGATCGCCAGAAACCGTAATTTTATAATATGTTTGTTGTTCGGCCATTTTTGCTCCAACATATCTCCCCGGTTTATTTTTTACAAACAACAACTACCTGTTTTGCCAAATTGCAAAAGCAAGTAGTTAATGTTTGTATTCCATCAATAACAGGGTTAGTCTTCATGAAATTTCATTTGTTATATTGAATTAATCGTAAATCCTCTTCACACTCTTTTATTTTTTGCACTACGGAGCCGAGTTTTTCCGTGTAACTGCCGCCATCCCGGATGGCGTTTTCTAAAACCGCGCGGGCGGTTCCCAAGCTGTTTGCCGCCATAATTATTTTTGCAATTTCAATTTCACTCATAATTTTCCTCCTTTATTGAATTCCAAAAACATCAACAAGGGCAATATCAAATACATTATACAACAAATTACATTAAAAAGTAAATTTTAATCATTGAATTGTTGGAATATTAGTTCAGACCTTCAAAAGGTTGACTCGAAAAGGGTTTCAGGATAAAAATATATTGCCGTGAAAGGGAAAATGTTAAGTTGTATTTTCACATGGTTTGTTCTATAATGATTATCATACGAATTTATCCCGACCAATGTCCTGCAACCGATTTCTAAAGGGGTGCCTGCCATGCTTGATATCAAATTAGTGCGGAATGATCTGGAAAAGGTTCGCGCCGGTATGAGTAAACGGGGCGCTAACGTTCCACTGGATGATTTTTTAAAGCTGGATGAAGAACGGCGTAAAAAATTAAATGAAGTTGAACAATTGAAGAACCGTCGTAACACGGTGTCTAAAGAGGTTGGTCGGCTCAAAGCACAAGGGCAGGATGCTTCCCTATTAATCAAAGAGATGCAGGAGGAAGGGGACCGGGTTCAGACGTTGGATAGTGAAATACGGAATATTGAAGACAAACTTTTGGAAATTTTATTAGTAATCCCCAATATTCCTCACGAGTCGGTTCCTGTTGGGAAGGATGAGACGGAGAATCAAATAATCCGAAATTGGGGGGAGCCCCGGAAATTTGATTTTGCACCGAAGACCCATGATGAAGTGGGAGTCGGTATAGGAATTATGGATTTTGAACGGGCAGCCAAAATCAGTGGCGCCCGGTTTGTGGTAATGCGAGGCTTTGGGGCGAAATTGGAACGGGCGCTGTGCAATTTTATGCTTGATTTGCATACCAAAGAGCATGGATATACCGAGATATTTCCACCGTTCCTGGTCAACCGGGATTCGTTGACGGGTACCGGTCAGTTACCGAAATTTGAGGAAGATTTATTTAAATGTGTCAATGGAGATTATTATTTGATCCCAACCGCCGAGGTTCCGGTGACGAATATACACCGGGATGAAATTTTGGATGCCGCCCAACTTCCAATTAAATATGCGGCTTACACGGCCTGTTTCCGGGCGGAAGCCGGTGCTGCGGGAAGGGATACCCGGGGCATCATCCGTCAGCATCAGTTTAACAAAGTGGAGCTGGTCAAATTTACAAAACCGGAAGAATCTTACCAGGAACATGAGCAACTCGTTAATGATGCCGAAACAGTATTAAAAAAACTAGGACTGCCTTATCGGGTGGTGCTGTTATGTACCGGAGATCAGGGTTTTTCAGCCGCCAAATGCTATGACTTGGAAGTATGGCTTCCCAGCTTTAATACTTATCGCGAAATATCAAGTTGCAGCAATTTTGAAGATTTTCAGGCCCGGCGGGCAAATATCAGATATCGCCCTGGGGTTGGAGCAAAACCGGAGTTCGTCCATACGCTAAACGGTTCAGGGATTGCAGTGGGCCGTACAGTGGCGGCCATTCTAGAGAATTATCAGAATGAGGATGGCAGCGTGACTGTTCCGGAGGCATTACGGCCTTATTTGGGAGTAGAACGGCTATATGAGTAATCGAGGAAGTACATTTAATCCGGTAAGATTCATCCCATGCATGCGCGCCTCGCTGGAGAGGCGAGGGGAAAAGAAGCGCCGGACTGCATATACTTAAGGCTGAAGAAGCTACATCTGTTTATGGCCCCTCTAATATTTCTTTCCGGTTGCCCCAATATAGCTGGGGTGAGGGACTAGAAGAAGGCTGCCTGGAAGAGAAACCGGCAGCCTTTGGTGATATTTTCGGGAAGCTTGCTATATAAACAGATTTATCCGAAGCAGCTTTTATTTCCGGATATTAATAATCCCGATTTCCCCTTGGGATTCGATTTCCGTCCCAAATTGTTTTGAATAAGTTCGTAAGTCATTTAAAACCCGCTCCGCATCAGCCCCCCGTCGGAATTGAGGCCGGTATTCCACTTCCAGGTTATTGACATTTATCGGATAAATCTTCGCTTGAATAAATCCGGCGTGATCATATTCCAGAGCTAGAATGATACTATCCTTTAAATGGGCATGCCGTGAACCAAATACAAAATTACCCAAACTATAGGCAATCAGCCCGTTTTTATAGACCTCGATTCCTTGTAACACGTGGGGGTGATGACCGATTACAATGGAAGCCCCGGCGTCAATACATTTTCGGCCGTTAATCTTTTGATAATCCTTGGGATAAAACAGCAGTTCAGCGCTCCAGTGAAAAGATACGATTACATGATCAGCCATGGTTTTGGCTTTTTTTATATCCGGGATAAAATATTCGGGGCTGCCGTAGGGAGTACCGGGGCGTGATTTGCTCGCCCAAAAGAGTTCCGGGTAAACCAGGGAGTAAGCAAGAAAAGCAAACTTGATGCCTTCAGGAGTAGTCATAATAACCGGTTTTCGGGCTTCATCCAAATTCATTCCGGCGCCGGTATGAGCGATATTCACAGAATCAAGGGCCGCCATCGTATCTTGCAAAGCGATTGGACCGTAATCAAGAATATGGTTATTGGCGAGAGTGACTATATCAAAACCTGCCGCAGCCAATGATTTAGCCGTATCGGGATGAGCCCGCAACAACCATTTCTTTTTCGTATAAATCGAGCCACGGGTTGAAAGGGGAATTTCCTGGTTGCCCATGAGAATAGTAGCCGTTTGGAGGATTTCTTTAACGCCGCCCCAAGGGTATTCCAGATCTTTAAGTATGATGCCATCTATTCCAGAAAAACTGAGATCGCCAACCGCAGCCAGTGTTTCAACTTTCGGGGAATCATTTGCTAGACTAGAGTCGGAAGGTAATGAATAAGCAGTAATCGGTATTAGAATTATAATACTGATAAATATGAGAAATATAGTTTTTTTCAACTCAAAATACCTGCTTTCGTAAGAAATAAAAAATAAACCGGTGGGAAAACGAAGCCTTATATTGATATATTTCTACTATGGCATAAAGAGCATTGCTTTGTCAAGCAAAGGCCGTTTTAAATTCCATATAATGTTAATTACTTAAAACGTAAACTTTTGGGGATAATTTTAAAATATAGCAAGTTACAACGAAAAATAAACAAGAACAGCGGGGGATCGATTTGAAAATAGTTTTGCTTTGGTTAAAGGCAATGAGGGCACCTTTTTTCACGGCATCGGTTATACCGGTTATGGTAGGGGCTGCGTTAAGCCACCGGGAAGGGTTTTTCGATATACAGGGATTAATTTTGACTTTAATGTTGGTGATTGCCCATCATGCCGGGTCAAATCTGTTAAATGATTATTATGATGCTACGGGCAGCGATCCCATCAATCAGTCGGTTACTCCGTTTAGCGGCGGGAGCCGTTTGATCCAGGAAGGCGTTTTGCCCCGGCAAATATATTTGAGAGCCGCAATAGTTGCCTATGCCATCGGCCTCTGCATCACAGTTTTCTTGGCCGTCAATTCCGGTAATCTTATAATACTCGGGATTGGAACAATCGGTATAATATTGGGAGTAGCATATAGTGCCACCTTGACTTTCGGAATGGGTCGGGGCTGGGGTGAACTGGCAGTGGGCTTAGCTTTCGGACCTTTTGCGGTTTTAGGCAGTTATTTGGTCCAGTCCAACCATTTGAGCTGGGTTGCTTTTTTGGCCGGAATACCTGTGGGCCTGTTAATTATGGGGATTTTGGTCCTAAATGAATTTCCGGATCTGGAAGCGGACCGTGCCGTAGGGAAACGAAATTGGGTTGTGCGGACCGGAGATGTCAGGCGGGCTGTTTGGATATATCTTGGGATTATCAGTCTGGCCTATTTTACAGTACTTGCTGGTGTAGTGAACGGTATTTTTCCGGTGAAGATCCTTTTTTCCTATATAACAATTCCGCTGGCAGTCTGGATTCTGCTGAAAATATGGCGGTTTAAAGGGAAAGTTGCCGAGTTGATACCTGCCATGATTGGAAATATCGGACTGCATTTTTTTACAGGTCTGTTGATTTGTCTGGGAGTTTGGTAATTTCAAGAAGAACTTATTATCTCCCCATTTTTTAATAATCATTGGAAACCGCAAAGGAGTTTAAATGGCAATCGCGAATAAAAAAATGATTATTAACTTTGGGAGGAAGCAATGGATTATCAAACCCTTTACCGGCGATGGCGGCCGCGGGATTTCAATGATTTTGTCGGCCAAAGCCATGTAGTGACTACTTTATCCAACGCCATCGAAGCGAACCGGGTAGCCCACGCATATCTTTTTACGGGACCCAGAGGAACAGGCAAAACTAGCACCGCCAAAATATTCGCCAAAGCTCTTAATTGTGAATCCCCGAAGGGCTTTCAACCGTGTGATGAATGCTCTTGCTGTACCCGGATCAACGAAGGCACATTTCTTGACGTACTAGAGATTGATGGCGCCTCCAACCGGGGCATTGACGAAATCCGGGACTTGCGGGAAAAAGTGAAATTCGCTCCCGCAGAGGGAAAATATAAAATTTACATCATCGATGAGGTTCATATGTTAACCGCCGAAGCTTTTAATGCTTTGTTGAAGACCTTGGAGGAACCCCCAAAGTTTGTTGTTTTTATTTTGGCAACTACCGAGGTTCATAAAATCCCTCCCACCATTCTTTCCCGGTGCCAACGGTTTGATTTTAAACGGTTTACGACCAGTGAGATTACCGGCCGTCTTTTACAAATATTGGAGTCGGAGGGGGTTGTAGCTGAAGATAATGCTTTACGATTAATTGCGGAACATTCGGAAGGCGGAATGCGGGATGCCATCAGTTTGTTGGAACAAGCCCTGGCCCATCGCGAGGATATCCTTAAGGAATCCGATGTGCGGGCCATATTGGGCTTGATTGATGATGAAATTATTCTCCGGATTTCCGACTCCATTCGCAAGCGGGATACCCGGGAAGCTTTAACCATATTAGGCAATGTGGCGGCTGATGGCAAGGATTTGTTTCAGTTTGGCCGGAGCTTGATCATTCATTTCCGGAAGCAATTGCTCAATGGGCTGACAACGGACCTTAAGGAAAAAGATAATTTGGAAAATGATTTTTCAACCGAGGATATTATTCACATAATTGAGATATTAGCGGCGGCTAATAATGAGGTGAAAAGGAGTTTACAGAGTTCTTTACCGCTTGAATTGGCTTTTATCAAGTTAACAACAGTTCAAGCATCCGGCAACGATCTTGAAACACGAGTGGCCAAACTGGAGAAATTACTACAAGGACAGCTACAACCTAGATCAAGAATGAACTCGGCGGAGGCCGAACCGGCGAAATCAGCCGGATTAAGCGTAACAACTTCCAAATCGCCGGATATTCCAATTTCACCAGCAATAAATCTGGCGAAAGGTAATCCGCAAACCGAATTTGCACAATGGCCCGAATTTTTAGAAGCGGTTAAAAAGAAAAAAAGAACCCTGGCCGCCTTAATTCAAGAAGGTAAGCCGGTGAGTTTTAATGGTGATCTTTTGGTGGTGGGGTTACCGCCGCAGTTAAAGTTTCATTTGGAAAACCTAATGTTACCGCAAAATAAGGAATTGCTGGAGAGCGTGATTCAAGAAACCTGCGGCAAAAAAATTTGTTTATCCTGTATTCCCATGCCAGATGAGGCCGAAGCCAAAATCCGGACGGAAGAAACCCCGAGTCCATTGAATGAGGCGGTTAGATTGTTTGGAGGAGAAGTCAGACCATTACAAAAGGAGGAATAATCCAATGATGCCGAATATGCAACAGGCGATGAAACAGATGCAAAAAATGCAGGCCGATTTGGCAAGAGTTCAAGAGGAACTAGAGACAAAAATCGTTACCGCTTCCGCCGGCGGCGGCGCAGTAAAGGTTGAAGTTTCCGGAAAATTACAGCTACAAAAGATTGAGATTGATCCTGAAGTGATAAATGGGGATGATGTGGACATGTTGCAGGATCTAATCATCGCAGCCGTCAATGAAGGTGTTAAAAATGCTCAGGATATGGCCGCTTCCGAAATGGCAAAAGTAACCGGAAAATTGAATATCCCAGGGCTACCGGGGCTTTTTTAAGTAATGTTGTACCCTCAACCTATGTCCCGCTTGATTCATGAACTTTCGAAGCTTCCGGGTATCGGGCCGAAGACCGCTCAACGGCTTGCTTTTTATATCCTGGGGCAACCTCAAGAAGAAATTAGCAAATTAGCGGAAAGTCTGTTGGAAGCCAAATTAAAAATTACTTTTTGTTCAGAATGCGGGCATTTGACAGAAAGTTCACCCTGCGGGATTTGTAGCCGACGGAACCGTGATCAATCATTGCTTTGCATCGTTGAGGAGTCGAAAGATGTTATAGCCATGGAAAAAACAAAGGTCTATAAAGGGCTATATCATGTTTTGGGAGGAGCGATCTCGCCTTTGGACGGAGTAGGCCCAGAGGATTTACGAATCAAGGAATTGTTAGTGCGGCTTGCCAGTAATACCTTTACGGAAATAATCATTGCAACAAATCCCAATATTGAGGGAGAAGCTACTGCTCTTTATCTAAACAAGATTATAAAGCCCTTAGAGCTAAAAATCACCCGTCTGGCAAGAGGCTTGCCGGTTGGCGGAGATTTGGAATACGCTGATGAAGTGACTCTGGGCAAGGCGTTTGAGGGCCGTACCGAAATTTAACATGCGTCCGGCCAATTTCTTCGCATTATAGCAGAAGATGGTAAACCGGATGCGGTTTTTAGTGCATAAAATTTCCTCCAGCGGATCATACTTCTATTATTCAAATGATGATCCCTATTATAGCGGGGCTATAATTCATAATTATCATCAGGATAATTATGCAAGATTTTCGCGTGGAGGAAGACGGATGCATTCAAATGTTCAAAAAAAGCGCAAGACAGGCTGGCGAGGATTTTGGGCCGGTGTTGCCGAAATTTTTAGTTTGAGCAATGACCAACAACAACCGAATCCGGATTTGCTTCAAAATCTGGAAATGGCTTGCCGCGAATGGAAATATGCCAAATTATATTTCAATTGCGTGAACGATCCCGACTTAATTGACCATGCAGTTTTTTATATGGGGGCTACCGAAAAAAAATATACCTATCTACTAAAACAAGCCCGGGAAGAGGGCATAAATATCGAAGGTTACCGTTTGGGCTAAACCGGATTTCTACAAGCAGCTTTTTAATTCAAAGACCAAACAATGCGGGTCTAAAACAACTCCTTTTTCAATAAAATTCTATAGAAGCGGATACTCCAATGGAGTATCCGGAGAGTTTGAAAGAGGAGGGAAACAAATGTCAACCGGTTTAATATTAACTTACTTAGCAGTTTTAGGTTTGCTTTATGTTTTGGGAAGGAGTTTTTGGAAGCCATTATTCATCCTGTTCACCTTTTTATTTCAGGGTGCGTTGGGAGCTTTGGGAATCTATCTTTTTAACTTTATTGGAACCTTATGGAAAATCGAAATCCCTTTGAATCCTTTTAATTCTTTGTTTACCGGGTTATTGGGGCTGCCTGGATTCATATCGCTACTCGTGATGCGATATTGGATTCAAGTTTGAATTTCTTAAACCAGTAATAGATTTCCAAACCAGGACAGACACGATTACCTTGCGAAAGGCATACAGTAAAATAGGGAAAAAACCTTAGGCAAGGCGGAGGTAATGCTATGATGCAGACACGTGCTACCTTGGTTTGTTTTGGATGCGGAAGTTCGATTCCGGATGGATTAAATATTTACGGCCAGTATTTATGTCCCGATTGCGAGGGTAAATTAATACACACCAATATTAACGAACTGGATTATCAGCATTGGATTAGCGTATGCCGCAAATTTTGGGAGACAATAAAAATCGATCTCAGCGACGAAGATTAAACAGTTGAACATGGTGAATCATTATTCAGGCAGTTATTTTAGGAGATAGCTGTCTTTTTGATTTTTAGCCACAGAAAGTAACCAAGGATTTCCCTGGGAAGTCTTAAAAGAGGAAAGTCGGTAAATTTTGTCGAATTAGAGTTTTCATGGAGTTGAATTTTTCGCAGACCCGGGCTCCACTTTTTGAGGAATTGCTCAAATACTGTCGCCAACCGTTAATTTCATTTCATACCCCGGGGCATAAGGCTGGACGAGGTTTAGCAGCCCAATGGAAACGGCTAAAATTTCCTTCTAGCTTTGATTTAACTGAAATATCCTCATGGGACTGGGCGGGTTCTTTGGAAAAAGCGGAGGTGCTGGCGGCTGAGTTTTATAAATCCGATTACGCCTTTTTTCTTACCCAGGGAGCTTCCCAGGGAAATATCGGTGGTATACTGGGGGCTTTTTCACCCGGCGATAAGGTTTTAATCGGGCGTAACTGTCACACTTCAATAATTCACGGACTTATTTTGGCAGACCTTGATCCTTTATATATCGAAACGCGGTTTCTAACGGAATGGAATATATCCATTGGGATTCATCCGGATGCTTTAAAAAATAAAATTGAGGAAGCACCTCATTTTAAAGGTTTAATCATTACCAATCCCAGTTATCAGGGAATTGCCGGAGGTCTGGAATCTTTCCGCAAGATGATTGGGAATCGCATCTTATTTGTCGATGAGGCGCATGGTGGCCATTTCGACTGGATGGGGTTTCCCGGATATGATGCATTCAATACCGCTGATATTTGGGTACAGGGCACCCATAAAATATTCGGTTCATTTACCCAAACTGGTATCCTTCATCTTAAAGGGAATAGGGTAAACCGAGCATATTTGAAGTGTGGATTGGATCTGGTGACAACAACCAGCCCTTCTTATATTTTGTTAGCTTCGTTGGATTCCAACCGGTGTTGGTTAGCGTTGCGAGGGTCGCAGTTGTTTCGGACCAATTTACCGCTTATTCAGGAATTCTGTCAAAAGATCACCGGTCTACCCGGAATCAAGGTTTTTTCCGGAGCGGTCTTAGCCGTAAATGATCCAAACCAGGTGGTTGATCCCTGGAAATTGAGTATACAGTTTGGAGAATTAGGTTTAACAGGATATCAAGCCGAAACCATTTTACGGAAAAAATATGGGATTCAAGCTGAATATGCCGATTTGACCCAAGTAGTTTTTTTTATAGCGCCCTGGCAAGCGAAAAAGGATCTGCGGAAACTTGAGGCCGCTCTTAGAGAACTCTCGGGTTCCAAAATAGTGCAGGGAAAAGTCATGGGGCAGGGTCCACCGTCTTCGATTCCTCCGCTGGTCATGCGGCCTCGGGACGCTTGGATGGGACCGGCTATGGAAGTTCCATTAGAACAAGCCGCCGGCCGGATCTCTGCCGCTGTTATTTCCCCCTATCCTCCCGGAATCCCTCTGATTGCTCCCGGGGAATTAATACGGCCGGATGAAATTCAGTACATTCAAGCTATTCTGAAAGATCAGGGGCTGGTGCGCGGTCTTAATCCGGATGGAACCATCCGTGTCAATTCTTTTTAGTTCCGCCTACTTTACAACTATTGTAGTGGAACTATAATATAAAATTATCCCCAAAGTTTGTTTTATACAAACTTTTAAGGATAAATATATATAGAACAGCAAGAAGCGCATATATAGGAGATGAAATGAATAAGTCAGGATTTTTTATAACCTTGGAAGGAGCCGATGGCTGCGGCAAATCTACCCAAGCCCGGTTAATAAGCGATTATCTTATAAATTTGCAATACGATGTAATTTTGACCCGTGAGCCCGGTGGGACTCCTTTAGCCGAAGAAATAAGAAAAGTAATCCTTAACCCAAACGGCGAGGTATTGGATGAGATGGCTGAAATACTGTTGTATGCCGCTTCACGCGCTCAACACGTAAATCGTTTCATTAAACCGGCTTTAGCTGCCGGTAAAGTGGTTATTTGTGAACGGTTTATCGATTCGAGTCTTGCTTATCAAGGGTACGGTCTGGGGCTGGATCTGAGAACCATCCAAAAAATCAACCGGATTGCAGTTGGCAACTTTATGCCGAATCTTACATTTCTATTGGATATGGAAACAAATCTCTGTCAAAAGCGGATTCATGGCCGTTCTGGTGTGAGTCTGGCGGGAATTGACCGGATTGAATCCCGCAGTCTGCAGTTTCATGAGAAGGTCCGGCATGGATACCGTAAACTGGCTCAAGATAATTCCCGAATTGTGCTGATTGACGCTTCTAATAAGAGCATCGGCGAAATCCATCAGGTAATAGTCGAGATTTTAATGAAACGGTTGGATGTAAAGCTTTAAATTACATTAAACCATGATTGGAGGGATGTTTGAGATGAGACTGGTTATTGCAATGATTCAAGATCAAGATGTGAACAAACTTTTAGGAGTGTTAACCGAACACGGATATTTCGCCACCAAACTGGCCAGTACCGGTGGGTTTCTGCGGCAGGGGAACACCACGCTTCTCGTTGGCATCGATGATGATAAGGTTGCCGAGGTGACTGGATTGATTAAAGATACCTGTCATTCCCGGAAACAATTGATCACACCTATGGAATCGGTTGGCCGGACGATGAACAATTATATGCCCAATCCGGTTGAAGTCTCCGTGGGAGGAGCAACTATCTTTGTAGTAGATGTTCTTGATTTTGTTAAAGTTTAAATGCTTCCGGTAAATTTTGGCCGAATGGAGGATTAAGATTTGGAAATCAAACCAACAGGCTCCAAAATTTTAAATCAACCGGCCGATTCGGTGGGACGATCCCCGGGAAGCGCGGGTGTGCGGGAAGCTGTATTTTCAGAGGCGCTACAGAATTCCGATTCTAAACGGAGGAGTGAGATTTGCGCCACTCTGCTCGAACAAATTGACGCCCAAAGTGAGGAACTAAAAAAGGGTATTACCCCGGCCGGAGTCAAACGTTACCGTAAGCTAGTACAAAATTTTATGAAAGAGGCTTTGCAGCAATCCTACTCGCTTGATCAAGAAAGTCGCTGGGATCGCAGTGGCAACCGTAAAGTTTTTGTGACGGTAAAAAAGATCAACGAATCACTCGAAAAATTGACCGATGCCTTGTTAAATAAAGAAAAGAAGCATATCGACCTGGTTGCCAAACTTGATGAGATACGGGGATTACTCCTGGATTTATATGTTTAGCGCCATGAAAGGTCATAATTTTAGTTTTCATAATCGAACAGGCTATTATATAATTACAATTGAGGTTTCAAGCTATTTGGGAGGATAAATGGATTTTTCCGAAATAATAGGCCATAAAGAAGTTATACGGGCGTTGAGCAAAGCTCAATCTGATTTAAAAGTCGGACATGCATATCTTTTTTTAGGATCGCCCGGAATCGGTAAAAAAACTTTGGCGAAGGCGTTTGCTCAAAGGCTGCTATGCAATAATAATCACTTGGAAACTCAATGTGGCGGTGAGTGCCGTTCTTGTGTTCTTTTTAAGGCCGGATCTCATCCGGACTTTATTACAGTAACTCCTAACGGTAATTCAGTGAAAATTGAACAATTAAGGGAATTGCAACGAAATTCTTATTTACGGCCTATTTCCGGCAATTATAAGGTTTTTTACTTTCCAGAAGCCGAGCAGTTGACTGAGGCGGCTGCCAACAGCTTTCTCAAATTATTGGAAGAACCGCCGGCGGGGGTCATTTTTTTGTTTACCGCAGTCCGTGCGGAACGTATTTTACCAACTATCCGTTCCCGTTGTCAAATTTATACTTTATTCCCGGTTGCAAACACCGAAATTAAACAATGGCTCCAAAACAAGGGGTTCGATGAAGAAGAGGCAGCCCGCCGTAGTTTGCTTTGTGAAGGTTCTCCCGGCAAAGCCCTGATTTTGGAAAAAATGGAAATTAACCCGGACTGGGTCCAATTAGAGTATATTTTACAACAAGATCTGGTCGCTCAATTAAAATTTTCAGCCAGCCTGGAAAAAAAAGAGCGGCAAGAAATT
>JARKQY010000038.1 GCA_029974635.1 Bacillota bacterium | reverse complement strand
GTTGCTCCGACTTCTGTCCAAAACGGCCTGAGCAATCTTGACAGCAATCTTCAAAAATTGCCTCCCGTTACCTATGAAGGACAGACAGATTCCCACTATGTCTCCAAACCCTTAGGACTTCCCGACAAAACCATCACCTTGGAGCAAAGCAAAGATATTGCCGTGCAATTTCTTAAAACAACGGGATATTCCTATGATAATATGCAAAACGCGGGTAATTCCAACGGTCCTTTCGGGGGTTTTGTTTGGACGGAAAATAATTCTACCGTCGATATAAGCAAAAAGGGCGGCGTTGTTACGATGTTGCGGAACGAGCGCCCAATCGGTGTCCGTCAATTAGATACCGATACCGTAAGGGCCAAAACCCTGGACACCCTTAAAAACCTTGGTTATGATCTGACAATTACCGCAACCGAAGATTTCGGAAGCTATATCCAGTTTTCTGCTGTTAATCATCAAAAGGATATTCTCCTTTACCCGGATAAAGTTAAATTGACGGTCGCTACCGACACCGGACAAATTATGAGTCTGGATACCACCGCTTACTGGGCCTATCGTCACACGCGTTCCCTGAACCCTGTTCTTACTCTAGAAAAAGCCAAGGCCATCCTCCGGCCGGAGCTCAGGATCAGTGAATCTCATTTGGCAGTGATTGCCCAACAGGGAAATAAAGAAGTGTTATGTTATGAATTTAAAGGCAGCTTAAATGATGAAGAATACCTGATTTACATTAATGCTCAAAATGGCCGTGAAGAGAAAATTATGCGCATCCTGCGTACGGAACGCGGGGAATATATTCAGTAACTTCCCCGGATACCGTTTAAAATACGCACGCTTTTCAACCAAATCAAAGTGGCTGTCGGATAAACCTTATAATGGGTTATCCGACAGCCACTTATAATATTCCCGGCAACAGTCCTTTTAATTGTTCTTTTTACACCTTGTTTAAAGAAAAAAGCCGAAAAGGAGAATCAAAGTAAGGATAATTAAAACAGATACTGTCAAAATTGATATTACATTATTAACCGGCTTGTTAACATATTTCCCCATTATCTCCTTATTATTTACGATCAGCATCATGCAAACCAGAACCACCGGCAGAAAAATCCCGTTTAAAACCTGAGACCAGAGTGTGATTAAGATTAAAGGTGCCTGGGGAATAAGAATAATGGCCGCCGAAATAACCAGAATAGACGTAAATAAGGTGTAGAATTCTTTGGCTTCGCTGAATTTCTTATCAACACCGGCTTCAAAACCGAAAGCCTCGCAAATATAGAAAGAAACTGCCAAGGGTAAAATTGTCGCTGAAAAAATCGAGGCCACAAACAAGCCAAAAGCGAAAACCTCAGCCGCAAAAACGCCGGCAAAAGGTTTCAAAGCCATTGCTGCATCTACCGCCTCATTAATGACAATACCCCGGGAATGTAAAGTTGAGGCACAGGAAACTACAATAAAGAACGCGACAACTACGGTGGCCACACTGCCAATAATAATATCGACCAACGTAAATTTGTAATCCTCAATTTTAAGTCCCTTTTCAATCA
>JARKQY010000033.1 GCA_029974635.1 Bacillota bacterium | reverse complement strand
GATCTGTCGGTTGACCTGAGAACCGGAAGTAATTACCAGGTCCAACTCACGCCGGGATACAACGGAATAAAAAGTCCGGTTTTCTGGCGGGTTTGGATCGACCTGAACGGCGACTCCGATTTTGACGATCCGGGAGAGCTGATTTTGTCGGCCAACAAGATGAAAGGAAACGTCAACGGCAAGATCCATATTCCGGCGAATATTACGCTGACCACCACCCGCATGCGCGTAGCCATGAAAAACGGCTCAGCTCCCGGTCCCTGCGAGACATTTGAACGTGGCGAAGTGGAAGATTACACGGTCAATCTGTTCACCAACAAATCGGAGATGATCACCACGCCGACATCGCTCGATCCGCAACCGGCCCTGTCGGCCTATCCCAACCCGGCCCGCGATTACATCAATGTCCGCCTGACCAACTGGACACAACCGGTTGAGATTCGCCTGACCGATCTGGCGGGAAGAACCATCTTCTCACAAAAAACAGCTGACAATGCGATTAGCCTGAACGTTGCAGGATACAATAAAGGTATTTATCTTATGGAGGTAACCGATGGCGCTTCCCGCGCTTTTCAAAAGGTTATCATTCATTAATTAGAGGTGATTGTTGATTTAAAACCCCGGCTGGTTACCGGGGTTTTTCTTTTGCATAAACCCCACGGCACACACAGCAATGAACCACGCGCAGGGTTTTGGACCGTCCGGTTTAGGAGGAATCCGCCCGCTTAAGTTTCTGCCTTGTTCCCTTTTCAGACCAGCTGAAATTTTGCGCTTCCAATCACCGTTTTGCCCTTGCTTTTAATAAAAAACCTGTTTATTTTTAAGCGGCTAACTAAAACCAAAACCGCTTGACAATATGACCCGGCTCACACCCATTCCACCGCCCGACCACACGCCCCCGGTTGCAGCCCGCCGTTTGATTTTACCGTCAGGAATTCAGCCCTTTCTTCCCGGAAGAAGAAGTTTGAAACCGTTTCCGGGGATTGAAAAACAAAATCACCATTTGATGATTGGTGAGGTGAATATTTATCGTTTTAAAAAAACAAAGGATACTAGTTTTCAGACCTATCCGGCTATATTGGCAGGTAAAGGATGAAAAAATCAAATTTATAAACTAGTTATGGGCAAGTTTAAGAAACGACACAACGGAATGACACAGACAAGAGAACCACCGACTTTTAACTCATCTTAAAAATTTAAGAGATTAACAGGAAGATTAATCAATCTAAAAGTGGATACCAAAAACCACTTTAAAAAATGGGGCGAAACTGAAAAGCCTAACGAGTAGGAAACTTTAAAAGGAAATAATAATGAAGAAAATTATCTTAACAATTACGTCAATTCTTACATTGACTATTTTGATTACAGGTTGTGCAACGCTTTTTGCACCAAAAACTCATCCACTTGCAGTAAGTTCAGAACCACACGGTGCAGAAGTTTATGTAAATGGATTTAAAATGGGAACCACACCTGTTGAATTGAGTTTAAAGGCTGATAAATCCTACACAATTGAATTTAGGAAGGAAGGTTATGAATCTGTTACAAGAGTTGTCAATACAAAAGTCGGTGCTGGTTGGATAGTGTTGGACGTTTTAGGTGGATTTATTCCAGTAATTATAGATGCAGTGACAGGTGCTTGGAATAAATTAGACCAAGATGCAGTAAATGCTGCACTTATTGAACAAAACAAATAAAACCAGCCCATAATCGAGTAGACTGGAGGCTGTCCAAAAAGTAAAATTGGACAGCCTTTGTTTTTGTTGCCCCTTTAAAAATTAGTATGAGGCTGTCCCAAAAGGACGGTCTCTTTTGCTAAGCGGCAATCTTTAAATTTCCAGAATTCTTGCCATGTGGGTGAAGAAACACTTTTCGTACTTCTATTTCCGGTTTAAACTCGAGAATCCGGAGGCAAAAGACGGATTT
>JARKQY010000027.1 GCA_029974635.1 Bacillota bacterium | reverse complement strand
AAACGAAATATAGATGCCCAGGGCCAGCAGCCCGTAAATCAGCCCAAGCTGCAAAGAACCCGTCATTAAAGCCATAAATCCTGCCTCCTGTGAAAAAACAATCAAAACTAAATCAAAGTTAAATCAAAACTACTGGATAACCTTAGCGCTGTTCAGGATATCCTGCGGAACCTTTACCCCGATGGCATCCGCAGTGGTTTTATTGATTACAGTTGTAAAATTAGAAACGGTAATAGCGGGGATCTGCACAATTGGAGTACCCTTCAGGAACTTATCGGCCATTTCGGCAGTCATACCGCCGATTGTGATATCGTCAATGCTAATTGTAGCAAACGCACCGGATTGGACCATAACCGCCGAACTGCCGTATACCGGAATTTTGGCGCTTTTCGCTATCTCGGCCACCTGGGGCATGGCGCTTTGGACCATACTGTCATTGGGGATAAAGAGCGCATCAACTTTGCCTACCAGGGATTGGGCGGCCTGCTGTACTTCAGACGAAGCGGTGACCACTTCTTCCTTATACTTTAACCCGTTTTGGTCCAGATATGCTTTCGCGTTTTTAATGGTTGTGACAGAATTTACTTCGCCTGTGTTGTAAATCATCCCATAGGTTTGACGTTCAGGGGTCAGCTTATCGGACAGCTTGAACATTTCGCTGACCGGAATCGCATTAGAGGTGCCGGTCGCATTTTTATCCGGTGTGTTCATATCGGTAATGATTCCGGCCCCTACAGGATTGGAAACCGAGATAAAGAATACCGGGATGCTGCTGTTCATATTGACAATTGCCTGTGAAGCCGGGGTTCCGATTGTAACAATGAAGTCTTTCTTTTGATCGACCATGGTCTGACAGATGGAATTGAGAGTACCGGTATCACCATTGGCACTTTTAAAGTCAAAATTCATTTTGTCTTCAGAATAACCAAGAGAACGCATTTTGTCGATGAAGCCCTGGCGCATGTCGGTAAAGGCTCCGTTATCGGCAAGCTGAATAATACCGACATTAATCACTTTCGCCGAGGCGTTGGGGGTTGTTCCCGTGCCACAGCCGGCAGCAACCAGAAGCAGGCTTAAAGTTAATAAGAGCGCAAATAATTTTTTCATGTTCTTTTCCCCTTCTTTTAATTGATCATTTAAATTCTTTTTTTATATTTGGAGGCACCTAAAATAAATAAAAAAAGCCCGCCCTGATACGGATATCCGTAATCAAGGACAGACTGTATACATCTGCGGTGCCACCTTGCTTGGTAATTTAATTACCCAACTTTAAAAGAGTGCCAACATACTCTTAGCCCGCTAACGCTGGCTTTGCGTCGCTGCCTACTAAAAAGCGGAGCTTTTGTTCAGTGCGCCCTCCGTAGTCCATTTGCCGTCCGCTTTCTGCCGGATTCTCAGCTCCACCGGCTCTCTGAAAGTGCGCTTACGGTTTGATTTCTACATCAAAGGTTTTCATTTTTACGATAACATGCTCTTTTGGGCTTGTCAATATTTTTAGCAACTTTGCCGCCCGGCGGGTTAATCGAGGGTAGCATTATCCTATAAGAATATAAAAATTAACTTATCCGCAAATATAGTTATGGAATAGAAGTTTTTATGGTTATATCCGCAAAACTATTCCTCCGGAACCAGATAAGGAACGGTATACCCTCCATAGGGCAGAACATAGATATCCTTGCCTCTAAAGTCTGTTTCACGAAGTAGATCATTGATACGGTTAAAAACACGGGCCCCCATTCCGTCGAGAGTTTCGGCCGGAATTTGGGTCAGCATCAGCACTTCCGCTTTGGCCATAGCCTCACAGGAGGCATAGAAAATATAACCTGAGATCGTAAAATCCCGGCGGAGATCTTCATCTAAAGTACCGCGCCGCAGCGAATCTATCCAGCTGAAATAGGCCGGGGCCCCGCCGCCCTCACGGCATTCTGCTAGAAAGATAAGCTTTCCGCCTTCTTTAACAGCGTCAATGGCATTAATGAGGGCTTTGACCCCTTGGTAGAGGTTTATATCTTTAGGATATCCCCCGCAACTGACGACAACAATATCCGCTTTTTTCTCAATCGGGATCCCCATCATCTGCTGTACCACACGGCAGCTTTCTTCCCAGGAGCGAATAAAATGACCGCAGATTAAGCGGCAATTTCCGGATTGGGTGTCCATTACAATATTAATGCCAAAAATAGGGGCAACCATTTCAGCAACCTCGTTCATATCCTCATTGACCGGATTCCGCTCCAGCACCCCCATACCGATGAGCGGATTGGACTTCGGCATGGTTGGCGATAGAGCATGGATGTGGTTCTGGGTAATGGTGGTTTTGCCGCAGATACCGGGAAGAATATTTTTGCGGCCGCCGCCGTACCCGGCCATTAGGTGATGGATTGTTCCGCCTATTAAAATTACCTTTCGCCCCACCACCAGAGGATTAACATAAACCCTGGTACCCCTTGACGTGGTGCCCAGAAACTGGAGATTGGGATTCAGACAGTCATGGTTTACCACTTTTACTTTTTGATAGATTTCAGGGGTGACCAGCATTCTTAATTCTTCTTCAGTCTGGGCACGGTGAGTTCCCAGCGCGATCAAAATCACAATATCTTCATAAGCGACACCGAGATCGTCGTGCAAGTAAGGAATCAATTGAGCGCATACCTGATCCTGTCTCATCCAGAAACGGGTAATGTCACTGGTCACAATTGTTACCTTATCGCCGGGGGAAATTAATTCTTTTAAGGGCTTTGAATCAATACATTCCCGGTTAACCGCTTTCAAAAAAGCACTCTTAAAATCAGGCACAGAGGGAAGGCTGTCACCCTTTAAAATTCGTACTGATTTGGCGCCGTCAAATTCAAGGTCAACACTTGAATCCCCATAACTCAAAGAAACTTTAGTCATTACCGGTTCTCCTTGTTTTGTTTTATGATTCATTACCTTTAAAGGGTTAAAGGTCTTACTTATTTCCAACAGTAATATATTTATATTAGCATACAAAATTAAATTTAGTAAGAACGGCCCTGTTCAGGGATTTAATTCGTAGATTATTATATTCGGCTTAAGAAGCAGGAAAATACATGAAAAATGTAGAAATATTCTGGACTGAAATCAAAAAATTTAAAACAAGGGGGGATTAATAGAATGGGAAATTATCATATTCGAACCTCGGTTGAACCGGATAAAATTTTTTTACGTGAAGGCAAGGTCAATTCGGACTTAGCTAAAATAAAAAAAGGTTTGAAGAAATTACATTCTTTTGAAATTATGGCCGTGAATATTTATAGGCTGCAAATTACCAATAACCCCAAAAGTATCAATACCATGATTATACAGGCTATGGCTAATGAAATGACCCATGTTCAGGATTTTCAGACAAAATTGTATGAGTATGGAGGAAGACCAAGTCCCTGGAGATTTGCTTTCTATATAGCCGGCTCTATAATCGGATTGTTTTCCCGTTTACTTGGGGATGCGACAATTTTGAAGACCGGAATATGGACGGAAACGAAAGCGGTCAATGACTATAATAAAATAATCAATTCAGTCCAATGGGAAAAAGATGTGCTGGACATAATCAAACATAATTTAGATGATGAATACCATCACATTGAGATACTTAAACAAAAATTACAATCTTTAAATACAAAATAAAAACTCTTCTTATCCGCTTCAACAAGCAGACCGTATTTTTAACCGGCCGTCAAGGCCGGTTTTTTTATCGTTTTTTAAAATTCTGATAGAATTATTTATTAGTGCCCAATTAAGCCGAGGAATTTTAATTGACTGGGACAATCATTTTATGAGAGAGGGAGAGGCTTAATCCTATGCCGATTTGGAAAAGGAATTTAATTGTTTGCTGGTTCGGGATGTTCGCAACAGGTTTGGGAATGAGCCAAATTGCGCCGGTTCTGCCGCTTTATATAAAACAGCTCGGTGTTCATAATACCGCCTTAATCGAACAATTTTCCGGGATCGCTTTTGGCGGTACCTATATAATT
>JARKQY010000036.1 GCA_029974635.1 Bacillota bacterium | reverse complement strand
GGCCACGCTAATTGTAACATTGGTGCCGGTGTTATAGCGGACCGATTGATTGATATTGGTATTTTGGGATATCAGAGTGGTAACGCCGCTTAAATCGGCAGGACTATAGCCGATCTGGATGTACTGGATATAGGGCCCTTGAACCGGAATGGTTACTGCGCTGCCGGCGCCGTATACTTCGAATTCCCATAGGGAATAACCCCAAGCGGTAGCTCTTACAGTGCCATACATCCTTACATACCTGGCGTTGGTTGTCGTAAAGCTGACATCATAAACACTACCAACGCCGGTGGTCGTTGAATAAACGTTGGTCCAGCTCGTGGCATTGGTTGAAGTTTGAATCTAGTACTAAATGGCGTATGCAGTCTCCCAAAGAAGCACTACCCTACCCACCGTCTATGATGCGCCAAGATCGACATAGATCCATAGCGGGTCGGAGAAGGCGGAAGACCAGCGTGTGCCGGTATTGCCGTCAACCGCGGCGGAACCGGGCGTCCCGTCATTTTCGGTGGATGAGACGGTAACCGATTTATTTAGAGCTAAATTACCTCCCGGCACCGGGGTTGCCGATCTGGTCGGCGTGGGCGTCGCTGTCACAACTCTGGTTGGTGTGGGTGTTGATCCTGATGTAGGAGTCGGCCCTGTACCTATTGCAGGAGTCAGCAAACGGCTTGGAAAATCGTTTGTATTATAGGCCATTGTCGCATCCGCGCCGGATACTTTAAAGATTTTGACCATTAGTCTTTGACTGGATAAAGATACGGCCGCGACTCCGTTATAATTATAGGTTGAAGCATGATTGCCGCCGCCGGTCGTGATGACATCCAGTTGTTGTCCGCCGATTAATACAGCTCCGCTGCCGTCAGCATTGGTCCTATAAATCTCCACTCTTATCACTGACGAGCTTGCCGGAGTGTTCGTCCAAAGAATGAACTGCCAATTTCCGGCTGTATATGTACCTGTTTGAGTATCTGAGTACCAGTAGGATGCTGCGGTTGTAATTGTTTTGATCGGCTGCCAGCCGTTCATTGTACTTTGAGTTGATTGCAATATTTGGCCAGCCGGAGCTGCCCCGGATACGGCAGTATTAAATAGATACCATGTGGTGGCGGGATTTGTTGCCGAATTAACGGTAGTGATTAGGAATAGCAACAATGAAAAGAATAAAACAAGTACAATTCCTTTTTTGAGATTCAACATCGTATCCTCCTCCCTTTTTCTCTCAAGAATAACTAAATTACCAAATTCACCTCCTTGGAGTAAATAGAATCACTTTGTTAACGTAAACAATCACGAACATTTACCCTCTCTATTAATATATAATTTAACGTGAATTATGTCAATTGTAACCATTTGCAATTGTGACAAATTTTTGTTTTTGGTTACTCCGCCTAGGATCTAATTGAACAAAAACGCCCGTTTCAGGACGTTTTTGAAAAATAATTTTTTAATGATTTAAAAGCGATGGTTTATTTTTTTGTTTCAATTTTTTTTAGTTCCGCAACGGCGGTGGTTTTATCAGACTGGCTCTTCTTTGGCTCCTCCGGGTCATCGGGAAGGCTTAACGCTTTTTTGAAGGCCTCGCGAGCAGTGGCATAATCCTTGTTATCCTTGGCGATTAATCCCAAATGAAGCCAATATTCGATGATATTGGGGTTGAGTGATGTGGCCAACTTGGCTTCTTCCTGGGCTGTTTTTTTATTGCCGATGGATAGCGGCGGTCCGGGGGCTTTCCAGTATAATTGGGCCAGAATAAAATGTGCATCCGCATAATTATTATCAAGTTGAATGCAGATATCGAGTTCTTTCTTCATTGGGTCAACCATCTTCAAGCTTTGTAATATTCCCCGCGTTTCGCCAGTTGAACCCAGTAATGCGGCCAGCCAGTGATGGCCTTCTATACTATTGGGATTGGCCTGGACGGCCTGGTCGGCGTATTCCTTTCCCTTGGTAAAAAACTCAAGCTTGTCTTTTTTAGCGGCGGCGGCGTCACCAATGAACCAATAACACCGGGCCAGGCGCCAGAGGGCTTCGCTGTTATTGGATTTTTCGACTGTGAATTTCTGCAGGATGTCTATTGCTTGCTGAACATTGATCGGGTTGCTGCGTTTAGAGTAAAGCTCATCCGCTGCGACTATCGGATCATTGTTATTGCAAAAAATCACCGGTGAGACAATCAGTATTAGTAAAACCCCAAGTATGCTCAAGTAAAACAAATTTCCCCGTCTCATATTCGAGCCCCCTTTTTGAAGTTTTTATGGATTTGATAGATTCATTATCATTTAACCCAAATTCAGAAGTCTTGATATCATTGGTTTTTAAAGTTACTTGCCGAATTGGGGTTAAAAGCGATCAGTTTTTATATCGGTAAATCCAAGCAGTTTGATAATAATTTCGCCGTTAAAATTGCCGATACCCTTGTTGAAAGCAGGAGATGAGAAAAAAGCATAGAAGAATTTGGAATAATATTTTTATATTTTTTGAATAGGAGTATCGCAGTGACAAACTTGAGAAAAGTTTTAGTTTGGGCCGGTGTTGCGCTTATCGCAGCAATTGGGGTGTTTTTCAATCTTAAAGTATTGGTCTTCGTGGATATCGCCTTGGTTGCGTTTTTCCTGTACTGGTTTAACCGTAAGAAGTAGGGTGGAAGTACATCTGCAAGATTCGTCTCAATATGAATCGTTTATCAATCGTCGTGCTCCGGAGAAGCGAGTGTTATAATAACCGCTGTCCAAGGGGCTGATGGTGACGGAACCGCGGCCGGAGGAGGCGTGAATGAATTCGGAGTCGCCAAGATAGATTCCTACGTGATTTACAATGGTCGAGTCCTCTGTTTTAAAGAAGACCAAATCTCCGGGGAGCAGTTCCGGGAGGGTTTCAACAATCTCACCATGTTCCATCTGCAGGATTGCCTGATGCGGCAATGAGATCCCGCATTGGCTGTAAATGTGAAGCACAAAACCGGAACAGTCGAATCCTTTGGCAGAGGCGCCTCCATATCGATAAGTAGTGCCGAGAAAGGTTTTGGCATAAGCGATGAGTTCGGATAACCGGGAGGAAAAACGCTCCCGGGAAGTTGAGGTTGGGTTGGAATTGGCATTAATGTACCGGTTGTATATCCAGCCCTGGATTCCGTCTTGGAGCTGGACATGATACCATGAACCGGCCGTTTGCAATATTACAACCGCTGAGCCGCGGTTCAAAACCGAGATGATCCGCGCTGATGTATCGGCTCTGCTGCGCAAGTTGACGCCATCCCCGGTAATGACCCCGGTGGTAGACGGTGATGAGCCATGGATTGACGGGAGCGCAGAAATTAAGCAGATGATAATGATCAAGAGCTTCTGTTGCATGATATACCGCCTAAATGCATGTTTGTGATTGATGCCAAAAAGATATCAACTATAATAATTATATCATGGATTGTTGCATTGTGAATGTGGATATTTATGTGGCTAATGGGATGGTTGTTGATGCCGCCAACCACACGGCTAAAAAGAGCCCGGTTGAAACCGGTATACGAGCATCTTGGAGTAGTAGCAAGCGGAAAGTAATAGATCTCAAAAACAAACCCTGAAAAGTTTTTATATCGGTTTTAACCGATAAGGTTTTTGCCAGCCGTGGCGTTTAAAATTCAATTTTGAATTTCTAAGAATTCGAATATCGAATTCATTTAGCACCGCGGATTGGGGAGCAAAACAAGCCCTAAGTATCAGTTTGACAGGATATATTTATTGTCAAAAATCATTAACTAAAATCGGTCCTTCACTTTAAAAAGGGAAAAGTGTAAACCTACATTGCAATAAGTTAAGGAGATCCCCATGAGCATACCAACTATTCAAGAAATCCCATCAAAACTCCAATCCGTCTTCGCGAACCTTAACTTTCGATTTCTCTTTTCCGGAAAAATCATCTCCCAACTGGGAGATCAGATTTGCGGTTTTGCATTGAGTTGGTATATACTTGATATCACCAAGTCCAGCTTGGCTATGGCTATGTTTTTGGTTATCAATTGTATAATTGGGGCGGTGGTTTCGCCGTTTGGCGGGATTATTGCGGACCGTTTCGAACGAAAGAAAATTTTGGTGTGGATGGATGTAATTCGCGGGATCGTTGTAACCATAACCGCATTATTGTTATATCTACAGATGATGGATATTTGGATGCTCTACGTCAGTACGGTTATTACAGCATTTTGCGGGGCCATATTTTCACCCACGGCCAGCGCCATCATACCGAATATCGTCAAAGAAAACCAATTAGCCGAGGCCTCGTCCATGGATTTGTTTGTGGGGAATTTTTGCAGCATTGTCGGGATGATAATCAGCAGCATTCTTTATCAGCTCATCGGAGTTGCCGCCATATTCCTGCTCAATGCCATATCCTATTTTATTTCCGGGGTTTTCGCGGTGTTTATCAATATACCGCCTGGCAAATGGGCTGGAGCAGCCGGCAAAAACGCGGCGTTTCTTCAAGAAGCCCGGCAAGCCGTCAAAGAGCTTTTTGAAGGGTTTCAATATCTCAAAACCAATAAAATATTATATAAACTGACATTGGTGTATGCGATTTATTTTTTTATCGGTTTTCCACTGGGGTACATTTATATTCCTTATACGTTTAATGTGATTTTGAAAGCAGTACCGCTGCAGTTGTCAATAGCTCTAGGAGCTAATTTTGTGGGCTGCGTGATTGGTTCAATCATCGTACCGCGCCTTTTGCACCTCTATAAGCTAAAAAGCGCCATTTTCTGGGGCATGCTCATCTTCAGCTGCAATAATCTCATCATGGCGGCGCTAGTTTTTACGCCCTTAAGAAGCTATCTTAATCTTTGGGAGATTACTATTATATGGGGGATATTGGCCATTATCGTCGGGATTGGTATGATTTCTTTCAATATCCCGATTAACGTGATCTTCCAAAAACACACTCTGGACGAATACCGGGGCCGATTTTGGGGTCTGCAGTCAGCCGTCATCGCTTTTTCAATGGCCATGGGCTATCTCGTCGGCGGTATTTTGGCTCAGAGTCTTTGGATGGGCTTTCTTTTCGCCGGTTCTTCCCTTGCCATATTTATAATTGATTTGTGGGCGGTGAATATAAAGGAGATCAAGGAATTTAATAATTGATGGGTTTGTAGAATATGGAATGGGTGTAACTTTTCAGGTATTAGTTGAAGGTCAATAAATCATTTGGTCAGGCTTTGAATGCCCACGGTGTCCGACGGCGGGTCACTTTTTGAGTGCGCAAAAAGTAACCAAAAACGCACCGGCACCGCGTGGTTCCGGACCTCCTGTTATTCATCCAAGGTTTTTAGAGGGCGTGGCCTTTCGATTGTTAACCAAGTGGTGGCTTCCGACCTCGACCGCTTTTTTCATCCATGAAAAGACGCCCCATCCGTGGAGCCAATATCGGGGTTTTTGTTCTTGGTCTATCATCCGGCGCTTTCGCAGAAACGCGTCAGTTTTAAAGATATATTCGTACTATCCATCTACAACAGCATCTTCTTCAGCCGAAGTGTATGCAGTCCGGCGCTTTCACCTCAGCGCGCCGGGATGAACTTTGCCGGATTGGATGCACTCCTTGAATACTCATTAGCGTCGTCAAAAGTGGTGAGATGCTAGGAACGACCGACCGAGGAAACGGAACCGTACTCGATGTACGGTGAGTACCGGAGGGACCGAGCGACAACGCAGATCGCTAGCGTCCCATGGGACGCTACGCAGCATCCAATCCGGCAATTCTTTTTTATATCACATAAATTTAGTCTTCAAAATCCCTCTCTAGGAACTTCTTTCGGCAGCTCATCCGTCGGCTCTATCAATCCCATGCAAATCTGATACATCCTCTCATGAGTCTTTACAATCTCCCGGATCATCTCCGCATAAGGACGGTGGCAAACGTCCACCAGTCCGATATTGCAATTCTCGCCATCAAACCGCCCCAGAACCGGCTGATCACCCCATTGGAAATAATGCGCTCCCACCAATTCCGGAATGGCGGCGGCGTGTTCGATATACCAGCGGTAAAATTTTCCCCGTTCGGTTTGATCGGCCATTCCCCGCAATCCGGTAGAGGGGAGGCCGGCATCCAACGCCCCGGCATGGAACTCGCCGATCATCACCGGTAGTCCGCTGGCCTTGGAAGCGGCTTTAATATCGTCGGGATTCGGCGCCAGCTTGTAACAGTTAAGGGAAAATACATCGCAATATTGGCTTCCGGCGTAAAACTGCTCGGAGGTGACCCAAGCCCAGCGCATACCCAGATTCAAATGGTTAGGATCCGCCTGCCGGGCCGCTGCCGCGGGCACCCGGATATATTCGGCGATTAATACTTTCGTAAACTCACGTAAATCAGCTTCAGCAACCGCCGACAAATTAGGGGCATCCGAAATCGGTTTATGCAGGTCTGTAAAGTCCGTAAGCGGATATCTCCATGCATTCGCCAGCAGAGTCGCATCACCGTTATATTTATTGGCCAGAAAACGAATCAATTCTTCCTTGCAAGCAAGAGGTTGCGGGTGGGCCAATAGAAACTCGGCGATATTATAATCTCCGAAGCCCCATTCCGGTTCATTCCGGAGGAAATAACCGATCAAGTAAGGATCATTGCTGATCTCCTTCAGTTGTTGAGCGTATTCGGCGGCCGCCGACCGGTATTCGGGGCTGAAGACATCCGGAAAATCGCGAAAAATCTTTGTGCGAGTTGCAGGGAATGAGCGCAGTTGATAAACATAGGGTATTTTTAAATGCCGACCCAGTTGGGGCACGGACCAATTGGCAATAGTATTGAACCCCCAACTTTTCAGCCAGTTGGCGGTAAGCCGCGCCCACTCTCCTTGCCAATTCCGCCCGAAAGCCCGGATCAGATTGGCACCTGAAAAGCTGACTTCCGCATCACCGCGTTCCGACTGTAACCAGGCATCGGCAAACTCCCCATCTCTGGCGGGAATCCACTTAAAAAGCGATTCCAAATGTTTAACCGGGCCGGGCATATGAGGGACCACGCAATCAGGACCTGCGCTAAAGAACGGATGGCCCGCCGGATCGATGAGCCACCAGCGTTTACTATCATGTTCCGTCCGGAAAAATCCGGTGGCGGGATAGGATTTTTCTTTCCAACCGCCATAATCACTAAGCTGGGTTGCATAAGCCTGGTCAATAACAGGTGCGGCAAGGGAGCCTTTGGCCCAATCCCGCAGATTGGTGACTAATTCGGTTTCATCAAGGGTTTTCCCACGCCACTCCTTGCCGGTCCATTGTCCCAACTCGTCAACCACCGGTCGGTTTGGAACGGTATATACCGGTTCTTTATCCGCAAGCCGCGGTTGCCCGAGCCAGATTGTCTGCGGCCCCGCCGACTCCGGAATCTCTATTCCAAGGCAGATTACTTTGGCAAGATCAACAGGGGTTCCCAGAGATACATTTTTCAGCCGCCCTGGGGTTCGCGGTAAAAATAAAGTTTCCAGATCGAGTCTTGTCAAAGGAAACACCACTTGCACCGTAAACCCGGGAAATACATTCATGGCAATACTGGCATGAGGCGCCGCTTCCGTGAACGGCCCTTGTTCCCAGAAATGGAGGTGCAAATAAACACAGTGCGTTTCCTGATGAAAAACCGGGAGAATTAAAAAATCATCTTTTTCCCAAGCAACGCCACCAACATTACCTGGTGCGCCGTGAAAAAAAATAAATCCCCCTTCCGGAGAGGCCTCGATCCTGCCCCCCATCTCTCCGGAATCCGGCAGCTTATCGGGAGACATTTTCAAATTGCCCGAAGTCTCCCATTTAATAGTTTCGGAAAATAATTTGATGGGCATATTAACTCCTTAACCTCCGCAAAAAGGACCGATTTTAAGCATTATTTTGAGTGCCAATAACTCATTTTATGTTCTGCTCCGATGTCCACGGTGTCCGACGGCGGGTCACTTTTTGAGTGCGCAAAAAGTGACCAGAAACGCACGGCACCGCGTGGTTCCGGACCTCCTGCTATTCATCCAGGGTTTCTAGTGGGTCTTCGCCATCCGTGGCCTTCTGTCTGTCAATTGAGTTAATGCTTCCGAACCCGACCGCTTTTTTCATCCGTGAAAAGACGCGTCGTTAGCCCCATCCGTGGGGCCAATAACGGAGCATATATTTTACTTATTAATTCAACCCCTAATCCGGCGCTTTCGCAGAAACGCGCCAGTTTAAAAGATATGTATTACATTATATCCACCTACAACAAGTTCATCTTCTTCAGCCAAAGTGTATGCAGTCCGGCAATTTCCTTATCATCATACCCCAAATTCACAAACATGATTTATCCAAGTTCAACAACAATCTGATGAACTTTTCCGCCATCCAGCCCTTCAATCCTGGTGCGGGGGATTACGGTGGACTGGCCAAGTTCCGTGATACCGGCCGATTGACCGTCAATACTGATTGCTTTTATTTTATATTTCCCATAATCGAGTAATCCTTTATTCTGATAAACAATCTGCAACTGTTTATCGGCAAAAATGGTCTCAATGGAAGCCGCGCCGGAGGCGTCGAATTGCTCCCGGATCAGCTTCGGTTCCAGCATTAAATCCCCCAGCTTGCCTTTCACCCCAAAGATCTCGGTCAATACGGTCAATAGTACCCAACTGGCCGAGCCGGTAAGATAATGATACATGCCACGGCCTTTTTCATTGATATATTCCGGCACACCGGGATAAATCCGGCTTTTTTCGAAGTTATGGCTCAATTCATAGATAGAATTGATTACTTGATAACCTTCTTTCACAAATCCCCGTTTATATAAGGCATTACCATACATAACCGCCATATGGCTGAACATGGCTCCATTTTCTTTATGCCCAAAGGCGAAACCGAAACAGCGGCCCAGGTTTAATTGAATCGCGCCAAAATTAGTATTCAACCGGTAGCCGCCAATCTTTGGATCATCGAGATAATGATCCGCCGCGGTTATAACTTTGGCTACCTGTTCGTCGGTGGCGATACCGCTCATAACCGTGAATACCTGACCGGTAAGGGTCATCCGGGTTCCGGACGGGAAATCGCCTTCCACCCGTTCGCCGTCATTGTTATAATAACCGTTAAACCAGGAATATCCTGTAGAATTAGTCAGCCATTCCTTGGCCCGCAGATGTTCCGCGATCCATTGCGCTTTGCCGGCCAGATCTTTGGCGAGAACCTCAATCTTGACCTTGATTTTTTTACCGGAGACCGTATGCCGGCATGATTCAAAATAGGTGTCCAGTAAGCTCCGTTTGGAGCTTACGGATTCATAGTCAACTTTTTGCGCAAGAGTATCCAATAAGATAATGAGTTCATCCGCCAACTCCACTTCCTGGATACCTGTCTTTTTTGGCAACTCTAACAGCAAGTTGCTGATTTCCTGCAAATTGCTGCCGTAAAATGCGGTGAACGCCACGCTTTCACCTTTGCCGTGGGCCATATCCAGGCCGTCGTTCCAGTCGGCATCCTCCAGCTTGATATTGTTATGATCGCCTACATTAAAGAACTGTACCAGATTTTGAACCAGAATATGTTCGAGTATGGTTCCCCTGTAAATTTCCCCATTTTGTTGTTTTAGAAGACTACCGTTCTCCGGTTTCCACTCCGGATCAATATCTTTGGAGCGTTTTATCTGCCGGTCCTTAAAGTAAGTTTGCTCCTTCAATAAAAAATCCACATCACCGCTCTGATTCAAATAGAGCAATGTAGTAAGAAATGGCCAGGCACCGTGGTCCATCCATACCCGGGAGATATTATTACGGTCGGCAATGAACTCGCCCGGTTTGGAGCCGATGATGGTGGCGTTACTGCCGTCAATCCGTACACCAGCGTAATTGTTATACAATAAATTTCTGACAGGAGCCGGTTCCATCACCAATAACGCCAGGCAATCCTGCCACAGATCCCGCCAACCCCGGCCGCCCCGGCCGTAATCATGATGGGGCAGGAATGAGCAGCCGTAAATCCGGCGCAAAATGGGCTGGAGGGTCACCCACTTCAACCACAGGTTTAGATCCTCATTACTGGTATGAAACTGCAACTGATTCAGCTGCTTTTCCCAGTAGTCCCGGGTTTGCTGCAGGCTTGAATCAAATTTGGCTTCGTTGCACCAATTTTCTGCCAGGTCGCTAAAGCCGAAACCTTTGTCATGAATAACCATTGCCAGTATATAGGATTTGGATTGGCCCGGTTGGAGCACCGCATCTTTGAACCGCAAGCCGCCCAAGGCTTCAAAACCATCTAGTTTAACGCCGGACGGGACTCCCGCCGCATTTTTCACCACCCCTGCCGGCCATTCCAGGGAACCGCCTTCCCCGATAAACTCCTCGATTAGCGGGAAAAATCCTGTTGGAGCCGCACCGTCATCTTCCGCACCCAATATGCCGTAAGCCACCTGATTCACCCGGTGGCCTCTTTCATCGAAGGATAGGGTAGGTTGTACTTCAACGCCGTAAAGTGTTGTTTGGATCTGATGCAATAATGAGGTGACATGCCGGTGATCCCGGAGGTTATCCGCGGAACGGCCGTAAATCGGGATGGCCGCCGTGGGTGTAAACCGGAGTTCATTTTTACCGGTATTCGTTATCTTAACCTTCATGAGTTCAATCTGGATTTCGGCTGTCGGGACAAAGCTGGTGATCTCCGTTTTGATGCCGAGTTTGATATTTTCCCGGATGATCTGGTGCCAGAGAAACCCGCCGATCATTTTAACTTTTTCCGTGGCATCCCCGGTAAAGTTTTGGGCGAGCTGTACCGGTGAATTACCCGAAACCGACCATGCCCCGAAAGTGTCGGAATACAGCCAAAAGTTCCGGGCTGATCGCGAATTATGTAATTCTTCTACGGAAACCGGCTCCATTAAAAAGGTATTATGGCTTGATTTAATATCCCCATGCAGCAGGGGCGAGATCGACGACATCATACCGGCGTCATTGGCCAGTGGAAAATACAAGTAACTGGTTTGCTGGGGGTTTTCCAGTTCAAACTCCCCGTTTTGGTTTATAAACCGCCATCCGGTTTTGGAAGTATTTTGGGCCATTAACAATCCTCCTAAATTCCCCAAATTATGGTGTAACTGAATGAATGCATTAAGATGTTCGTGATAAAATATAAAACTCCTGTTTAGCACAGTAATTAATACTCATGGATCCGCAACAGTTTTTAATAACAAAGAACGGCATAAAAGCCGCTCTTAGACGTGTAGTCAAATTTTCTTGGTGAATCGTTATTTGTCATTTTTATTCTTGTTCTTCTTATTATTGCTGTTTTTCTCGGTGTTGTTCTGATTTGTCGTCTTCCCTTGAGTTTCTTCTTTATGTATCTCCTTCATCAATCCGGATCCAAATTGACTTTCAACGCGTTTGGTAGCCTCATCTTGAGTGACGGCATCATAAACCAAAGTAGGAGTAATTGCAATTGCGAATTCATCTTGTACATCCTTGGTATTATAGCTCCGGAATAAGAGCCCTATCAAGGGAATATCTCCTAATACGGGAACCTTATTTACGGTTTTTTCTTGTCTGGTAGTACGTAAACCACTAATGATCACAGTTTGCTTGTTATTAACTCTCACAGTGGTTTCAGTGCTGTTTTCGGAAGTATCAGGCATTTGTTGGCCCTTGGGAATAGCTCCATATTCATTTATTCTGGGCTTAATTTCCATGGTAATAATGTCATTAACTGAAACCCAGGGAGTTATCGTGACAACTAAACTATTATCGACGGACTTAAAAGTGGGATTTAATATTGCGCTAGTAGTAGTAGCGGGTGGCGTTACTGTTCCTCCGGTATATTCTTGCTGGTAAAAAACTAAATTACGTTTACTGGATACGGAAAAATTTGTCGGGTAACCATTTAAAGTAGTAACTGTCGGATTTTGGAGTACTTTTGCCTTGCCATTCCTGATCATAAAATCAATACCCTCAAGTGAACCGGAATAAGCAGTTCCGCCGCCTAAGGTACCGTCTCTGGTATCGATAGTTATACCGGCCCCTCCGCCAAGCGGGATAGTTCCTTTAAGGCCCCAGTCAAAACTATTGCTATCATTGATTTTAATTACCAATATATCAAAAACAATCATCGGATTCGGCTGATCGATCTTATCGATATACTGCTTTACCTGGTTGATCAAGTTTTGGGGGCCGGAGACGGATATGGCGTTCATCTCTTTGACAACCATAATATCATTCTTGGGAATGGATCCCGGAATATATTTTAATACATCTTCCGCCTTAAGGTATTTTATTTTAATAATTTCCGACTTGTTATCAATGGTTTCGATATCCACTTGGTCCAGATATTTACTGAAAAGGGCGTGGATATTCGGGGGAGCGGTGACGATTAAAGCGTTTTTATCCTGGATTAAAACAAAATTCTGCCTGGGAAAGACCGACGGCAAGGAGTTCAATAATAGGTCGGCTTTCATGTATTGTACCGGGTAGACTTTTACGGCGGAGAAATCCGCCGTCTCGGGACGGGGGATCATTCCATCGCCGATAATGTATGTACCGTTGGCATATTTGTAGGTAAAGACCGTTCCTTTCAAAAGATAATCCAGTACCTGGTCGATGGATTGTTCTTTTAGCCGGATATTGCTTAGGCTCCAGTTTACCGAGGACATTACCACCATATTGAGATCGGCCTTCCGGGCCATCTCGCCAAGTACCGGAGTGAGCTGGGCGTATTGGATATCCAGATCGAACAATTGGCTTTCCGGATCATAACTTACCCGGATATTTTGAGGATTTTGATTGGTACTCGGAGCGATATAATAAGACTTGGACATCCTATCGATAGTCCAGCCCTGAGGTTCGTAAATAACCGCTAAAGCTTTGGCCAAAGGCAGGTTTTGAAAATGGGCCGAAATCACCCCCCGGATTTCTTTGGATAAAGTAATATTAACTCCGGTTATCCGGCTGATTTCATTGGTGATATCCACAACATCCGCACCATCCACGTCAAGGGACAAGAGTTTATCCTGGTAGCGTACCCGGGAGTTGGTGTTTTTTTTGGCGATACGCCATACTGGCCCATCTCTAGTGAGCTGCAGGTTAAAAGTATCGCAGATGACCGTCAAACCGTCGCCTACCGAAAGACCTTTAAAGAAGATGGTGATGTTGGGGTTCAAGCTTTGGTCATGCAGGATAGTAACGTTGGTTTTATCGGTAATCACCCGGGTGAGATCTTTCAGAGGAACGTTTTGGGCGTCGACTACCAGTTGGCCATCTTGATAATCAACGGTAAATGACAGTTTTTCCTTATCCTTTCTAACGTAAGTCACGCCGCCAATGGACTCGGTGATGAGATTGGCTTGGGTAAGGATGGTTTTAAGCCCGTCTTCATAAGAAACTTTTTGCAATACAATACTGATGCGTTCCGTCAATTGGGGATCGGGAACCAGGGATTTTTCGCATTTTTGAGAAATGAGCCGTAAAAGAGAAGCTAATTTGGCATCCCGGGTTTCAACCGAAAGCAATCCTTGATCATAATTCACCTTTAAATACTGGGTGATGAGATAGACATTATTTTCTCTGGTATAAATCAAGTTATTGCTTTTGGTGATGATGGTCAGAGCCTCGGTGAAGGTTACCTTCGACAAGTGAATTGTTACATTGCCGCCAACATCGGGATCGATCCAGATATGTATCTTTGCTTGCGCGGCTAAGGCTCGCAGCAGATCATTGATATCTGCATTTTTGAAGTCCAGATCAATGAGTTTTTCCGTTGCCGCCCAGGTCATAGATCCCACTGTAAAAAATATCAAAAGCAATAATAGCCAAAATCGGGCTGTTTTACGCATATATATTTCACCTGCTAATTTAATAACTTTTTATGAAAGAAGAAAACACATGATATTAATTCGTTTTATTTACATAGTTTCCTCTTTTTATTTATCTGGGGTAAATAAACTTTTTTTCTCAGGTTATGTATTAATTTCGATGCAGCAAGGATAATTCATCTTGGAACGGAGGATGATGAACCCCTCGGGGCCATTGCTTATAATTCGGGCATTAATTATTCATTGGAACATATCTTATTAATAATTTGGTAATAACTGCGGGAGGGATACGGATGGATTTTCAATACCATTGCCCCCATATTGCTCCATCCACCGGAGTTTTACAATATTGCGGGGACTCTAATTTGTGGTTTTTACGGGAAGATGCAGCGGATGAAGCGGGAGCTATCATTGGATACCTGGAATGCGCGGCCCAAATCCGGCATCCGAAGCTCAGCGAACTATTTACGCGCATTGCGGGTGAAGAAGCCGGTCATTTTATCCGGTTGCTGCAGATGATTTCAAGCCTTGATCCCGTTCAAGCCGAACAATTAAAACAACAGGAATTAACAATATTAACATTGTTCAACGAAGATTTGGTTCCGGTCGGCGGTAGCTGTAAAGATTGTTCTCAATTTAAAGACAACCAAGGTCACGGCTACAGAACTTTCCAGGGGGAACAAAAGCATTATCAGTCTGATTTTAGGGTGTTGGAGTGCCTGGGAAACGCCATTCGAGATGAATTGCGGGCTATTAATGCTTATCAACGCCAGGTGCAGATCACAGCCAATCAAAACGTTCAGAATTTATTGATAACGATTATGAATAAGGAAAAAGAACATCTTGCCGAATTCGTCAAATGGTTATATGAATTACGTCATAGCCATCCATCCCGCAAAGCGGAGCATTAACCGTGATCCGTAACGTCCCTGGGGACGTTACGGATTTTGATAGTTACTTGTCTGATTGTGTTAAAAGTGCACCATTTCAGCGAATCATGGTATAATAGGTCTCGATTTGCAGTTCATTCTGCCCGGAAAGTCCTAAAATCAATTCCTCGGCAAATTCTTGATTAAAATGTTCAACGGCCCGGCCCAATATTTCGCGGCTAATCCGGCGGCTTACCGTGGTTTCCGGATGTTTGGTAACAAAGTCGGCAATGGATTCGATTTTAGAAGTTGCCATTTTACCACCTCATATCATTAAGCAAAACCTGGATGTATTTTTCCCCGATTGATCATTTATATTTACCGGCTCCATGAATATTTTTGTTGTAGTTTGAC
>JARKQY010000011.1 GCA_029974635.1 Bacillota bacterium | reverse complement strand
CCGATTTGCAAGACACCAAGAATGGCTGGTATAATAAAACCAGTGAGGTGTCTAAATGTCACACAAAAGATTTAGTAAAAGCTTCAAGACTGAAGCGGTAAGAAGGGTGATTGAACAAGAGCAGAATGTTGCTGAACTAGCAAGAGAACTTGATATTCATGTAAATACCCTTTACAAATGGGTTAACGAATTCAAAAAAGACGGTATGAATCCATTTCCAGGTAGCGGTAATTTAAAACCCGAAGAAGCAGAGATACGAAAACTTCAACGTGAAAATGAAACATTGAAAGAAGAAATTGAAATCCTAAAAAAGGCAGCAGCCTTCTTTGCCAAAAACCTAAAATGAAAAGGTTTGAATTTATTAAAGAAAACCTTAATAAATTCAAAACATCAACAATGTGTAGGGTGTTGCAAGTTCACCGAAGCAGCTTTTATGCATGGCAAAGAAGGCCGAAAAGCAACCGTCAAATAGAGAATGAAAAGATCTTAAGAAAAATACAAGAAATCTATGAAAAGAAACGCCGTATATACGGTTACCCAAGAATCACCAAGACTTTGCCCGATGATATGAACGTTAGTCAAGGTAGGGTTTATAGAATCATGAAGGCCAATGGAATCAAGTCCAAAACAGCCCGAAAATATAAACCTCAAACAACGGATTCGAATCACAATTTACCGGTAGCTTTAAACATTCTGGGCAGAGAATTTAATGCCGAAAGACCGAACCAAAAGTGGGTATCCGATATTACATATATCGAAACAGCGGAAGGATTTTTATACCTTGCCGGAATTCTTGACCTTTACGACAAAACGATTATTGGCTGGTCAATGCAAGACCATATGAAAAAAGAATTAGTCATCGAGGCTCTAGAACAAGCTATTTTACAATTTAGGCCATCGAAAGGACTTTTGATTCATTCTGATCGAGGGTCACAATATTGTAGCAATAAGTACCAGCAAATCCTAACCGATAAAGGCTATGTATGTAGTATGAGTCGCAAAGGGAACTGTTGGGATAATGCCCCCATGGAATCTTTCTGGGGGAAACTTAAAACCGAATGGTTAAGTGATAAGAAATTCAAGACCATCGCCGATGCTAAAGCCGCTGTTTTTGAATACATTGAGATATTTTACAATAGGGACCGATTACATTCTACAATTGGGTATGTTTCACCAAATCAAAAACGTAAAGCAGCCTAGAAATAAAGTATCATTAAGAGAAAAGAAGATATCCGCTATTTTAGGTGTCTATTTTATTGAGATAAGGTCATTTACCCCTCCGCGTCGCGTCATCGTCACTCCTTGCACAGGAGTGTGGATTGAAACTGGATTACAAATTAGGTTGCTGTTACCCCAAAATCAGTCACTCCTTGCACAGGAGTGTGGATTGAAACAAGGATATGCTTACCTCATTTTTAAAATCCATAATAGTCACTCCTTGCACAGGAGTGTGGATTGAAACAAGCAGATTGTTGTTGGCTATCATTGACCACTACGTCACTCCTTGCACAGGAGTGTGGATTGAAACGAAGCAGAAGCTTTGAAGAACAGAATTGCTGAATGTCACTCCTTGCACAGGAGTGTGGATTGAAACTGGCTGGTTGGACATGTGTAATAGCCCGACGGTCGTCACTCCTTGCACAGGAGTGTGGATTGAAACGACAGAAGGAGAAATATTCCTGCTTTCCTGGACAGCGTCATGGATTGAAATCGAAACAAATTTTTAATAAAGGAATTAATTCAACAAAGGTAGAATTTAGAAAAAATGAGTCCGCTAAAAATTTTTAGGGGTGGGTTCCGATTTGCAGATCAAAAGGTATATTCTTGTTGCTCTCATCTTTTTTATTATTGGTTATAGTATCGCCTATTTCCTGGGCCGAAGAGAAGTACGACATTACCAGGACGCAGTTGACGCAGTTAACCGACGAGTTAAACTCACTGAAGGAAAATTACAGGAAAGCCTTGCAACAGCTGAGCGAATCCAAACTGACCTTGACACAGTTAATCGGAGAATTAAAGAGCTTCGAACAGAAAATAACGAACTCCGAACGGTTATTGGACGACTTGGAAAGTCAAGTTCAGAACTTGCAACAGGAATCACAAACGCTATTGACACAATTAACGGAAGCCAGGAGTCAATTGACCGCAGTACGGCAATCCTTCGATCAATACAAGAAACTGGCGGAAAAAAGGATTAGCAGTCTCAAGTGGCAAAGAGACATCGCGGTGGTAGTGGCGATAATTTGTTTACTTGCCAAATGAATTGAATTTTTTTGGTGTTCACTCCAATTCGTCGGCCTCCGCCCAAATCTTTAAAACATCGGCCAAGATTAATTTTTGAGTTTTATACGATATTCTTTATCTTGTAATTTCATGATCCGTTTGTCGATAACCTCTGTGACCAAATCAACGTCAATATTGCCCACCTCTTTGCCAAGTAGGGTATTCAACTTTTCTTTCAGCGTTTTTTCTAATGCGATTTTGTTCAGTTCATCCCCCTCATATTCTAAAAAAATCTCGATGCGTTTCAGAACAAACTTGGCTTGATTAATAGATTCTTCCAGTTTCCGCAGCCGGGAATCCTTATCTTCATTCAATGCTTCCAACTGCCGGATGGTATGATGATATTGTTCCATCCGGTAGCTGACCAAAACGGAAAAGGTAGCCGAACCGATCAAGATACCGATGGTAGTTCCAATCCAAAAAGTGTGAAAATACTTTGAATGGAGCAGAAAATGAAAGAACCTCATGATGTCCAAAGCTTGCCGGCCCATTGAATCAAACGGACCAGACCGTACCCTACATTTGCTCCCAACAAGGCGGTAAAAATATAGATGATTTGTTTGACAATCGATTTAAATTCCCCATTAAACAAGCCTTTATCAAAGATTTCGAAGGATGAAAAGGTGCCCCCCAATGCGGCGGCTACGGCCCAGATCTTAATGGAGCCGGCCAGATCAAGCATGGTTTTCAGCGGCGGATCGCCGCTGAAAATAGCGCCTATCCCCGCAAAAATACTGGCGCCGATGATGATGCCAAAGGCTATTAAAAAACTGTAGATGATATTATGAAAAAAAACCACCATTTTTTCAGCCTCGCCTTGCTATAATCGGGTAAAGCGTCATACCAACCCATACGTTGACCAGAAATCAAGAAAAGATTTTTGATCACGCAGCGCATGAAAAAGCACGAAAAAAGACCATCGCAAGTTGGGTTATTTATAATTTATTCGGGAACGGAGAAGGTTAGCACGGACTAGTCAAAGCCTTACAAATCGCAGGCTAACAGAATTACGGTCCGTATGGCTGTCTAAAAGAAAGTACAAGATAGAATGAGGGTTGGCTCCGATTGCTATATGACTTTGGCGTAATCCTGCGCGGAATTGCGGATTGAAACATTTTTGATTTATGCTATACTTAAATCAAGCCAATCACTTCCTGCGCGGGAGCGTGGCTAAGTGTATTCTCAAAGACTCTAGAACACAGAGCGCACCTCAATTTTATTTAGGCCGTATCGCCGGTTTATTCTGTTTTGGATTTAACAAACCTTTGATGCGCAAAATAAACCGGAGGGAGCCGGGCTTCGGGGCTACCGATGATTATTTGAAAATGGTACTGCCGGTAAGAGATCCAGACATAAGTTAGAAAATTAAAACGATTTGGCAGACACAGGAGGCCGCGTAAGAAAATATGTATGTGGCAAATGATTGGCGGGACTATGAATTAATTGATACCGGCAATGGGGAGCGGATTGAACGCTGGGGCAAATATATTTTACGCCGGCCCGATCCGCAGGTGATCTGGCCGTTTCAGCAGAATCCGGCCGCAGTTAAAATCGACGGTTATTATCATCGCAGCAGCAGCGGCGGCGGGCAATGGGAGTTTTTCAAGGAACTGCCCGAGAAATGGGTAGTTCGCTACGGTTCATTTTCTTTTTATGTCCGGCCTACCGGTTTTAAACATACCGGCCTGTTTCCGGAGCAAGCCGCCAATTGGAACTGGATAATTTCTAAAATTCAGGCCCGTTCGTACCCGGTAAAAGTATTGAACTTATTCGCCTATACCGGAGGGGCTACCGTTGCCGCAGCTTATGCCGGGGCTGAAGTATGTCATGTGGATGCAGCCAAAAGCATGGTGGGCTGGGCCAAGGAAAACGCCGCCCTTTCCGGAGTGGCTGAACGGCCCGTGCGCTATATTAATGATGATGTTATCAAGTTTGTACAGCGCGAAGCCAGGAGAGGCCGCCGTTACGAAGGGATTATCATGGACCCGCCGTCATTCGGGCGCGGTCCGGGGGGAGAGGTTTGGAAGATTGAAACGGAACTTTTCCCGTTAGTTCAGGCTTGCACCGCGATTCTGGCCCTGCAACCGCTGTTTTTCCTGATTAATTCTTACACGACCGGACTTGCCCCCACAGTGCTTAAGAATATACTGGCATTAACCGTCGGTGAAAAATTCGGTGGGATTGTAAGCTGCGACGAGATCGGCCTTCCTGTTTCGGCCTCGGGAATTGTTCTGCCCTGCGGAGCCAGCGGCAGGTGGGAAGCCGGCTAAGGATGCATATGAATCCGCAAATACTTTATGAAGACAACCACCTGCTGGTAGTGGTAAAACCGGTGAATATGCCCACCCAAGCGGATGATTCAGGGGATCGGGACTTACTTACACTTTTAAAAGCCGATTTGAAACTACGATATCAAAAACCGGGCAATGTTTATCTGGGTTTGGTGCACCGCCTCGACCGTCCCGCCGGCGGGGTGATGGTTTTCGCCAAAACTTCCAAGGCTGCTGCCAGACTAACCCAACAAGTGAGGGATCGGAAATTTATAAAGATTTACCGGATCGTAGTTCACGGAGTTCCCAGCCAATCCAAGGGACGATTGCGGGATTATTTGTTAAAGGATACCTCCTCCAATTCAGTCAAAGTATTCTCAGAACCTTCCCCCGGCGCCAAAGAGGCTGTTTTGAAATATGAGGCACTGGATACGAAAAACGGTTTCAGTTTAATCCAAATTTGCCTGGAAACCGGGCGATCGCATCAAATCCGGGTCCAAATGGCCAATTTGGGGCATCCACTTTACGGTGATCAAAAATATGGCGCCGGAGTAAACTCACCGGGGCAACAACTTGCCTTGTGGTCCCTTGCAATCGGTTTTCAGCACCCTACAAAGGGCGAGATGCTGCATTTCGTTTCGGAACCACCCCCGGTTATGCCCTGGAAGATGTTTGGGTGAAAAAGCAGTAATTAGTTATTGGAGAAATGTTTGAATCCAATAAATCCTGTAAATTCCGTCGAAAAAGCTTGTGAATTTTATGCGCCTAAACAAGGTTGCTGGACAGGATTAATTGGATTAAGGGATTAAGAAGATTTTAACATACCGCAAAAATTCCTAGTTAACAAAGCCGCCAGTTGTTCAGATCCCGCCAGATATTTACCGGTATCCCGTTGGACAGATTCCCAGTATTGGCAATTTTATCGACAACTCTAAAAAACAAATAACCCCACATGGGGTTATATTTTACTTCGATCAGGCAAGTAATCGAGATTTAAGCAAATAATGGTGCCACGAGCCGGAATCGAACCAGCGACACGAGGATTTTCAGTCCTCTGCTCTACCAACTGAGCTATCGTGGCGGCTTACTAGTTACTTGTTATTTAGAAAATAAAATTACAAATACCTAATAACTGATTTGTTTATGGCGGAGCCGACGGGACTCGAACCCGCGGTCTCCAGCGTGACAGGCTGGCATGTTAACCAACTACACCACGGCTCCGTATTGCCAAACAGGATCTCTTAATGATAAAATAATGGTGGTCGCGACTGGGCTCGAACCAGTGACCTCTGCGATGTGAACGCAGCGCTCTAACCAACTGGGCTACGCGACCTTTAAGCAAATAACTATTTACTTTTAGGCAAATTAAAATTAGCTTTATTTAGTGCATAAAAATTATAACACCGGAAGCACCGTTCGTCAAGGGGAACAAAAAAGCTGCAACGAATGTTGCCGCAGATAAAAAAGGATTCATTAATGTTAGTGGGTTGCCGATAATCGTAAGGAAATAGTTTATTCGGTTGATTTGCCTCCACTAGAAGTTCGTGTGGGTAAGGTTTTCAAAGCATAGCTAATTAATCTGTTTTTGCGAACTTTTAATTCTGCGATCCAGTAAATCCGGGTTAAAATCCGCATCCTAATACTCAGGCAAATCTTACTATCAAAAGGAGGACTTATGAAAGTAGAAATTGTAAATCCGTTTATTTCGGCATCGGTTAAAGTTCTAGAAACTTACGGGAACAAAAGTGTTGCCAAGGGGACCTTGAGTTTAGTCAAATCACCTGTTTCGGGTAAAGATATCAATACAGTCATCGGGGTTACCGGAGATGTAACGGGACAGGTTATATACTGCATGTCCAACGATACTGCCCGTAATATATCTTCATCCATGTTAATGAATTTGCCCATTGATGATTTTGATTACCTGGCGCAAAGCGCCATCAACGAACTGGGCAATATTATCACCGGGAATGCAGCCACGGATTTATTTAAAAACGGTTATTTTTGTAAGATTACTCCGCCATCATTGATTATTGGACAGGACATCACGGTCTCCGTAAAGGATTTACAGATTATCAACGTTCCATTGACTACGGATTTTGGGGACATCACTGTATATGTCGCATTAAGAGAGGAAAAGATAGTATAATTGACGATCCTGCATCCTTATGAAAGCTTTAAAAAGTGTTTTTTAGATAAACAAAACAAATAACCTCCCTGTAAGGGAGGTTATTTGTTGCGGTGTGCCTGGAATAAATTTTGAATACTATCAGGTATGCGTGATCTGCTTTGGAATTATCAGTTTTTGGCCGATTTCAATCCGGCCCGGGTGGATAATTTGGTTAGTTTGAACTAGCTGGGCCACCGTGGTTTGATAACGGCGGGCGATTTTCCATAGGGTATCGCCAGGCTGAGCGATATAAAAGAGCAAGCTGGGCCTGGACTCGGGATCGACCGGAATTACTTCCGCTAAATCCTCCAAGACTGTGATGGTTCTTGGACTTCTAGCGCTAAGCTGTGCCCTTACCAACCCGGAAATTTTTATGGTGCGCTCACCAACCAGCTCCACTTTTAAGGATTCTATTGTTGTCTGCCCTCGAAGTAAAGAATTGGTTTGAAGATTTGGAAAATCGATCATTCCGTTGAGGGGGATACCGTTATTATTACGGGTTTCCCAGTTGGCGATGCGCAGTCCGGTTGCTTCGGTTCCGTCCGCCGTATAAAATACCGCTAAATCCAGGTTACTTTCGATGGTGGCATTTCCTTCGACTGCTTCTATTTTAATTTCATTGAGACGGCCTTGATAAGCCAAAATCCTTTCCACCCCGGGCTGGCTCGCCGGTAGATCCGCGGTAAGTTCAAAAGGAATCTCTCCACTGGTCTCACCTAAGTATTCCTCATAACTTAACAATGTTTTTTGAGTATCGATGATTATGCCGGGTGTGGGAGTTGCATTTGTAACAATTTCCCAGGAAAAAACTCTGGAGAGGGCGGTTTGAAATAGGAGATTGATTTGAACATGTAACTCCCGGCGGGAGGCGATTTCTACTTGAATATTAATGGGAGTTACACTGGGAAGAACCACCAAGCCTTCTTCCGGCAAATCAGTTTCGAAACTGGTTTCAAAGGGCACCGCATTCTCAAAATCCCGGCTCCATTCATTCGCAAATACTTCGGTGGGTAGAACGTCATCATCCAGCCCAACATAAATTACACCAACATCCAGTAAGCCTTTAAGATAAATTTTACCCCGGTTGTATTCCCAACTGATGCTGGAGGGTTTGGCGACATTTTTCAGAATTCGGGCAATTCCCGGTTTGATACCGGGTAGTTGCAGTGAAGTCCGGACGGAAGCTACAGTCCGTTTTATAGCTACCAATTCCTCCGTAGAGGCCGACTCTTTGGAAACCGTCACTTTATCAGCAGGCTGGATCACCAGACCAGTGATGATAGAACTTTTTTGCTTACTGGAGGACTGGGTAACCAGATCGATCTTTGCTGTAAAAATTACCCGATCGGTGCTGATTTTTTCGAAATCAGCCGATTTTGGAATTAATTTCACATCAACTACGGAATCGGCGTGTAAACCTGGGATATCTATATGTTCCTCAAATAGAACGCCTTCATCCCCCGACCAGTTGTAGCTATATTCCAAAGGGTAAGGGTGATTATCATGTTCGGAACTTTCATCTGTATCTTGGGATTCCGTAATTTGACGGCTGTGTTTTTCCGCGCCTGCATCACTCGACGCATATAATAGTTGAGGATATATTACACCGGAAATTACTAAAAAGCCTTCGTTAACAGAAACCTCAGGTGAATCAATCTGAAAATCGCCCCCAATAATCGCTTCAATCCCGGGGGTGGTCTCCGGAATTTTTAATCTGGCATCGATGGGAATTTCCTTACTAAGGCTTCCCAAAGTATATGAATTTACCAGCTGATCATATTGGCCTGAAAGACTCATGCTCATCCTCCTTGTTATATTAGAGTCAATAGGATTGCGTTAGTTCCAAAAATGAATTAAATACCGAATTGAGCTTCCAAAAGCGTCACCTCCCGACCCTCCGTGGGGAAGGAATACTGTTAGAAGGAATTATTTCCTTTTTACATGAATATGTTATTCAATCGCGATTCATGTCATAAAAGTAGCAACCTCGAATATTTACTGTTTGTTTTGGTGGCTCACCTCATAATTTTATGGCAGGCAATGATGATACCGGCATTATCGCAAAACAATTACGGACTGCTGTAATGCCTTCACCTCCGAGCACCTCAAAATTGCGAATGACGATACCTAAAAGATTCAATTGGTTAATCAGCAGCAGCATATTTTCCCATTCTTTTACCGTTTGGTACACCAGACAATGGGATTGGCGTTGGCTACGGTAAGTAACAGCGGTTAAGTTGCTTGCCGGATAAACTACCGCGGCGCCGGGATTCATCCCCCGGATCATTTTTGCCTTTTTATAGGGAATGGATTGGCGGTTCCCGGTTTCCAAGTTCCAGTCCCAACACTGGATAGTGACAGCCAACAAACTTTTAAGATTTATGCGGTAATTATTGAGTAAACGTAAGGTTTTCGGCAATTCGGCCGCGGAATTCAGGTATCCTTCCGGAGTACCTGTCTCTGGTAACTGTTCAAATATTATCAGACTGGTTAATTTAGCGATGATGGCGATATTAGACCAGAAAAACACCCCCTCCCGCGTGTTTTTAGTTTTTTTGCGCGTACCGGTTTTTAAAATCAGGGGTAAAACTAAAAACGAATGCTCGCGGATATGTAACCGCCGGCAGATCTGTCGCAAAAATTTTGGCCAATAGGGAATGGTATTCAATGGCGCGGTGCTTAGATCAAATCCAAAATTAAGCCCGGATATTTTTTGAAGCTGGTTTTCCAACTTAACACGGAAGTCCCGGGAGGTAACGAGCTGGGTCCATACCTCAGGGGCTGCGCTAATTGTTAAATAACCGCCGTTTGAGTCGCAAGAAGGGCCGAGTTGGCTGATGAGTTCTCCGTTGCTATCAATGGTCCAACCGGGCCCGACAGTACCGGTGCTGTTCCACTCATTTTTTGTATTATTACCGGTTTTGGGAGAAGATGCATCATGATTTGGCTTTAGGGCAGGTTCATTCCATAAAAATAAAGCTCTTTGGTGCAGCAGCAGCCGCATACCGGAATAAATCCGTTTTTGGGGGTTCCCTTGACCCGGGATACCATCCCAAGCGCATGGATTTACTTTAAAATTACGGGAGATGGATCGCAAACTCTCCTTTTTCTTCAGGGCGTAAATAATTCTGCCGGTTTTTCGAGCCGGATTTTTTAAGGCTGCCATGACTTCATTCCCAACAATTCCATCAATGCGAAGTTTGAAGGCCCGTTGCAACAAAAGAACCGCTTCTTGCGTTAACGGTCCGAAAATCCCATCGATTGTACCGAAATAAAAGCCATTTTGGGTGAGTTGCTCCTGAAGCGTTTTAACATCTTCCCCGGTAGCGCCGGGGCGTAATATCCTTGTCCCCAGGGGAAGTTTTTCAACACTGACGATGCGGAACTGCATCTGGCGATTCCTCCGTATCTTCTTTTAGTGCATAAGGATTTCGGAATTAACTTATGCCTGAATCCGGCAGTTGGTGTCAGACCAAGGGATGATTTTGAAGTTTTGGATTGACAATCAATTTCGGTAAGGATAAAATAGATTTTAAATCATTAGAAGTTATGTGAAAAAGGTTCCTTTCAAAAAAACTCAAATTATTCACCTTGCTTTTTCACATAGCTTCTCAGGAAGAAGTGTGCACTTTTTGTTAAGAATAGGGTTTATCATACTTCTTCTAGCGCATGGATTTTAGTGACGTTTTCTGTGCGAATATGTCATACAATATACAAATATTAGGGAGGTGATCCTGGTGCCGTCAATTGTTTTTTATGATACAACCTTGCGGGATGGAGCTCAGGGGGAAGGAGTATATTTTTCCATTGAGGATAAACTGCGCATTGTTAAGAAATTGGATGAACTGGGGATCAACTATATTGAAGGGGGTTGGCCCGGCTCCAACCCAAAAGATTTAGAATTCTACAAGATGGTAACCCGGTTGAATTTAAAGCATGCTAAAATCACAGCTTTCGGAAGCACCCGAAGAGCCAATAATGAAGCTGGCTCTGATAAGACCCTTAACGATTTATTGGCAACGGGAACGTCGGTGGTCACTATTTTCGGAAAAAGCTGGGACCTTCATGCGCTGGAAGTCTTAAAGGTGAGCTTGGCGGATAACCTTCAGATTATAGAAGATTCAGTTGCTTATTTAAAACAAAATAACCGGGAAGTCATTTATGATGCCGAACATTTCTTTGACGGGTATAAGGCCAACCGTGACTATGCCGTTGAAACTATTAAAGCGGCGGTGCGGGGCGGGGCTTCGACAATTGTTTTATGTGATACCAACGGGGGTTCCCTGCCGTTTGAGATGATCGACATCTTTAATCAGGTGAAACAACAGATTTCCATACCTTTGGGAGTTCATTTTCATAATGACTCCGGGGTGGCGGTGGCTTCTTCGGTGATGGCGGTTCAAACCGGAGCGGTTCAGGTGCAAGGTACTTTCAACGGTTATGGAGAACGTTGTGGCAATGCCAATCTATCCAGTGTCATCCCCATTGTCATTCTAAAAATGGGTTATGAGTCAACGGTCAAGGATAACCTGCATTTATTAACGGAAACATCGCACTTTATTTCAGAGATGACCAATTTGCAACATGATGAACGGCAACCTTTTGTAGGAGCCTGCGCCTTTGCTCACAAAGCAGGAACCCATGTTGATGCCATGATCAAAAATCCTTTGACTTTAGAACATATTCGCTCGGAACAAGTGGGCAATCAACGCCGTTTTTTGCTTTCGGAACAAGCAGGCCGGAGCACCATTCTAAGCAAAGTGAAGGATATTGTACCGGCAACCCAAAAAGACGATCCCAAAATCATTCACCTTACCAATAAAATCAAGGAATTGGAAAATACCGGCTATCAATTTGAAGCCGCCGAAGGTTCCTTTGAGCTATTGATTAAAAAGGCCTTTAACTTGTATGAAAAAGTATTCAATCTGGAAGGCTTCCGGATTATCGTCGAAAAACGGGGGGACCAGCCGGTATTCTCAGAGGCTACCATCAAGGTGGCGGTGGGCAATGAATACGAGATTACCGCCGCTGAGGGAGATGGTCCCGTAAACGCCCTTGACTCGGCAATTCGTAAAGCTTTGTTGCGTTTTTATCCTGAAATTACCGATATCAACCTTACCGACTTCAAAGTGAGAATCATGGACGAACAACGGGGAACTGCGGCCAAGGTCCGGGTTTTGATCCAAAGCTCCGACGGCCAGAGTTCCTGGGGTACGGTAGGGGTTTCTGAAAACCTGATCGAGGCTTCATGGGAAGCTTTGGTGGATAGTATTGAATATGGTATTTTAAATCGCAAAGCGGTCTCGAACAATGATGCTGCCGTTGTAAAGTAATCAGTCGCTAATTCCCCGGATGTACCCGCCGGGGATTATATTTTTAGTGGAGCAGATTGACCAGGAGGATACCCACTCCAAAACCCGTTCCCAAACCCAGGCCTATCCCAAAAATACCCGATGATTGCCGGGCTGCCGGCAACAATTCCTTAACGACCAAAAAAAACATAGCGCCGCCGGCAAAGCCAAGGGATAAGGAGATCATCCAAGGTGATATCTGACCTAAGAATGCTCCCAGTGCACTGCCCAGTGCCATTGGGAGTTCGACGAGAATCAGGGCGGTAATGGTTTTAAACAGCGGAACTTTTCCCATTTTAAAAGCGGAAGCCATGACCATTCCTTCGGGAATATTATGAATGGCCATTAATAAGGCCAACCCAAGCCAGCCGGATACAACCGGGCTGGCAATAAAGGTAGTGCCCAGAGCGACGCCTTCAGGGAAATTATGTGCGCCGATACCCATCCCCAATAGGATGCCGACTTTGGTTAACCGGGAAAAATTCTTCCGCCGATACCAGGGTGTCAGTTGCAGTAAGGGATCGAAAAGATTGACCAGCAGAATGCCGGTTCCGGTTCCCAAGAACGTCGGGAAAAATCCTCCAAAGTGCCAGGCTTCCGGCCAGAGGTCAAAGATGGTAACCGCCATCATGACTCCGCCGGAAAATCCCAACAACCATCCTTGTTTGGTTTGAGTTTCCCGTTTTTGGGAAATGATGATGGATCCTCCCGCCAGTGTACCCGAAACTCCAACGATAAAGCCGAGAAGAGTAGCGATAAGGATTTTCATGTTTTGCCCCATAGATTCCGTTTATACATTGTATGCGGGGCTTTTGCGGGGATATGTCTTTGGATTTTAGGTAAACTAAGTGAAGGGAAAACGAGTATGATCTTACTTTCTCAAAGTTATAACCATAGAATCATAGGGGGATTGCGTATGGGTAGAATATTAGCCCTGTTGCTGGCGGCGCTGGCAGGGGCTTTGATGGCGGTACAGGGCACGTTTAATAGCATCACCGGTAAAATCATCGGGTTACTGGAAGGGACCTTTGCCGTGCATTTACTGGGAACTGTTACGGCGGGAGTTTTATTGCTATTGTTGGGAAACGGAAGTTTCAGCAAACTGGGGAACGTGCCGTGGTATGCCTGGTTGGGGGGGCCTATCGGCGTGGCCATCATCTTCGGTGTCGCCGGCAGTATTCCCAAATTAGGGGTGGGGGTAGCTACTACCGCCATTGTTGCCGCTCAATTGTTAACTGCTTTTTGTATCGATCATTTTGGTTTATTCGGAATGGAGCATATCCCCTGCAATCTTGTGAAACTTGGCGGGATAGTATTAATCGTGGTTGGGGCTAGAATTTTGTTGGATTAGATTAAAAAAACCGGTTTTCCGGTTTCTTTTTGGTAGTGGAGGTTATTTCAATAATCGGTTGACTGCGTCTAAAACTTGATAATCCTCAAAGGGTTTAATGATAAAATCCATTGCTCCGGCCTGCATTGCCTCATTTATCAAGATCCTTTGCCCCATTGCCGAACAAATGATGACTTTGGCTTCCGGATCAAAGCTGCGAATTGCTTTAAGAGCATTGATACCGCTTACTTCCGGCATGGTTAGGTCCATTGTTACCAAGTCGGGTTTCAACGTTTTGTATTTTTTAACGGCATCCGCCCCGGTCGCTGATTCACCAACAACTTCATAGCCGCCAGCAGTCAGGATTTTGCTTAACATAAACCGCATCACAGCAGCGTCATCTACAACTAAAATCCGTTTCCCCATAACTATCTCCTTAAAAAGGACTTATTAATTACTTCGGCTGGTCCGGTTCATTCCTTAATAGGGAATTTGGAGTCATCCTGATCAAAATAGAGCTCCATTGATCTGCAGGTCAGTTCTTTCAGATCACAGATGAGCACTCTAAGAACCTCTCCCAATTCATCAGCCTGTTCAATGGCGTCTTTAATTTGACGTTTTTTGGCAAGAGCCAGCCCTTGGAAATCCAATGCCACCTGAGTTAATAGCTTTTGACTGGCGCTCAAATTGCCGATTAAAAAAGAAAGTTGGTCGATTTTGGTTTTTACGCCTACAGTTCCCAAGCAATCATTCACCTCCGGGTTCTGATTTACTGATCGAAATTTCCGGATACTTAAAACAGCTTACACTGGTTATCGTCTTAGTTTATGTGCCGGAAGCCCGAAAAGTAACCTGCGAACAGAACTTGCAGGAGTGTAGAATATACAGAATTATATATTGGAAAAGGCTATGATACTATATAGCTTAAGTGGAGCTTAGTAACATCCTGTTCATCCGTTAATTCTGCAAATCTGATCAAAAAGATCTTTTCAAAGGATGATCAAGAGATATATAATAAGATATGGATGTAACCGCTAACATTTTTGGATCAACAACGTCCATTCCATTGATTTTGATGTTGCGAATTCAGGCTTGAAACTTATCTAGATAGGGGGACGGTCATGCTTTATCCGCAAGCGAATCAAATACGGGAATTACATACATTGGACGGTTTTTGGGATTTTCAGACGGACCCCGATGGAGTGGGAGAGAGCCAAAGTTGGTTTGATAAATTGCCAAATCCGGAACCCATGGCTGTTCCGGCCAGCTTCAATGAATTAACGCTGCAGCCGGAACTCCGTGATTACCTTGGCGATGTCTGGTATTTACGGCGTTTTTTTGTTCCGGCCACATGGGCCGGGAAACGAATCTGGTTTCGGTGCGGCGCCGTCAATTACCGGGCTGTGGTTTGGATTAACGGGTGCCGATTGCTGGAACATCATGGCGGTCATTTGCCCTTTGAAGCTGATGCGGCTCCGCTCCTGCGGGTTGGCAAGGAGAATGTGGTGGCGGTCCGGGTAAATAACGTTCTGGATTGGTCTACTGTCCCGCCGGGCTTCCTGCGCAGCCTGCCGGGAACCAACCGCAAAGAGCTGCAATACTATTTCGATTTCTTTAATTATGCCGGGATCCACCGTTCGGTCCAGTTGTATACTACTGAAACTACTTATCTGGCCGATATTACAATTCGTACCTATTTAAGCAACAACCAGGCCATTGTTCAATTTCAGCTTGAAGTAGCCGGCCTTGCGCCGGAACGGCGGCTTACCATTATTGACCACTTGGGAAATGCCGTTTCCTCCAAGGAAATTAAAGGCGATGAAGGTGAATTTCAATTAGAGACTTTTGAATTATGGGGACCGGGCCATCCTTATCTATATAAAATGCAGGTCGAACTTCTTGATGGGCAAGGAAATCCAATTGACGCATATATTGAGGAATTTGGAATCCGGATGGTGGCAATTCGCGGCAACCAGATTGTCCTCAATGGGGAACCGGTTTATCTGAAAGGATGTTCCCGGCATGATGATTTTTATCTGGTGGGGCGGGGGTTGAACCTGCCGTTAATCCAGAAGGATCTTAATTTGATGCGCTGGCTTGGCGCCAATTCCTTCCGTACTTCACACTACCCTTATACCGAAGAGATGATGCGCCTTTGTGATCGCCTCGGATTACTGGTCATTGATGAGACTGCGGCGGTGGGGCTTCAGACTTGGGGAGAGATGCCGGTTTTCAACGCGGATCATGCGGGCGAAAAAACATTGGAGAATCATTGCCGGCAATTGACCGGGTTATACCGCCGTGACAAGAACCATCCTTGTGTCATTATGTGGAGCATTGCCAATGAGCCCGACTCCAGCGAAGAAAACTCACTGCCCTACTTTGAAAAGGTTGTGGCCGTCATCCGGAATTTGGATGCTACCCGTTTGGTGACCATGGTTTTGAATGCACCGGTGGACACCGATAAATGCGGCCAGCTTTTCGATCTTATTTGTGTGAATCGTTATTCCGCCTGGTACACCGAGGCGGGTCATCTGGACACCATTCAGCATCAGTTAAAAACCGATTTACAGAAATGGCATCAGAAGTATGGCAAGCCGGTAATGTTGACCGAGTTCGGCGCGGACACCATAGCCGGATTTCACACTTTGTCGCCGCAGATGTTTTCGGAGGAGTTTCAGGTGGAATTTTTGCGAAAGTACTGCGAAATCTTGGACGAGCTTGATTTTATCGTTGGCGAGCATGTTTGGAATCTAGCCGATTTTATGACCAAACAAGGAATCACCCGGGTCATCGGTAACCGCAAAGGGGTTTTTACCCGGGACCGCCAGCCGAAGATGGCAGCGTTTTATTTAAAAGAGCGATGGGGCGGAAAAGTATAAACCCGCTGGCCGAATACAAACTGGTACAGATGTATGCGACATGCTATCAGTATGTTTTGTCATCATCGATTTTAATGGAACCCAATTCACCGATAAATTGATCCAGGGCAGTATCAAAAGACTTGTTTCCGATAATGCTTTCCATGGGTCTTTTCTTTGAAAACCGGTAATATTTTTCACCATTGTCATCAATAGCGCCTTTATTATCGGTAAAATAAAACAGATTATATCTGATTTCCTCAGCCCGAATTTGGGTTTTGAAAGATCCGGCATCTTTTGGCATTTGATATTTACTAAACGCGGTTTCACATTCGGGGCCGGTATACAAAAAAATTTCTGCGGGATCACTATTTATAAGCGCGCCGGAATACCTCAGTTCCAATAATTCGTCCGCTTTGGGGGTTATAATTGAAAGATATATACCGCGATGTTTATATTTTTTGAGATCCTGCAATTGGTTTTTTGCTTTATCACCCCGGTTTTTAAAAGCGTCCTTTTCGTTGATTACATAAAAAGCATTTAAATTATTATCGATTCTTTGATAATTATCCTTGAAGTAAAATTGAGGATTTGTCTTTAATATGTCTGGGGAGATAGAAATCGTAAAACATTCCTCTGATTTTTCCAGCTTAAAGGTTGATTCGGTTGAGTTAGCTTCATTTATAACTAGATGTAACTCCTCAGGGTTTGCTCTCATAAGTCTTCCTTTGTAGGAGACTTGCAGTACCTCTGTTGATGGTAAAGTCAGGAGTGAGACTTGAATTCCACGGTTTTCATATTTTCTAAAGTATCGGTTTAATTTGCCCATTGATTGTACCCTCTTTTCATATTCAAGTGGTATGTCACGGATGATTTCTATTTTACATAATATATCCAATAACAATTATAAGTTTCTACCGGGAGACCTTTAACATCCGGTATCATTTCTTCCAGGTCCTGATAAACGGTGGATACTATAATATCGAAATCTTTCTTTTTGATCTGCCGGTATATTGACTCGATATTATTTGTCCGCAAAAACTTAATTCTACCTTCGGAGATCATTTTCTGCATCTTTTGGCCACCGAGCCAGCGGATATTTACATAACTGTGTTCGCGAAACGGACCAAATTCATGCAGTAAGATTTTTGAGTAGGGATGGTCATTGATATAATTATGTAAAAATTCACGATACATAATTGTTGTCGCAAGATGTTTGACATGGGAGTCTTTTTCATAGCTATAAAAATTAGTAACTTGATATACGGAGACTAAAAGGATAGAGACCAGAAATATTGATAGAATTATTTTCTTATATTGATGGCCGGTCAAATAATAAATGGTTCCGAATAAACTATAGATACCATATCCGATAAAAAAATGTATCGGTATTAACAACATAATACTGCGAAGCAAATTTGGGACACCTATTCCCGACAACATATTCGGCAGCATACCCATGAAGAATAGCAATACCGGTATGATTAAAACAGGCCTTTTCTTTTTAAAACAATGGATTGCACAATAGACTAACCCTATTATTAAAAACGGCGCTAGAAATTTTGGGTATAATGCCACATCGGGCGCATAGCAATTTTTAGCAATATTTACGTTAAAAACCCCCGGCTCATTTCTGCCCATAATTAAATTATAAGTATAGATAAAGTTTTCTTTAAGCTTTTGAACGATAAAAGGGATATTGTAACTTCCATCCGGTGATTTGCCTATACTATTAAGTCCCTCGCCTCTGGCGAAAAAATACATATGCAGAGATTCGGGAAGGTTGCTGATTTGAATGAAGCAAACCAATAGTATTATGCTTAAATAAATATGAAAGTTATATTTTTCAATTTTATGGCAGTTGATTATCGCCAGGAATACCAGAAACGGTAGTAATAACCGGATCGAAGAGTAACCGTAAGGGATGATTGCCGCAGTTACGCCTGCCAGTATAGCCAGACCCACCGACCGTTTTCTTTCGATGAGTAAAGCAAACATGGATAAGGTGATGATGTATAAGCTTATGCTAAAACCATAAATACCGCCCGAACGCGCCGCGATGAGATGCCATGGTGACAACGCCAGAAGTAAAATGATAACTAATAATAAATATCTTGAAAAGTATTTGCGCAACGCCAGGTAGGCTATAATGAGCGCAAGAAACTCAATTAAAGCCGGTATAATCCGGATGCCAAACAGTGTTAATCCGAAGAGGCGCAGGCCGATTTCAACGATAATACCGTAAACCGGCGATTGAACCGCGCCGTGAGTATGCATGCTTGTCCAAAACCAAGTTGTATTCTCAGATACAATTGTATGATCGAATACCTTGCTTACCTGTACATAGATCATATGATCCACCATATCATTAAAATAAGATGGGTAACTCCCAAGCCTCCAAAACATTAATATAAAAATCATAAGAAATACGGCTAGAACCACCTTGGTTTCCGGCGCTAATCTTCGGATTTGCACTCTCACATTAGAAAAAAATAATTTTATTTTATAAATAATATAAGATTTTCCGGCTTCAACCGGCTTAATTTCGGGATTATCACACATTACCTTTCCTCCCATGATAGATACTTTTTTGCTGTTTCAATCCCATATTACATCAATGATTGTGAAATATTGGGCAAAGGAGTAAAAAAAATTTTCCATTTATTATTATATTTTGAAGATAATATATTTACAAGCTTTTTTATTAAAAATCTGTAATTTCATGGCGATATCTAATATAGAACCAATTTATAAAAAACACTATATAACGAGAATATAAATAAAGTATTTGGAGATATTTATGCGATAAACATAATAATGGATTAATTACAAGTGGCGGATGGAGAAATTCGGGCCAGGTCATATCGAGCTTCCCAATTTGGCGGGGGAGCCTTAGAGAAGATTGAAAATATTAAAGTTCTCCCTTAAAAAACCGGTTTATCTCATCGGTATAGTGATCGTTGTTATCGTATATAAACAACGGCGGAAGTACTACTGGTGCGCATTTTGAGTCTGATTTAGCCTCTATAAGTAATAAATTACTATTTTCTGCGGGTCTGGCATATACAAAACGAAGCCGGACCGGGTTCAGATGAAACTTGGCCAAGGTTTGAATTAAAACCGTCAGACGTCCGGTAGGGTATATCAACGCAACACTGCCATTGGCTTTGACCAGTCTGGCAGAAGCCCTGATAACATCCTCCAAGGTACAACTAATTTCAAACTTGGCTTTGGCCAGGGCTTCATTTCCGGAAACTATTCCTTGATCAGCAGGAAAAAACGGAGGATTGGAGATGACATGGTCGAAAGAATTGGGTTTCAGCGAAACAGGTAAACTCCGCAAGTCTCCTTCCAGAATGGTAATTTTATGGTCCAATTGATTCAGGGTTACACTGCGTTTGGCCATGGAAACCAGTTCGGGCTGGATCTCCAGACCGTAAATATGCTCGATCCCTCTTTGGCCAGCGATTAACAGCGATAGTACCCCGCTACCGGCGCCGAGATCCATGATCCGGTGCTGCGGTTTAGGTTTAATAAAGCCGGTTAACAGAAAGGCGTCGATGGTAAATTTAAATTTTTTGGGGTTTTGAATGATCTGCAAGCCGCGGCGGCCCAGTAGATCAATCCGCTCGCCCTCAAGCAGTTCCGGGATTTGTTGGGACAATTGCAATGAACTCCTAATGAATTATTTTTTGATAGCAAACTACATCCAGGTACCGGTCAAACTTTCGGCCCACTTCTTTGTAATGGGCGCATTGGGTATAGCCGTTCTTCTCAAATAACCGGATGCTTTGCCCGTTCTCGCTGCAAATGATGGCTACCAGCGCGTGAATGTTCCGGCGGCCGGCAAACTCTTCAATAAACTGGATTGCCAGGCTACCAAAGCCTTTCCCGGTAAAATCATGCCTGAGATAAATAGTAACCTCCGCAGTTCCATCATAGGCTTCTCTTTTCTTATATTGGGCTAAAAGCACATACCCGCATATTGTTCCGTTATCCTGGATGATAAAGGTGGTGTACTTGGAGTTGTCAAAAAAAACCAGATCCCGCATCTCATCGATGGAGAGGGGTTTAATGCTGAAAGTAGCGGTGCTGTTTTGGACATAGTAGTTATATATCTTCAATACTTCAGGTAAATCAGATTCTTGAACTTCGCGAAACATATCATAATTCATGGTTTGATATCTCCTCCAGTGTGTAGGTATTAGAAGTTCGACTCGTTAAAGTAAGATTCTAAAGTCTTATAAATGCCTTTTAATGGTTGGCCGGCGTTCATACTTTGGATTGTTTCAATCTTTTCGTGAATATTATAGCCGTCTTTCACAATGGCTAGATTATATAGCCTTCCTTTAATGGCTTGTCGGGGGCAGGTATATACGCAGCGATAACAAACTTCGCATTTCAAACCATGTTTTATTTTCCCTTTAAGTGTAATATTTTTGCGCGGGCATGATCGGACGCATTTAAGGCATTGATTACATTCTTTGGTGACGGTAAAATCCAACGGAAACAGCTTGAACGCTATTTTTTCCAAGGGAACGAAGAGCCAGCGAAACAGGTAGGGGAGGAAACGGTCATTCCGTATTTTCCGGACATGATTTGAAATATCATCGGCCAACCACCGGGTTCTTTGGATAGCCGCATCATAGAGCCGCTTGATCAGTTCATCATCATATCTTAATAAAACATTTGCCGGCATACAGATTACTTTTTCATAGATTATTTCATATCCCTTTTTCGTTAAGATCCTCTTAACGCCGAAAGCGGCTACATCATTTAAATAACAAGGACCGGCGCAGGTTAAGAACAGGAAGACTTGATGATTCCGAGTATTCTTTAGCCTTTTTACGAACTCGGTAATGATTAACGGTGCATTAAACCCGTAACTCGGGAAACCGATTCCCAGAATATCATAGTTGGACAGTTTGGCTTCCTCAATATGATGTAAAACATTTTCAACACGGTATAGAGCGACATGGCGGTCCGCCATTTGGTTCTTGATTAATTCTGCGATGACTTGGGTATTTCCCGTTCCGGAAAAGTAAACAATCGCCACTTTATTCATGTTTAGTCTCCGTGTGAAAATCGTAGGAATTTTACGAACGTGAGTTCGTTGGCTTTATTTTACATCATAATTTGCGAACCTACAATAAATATTTTGGAATATCCGCTATAAACCTTCCGCATACGAAATAGAAATTTTAAAAATGAATTTCGACAGGATTCAAGGATTTACAGGACTATATAAAGTTAAAATCATTTTATGCGAATGAGACATAGGCGAGTTTAATGAAATCCCGTTAATCATCTTAATCCAGTTAAAAAAATATTTTCATTCCTGGTTGGGCCTTAGAAATAAAAAGCCCCAGTTTATTCTGGGGCTTTGGAGTGAGTTTACTACATCTTGCATACGGGGAATTGAATTTCGGTAATAAATTCATTGGGATCACCGGTATCGCTATAACTTTTCAAATAGAGTTCGCGGTTGGGACCGGTGATCTCATAATTGTTTTCCTCAATCCACCGTGTAACGGCATTGTAGGCATTGAATAATTTTTCATAAGGTCCTTGATGCACGGTACAAGCCATTTCCTGATTTCCTTCAAATACTCCGACCTTCACCCGGTCGCTCTCGGGAATCTTGATATTGATGGGTTCAAAAACCTCGGCGTCGATGCGGGATTCCTCTTGTTCGTTTTGGTGGTAAACGACAAAGCACGGCGGTATGATTTTGGCGTTATATTTGGCGATATATTCTCCCAGTTCTTGCCACAAATGCCCCTGTTCGCTATAATTGGGTATCAAATCCCTTACGGAAGCCACCAACATTGGTTCGACCGCTTTCAATACAACATGATAATCCATTATGCTATCCTCCTGTGCTATTATTTTTTTCAAGGCTTCTATCCGCGACAGTTGCTCTTGTTCCCTGGCAATATTCCGGATTATCTCGCTTTCCTTGTTTTCCAAAAAACGATACAATCCATCCCCGTCTAATTCATTCTCCAGCAAGCCGGATATTTCGTTTAATGAAAAGCCCATATTCTTTAAAGCGATAATTCGGTTCAGCTTGGGAATTTGTCCGGCCGAGTAACAGCGGTAACCGGTGAAATTATCTACTTCAAGCGGTTTAAAAATGCCGATTTTGTCATAAAACCGCAAAGTTTTGACAGTTACTTTATTCAGCCTGGCAAAGTCGCCGATTTTAAACATTTGATTACTCCTGTGCGCGCAAGGTTTTCACTTATAATAATAGACCCTCCTCGTAGAGGAGAGTCAATAGGTTTCTCAAAATTGATTGTTTTTTTAACTAACATCCATGCTTTCAACAACTGATACTTTGGCAATACTCCCGTCGCCAAGGTCGATTTTGGCAAATTTAACCGAAAAACTTTTCAAGTAATATTTTATTTCCTCCCGGAGCCGCCAATATCCAATCAGTCTGCCTGGCTGGCTAAATTGATACGGTTGCTGCCTAAGCTTTCAAGTACTAACCTCTGTGTTTCCAAGAAACCGGTCAGTGAGGAGCCATTTCCAATCCTTAATAACCGGATCCACCCATCTTCCCACGGTGGCCTTGAAAACGCTTTTGCTTTTGAGTTTCTAATTGCTTAACCTGATCCGGGGTCAGGATTGCTTTTACTTTCGCAAACATATCCCGTGACTTTTGAACCATTTGAATCCGCAATGCGGTCACTTCTTTGGTCTTGGCATCAATGGCGGCCTGGTTCAGGTTATCGGCCGACCAAAGCTGCCGTAGCTCCTGGCGTTTTTGCTGCATTTCCTGGCGTAATGAAAGAGTATTTTTTTCGAATTCCTGGCGGATGGCCAGAATTTTTTGCTGCTGATCGGCGCTGAGATTGAGACCTTTGAGTCCGAAACCGATACCTTTAGCGCCTCCGTTTTTACCTTCAAAAGCAAAAGCGGAAAATGTTAATGAGCCGAGTAATAAAGCTACAACTACCGTAATTAGCAATGTTTTTTTCAATTTTGACAACTCCTCTTCATTTTATATTGATCTTTTGCCACATCCTGCAAGTAAAATTATGAACCGTTAATCACCTCCGTTTCTGGTGATTTTATCCTAAACTAAAAGTATGGAACCTATTTCGAGAAATCATGGAGAATTTGTGGAGGATTTTGAAAGTGACTGGATTTTAAGCTGGAAAAGGGTTATGCTGTAACTAATACCTGGCCAACGTAAGTTTTTCCGAGGTGCTGAGATGGCAAAAATTTTGATTGTTGAAGATGAATTGAAGATCCAGCAAATCATCAAAGCCTATTTGGAAAAAGAAGGCCATGAGATTTACACGGCGCTGGACGGAGCGCAGGGATTGCAGTTGTTGAAGGAAATGAAACCCGAATTGGTGATTTTAGACCTGATGCTGCCAATTATCCCCGGAGAGCAACTGTTAACGGAGATGCGGCAATTTTCTGATATTCCGGTCATTATTTTATCCGCGAAAACCACCGAAGATGAAAGGATCTTCGGGTTAAACATCGGCGCCGATGATTATTTAACCAAACCGTTCAGTCCCCGGGAGTTGGTGGCCAGGGTCAACGCCAATTTGCGCAGAATGCAGACTGCTAGAACGGGAACCGGCGTCAACCGGGCGCTAGTTCAAAGTTTTCATAACGGTTATCTGTTGATTGATGCCGGAAAATATGAAGTCCAAGTTAACGGAGCGGTTGTTGGGCTTACACCGACGGAGTTTAAAATTTTGGAGCTGTTGACTCAGACCCCCGGACAAGTTTACCGCCGGAGCCAGCTGGTGGAATTGGTGCAAGGATACAGCTATGACGGGTATGACCGGACCATTGACAGTCATATAAAAAACTTACGGCATAAAATCGAACCTAATCCTGAGGAACCGCGGTTTATTCTAACGATTTACGGGATAGGGTATAAGTTCGGGGGAGAACGGGATGTTTGATTCCGTGATTTTAAAAAAATTAACAATAGTTATCCTGGCGGTTTCCCTGGGTGGTATCCTGGTCCTGGGCTTAACAGTCAATCTGGCCCTTGACCGGCAGTTTCAAGATTACCTGACCCGGAACGAAACCGCCCGCCAGGAGCAGATTGTAAGAATTTTGGGTGATTATTATCGGGAGAATAACGGTTGGAATGGATTTAGCGATATGGGTCCCCCGGGTTTCAGGCCTGGTGGTCCAATGGGAAACTTACGCTTTGTGGCCGATGAAAAGCAGCAAATTGTAATTGCTTCCCGGCGGTTCATGATGCGCCGGCAAGATAAGGAGCCTCTTTCCTCCCGTCCCATCGTCGTTGACGGAGTCAGGGTCGGAACCGCTTATTTCGGGCAAAACGTTATTCAAAATATTATTACGGCACAAGATCGGGTATTTCGCCGGACCATCAACCGTTCGATTTTTTTGGCCATATTTATTACCGGATTTTTAGCGTTTTTGGTAGCAGTTCTTTTTGCCAGACGGGTTTCCCGGCCTATCACGGCCATGAACCAAATCGCCAAAAATATGACCGCCGGTAACCTGAATTGCCGGATTGGCGCTTTGCCCAATGATGAGATTGGGGAATTGGGAGTGAGTCTTAACTCCTTAGCGGAGCGGCTGCAACAGGCGGATCAACTTCGTAAAAAAATGACGGCTGATGTAGCCCATGATTTAAGGACTCCTTTAGCTACTGTCAAAAGCCATTTAGAAGGTATTATCGATGAAGTGATACCGGCATCCAAAGGGAACCTGGAGTCGTTATTAGAAGAAATCAACCGTTTAACGGAATTGGTGGATGATCTACAGGCAGTTGCCGCGGCGGATGTTACCATTCGTCATTTTCAAAACGAACCGGTGGAACTGGAATCTTTTTTGAAGGATATTCACGCAAAAATGCTTCCTTTATTTCAGGAGAAGCAAATTATCTTCTCTTTGACCCCGGTTCCCCCGGTGATTCTAAATATAGACCGAAATGCGTTGAGTAAAATCATGCAAAATTTGCTCTCTAACGCTTATAAGTATACTTTCGCCGGAAAACGAGTTGACATAAATGCATTCTGTTTCGGGCATTCCGTGGCGATTACCGTTTCGGATGAGGGAATCGGAATTCCAGCTAAGGACTTACCCAATATTTTCGAACGTTTTTACCGGACCGATGAATCGAGGAATCGCGATAGCGGCGGGTTTGGACTGGGTTTGACTATTGTAAAGGAATTGGTTGAAGCCATGGGCGGTTCTGTTGAGGTTTCCAGCGCCCTGGGGGAAGGAAGCCGATTTACCATTCGTTTCCCAACCGGTGATTAAACCGCGATCCAGCAAGTATATTACATTTTTCTCCGTGATAATGAAGAATAATTGCCGGATTCATGTTGAAATTAAAAACCGGAGCAAATGTTGCTCCGGTTTTTGCAGATTCGTAAAAGCGGTGTAAAAAACCCTAATTAACCGCGAACACCCGCTTTTTTGAGGAATCATATTCACAATTCTATTAATTGATATCGATCTTTTTTACTTTGGTCTCTGCCGCTTCAAGTTTCGGCAAGTTGAGTTTCAACACTCCGTCCTTGAACTCCGCTTTAATTTCATCGCCATTGACGTTATCAAAGACGAAAGTCCTTGCCAAACTGCCGAATCGGCGCTCTTTCCGGATATAATTCTCGTTTTTATCTTCGTTAACCTCGTCTTTCTTAGCGGAAACGGTTAATTCACCATTATCATACTCTACGGAAATTTCGTCCTTAGTATAACCGGGCAGTTCCGCTTCGACGACGTAACCGTTTTCAGTTTCCTTGATATCGGTTTTAAAGGCTGTAAGCGGCCGGACGAAGAATTCGTCGCTAAAAATATCCGGGAACAGGTTGCGATTCAAAGTTTCAAACCGGGGAATCAAACTAAACATTATCAACACCTCCGTGATTTGTTTGACCATTTCTGACCTTTTCTAATATGATTTTACCCTATTTATTCAAGGAATTCAAAACCGATTTTGGACTATTTCTGCTGAAAAAATGCTATTTCGGGGGGTTTTCAAAGAACATCAAAAAAAAGCTAACTAAAGTTTTCTTTAGTTAGCTGTCGCTCATTATTTTGGTCAAAAAAGGTCAAATAATTAAATTTTTTACCATGGCAACCTCGTCGCACTTGGGGAATTTCGGGCAATTAATGCATTCTTTCCAAATTTTTTGGGGCATTTCTTCTTTGGAGACCACCCGGTAATCGCATTTGTGAAAGAAAGCAACCTGATAGGTAAGGGCAAACACCTGGCTGATGTACAGGTTTTTAGCTTCCATTTCCAGCTCCGCCACTAGTTTTTGACCGATGCCTTGATGCTGATATTGCGGAGAAATGGCCAAGGCTCTGATTTCGGCCAAATTATCCCAGGTAATATGCAAGGAACCGGTACCGATGAATTGGCCTTCGTCCTCTGCAATGATAAATTCCCGTAATGTTTCATATAATGCATTGCGGGAACGGGGCAACATCAGCCCTTGACTGGCAAAATCGTTGATCAATTGATGTAAGTTCTCGACATCCTTCATGGTGGCTTTCCGGTAAATAATCATCATCCAGCCTGCTTTCTGTAACGTTTAGTTGATTATGGATATTTATTCATTATTTCGGTATATATTTTTTATTTCCTGCAATATTTCCGGCGATTCGAAGATGTTCGTTCCGAGTTCGATATTTACTGTGGTTTCGAAGATGTTCGTTCCGTGTTCCGCATTCATCGTTCAACGATTAAAGCATAGAGCCTAAAACCTTGAACTCGAAACCCGGAATGCTGAACGATGGACCCGAACCCTTCACCTAAAATTCGAAACATTGAACTCTGAACTCGGAACGATAGATCCAAAATCCCAACCCGGAACGCTGAACGATAGATCCCAACTCCTCAACCTTCAAAAAGTGCCTCCCGCCTGGTTTTTTTTAAACCATAATCCCATAAGATATAACAAAATAATGGAAGAGGGGAATCAATATGGCAGTTCTGGCGGAAACAACCGCGCAAGTTCTAGTCAGTGATACCGTCACTCTCCCCCTGCCCGCGGAGAAAATTGATGAAATTGTGGCCAGTATCCGGGATATTCATTGCTTTGTTATTGATAATAAAGTAATTTTTCAGGGTACATTACATAAGCAAATCTTTTTTGTGGATATGAACGGAGTTGTTAGGCATGTCGGCGTGGATATTCCTTTTAGCGGTTTTGTAGATACCCCGGGTGTCCCTGCCGGTTCTGCTTGTCAATTGCAGCCGGTTATTGAATTTTTAAATTTCATGCTGATATCGCCAACTGCTCTTAGGGAAACTGTAGTCATCGCCGTCGGGGTTACCGTTATCGATAGGCCCGCCGATGTCTTGATATGCAACAATACATTGCCGCCCGCTGTCCAGCGATTTGGACCGCCGAATACGGTAAGTACAAAAGCGGTATAAAAATACTTCTATAAATGATGGAGATTGGTATCAATCCGTATGAATTTGTTATTCTCAATTTTTCTTGCATAAACAGGTGAAATTAATTAATAAATGAGCTGTCAATAAGGGTTTGTATATAAAGGCGCTTTTTGACAGCCTTTTGTTTGTCCTTCCATAAATGCCAAATATTTAGCCGGTCAAAACGGCGAATAGATTGGTTCACTCTGCGTTTTATATGTTATAATGAATATCGCTCGAAATTACTAGGCACTGATACCGATTTGGGTTCTCAAATATAGTTGTCGCTGATTGGTCATTATAACCCGAGCTTTTCGACAAGCATTTTGAGTGCAACTTGATATAGATGGAGGAATATCATGTTGTTTTGGAAAAAGGATACGTTCATCAAGGATATTTTGGTCTTACTTCTGGTAAGTATAATTGGGACGGCTGTTTTTGCAGCCGGCTTTGCGTTAACCACCAATGAATATTTCGGCAAGGCGGTTTCTGGGGTTATTGGTGATGTCGGCCAATGTGATTTATTTTTTCAAACCCGTGATGAGCTAAAAGGGGCCATGGTCAGGCAAATCAAACAGGTGATTGAGGAACGGTTCCCTGGAGCAACCCTTAAAGAGGGGATCAGCATTGCCGGAAAAGCCAGTTATTTATTAACCCTGCCTTCCCAATATAAGAATAAAGCCATTTATAATAGTTTGAGTTATTATTTTAATAATCTTCCCGGCAACGGCGGATATTCGGTGATGACCGAGCCCCGGTTGGCGATTACCAGCGTGCCGGGGGGTGTATTTGAACTATTATCCAAACAGGTTGAAGCAATACCGGGTGTTAATTTTACCTTTAACGACGGCGGCAGTATTGGGGTTATTCTGAAAAATGCCGGGAGTGAAGAATCAGTAGTCCGAAAAATTAAGGAATTACTACAGAAGTATCAAATATTGGAGGTACGATTGGCAGCCCCCGCTTCCCAGGAAGAATTAATGGGTCTCAGTAAAAGAGTGTCCCAGTCTTTAACCGGGCTTAAAGGAGTGGATTATGTCCGGGACATTACCATGTCCAGCGGGACAGATGACTATCAATATTTAGTCAATACATTATATGAAGTAAAAAAGTTTTTACTGGCGTATGCAGCGGAGGTCAAAATTCAGCCCCAGGCGAACCGGAAATTGGATATAGGGGATTTGCTGGTCATCAACGGCCAAAATCAAGCTGATTTGAAATCTGGTGCTTTACTGGAGCCGTTGCAAGTGGTAGTCAAAATTACCGGTAACGATGCTGCCGGGCTTAGGGGATTGATCATTCAGGGAGATGCCGGCTTTTTAAGGGATAACCGCGCTTATCAACTCCTTCCAGGGGATAAGATCGGCCCTTTTGTAGGAACCATTGAGGTTTCCAGCCGAAAAAGCCAGTTGGTCTATGCCATGGATCAGGGAATTAAGTTGTTGGACAAACTGAACCTGGCCATTATTGATTTTAATAATACCACCGGCGGAGCCGGCTTGACCGTAGATAGTATTGAAAAGGTTTACCAACGGTTGGTCAATGTCGGTAAAAATCTTAAATCGGTACAATCCAATATAACCGGTCTTGATGGTAAGATGGACCGGTCAAGTTTATCGAAGATGGTGAGCTTGCTCCAAAGTGTGGGCGATGATCTGGATTATCTGGCCAGAACCTTTGGCAGGGTTCAGATACTGGAGAATCAATTTGATCAGGCAATCAGCGGGCTTAAAGGAGCGCAATTCTTAATCGGAAATGCACTATTTCCAAATTCCGGCGGTATATCCGATAAGATTCAGCTCCTTGACAATCAGCTTGATGCTGTGGAAAGCGCATTACGAAGCCGGATTGTAAAACTGGACGATTTTATCAACCGGTTCAATCCGTTGGTGGGAGTATTAATGTCATGGCGTAATAAGGCCAGGGATTTCTCCGAACAGATAAACAGTTTCGGAACCACTTTTACTCCCGGAAATGATAATTATCAAAATCTGATGGAATTAATCCAGTCAACGGACCAAATTATCGGAAACATCACTGAGATTAATTTTTCAGCGGTGAAATCCGGACTTGGTTTGGTCAGCGACGGATTCTTCGGGAGCGACAAAATTGACCTGACCGCTTTAATTGCGGAGCTTCAACGGGTAAGGGATTCACTGCCGAAGTTGCTGGATGAAGAAATCGGCCATTCCGTCAATTTGATTGACAAGTATGCCGGAGGCGAAGCTAATCCCGGCGAAAGCATTCAAATATTTACCGAGGCCGCAATTGACCGGGAGTTGGTTGATGCCACCATCGCCGATATTACCAATAATAGTCAAATCGGGATCTTTTCACTGCCGGTGGGAACCATTCAATCCAATATCCGGGGTGAGATTTACAAGATCCTGGCGGAAGTTCGTTCAACTATTGCCGCTTTAATTGTGTTTATTTTATGGGTATTGACCTTTATTTTGGATCAATCCTTAATTATATCAATGCTCAAACTAATGGATTTTTCATTATTACCGAAAAAATGCGGGTTTAGGCATTCTTGGTTGGAACGGGGATATGGAGTTTTAACAAAAATACTGAAACCTGCCAACCTTTATGCGGTTATCATCAGCGGTCTCTTTTTGGGTTTGACTTTTCCCCTGGCCGGAGCCAGGATCCCTTATCTTAGCAATTGGACTATCGGAATCATCGGCGGACTCTTTGGAATCATAATTTCGGTGATTGCCGAGAAAATTAACCCGGTCAGCAAAGATGAGGTTTTGGCGGGTCTTTCATTGGGACTGCCATTTAAAACGATTATGCGAGAAATTGTTATTCCGGCGGGCCGTCCCGGAATGCTGCAACTGCTGAACCGTTGGAAGATGATTGTGAAATAGCATTATTATATAAGTACAAAGGATGTGCAGCTTAATTTGCTTAAAATAAACGGCTTGACAAAAAGTTACGGACGCAAAAAGGCCTTAAACGGAATTGATTTGGAAGTAGCCAAAGGTGAAACCCTAGTTCTCATGGGACCCAGTGGTTGCGGGAAATCAACCTTAATCCGTTGTATCAACCGCTTAACCGAACCTGATGCCGGGGTTATCCAGTTTGGCGGGGTAAATATCACCGATCTAAACTTGTCACAATTATTGCAGGTAAGACGGCGAATTGGTTTCGTCTTTCAACATTTTAATTTAATCCGGCGCTTAACTGCTTTGAATAATGTGTCAATATCGCTAAGATATCAAGGCGTGAAAGAGGATGAAGCCAATCGCCGCGCAGAAGCCGCTTTGCAGAAAGTAGGACTGGGCCATAAACTGCATGAGGTTCCTACTGAATTAAGCGGAGGCGAGCAACAAAGAGTGGGGATCGCCCGGGCGCTGGCTCTTGAACCGGAGATTATGCTTTGGGATGAACCAACAGCCTCATTGGATCCGATCTTGGTCGGGGAGGTCATTGAAGTAATGGAGGAACTGGTTAAAGAGGGCGGAACCACCATGGTAATCGTTACCCATGAATTATTCTTTGCCAAAAGGGCGGCCGATCGGATTGTTTTTATGGATAAAGGTCTCATTGTGGAAGCGGGAGAACCTCGGGAAGTTTTAGAGTATCCAACTTCCGAGATTGGACGTAAATATCACCATTTACTAAAGCATTAGATAAACTATGGCTTCATTGATGAAGTTTTAGAAACATTTTTATAAACGTTATATGAATAGATCCGTTTGTTCATAATGAGCCTTCTCATTGAAAGAAGAAATGGAACGTTAGGTAAACTGCCAGACTTGACATAAACCTTGGACTGACATATAATTTTAAGAGTGTTTTCTTGTTATAAAAAGATTTTTTAACCGGATGACGGATATGAAAAGCTAAGTATTGTCTATATGCTATACGGATTAACGCTGATCTGAATATTTGAGTTTAAATAATTCAATACGGGGGTTTTTTATGAAGTTACAACAAACCGTTAGCGCCGGACTGGAGATTACCGGAGAATCACTTCATACCGGTGTTACGGTTCATATGCAGATTTGCCCCCAAGCGCCGGATACCGGGATTTGGTTCGGCCGGACGGATTTACCGGGGCAACCCCGTATTAAGGCCGAACCGGGGAATATTATCGATACCAAAAAAAGTGTTACCATCGGTAAAGACGGTTGGAGAATCGCCACCATCGAACATCTTATGGCGGTACTTCACGGTTTGGGAATTGATAACGCTTTAGTATTGACCGACGGTGAAGAAATCCCTAGCGGTGATGGGAGCGGCCTATATTTCGCTGAACGAATCAGACAATCCGGTATTGTGACCCAGGATAAACCCCGGCGGTACACCGTTATCCGGGAACCGCTCTGGGTGGAGGGAACCGTTTACAAACAAAAAGAACCGTTAAAGGCATTTCTGGTAGCATTGCCGTCTACAGATGAGAATTTTGGAGTCAATTTCACCTTTACCTCGGATCACCCGGTAACGGGAACACAATACTACCAATATAATCACAATGAAGACGCCTTTGTTTCCGAAATCGCTCCCGCCCGGACCATTGCTTTTATGAAGGAAATCGAGCATTTAAGGAGCCAGGGACTTGCTTTGAGCGGAGATCTTAATCGCGCAGTTATCGTTGGAGATGAAGGTTATTGTAACGAGTTGCGTTTTTCTGATGAAATCGCCCGTCATAAAGTTTTAGATATTATCGGGGATTTGTACTTGGCCGGCTCTATCATCGGGCGTATCATTGGAATTCGTTCCGGGCATGCGCTGGACTTGGAACTGGCTAAAAAAATAGTGGCCCAAGCCGATCATTCATAAAAACTCATTATGTTATGGTGTATAAGATATCAAAAGGAGGTCTATAATGCTGGATATCAACGAAATTAAAAGAATGCTGCCCCACCGGTACCCGTTTTTATTGATAGATCGGGTTTTAGAAATTGTTCCGAACCAAAGGGTGCTTGCTTTAAAAAATGTAAGTATTAATGAAAACTTTTTTAACGGGCATTATCCTGCTAAACCTGTTATGCCGGGCGTGCTGATTATTGAGAGTATGGCCCAAACCGCCGGGTTGGCAATGTTAGTACAGCAAGAGCATCACGGTAAAATCCCATATTTTACGGGGATTGACAGTGCCCGTTTTCGACGGCCCATTGTTCCGGGGGATCAAATCTTTATCGAAGTCGAAGCTATTAAAATTAAAGGAAATGTAGGGCGTTTTAAAGCGGTCGCGAAAGTTGACAATCAGGTTGCCTGTGAAGCGGAGTTAATGTTTTTATTGAGCGAATAATTTTTTAAGATTTTGGACATATATCCGTGAAAGGATGAGATATTGAGAGATAATCATAATTATCCGGTAAATATCAACGAATATCTGAATCCAATCTTTATCTCAATAAACCGATATTATTTTTATATTTAAGAAGTTTTAAATATGAGGTTAGCAAGTTTTCAAGATTATTATCCTCTGGCAAAAGTTTTGCTTACCTAAGTACCAGGGAATACGACATATTTTCTCACCGAAGCGGTGATATTTTCGATACTTTTATTTCAAATACTATAATGTAACATCAAAATACGGTCTTTGTATCATTACTTATATTTCATAAATGCATAATTCCCTGAATTCATTTCGGTTTGTGAAACTTTATGCTCCAAAGTTTTTGCGCTATGGCTGATAAACCATTTTGTTACGGGGATAATAATATGGAGGGATTAACATGAAACTAGTTGAATCAAAAGTAGTTAACTTACGTGAAATTCATGAAACCGCAATCGTGCACCCGAATGCTAAAATCGGGCGAAATGTTATAGTCGGTCCGTATGCAATTATCGGGGAAAATGTTGAAATTGGCGATAATTGTGTGATAGGACCCCAAGTTGTAATTGACGGCTGGACTATCATCGGTTCCGGTAACCGGTTTTATCACGGGGCTACCATCGGCGGAGAACCTCAGGACTTAAAGTTCAAAGGTGAAAAAAGCTTTCTATTTATCGGGGACAATAATGTGTTTCGAGAAAATGTTACAATTAACCGGGGCACAGAAGGTGGAGGCGGTGAAACCCGGATTGGAAGTAACAACCTGTTTATGGCATACTCGCATGTGGCCCATGATTGTCAGGTGGGAAATCATATTGTATTGGGAAATTGTACCGCTCTTGCCGGTCATATCATCATTGAGGACCGGGTCCAAGTTTCCGGATTATCCGGTGTTCATCAGTTCTGTAAGATTGGTAAAATGGCCTTCGTCGGCGCCCATACCAAGATTGCCAAGGATGTGCCCCCGTTTGTCCTGGTTGACGGCAATCCGGCTAAAGTCTTTGGAATTAATGTTGTCGGTTTACGCCGTAATGGCACTGAACCGGAGGTGCGCGACGAGATTAAACGGGCTTACCGGATACTGTATCGTTCCAATCTAACCATCGAACAAGCCATTGAACGGATGGATCAAGAGCTGCAAAGCAGCCCGGAGATTGATCATTTGATCCGGTTCCTCCGTAATGCCGAAAGAGGAATATTACGTTAAATTTATTTTTAATGTATCATTTTTAAAGGGATTATAAAATTGAAAAATTTCTATGAGACTAGACGAAAGCCTAGTCTTTTAGATTTTTATTATTTCTTTATGATGGTTATGGGGTATATCTCTATTGTAGCGTAGCTACAATTTAAAAATTATCCTGGAGTTTGTTTTATACAAAACGATTTGAGGATAATTCATTAAATAAGGAGTGTGGAAATACGAATGGCGCAAAAAAACATTGGCTTGGTAGCGGGACGGGGTCATCTGCCGTTTGAGGTATTGGAAGAAATTAAGAGGCGGGGGGCCCGATCACTTGTGGTTGGTTTAAGAGGAGAGGTAGATACCGGGGTTCCGGGTATGGCCGATGAATACCAAGAATTATCCGTATGCCGTTTGGGTGATATAATCGGGTATTTTAAATCTTTTGAGATTGCGGAAGTGGTTTTTGCCGGAAAAGTTGGTAAGGAAGCGCTGTTTCAAAATGATTTCGATCCGGTTTTTCTGGCGGTATTAAAAAATCTTCCGGAAAAAAATGATGATGCCATTTTATTGGCAGTAGTAAAAGAATTTGAGAAAAATGGTTTATTGGTAGCCAAGCAAACCGATTATTTACAACGTTTGTTGGCTCAACCGGGCCCCATCATCGGTGAAGTAACTGAAAGAGAAATGGATGATGTCAGGCTGGGGTTTCGAGTTGCCAAAGCTATTGGCGGAATGGATATCGGGCAGAGCGTGGTGGTAAAACAAGGAGTTGTTCTGGCGGTGGAGGCTATTGAAGGCACTGACCAGGCTATTATTCGCGGCGGTAAACTAGGGGGAGCGGGGGCGGTGGTGGTTAAAGTAAGTAAACCGTTCCAGGATGAACGCTTTGATGTCCCCACTGTTGGGAAATCTACCATTGATTCAATGATTAGTATTCAAGCGGCTGTTCTAGGGGTTGAGGCTCAAAAAACTTTAATTACAGAGAAAAAAGAATTTTTGGAGTTGGCAGCCTCGCATAAAATCAAAATAATCGCCGTTTAGCGTCGAAAGAGAATGCTATTTATGCGTGCTCCTCTTGCCTTCGGGCATAGCGGGATAAATTATCCAGCAGGATTTTTTCATATTCTCTCGAATTAATATTAGAAATATGTCCTAAAATATTTCAAATAATGATAAAAATTAACTTTTTTAGCAGATTTAATTTTTCATTCTGAAGCCGATAAGGATATTCTATGCGAAAAAAAAGAGTCTGGTTAATTGTTGGAAGCATCATAATCGTCGTTGGCAGCGCATTGATTTTATGGATTACATTTAATGAGGTTGCCACTTATCAACCGAAGTTTACTGCTACATTTAAAGTCGATTCGGAAGAATTGATCGGGTTAACGATGAAGATACCGGGAGCTAAACAAGGCGAGTATTTGGAATTAAGTTGTGCGAAAATGATAAACTCCAATAAAACCGGAGAATTAACCAATATTAATGGCAATTATTACTCTGCCGGAAAACCTATTTATAAGATTAAAGCCCAATCGGGGTTCATATATTGGGAAACAACCGTTATTAAATTGTATGGCACGGTTAATTTAACTGCTATTAATGATAAAACCCGGCTTGTTGCGGATGTTATTACAATAAATCCCAAACTAAAGACCATAAAGGCCGAGCAGCACATTACGATTAAGAATGAATCGCTGGAAGCTACCGCGGATGAGATTGATACCGATATGAATCTAGATAAAATCCGGTCAAAGGGAATGACCACAGTATCTTTTATGCAATCAACGAGGTGAAAAAATGGCGGTTCGTGTCAAGAGACGGTTAATTATTTCGGGTTTGGTAACCGCATATTTTCTATGTTTCACATTTATCAGCGGATGGGCTCAAGTCGTCGAGGAACCCCGATTAAGTGCTCCGGGTGGTTCCGAAATAGACTTGCTGCAGAATGTAACGCAATGCTTCGGAACTGAGGCGAAACCGGTTGAAGCCCGCTGGAAAACTTATAGTATTGAGGCCAAATATCTTGAATATAGCCGTAAGGAAGATATGATCCGGGCAAAAAACAGTGTCAAAATTAAACAGAATATACCAGTATACCGGGTGGTAACTTGTAATGAGCTTTTCTTGGATCTAAAGCGTGATATACTTACTTCCCAAAAGGAAGTAAAAATAGTATATGATGAAAAAACCTCTTTAGAAGGGGATTCATTGGAATGGGACCGGAGAAATGACCGGGTTAAGGTGGCGGGAACCGCTCAGATTTGTTATCAAGACTGGAAAATTACCGGAGAAAGAATTGAAGGACAGCTAAATAAAGGTGTATTTGTTTTCTATGGTCCGGTAAAGGGAACCGGGGAGGATAGTTCCTTGAGTGCCGGCCAAGTTCTCGTTGATCTTGCCGCCGATAAGCTCTTTCTTAAAGATAATCCGGTTGTCGTCCAGGGAAAAAACAAGTTTACCGCTGATGAAATAGTTTATGATTTAAAGACTCGCAAGGTTTCCAGCAAGTCCGGCACAGAGGTTAATTAATCGATGATTGGGAGATAAAATAGATGTCGATAAATGTACATGGTCTTGTAAAGGAATATCAAAGCCGGAGAGTTGTGAATGGAGTTAATTTGCAGGTGAATACCGGCGAAGTGGTCGGTTTGCTGGGTCCCAACGGAGCCGGAAAAACCACTACTTTTTATATGATAGTTGGTCTAGAGCGTTGCAATGCCGGTTCAATATTGATTAATGACCAGGATGTAACCCAACTGCCAATGCACATCCGTTCCACATATGGGGTAAGTTATTTAGCCCAGGAGCCTTCCATTTTTCGGAAATTGTCGGTAATGGATAATATTATGGCGATTTTAGAACTGACGGAGCTCCCCCCCAAGTATCGGAAAAGTCGTTGCGAACAATTGATGGAGGAGTTTGGGATTGGCCATTTGCGGAAAAGTATGGGTTTCATGCTTTCCGGCGGTGAACGGCGGCGTGTGGAAATCGCCAGGGCATTAGCGATGGATCCGCGGTTTATTTTATTGGACGAGCCGTTCACAGGCGTTGATCCCATTGCGGTTGCCGATATTCAGGATATTATTCGCGCTTTGAAGGCTAAGGGGATGGGGATTTTGATTACCGATCACAGTGTAAGAGAGACGCTGGCAATTACAGATCGGGCTTATATTATGTATTCCGGTGAAATTTTGGTTTCCGGGAGTTCCGCAGATATAGCCAATGATGAGAACGCCCGCCGCTTTTATTTGGGGGATAATTTCAGTATGTGATATATAATTATCCATTAAACAAGTTGCTTTTTAGCAAACTTGTTATGGATAATTTTGAATTGTAGCTACACTACAATATGATGCTTCAGAAATGGTTTCAAATTGAAGGTGGAGGATCTCCGGTAATGAAAATACTGACCAAATATATATTAAAATCCGTACTTGGACCATTGCTTGGCGGGGTTTTTATTTTTACGGTGATGATTCTGGGGACGACCTTTATTAATCTATTGGGTGAATTCGAAAGTTATCACATCTCACTATTAACCAATTTAAAACTTTTATCGCTATACATTCCCCAGAATTTATTATATGGTTCGACAATGGCGGTTTTGCTGGCAACAATTCTTGGTTTGGGGAATCTCACCAGTCATAGTGAAACAATTGCCATGCGGGCCGGAGGCTTAAGTTACTTCCGGCTGGCGGCGCCGGTCTTGTTTATAGGGCTGGCAGTTAGTATTAGTGGAATCATATTGAATGAGTATGCAACTCCTTATGCTTACCGGATGCTGCAAAAAATGAAAGCCGAAATTATTTCAGAAGGGTCTTCCCAAGTCATCTATAATTTTAACAGGCCGCTTTACAGTAGCGACGGGAAGTTGGATAAGATAATTTATGCCGAAAGATTTACTCCAAAGACCAGACAGCTTGAAAATGTTTTGATTGTCGAAAAGGCTGACGGCAGGGTAACTCGGACCATTGAAGCCGCGGTGATGCATTGGGATGGCAGAAGTTGGTTTTTTAACCAGGGCCGAATCAACCAAATAAGCCCGGAAAATCTCTATCCCATATTCGTGAAGCAGGCAAAGGTTAAATATCCGCTAAATATAACTCCGGGTCAGATCGAGGAAAGCCAGATACCGCCGGAGGAAAAAAGTATTTCCGAGCTGAACCGGCTGGCCACTGGGGCTCAGAAACAGCTTTATTTAATATATTTATATCGTAAAACCGCTATACCGTTTGCGAGTCTGATATTCGCGCTGCTGGGCATTCCTTTGGCTTTACGGCCGCAGCGGCGTACTAATGCGGCTGGAGTCGGTTTGTGTCTTCTTTTTGTCTTAGTATGGTGGGCTTTATATGCATTGGGCAATGTGTTGGCGCGAAACGGCATGGTTAGCCCGTTCATCGGTTCCTGGCTGGCTAATTTTGTAATGGCCGGTTACGGGATTTATAACTTTACCAAAGTTAAAACTTGATTCCAAGGATTCAGGCCTTTATCAGGTACACAAAAAGTCACTCTTTCGGAGTATACGTTTAATGTTGAGTCTGACTATTATTTTGTTCGTCATCATATTCGGCGGTTCCATCGCCTTATTAGGTGATCGGGTCGGAATGCGGGTGGGAAAAAAAAGGCTTAGCCTTTTCGGATTAAGGCCCAAATATACTTCCATGATTATTACCGTGCTAACCGGTTTTGTGATTGCCGGTTTGACGTTGTTGTTTCTTACGATGATGTCGGAGTATGTCCGGACGGCGATTTTCGAGTTGAATACCATCAAAGCGCGAGTTAATATATTGACCCGGGAAGTTGCCGAGAAAAGAGATCAATATAACAAGCTTCATCAGGAACTTACCGCGGTTACCAACCAGCGCAACCTGGCGGAGGCTCAGTATAATACCGCAGTTGCAAATTTGACCAAGAAAAAAACGGAATTGGATTTAGCTCAAAAACGTCTGGCGAATTTAACCCGGATCAAAGAAGATCTGGAACTTCAAAATACCAATCTTATCCAGCAAGAAGCACGGTTAAATCAGCAAATTCAAAATTTGGAAGGATGGCTGAAAAGCCTCGAGGATCGAAACAAAACCATTGTTGATCAACCAATGATTTTTTATGTGGGTGAGATCTTGATTTCAAAAGTAGTGGAAACAGGTATGTCCGAGGATGATATTTTTGAATCTGTTATCAAGCCTTTACTTAATGAGGCTGATGAGATTGCGTTAAAACGGGGTGCCCGTATTCCCGGGAAGAATTCCGCATTACGAGCTGTGCCCCAGCAAATTGAGCAGGTCTGTAGTCAATTAGCCGGGATGAAGACCAAAGCGGTACTACGGGTGATCATTGATAAAAATTCATTAACCGGTGAACCCGTAAATATAAACTTGGCGGTTTTTCCAAACCAACTGCTATTTAAGGCGGGTGAAACCATTGAGGCCATTCAGGTGTCAGCCGCAACACCGGAGTCGGAAATCCGAGACAAACTAATCGGTTTATTGTTACTAGCGAATAATAAAGCGATTGAAAAAGGAATCTTGACGGAAGGATCTAATTTGAAGGACTTAATTTCCATCTCCGAAGTAGTTCAAATCATCAACCAAATTAAGGAGCGAAAAGAGGGATTATTTACGGTTGAACTGATAGCGACTACTGATATTTACCGGGTGGATTCATTTAAGGTGAGATACCTATTGCGATTATTAACCCCTTCGTAAACTTTTTAGGAAGAAGTGTGTGTGCACTTTTTGTTAAGAATAAGGTTTATCACACTTCTATAAGGAGTGATCCATATCCAGTTCATGATTCTGGCCGTTGATCCGGGAAATACAAAATGCGGATTAGCTGTCGTTACCAATAAGAGTGTTGTTGTTAAAAAACTGATTGTGAATACCTCTAGGTTAACCGGTATTGTCAACGGATTATGTAGTGAATTTACTGTTTCTGTAATTGTGATAGGTGACCGGACCAATAGCAAAGAAATACATTCCGCTTTGGTGTCGGAGATTGGGGTTCCGGTGGTAATGGTTGACGAGGATAAATCCAGTTTGGAAGGGCGCTATCGGTATGTAAAGGAAAATACCCGCGGATTGGCCAGAATTCTCCCTTTGGGTTTAAGAATTCCGCGCGAACCTTATGATGATTACGTGGCAGTAATTTTGGCGGAACGGTTTTTAAAAAAGTATCCGGATTTTTCTCCTTTCAAAGGGATATAAAATAAGGCTTTTGGAATGTCGGAAAAGATTGTAAAAGAGGTTAGAATTATGAACCGGTGTTTGATCTGCAAACTGATTCAGTCGTCTTTGCTAATTATTGGGCTGGTATTAGGATTTTCCCAGGATCTTAACGCTAAACAATCAGATCCAGTTAGAGTTAACGAGGACTGGGTGTATCATAGCATGGAATTATTAGCCAAGGAAGAGTTAATTAAGGATTATCCCGTAGAATGGGTACGTGCGGGACATGATTTATCCCGGCTGGAACTGGCATATTATCTAAAGCAAATAATTCTATACCTTAAAAGTAAAAATGACGATTTTAACTTGCCTTCAAGAATTGTTGAATCTCTTCAAACACTTATGATTGAATTTCAAAAAGAGTTGGCAAATCTAGGAATCAAGACTACCGATGTTTACAAAGTGAGCCCAAATCCAAGCGGTGTGAGCAGTAAATCCGACGATTACCAAGATTTGGATGTCATTTTATCACCGCAGGATGACCACCAGTTCCACTATTATTACGGACAATATTACCGGGATCTACAACGGAAATCATTCCTTTTCATCCCTTCGGACAGCCTGAAAACAAATTACATCAACGTACTGGAAAGCAAGAATGGAGCATTCAATATTCTTTACCAGCCGCAATTGAGTTCCTCATACCTGGTATTAAAGGGGAGTCTTCCTGCGGAAGATCAGGCGTTAACAGGGTATTATTTGTTTCCAATCGGAGGAATTTTTAGTGTAAATAGCAAGTCCGCGGATCCGGGAATCAATGATTCAATTATTTCGTTATTAGATGAGGTAAGCCAGATTCAACAAGTTGACAACATTTTACGGTATAATGAATCATTGAATTTAGAAGGCTTCTTAAAATTGAACGTGGATTTGGCACATAAAGATGAATTATTTGTCGGTGATTTGAATCAGAGCCTGTCAATCGGCGGACTTTTAGTTTTCTCCAACGACTTGTTACATAAAACCAACCAGGTCAAGGATATCGGACTGCCCGTTTTTAACGCCCGGCAAACAAATTTGATAACTCCGGTCGATTTGGATCAGATTAACAGCAAAACCTTGCAATCGTTACAGATAAACATTCAAGGAAACATGGAAATCGCTCCTCAGACCTCGTTATTCGGTGGAATAGACTTTCTTTATCAACGGACTACTATTAGTATGGATAATCTATGGCCTTCCGATACCAAGGCGAGTGTCGGAGTTTCCTTTCGTTATAATGATTATTGGACCTTTTTAACTTATCAATCGCTAGTGAATAATCAGAATAATACCGGCTGGTTCAGTACCACATCCGTTGGCGTGGAGTACAATAACTGGGTTACACTCTGGCTGGCTTACCAGTTTCTCAAGTTTGATAACCCGTTACTTACCGGAACACTATCTTTCCGTTTTTAACATGAATCCGGCAATTACTTGTGGCAAGGCCTTGCAGAACGCGGTTTAAGTATTAGGAGGAGGCAGGATGCGTTTTTACCGTATTCTATTCTGTGGTTTACTGATAACCATCCTCTTGGTAAGCAGTAGCCTTTTGCATATCCGGGCTGATGCTTTAAATTATCAAAATTCTTCTTTTAAAAGCCCAATGGATTGGTTATGGGATATTGAAATAGAAGTTTACGGTCAAGTAAGCGAAGGCGGTTTACTGGAACGGTTAAACGCTTTGGAAGACTTATTGATTGGCAGAAACCGCGGCGGTACTCTAGAGGAACGTCTTAGCTATCTTGACAGGTTATTATATATTAACCAGGCTTATGATATTTGTTTGTTTTACAAAATTCAGGCTTTGGAATGGGTGATTTATAAAGAGGAATCTTATAAAGCCATTAAGCCTAGGCTTGAAAAATTAGAGATGGATCTATTCGGCACTGTATACTCAGGACCGTTTGCCCAGCGGGTTGAGAAGTTAATCGACCAGGTTTTCGCCGGCGGTGCCATCAAAGGACGCTGGGTTAATATTCCGGAGGGACTTTTAATCAAAGTCCGTATTTTGGATGAACTGGATTCCGTAAAAAACAAATCCGGGGATCATTTTCGCCTGGTTGTAGCCGATGATATTTTTGACGGCAACGCCATTCTTTTTCCACGGGGGAGCATGGGGCAAGGAGTTTTAAGCGAGGTCAGGCATCCGGATAATTTGGGAAGAGATGCGCAGTTAATGGTTGATTACGTAGTAATCCGGGCTATCGATGCAACACCCGTCCGCTTGTTTTATGGCCCAAAGGCCTTGAAGATGGATCGGTCGCGTCAGTTGGCGGTGGGGGCCAGTGCCGCGGGAATGCTGGCTTTTGGACCGGGAGGAATTTTACTGGGCTTGGTTATTAAAGGAAAAGAAACTACAATTCCGGCGGGAACTGAATTTTATTTACAAGTTGCCAAGCCGGTAAGAATATATACTCCTGTCGAATTACATCTAAAAGAATATTGAAGCTCTAAATTGGCAGTTGAATATATTTCCCAAATCGTGCCTGACCCCTTATCAAAGCTTGCGAAGTATTTTTAGAAAGTGAATTAAGTTAAAGATGTACTTACAAATTTTGTTATTATTGGAGGTATAAGCAATTAAAATTTTAATCAGGGCAATCATCGGAATCATTTGTTTACTGGTCGTTTGCTTCCTATCCCCCGGGATTGCAAATGCGGAGGAGACTGTTGTTCCGGATCCGGGGGGAGCCTTTGCAACCACGGTAAAACTGGAAAATGATCAGTTCAGGCTGATGGCGGCGCACATTAATTATTCGGGAAACGATGACTCTTTCGAAGCAATCGGTAATGTGATTGTTAATGTAAATAATTCCGGTTTGCAATTGGAAACCGAACGGTTATTATATGTTAAGGACCAAGGTATCATTACAGCTCCGGATAAGGTAAAAGTGATTAGCGATCAAGCTGTATTTACCATCGGCTCCTTCACTTATGACCTGGAAAATGATATGGGTTCCGGGAATTCAATTGAGGGAACAGTTGCGGGAGAGGAACGCGATTATCATATAACCGGTAAAAGTGTTGCGATTACGGAGAGTATAAATACCATCTCGGATACTCAGGTTACTCGCTGTCCCCGCCCGAAACCCGAGTATTATTTGAAAGCGGCTCAGGTCACCATTGATAATGATCGGGTTCGTCTCTCTAAAGTCGTTATTTATATTGGGGTTGTTCCGGTTTTTTATCTGCCGGTTTTCTCTTTTCAGATGAATAAAAAATGGGACCTTCCCATCATCCAATTGGATTATGATCAGATAAAGGGAATCATCTTTAAAACTAAAACATCCTCTTCCCTTAATCAGAAGACCAATTTCCATACTGATATTTACATCGAATCATTGGGGAGCTCGGATGTAGGCGTAGGGTTCGGGTACGAAATCACCGACAATTTAGTGGAGCGTGTTATGCTTTCCAATGATCTTAAGGGCACTTGGAAGATAAAAGACGATTTATCTTATAATACAAAGAACATTTCAATTGTTGCCGATGGTTTGATGTCTTTGACAGGTATTGAAGAACGCCAATTGGGTTTGTCCATAACCCGGAAATACTGGGAAGGCTGGGGCGGCAGGTGGCAACTAGGCCTTCTGGGTCGTTATTTGAGCAAACGGAGTACTTCGGGAACGGAATACGGCGGGATTTATGCCGGTTACCGGCTGGACTATAAACCGGTTGATAATTTGACACTTGGTTTGTTACGGTTGGACACTTATTCCGGGCCTTCGGATTACCGGGATTTTGAAGTATATCCGGGACTGAATCTTATATATGATTGGAATATACCCTTAAACACCAACTTTTCATTAAATTTTTCAGGTGTGTATAATGTAATGGGGGCCCCTATATGGACAGGAGGCGGATATTCAGATCCGCAATACTGGGTTCACCAGGATTTTAAGCTTAGTTACAAATCGTGTTGCTGGTTGGTCAATTTGGGGTGGGATAATGTGGCCAAATCTTGGACTATAGGGCCAGCGTTAACATTTTGAACCTAGCGAAACAAATAAGCATATTAACTTCCATTATTTCATTTAATAATAATGGAAGTTTTTTTATTTTTGGGAAATACTAAAACGAAAGTTTGCGACTCGGAAAGTGAAATATATTTTAACCCGACAAATTCCAGTACTCTTTTGATAGTGAGGCATGATTTGGAAAATCGTCTGAATGATTTAAATGGTTCTCAATGGCTGTATTGGACAAATTCAATTTATGAAACCAGTTTTCCGCCGGACGTAACGTTTCCATTGCGGAAGCAGCACGGTGCCATGAAACCGCCGGAATTAATGGCGGAGATCATCTCCTTTTTCACCAAAACAGGGGAGACTGTGCTTGATCCATTTGCCGGAGTCGGCAGCACGCTTCTGGGAGCTGAATTAGTCGGCCGGCATGCGCTTGGCATCGAACTCAATCCGGCATGGATTCACATTTACAATACCATTGCAACTGTTTTTTCTATTAATGACGGCGTTCTCTCGGAAGATAAAGACAATGGCGGCCGGGCCATTCAATCCCGGATTTATTGGGGAGATTGTTTGGAAATTATGAAAGAAATTCCGGATGAATCAATTGCGGCGATAATTACCGATCCGCCATATGGATGCAATCACGGGCGCATTGGGTTTAAAAAGGAAACCAATTTTAATATGGAATCGACAGACAGCCGCGATCTGGGGAACAGTAGGGATTACCAGGAATATCTTTTAAAGATGAAATTAGCCGGCCAAGAGTTTTATAGGTTACTAAAACCGGACCGGTATCTCGTTTTGTTGATAGGGGATCGTTTTGATCGCGGGGAGTACTTACCGCTGGGAACAATGGTAGCTCAAGCTTTGCAGGAAATAGGGTTCAGGTGGAAAGGTTTAAGAATTTGGTGGAATAAAGCCACCCAACGGCCGCTAAAACCCTATGCCATCAAAAATTGTTTCATTTCTAACATTACCCACCAAAATATTGTCATCTTACGAAAAGAGATGAAGAAGAATCCTAAAAAGGGTTAAAGCGTCTTCTAGTAGAGCGTTTCGTAAATAAACGGCATTCAGAAATGGCGGAAACGCTCTACTTTAGTAAAACGTTCTTCATCTGAATTGCCAGTTATTTAGAGAACGCTTTACTAGATAGCCGTCACCAATTGTTGCCTCAATTATGAATTGTAAAGAAATAACTGAAAAATTCATATTGATGCTTGGCAATTCAATAATTACATGTTATAATAATAAAAATATTGTAAAAAACGTTCGCATTCCTTTTTCTTATTTTCGTTCATGAGAGGTGATCGGTTATGGTTATCACTTTATCACATGAAGAAGTATTAAAGGTGTGTAGTACGTGCGATAAATATGCCAAGCAAGACGATAATTGTATTGAGAGCGGTACACCTAAATCCCTGAAAGAACTTCATCATTGTAAGAAATGGGATGCACATTTCGGGGGAGCATGTGTTTTTCGCGGTTAAAGTCTGAAAAGACTTTTTTTTCTTGAGGCATTTTTGTTATGGGCTTGTGGCTCAGTTGGGAGAGCGCTGCGTTCGCATCGCAGAGGTCGAGGGTTCGAATCCCTTCAAGTCCACCAATGATAATAAGGATTTAAAACATAGATTTTCAACAAATAACTTCCTGGTAATAGGAGGTTATTTATATTAAAGGGGGAGATATGACGCTGTAAACGCGGCGGGGCAAAACTTGCCGGAAAACTAGTTTTCTAACTAAACCTCTTAAGTTTCAGAGGTTTTTTTGTGCCCTAATTCCATAATAACTATGCTGGCGGGTTGGATTTGACATATTGCATACAGTAATCTTTTCATTTAATAAGGTGAAAAATATTTCCAATTTGGTTCCGAAATATTTCTTACAGAAATTGCCAAAAATCAAGACCGTTTGCTTAATGCATGGTCCGGATTGAAATTAAAGGCAATGCGTATATTTTTTTGCAAGCTCGATGATGAAATTATTATATGGTATAAACTTTTGCCACATGAAGCTGAGATATAGTTGCAATATACAGGAAAAACCACACATGTTATCATTTTAGTAGATAGTAACGGTTATAGAAAGTTCACTTTTTTGACAAGCTTGTGGGGACGATTTTAAATTGTAGCTGCGCTACGATATGGGATATAGGAGTTTGAGAAATGTATAGCATGGATACTTTCGTAAAAAATCCCACGGGGTTGCATTCAAGGCCGGCGCAAAAGCTGGTTCAACTAAGCAACACCTTTACGAGCGATATAAAGCTTATTACATCTCAGAAATCCATTGACCCGAAAAGCATTTTCAGTGTGCTAGGCGGCGCGGTGAAGCAAGGAACAAAAATAACAGTGCAGGCTGAAGGCGAAGACGAGCGGAATGCGGTTGATACAATTGTTCGATATATTGAAGAATTGAACGATTAAAAAGCCAAACATCATTTGGCTAGTCAGCGGGGTGAATGAAATGAAGCTTAAGGCGATAGTGGCTTCACAAGGGATGTCGGTAGCTCCGGCCTTGGTTTTTTTGTTGCCGCGACCCGCTGACCCTAATTTAACAGTGGCGCCTGAGATGATCGGAGCGGAGCTTGATAATTTTCAAATGGTCCACCGCCGCTTGGATGCGATTTATACTGAAAAATGCGCTTATTTGGAGAACTCGAATAAAAAAAGTCAAGCGGAAGTGCTTTCGGTACAGCATACGATGCTTTTGGACCAACAGTTTGTCGATGGGGTCAAGGAGAATATTGGACGGGGTTATTCCGCGCAGGCGGCCGTGCAGCGCGAGTCTGATTCAAGATGCACTTTTTTTGAATCATTGGAAGATCCGTTTTTTAAGGAGCGGGCTTTCGATGTCAAGGACTTATGCCAGCGTATCATCTGTGAGTTGCGCGGAGAACCGTATCATGATTTAGCGGTTTTAGACAGTGAGGTTATTGTCGTGGCGCAGGACATTCCTCCATCGGTAATGTCTACGATGGATGCGGCCAAGGTGAAGGGCATTGCCACCATGGCCGGGGGGAAAACATCCCACACCGCAATATTGGCTGCAAACATGCAGATTCCGGCAGTGGTGGGTTGCGGAGAGTCCCTTGCAGTGATAACGGATGGCGATCTTGTTTTCATAAACGGGGTCTCCGGCGAAGTAGAAACCGGTTTTGATGAGGCCAGACTCAAGGAGATTCAACCAGAAATTATGCGCTATCAATCACGACAGGCCCAGTTAAAAGAATATGCCCATAAAATTACTGAAACAAAAGATGGCGGGAAGATCGCCCTGTTGGCAAATATTATGGACTCAAAAGCAATTGATAAGCTGCTCTCGGTTGGAGCCGAAGGAGTCGGCTTGTTTCGGACCGAGTTTCTCTATATGGATCGGAAGGCTCTTCCCGGCGAAGATGAGCAATATGAAGCTTATTCGTCCGTGGCGCTGAAATTGGCGGGATTACCCGTAATTATCCGGACAATGGATATTGGGGGCGATAAAAAGGCTGACTGTCTCAGCCTTGAGGCTGAGGAGAATCCTTTTTTGGGATATCGGGCCATCAGAATCTCCCTTGAGCGGGTGGATCTCTTCATGACGCAGCTCAGGGCCTGTCTTCGGGCTTCGGCGGACGGTAATGTATCGGTTATGCTACCGATGGTTTCGGGAATAGATGAGGTACTGAAAGCGAAAGACATGCTTGAGCAGGCTAAGGAGAGCTTACGAAACGATCAAAAGAAATTTAATGATCATATCAAGCTGGGTATCATGATCGAGATTCCGTCAGCGGCGATCATGGCGGAGGAGCTTATCAAGCAGGTGGATTTCTTCAGTATCGGAAGCAATGATCTGACGCAATATACGCTGGCGGCGGATAGGCAAAATCCAAAAGTGGCCAATATCTATAGCCATTTTGCGCCGGCCGTTATCCGATTAATCCGCATGGCGGTGTCGGCGGCGAATAATGCCGGAAAGCTATGCGGGTTGTGCGGGGCAATGGCGGGGGATCCTTTGGCAATACCTTTATTGCTGGGCCTTGGCCTGAAAGAATTCAGTGTAAATCCGGCTGCATTGCTCCAGACTCGCAAGATCATTTCTGAAATTGATATGGCGGCCGCCGAGAAGCTGGGGCGTGAAGCGTTGCAGTGCGGCAGCGGCAAAGAGGTAGTCGGAATCATCAAAAAATATTTTGGAAAACTCTATGATGAATATGGAAATTGAGGGGGATCGGGAAGGGATGGGAAGGGATGGGAATGGATGAACGCTGCCTTACAATATTATCCATTTTAATTTCATCCAACGGCGAAATCACCATATCGGAATTGGGCACCCAGTTGGGTGTGTCGCCGCGAACCGTCCGTTACGATCTTGATAAAATCGATGATTTTCTGACGGCCCATACATTGCCGCCACTGATCCGGAGCCGCGGGGGCATCCGTTTGCCCCATGATGAGCGTCTGATAAACCAGTTTTGGGAATTGGTAAAATCAATCTCTGCCGTCAGCTATTTTCCCACTCAGAGGGGGAGGGTCCGGCAAATCCAATTGGAACTCCTTTTCGCCGAGAGCTATGTAACCATGGAGCGAATGTGTAAAATGCTTGGAGTCAGCCGTTCCACCATCGTGAATGATATGAAAGCGGTTGACCGGGACTTCGCGCAATCGGGTATCACGCTAAAGTCAAAGCCCAGATATGGGTTTCAATTAGTGTCGCCTGAGCGGAAGTTAAGAGAAAAGGTTATTGCGTTAATGCTGGAAATGCTTCCGGCGGATGAGTTTGCCGGTTGCATGGATGACGCTCAAAATGACGGGATCCGTGGTCTGTCTAAAGTTCGCGGCCTGGCGAAAGTTGGTTGTTTTGAGTTTTTTAAAGAGATCGATTTGGAGTTGATCTATAAAGTTACCAAACGGATGGAAAAGAAACTGGAGGTGCTTTGGAGCGATCGAAGTTTCGCCAAAATCGCCTACACTGTCGCCGTATGCTTTAAACGGAAAAAGACTTGTGACAGCATCGGTTTTTCGCCGGAACAACTGCTGGAAATCGAGAACTCAAGGGATTATGCCATTGTAAGTAATTCGTTAAGTTACCACGGATCAAAGTGCGGGTTTACCTTATCCAGAGAGGAGGTCACCCTAATCGTATTGGCGGTGCTTTGCGCCGACACCTTGAACATCAGCTATTATAAAAAAGAAAACCAAATCAAGATGCAGGTCATTGCCGCCCAAATTATTAAAAAGACCGGAAAGAGGCTGGGCCTTAACTTTACTTTTAGCGACACGCTCCCCAGTGTATTAAGCGAACATTTAAGTCACGTTTACTATAGAATAAGGTTTATGGCGCCATGCGATAGCGCAGTATACAACCAAATCGGTTTCAGACATAAAAAGATTGTTCGGGCCGTTCGGGAAAGTTTGGAGCAATTTGAAACGTTAGCCGGCGCCAGGGTTCCGGATGATGAAGTTGCAGGGATAGCGGCTGTGTTTTGCGGGGAGTATTACAACATTACTGAAAACCGGCGGCGATACCGGATATTGGTTGTGACCGACGAAGGATTGGCCACCGCAAGTTTTTTAACCGCCAAGCTGGTGGGGGCGTTTCCGGAGATAGAAATTATGGCGGTATTGGCGAGACGTCAGATAACGGCTAAAGTGCTGTTTGAGAAGGCAGACTTTATTATTACAACCGTACCTTTATATTGTTATGAGAACAAAACGATTGTGGTAAATCAGATGCTTACCGAGGAAGATATCAACGTTCTTAAAGGTTTCATGTCCAAAATTTCTCCAAAAAGCCCGAGTTCCGGAAGCCATCACAAGGACGTGCTGGCAACGATGCTTTCTATTGCCGGCAGGGTATGCCCCAAGCCGGTATATGATGAACTCATTGCCCAGCTGGCCGAGGAGATTGGTCCGATTGACAATCGATATTATCATCAAAGGTGTGGGATCATGTTAAAAGATATTCTTACGGAAGACACCATCAGTCTTGGAGCTTCGGTAAAGACCTGGGACGAGTCGGTCAGGCTCAGTGGGGACTTGATGGTGAAAGCAGGCTTGGTTGAGCCGAGGTTTGTGGATGCAATGGTCGGATTTGTGGGCGCCTATGGGCCGTATGTTGTCATTGCTCCCGGAATTGCAATACCGCATGCGAGGCCGGAGGATGGGGTAAAAAAGATGGGTATGAGTCTGGTAACCCTTGTTACTCCGGTGGAATTCGGAAGCGAGGACAATGATCCGGTGGACCTGGTGATTGGCTTAGCCGCCATTGATAATTCATCGCATTTGGATGCGCTGGCTGAATTAATTGAAATTTTAGGCGATGAGCGCAAGCGGAGCATCATCAGAAATGCAAAGCAACCCGGTGAAATATTGGCTTTGTTTCGTTAGTCGGTTGGCTGGAGAGAAGATGAGAGAATTGGGGGGATAGTCATGAAGAGGTTTAAAATCGTTACTGTTTGCGGTTGTGGACTCGGAAGCAGCTTGTTGGCGAAAATGGCCATTGAAGAAATTGTTAACCAGGCGGGATACTCGGCTAGCATCGAAACTGCCGACGGCGGTTCGGCAAAAGGGTTCAAATGTGATTTTTTTGTTACTACCAAGGAATTCGCCGCCCGTCTCCAAGGAGTAGGCGTTCCCGTTGTGGTGGTTACAAATTTTGTAAATAAGGAGGAGATGAAGGAAAAATTACTGGCGATCATGGCCGAACTGAGCCGGAAGGAAGGGTAATCGCATCATTTCAATGGGGTTTATCACAATGCTACTCACGGGGTTTTCTAAGACATACAAAAATTTAAGGGGGTGCAGTTCGTGAAGATTGTTGATTTTTTAATCAACCAAGTTTTCGTAGAAGCTTCGGTGTTCCTCGGACTCATCGCATTAATCGGTTTGCTGCTTCAGCGCCGCAAATTTGTTGATGTATTAGAGGGAACCATCAAGACGATTATCGGCATCATTATCCTTAATGCCGGTATCGGTGTCTTTTTGGGAGCGCTAATACCATTAACAAGCACTCTTAACAAGGTTTTCGGCGTTCAAGCCATTATGCCGGATTGTTTCGGCCCCTTCGGGATAGTTATGAAAACCTTGGCCCAGCAGGTCTCGCTAACCTTCGTGCTGGCATTCATCGTACACATTATTCTGGTGCGAATCCTGCCCTGGAAAGGCTTTAAGAATGTGTTTCTTACCGGTCACATCATGCTGTTCCAGTCCGCATGGTTTGTAATGGCGATTCAATACACTTTAAAGCTTGAAGGGACCGCCTTGATTGCCGTAGCCGCAGTTTTCACCGGCATCCTTTGGACGGTGCTGCCTGCCATGGCCAGGCCGTTTACCAAGGATATGACCGGCGACGAATACACCTTAGGCCACCTTAACACTTTGGGAGTCATTATTCCCGCTTGGATCGGCAGCAAGATTAAAAAGACGAAAAAATGTGATGAACTTGAACTGCCGGGTTTCCTCTCCATATTTAGCGATTATACCGTGTTGTTGGCCTTCCTGATGCCGATTATCTATATTGTGATGGGATTGGCCATCGGACAGGCCACGATTGAAACGCTTTCGGGAGGCAAAAACTGGATTATCTGGCTTATTCTCTCCGGATTTTCGTTTGCGGCCGGTATCGCCATCGTACTCTTTGGAGTCCGTATGTTCCTCGCCGCGATGCTTCCCGCTTTCAAGGGAATTTCCCAAAAGATCCTTCCTGGAGCGGTTCCCGCTCTGGATGATCCGGTGTTCTATCCCTTTGCTCCGGTTGCCGCAATGATTGGTTTTATCGCCGATTTTGTGGTCTCGGTGCTCATCACCCTGGTGCTGATTTTAATCAAAGCTCCCATCATTATTATCCCCGGTCCGATCTTCTTCTTCTTTGACGGAGCTATCGCCGGTGTGTTCGGTGACAAAAAGGGCGGTTGGAAGGGCGCTGTTATCGGCGGCGCCATTATGGGACTCATCGTTCAGTTGGGTTCGATTCTGCTGGTCCAATTCCAGCCTGAACTCGCCGGAAGCGGTTTAATGTTCTCCGGTCCGGATATGGTTCTATTAGCTCCGTTGTTCGGGTTATTCAAGTTGATTGGCTCGATGTTCGGCTTATAGAATTATACATTCAGCCATGGGCTGTTTGGATGGGGCTGACTGGGAAGTGATCCTTTCAAGGTCAGCCCCCATTTTCCGATATTTTTAACATAAATCCGGCAAGTAACTTTTCAAAATTGCTTGTGATGCGAACTTGTCGGATTCTGTCGAAAAACCGATCCGGCCAATTTTTCTGCACTATAGTACGCGGTTTAAAGGAGTGAGCTGATTTGTCTAGAAAAATTCCGACCCTCACGGGGCCAATCGATGTCGATCAACTTGGCGCCATCTATATTCACGAGCATGTGCTTACGAATCCTCCAGAATCCCGAATGAGGATCGATCCCGATTACAAGTTGGACGATAGTGACAAGATCGTGGAAGAACTGATGCTTTTCCATTCATGCGGCGGCAATACCCTGGTTGATTGCACCGCCATCGATTATGGCCGCGACGCGGCCGCGATGCGGGAAGTGGCCAAGCGAGTACCGGTGAATATCCTGGCCCTGACAGGGTTTAACCGTGGAGACTACGAGAGTTGGGTCGCCGGCGGAACGGTAAGCCAATTTGCCGAAATGATGATCAAGGATATTGAAGACGGCATGGACGGCACGGACGCCAAAGCGGCCCTGATTAAGATCGGCACGTGCTATAATTATATCCTCCCCATTGAATATCAGATTATGGAAGCCGCCGGAATCGCCCATCAAAAAACAGGCACGCCCGTCATTACCCATACCACTTTAGGAACAATGGGAATCGAGCAGGTACGGTCACTGGAGAAGGCAGGGGTGGACCCCAATCATGTCGCCCTCAGCCATCTCGATCAAAACTTGGATTTTTATTATCTTAGCCAGCTCGCCAAGGCTGGGGCTTATATTGAATTTGACGGCCCGTCGAAAGTAAAATACGCTCCCGATAGCGCCAGGATAGAGATGTTAAAAAGATTGTGCGACGCCGGTTTTGAGGATAGAATTCTGATATCGGGGGATATGGGCCGCAGATCATATCTTACGGCATATGGCGGCGGTCCCGGATTCGGTTTCTTGTTGGGTAAATTTGTGCCACGACTGTTGGCGGAAGGTTTTACCCAGAAATTGGTGGATAAGTTCTTTCAGGTCAATCCCGCCAGATACCTGGCCGCGGAATGAGGTGATGTTAAATGAAACTGGCCAATGGAGAAATTATCGCCATTGCGCGCGGTGTTAAAAGTGACAAGATTGCCGCTGTCGGCGCAACCCTATTAAGAGCGGGCCTAAAATACATGGAGGTTTCCCTCAGCGACCAAGAGGAGGCAATCGCCTGCCTCAAAGAGCTTAGCCGGCAATTTGGCGATGACTTGGGCCTCGGAGCGGGAACGGTCACCCGGCCCGATCAGGCCGACAGGGCTTTGGCGGCCGGCGCCAAATATATTATTACACCCGGCTGGGACAGAGAGTTGATTAAATATATTATGGGGGAGAAAATCCCTGTATTTCCGGGAGTTTTTACGCCGTCGGAAATCATGCAGGCGTTGAATGAGGGGCTAACTCAACTCAAGCTTTTTCCCGCCGGAAACGTCAGTCCCAGTTTTATCAAAAATCTTAAAGGGCCGTTTCCCGCCGCCGAGTTCGTCGGGGTTGGCGGAATAAACAAGGAAAATATCAGGGATTATTATAAAGCCGGCTGTTTCTCCTTTGCCATTGGCTCCGATCTGATACCAAAGCTGGCGGATGAATCTGCCTTGCCACGGATTGAAAAAAGCGCCCAAGAGTATGTATCAATCATGAAGGAATTATCGGCCAATGAAGTATGATACTTATATATTTGATGTTGACGGAACACTGCTCGATACCTCAGACGGAATTGGCAACGCATTAAACCAAATTTGCGAGAGGTTTGGACTTGCGAAGGTATCGAAAGAGCAAGCAAAGAAATATGTTGGCCCGCCTTTGGCCCAGGTGATCTTGAATATGTACCCGCAAGCAACCCAAGAGCAAGTTAACACGGGGGTGGAGATTTATAAGGAGTATTTCTCACGGCGGGGTATGTATGAAGCCGAGCTTTATGACGGCATGCGCGCATTACTGGGGTATTTGAAAAATCAAGGCGCCAGGCTGGGCATCGCTTCATTGAAATATCAGCAAGCCGTAGAACTGACCATCAATCATTTTCAACTGGACCAGTATTTTGATGTGTCCGTTGGTGGCGATACTTACGGTAAACTTACCAAGCATGATGTGATTGAAAAATGCATCGCTAAACTAGGCGCCGTTGATCGAAGCAGGATCGTGATGATCGGTGATAGCCCTTATGATGCCGAGGGAGCGCTCCGGAGCGGGATCGACTTTATCGCATCAACCTTTGGTTTTGGTTTCACGATGGAAAATGTTAAGGATTATGGTCCGGTATTATCAATAGTGTCGCCGATAGATATTTTAAATGCGATTAATCGTGATCTGCTGTGAATAAATAGATTTGAATTAGGAACCCGGAAGGTTCAGGATATTGATGCGCCTGTAATGACGAACTGGCCGGTTGCCCGGAAGCATGTTCGGTTTTCCCGGGAGAAAAATAAGGAGAAACTCTGAGTGAGATTCTCCTTATCCCGGCAGAACTTCACCTGTGATCATTTACACTCCCTGAAAATCGGCTGAGTCGCCCCGGCCGATCGGCGCCGAAATCAACATGGCTCAAATTACTTTCGGACCTTTTTCGCCGGTGCGGACCTGAACAACGTCGGCGATATCATAAATAAAGATTTTGCCGTCGCCGATCTCGCCAGTGCGAGCAACTTCAACAATAGCCTCCGTCGCTTTAGCGAGTTCCTCATCGTTAACCACCGTTTCGACCTTAATCTTCGGCAGTAGATTGACCACATATTCGGAACCGCGATAGTGTTCCACATGGCCTTTTTGATGTCCGCAACCCTTGACCTCGGTGATGGTCATCCCCGTAATTCCGATAAAATTTAAAGCTGCCTTCACTGCATCCAATCGCGCCGGGCGGATAATGAATTTTGATATTCGCTAGAACTTGCTAATTTACTTTTGTTTGAGTTTGTAATAAGATAATCTTTACCAAGCAAGAGATGGGTATTAGTTATAGCAGCCTCGTGATAGTTTAACGCTTAAAAAGAGCAAGGATGTGGTATTTTGGAAAACAGTGACATCATTCACCCTATTTATTTTCAGATCGCCCTTGATATTGCATTGCGGATCACCCGTGGCGAGTTGAAAGAGAGTGACAAGATTTACGGCCGATCGGTTATGTCGTCGGAATATGGCGTTTCTCCGGAGACAATTCGAAGGGCTATGAAGCTGCTGGAAGATATGAAGATTGTGGAAATCAAGCAAAACAGCGGCGCTGTCATTTTATCGGTTGAAAAGGCAAAACAATACGTTGAAAGATTCGGGGCGCAAAATAATATTCGTTCTCTGCAAAAGAAATTAACCGATTTAATTGGCGAACAGGAAACCCTGAACCGTCAGATTCTCGATGTCGCCAAATCCATCGTGCGGATTAACGAGCGATTTTCGAAAACGAATCCCTTCATTAATTATGAGGTCGATATCCCGCAAAAATCTTCCTTGATTGGACATACTCTTGGGGAACTCAAGTTTTGGCAACAAACTGAGGCGACGATTATTGCCATCCGGCGCGGTGATAAACTCATTCTTTCCCCTGGACCCTATGCGGTTCTTCAGGCGGACGACACGATTATTTTTGTGGGAGATGTCTCTTGCGTGGAAGCAGTTAACGTATTTATTCATCAATAAAAAAACGGCTATAACTCGATGCCATACCTTGATTTTAAATGGTTAACGGAGAATTTCGGCAAAGGTTGACAACTGACAACTTATCTTATAAAATAAAGTTGTTATTTAACAGCATGATATTTCATGCTGTTTTTTTGTTTTTAGTAAACCTGAGGAGACATTGGATGATCAAATTTCAAAACATAAGTAAAAGCTATGGCCACAGTATTGTGCTGGATGATATAAGCTTCGAAATAAAGCAAGGGGAATTTGTTGTCCTGATAGGTCCGAGTGGATGCGGCAAAACAACCACCCTAAAAACCATCAACCGGCTGATTGAACCGAATAAAGGCAAGATATTCATTAACGGTAAGGATATTACCAAGGTAAACCCGGTTGAATTAAGGCGGACCATTGGTTATGTCATTCAGCAGATCGGATTGTTCCCTAATATGACGGTGGAACAGAATATTGCCGTTGTGCCGAAGCTCTTAAAGTATCCCAAGCCAAAATGGCAGGAGATTGTCCATAACCTGCTGGAACTGGTAGATATGCCATATGAGGAATTTGCTCATAAATATCCCTCGGAATTATCAGGCGGGCAGCAGCAAAGGATAGGAGTATTGCGTGCTTTGGCGGCTTCGCCGCCCATTGTACTTATGGATGAGCCTTTTGGCGCTCTTGATCCCATTACCCGCGATTCGCTACAGGAAGAAGTAAAGCACCTTCAGAAAAAACTGAAAAAGACCATTGTATTTGTTACGCATGATATGGAGGAAGCGTTACGGATGGCCGATACCATTGTTTTCATGAATCGCGGCAAGATTATTCAGATGGCTTCCCCGGAAGAGTTGCTGCAAAATCCGGCTGACCCTATTATAAAAAGCTTTATGGGCAGGCATATGGAGAATGAAAATAATGCGCCGAAGCTGTTAGCCGAAGATTTTATGCGTACCAAGGTGTTAAAGGTTCCTAAAACCAGTCATACATTGGAGTGTATTGAGCTAATGAGCCGCCGTGACGTGAATTCGCTGATTGTACTTAATGACGACGATACTTATGCCGGCACGGTTACGATTGAAGCGATCAAGGCGCATGGCAAGGCGGGTAGAGAAATCAGTGAACTTCTTTCGGAAGATGCGGTAACGATTCATCGCAAGGAAGATGCCCGCCAAGCTTTTGACAAGCTGCTTGCCTCATCATCCAATTATGTTATTGTGCTTAACGACAACCGGACCGTCGCTGGGCTGATTACCAGAACCAGTATGGCGAAGGCTTTGGGTGAGGCGCTGTGGGGGGAGATGAAGTCATGAATTTTTTGGACTTTATTGCCGGGAACTACATTGATATCCAACTTAGCCTATTACGTCATATTGAATTAGTGGGGATATCCGTTCTGATTGGTATGATGATAGCCATTCCGGTCGGAATTTTTCTTTCCCGTCACAAACGAATGTCAGGTCCGGTTCTCGCCGTAGCCGGGACCATCCAGACGATTCCAGGCCTTGTTATGCTGGGTTTTGCCTTGATCCTGTTTGGCATCGGAAGGCTGCCTGCTCTCGTGGTGCTCTCGCTTTACGCGATCTTACCGATTTTGCACAACACCTTTACCGGCATTACCCAGGTAGACCAGAGCTATATCGAAGCGGGACGCGGTATTGGCATGACCAGCAGGCAGATTTTATATAAGGTTGAACTGCCGTTGGCCATGTCCTCCATTATCAGCGGTATTCGCATATCCACCGTTTACATTGTCAGTTGGTCGACACTGGCGGGTCTAATCGGTGCCGGCGGGTTAGGCGACCTAATCTGGACAGGCCTTTCCAGCTATAACTCGAACTATATTCTGGCGGGGGCCGTTCCTTCCGCTATCTTAGCGTTTGCGTTTAGCGGATTGATAGGACTTTTACAACGGATGCTCATGCCGCGAGGGTTAAGGGGGGTCAGAGTATGATTAACTTATGGCCCCTTATTTTGGAGCATATGCTGATCGTAGTCGTTGCTACCGTTATTTCCATTGCGTTGGGGGTTGTTTTGGGTGTGATTGCTTATTGGGTGCGCCATGTGGACACGGTTATCATGTGGTGTGCCGAAGCCATTCAAACCATCCCTTCGCTGGCGCTCCTGGCCATGCTGATGATCTTTTTCGGTCTTGGCAATACGACCATCATTGCGGGGTTGGTTCTCTATGCGCTATTGCCCATTGTACGCAACACCTACACGGGTCTTGCGGGCATTTCGCATCATATCAAGGATGCGGCGCGCGGTATGGGAATGTCGAAGCTGCAGCGTTTAATAAAGATAGAGCTTCCACTCTCGTTCCCGCTGATATTTTCCGGTATTAAGATTGCGGTTGTGAATTCCCTGTCCATCGCGGTGATGGGCGTTCTAATCGGCGCGGGCGGACTGGGATATCCCATTTACCGCGGTGTTCAGACACGGAATCTCGAGCGGATTTTAAACGGAGCGATACCGGTTGTATTGATGGCGTTGATTTTTGACTATACCATGTCAAAAATTGAGCAACGGCTCATAAAAAGGGCCAGATAAATTTTAGAGGAGGATCAATCAATGAAACTTACCAAAAGAACGGTATGTATGTCAGTATTACTTATGCTAATATTATCCGTCATGCTTGCGGGCTGTGCCGGGGGCAGGGACTCGATCGTTGTTGGCTCCAAGGATTTTAGTGAAAATATTACACTGGGAGAGATGTTTGCGCAACTGGTTGAAGCCCATACCGACCTTAAGGTTACTCGCAAACTTAATATGGGAGGTACTTTTGTTTGCTTTGAGGCCATCAAAAACGGCGATATTGATATCTATCCCGAATATACGGGAACGGGGCTGACTGCGCAGCTAAAGATGGATGTCATCAGCGATCCTGACGAGGCATACCAGGTGGTTGCGGCGGAATTTGACCGGCAGTTTGGCGTAAAGTGGCTCGAACCGTTGGGCTTGAATAACACTTACACCCTGGCGGTAACCGACGCGGTATACCAAAAATACGGGGTTGAAACTTACAGTGACCTGGCTAAAGTTTCGAAAAATCTCGTATTCGGCGCCGAACATGAATTTTTCAACCGGCAGGATGGCTATGACGGCCTTGTCGCGATGTACGGGTTCACTTTTAAGGGTGAGCCGAAGAAGATGAATGTCGCCCTCAAGTATCAAGCCATCGGCAACGGCGATATGGATGTGACTGATGCTTTCGCTACCGATGGGCCCATCAAACAATATCAACTTAAGGTGTTGGTTGATGATAAGGACTTTTTCCCGCCGTATTATGCGGCGCCGATAATCCGTAATGACACGCTTAAAGACCATCCCGAGCTTGAAGAAGTTCTCAATAAGCTGGCGGGATTAATTGACGATCCGACCATGACTGATCTCAACTACCAGGTCGATGTCGAAGGCCGGGACGTGGAAGTTGTTGTAAAGGATTTTTTGCAAAGCAAAGGCCTCATCGATTAAATGATTTAACATCAGGAGCAATAAGACGCTTGGTTTTTGGCGCGTTTGATACTGAAAAAGCAAGGCCCGGAAGACCTCCGGGCCTTTGTGCGTTATCAATCAAAACAATTGCTGATTTGGCTGTTTGGGTTGGAAATGTAAAATTGGCAACAGTTACTACCACGGGTTAAGTAACTTTCTTCATTGCCTGACGTTTAAGGAATTATGGATTAATGAGGATGGAGGAGATAAGATTGAAGCGTACATTGACTGTGATCGGTATTGTTTGTGGTGTTGTATTGGTTTTAGCCGGATTAATTGTATTGACCAATGATCGTATTAACAAGGCCAAAGATAAAAAAATAATGACCGAGTTTAAAACTTTGATGAGCGGGAAGAATGTAACGGTAACAGAGATTATTAAGTATCTGGATCAGAATATAAATAATGTCTCTAAGGAAAATGCCTCAATCCTCGTGCTCGGACTGGAGCAGGTTCAAAACGCCAATCTGCCTCAATGGCAGGAGAAGTATCAAAATGAAGCGCTCCAGGATGAAATGGCAAAAGTATACCGTAACAGCGGGTGGAATCTTGCCGATTTTAGTAGTATTGAAGGCGACTTAAAGAAGATAGTATCGGAAACCACCGGCAGCGGTTATAAGGTAGAAACTGCCGAAGGTTATTTCTTCCCGGTGATTGATTATGATTTCTACCAAAAATACTATGGCGCCATCACTCCTGATCTGGCCGCTTATCTTGAAATAATGGCGGTGGAATCGAATCAAACTCCGGTGAAGGATGCCGCATTGATGATTGGTTGGGAGGAAATTCTGAAACGGGCGGTACGCCAGGAACAGTTTATTAAAGAATACAGCTCCTCAACGCAGGTAGAAGCCATGAAACAGTTGTTAAAACGCTATGTTACTTTTGCGTTATTTGGCGCTAATAATACTCCATTATTTAGTTACGATACCAAGGAAATAATGCCTGAGGCCAAGGCGGCCTATCTGAAACGTTCCTGGGATGAGGAGACTGGGAGTTTTTCCAAGCTGATGAGCGAGTATCTCAGGGTACTGGAGAAGAATAATTACCGGTTAACCGCTGAAGTGGCCGACTACCGTAAGAATGCTGCCGCTACATTTGAAACTGCATGGAGGTGAGGGACCTTTTGCTTGACAAGGGACAGTCTGAATTTCAAAAGGGATAAAACCAAGAAATCCGCAATCGTTTTCTATAATACCAGGTCAACTTGCGAATTTTTACATTGTACGTAAACTTATTGAACAAAGAAGAATAAGTATTTATAAAGATTTTGCAATAGTTACCAAGGGAAAGTGTAAGAGTACTGATTTCTAAAAACGATTTCAATAAATCATTGAAAAAAATCCTTTGGTATGATATTCTTAATATCGAAGGTAACTTCCAGTTTTAAAACGGTTTATTGACGGCAACGGCAAATGGACAATCTCAAAGTTTCCAAAAAATAAAAACGTTTTTAGAAAGTATGTTGTACCTAAGAATGCGCGTCCATTTTGATATTGCTATACATACCCAAATTGGGCTTAATAAATCGAAAATATCCACCAAGTTTAGGAGAACATGATGCCGCCTACCATAAAAGATATTGCTAAACAATCGGGTGTCTCCATATCAACGGTTTCGCGGGTGTTTAATAATCAGGATCTGGTAAAGAATGAAACTAAGCAAAAGGTGCTGGAAGTTATTGAAGCACTGGGGTATACTCCTAATTTTGTCGCCAAACGTTTACGCAGTTGTAAAATTTCGACCATTGGAATTGTAGTGCCGGATATTTCGGCCGCATTTTATGCGGAGATTATTAAAGGAGTCGAGAATAAAGCGAATGATATCGATTGCGGTCTGATTGTCTGTGATGCTCATAACAGCCGTGACAAGGAAAAGGAATATGTGAGATATCTATATGACGGCCGGGTGGATGGAATGATTTTCGTGGTTCCGCAATTACGGGACGATGATTTACGAAAAATCGCCGCCGACGGTTTGGCCATCGCAGTATTCGGCAAGGATATGTCCGGTTTCAACATCCAATCCATTTCTGTTGATAATTACAGCGGCGCGTACCAGGCGGTAAAACATTTATATTTCCATGGCCATAAGAGGATTGCTTATATTGGAGGAATCGAGGCTGAGAACGATTACGATCACCGGGCGCGTTTGGCGGGTTATCGTCAGGCGCTCATTGATAACGGGTTGGGAGTTAATGATGCCTATATTGAAAATGGGGCCTATTGCGAAGAAGGCGGGGGCAGCGCTTTTTTAAGATTGATCAAGCTTAATGAACCTCCCGATGCGATTTTTTGCGCCAATGATGAAATGGCGCTAGGAGTTATCCGCATGGCCAGGAAAAATCATATCGAAATCCCGGAACAACTAGGGCTTATCGGTTTCGACAACATCCGGGTCGGACAGTATATAAGCCCGTCCTTGACCACTGTAAATCAGCCTACATATACCATCGGCGTATTACTCGGCGAGAGATTGATTTTTCAAATGACCAATAAAGAGTATGGTCAAAAAACACTCAATTTGATTCTAAAACCGGAACTGGTGATCCGGGAATCCTGCGGTTGTTGATATGCAAAGAATTTTGCGGAAAGGAGGAAGAAGTTTAAGCTTTGGCAGGATATAAAAAACGAAACTTACAGAAATAAACGGGAATCAAGGAGGTCATTACATGAAAAGCTGTTGGATGAAGGTTATTTTAATTGGATTATTACTATTATCATTTTCTATTGGACAATTCATCGTTGCTGCTGATAAAGCCGTTGTATCACTTTGGGTATACGAACCGGATTCCAGAAATCCATTGAATAATATGCTGGCGGCGTTTGAAAAGGAAACCGGATATAAAGTCAATATTACATATATTCCGAAAGACGGCTTCAATACCAAAATCAACACTGCAGTTGCCACAGGCCAGGCTCCGGATGTATCCTATCTGGATCAGCCGCTGGTGCCGCGGTTTGCAGTTGATGGCGTAATTTTAAATCTGGATCCTTTTACCAAAGGGAAAAATGGAATTGATAAAAAGAAGTATTATCAAGGGGCCTTGAATACAAACATGATTGGCGGAAAACTGTACGGGTTGCCTTTAAATCAGACTTGTGTAGCACTTTACTACAATAAGGATTTGGTGCCCAATCCGCCGGTTACCTGGGATGAATGGCTTGATATGGCCCAAAAGGTCTATCAAAAAGGTAAGGTTGCAGCGATGGAGGTTCCGCCCGGAGGCGGATGGGGAGCCTGGTTATTCCCGGCATTCGTAGCTGCCGCAGGTGGCTCAATGGTGAACAAGAATGAATCCAAAGTAACTTTTGATGAGCAGCCCGGGATTGACGCCCTTAAATTATGGATTGAAATGCGCAAATACTCTAACCGGGAAGTAACTGACAGCGCCAACGCGTTTCAAAACGGGTTTATTGCCACCAAGATATCCGGACCATGGGAATTAAAAGGATTTCGTGACAATTTCCCGGATTTAAAATTTGGAGTGGCGTTGATCCCCAAAAAAGGGGCTAAGGATCCCCATGCTTCCAACATTGGCGGTGAAAATCTGGTGGTTTACAAATCCTCCAAAAATCCGCAAGCAGCTTGGACACTAATTAAGTATATGACTTATTCGGTGAAGAATGCCTTGGTTTGCGCCGAGGTGACCGGTAATTTCCCAGTACTGCTGGAGGCTGCGAAGGATGATCGTTATCAGAAAGATGAAGCGCTGAAAGTTTTCCTGAAGCAGATGGAAACCGCCCAGGCCCGGCCGAGAATAACCTCCTGGCTAAAAATTAACGATGAGGTAATCGGGAAAGCACTGGATCAAGCACTTGCCGGCCAAGGAGCTCCGGAGGCTGTTCTGAAGCAGGCCGCTCAAAGGGCGAACCTCATCATTAAAATGGATAAATAAAATCAAAGTTAACATTCGAGGGAGGTAGCGCCTCCCTCGAAATCTCTCCATGAAATAGCCGAAATGTCAACAGCAACTTTCCTTCATCAAGGGTTCCGAAAGGAGGAAACATGGAATCAAGTCATTTGGCTTATCTTAACGTCAAAGAAATAAAACCCAAGAAAACCGGGCATAACCCGTTACTGAATGAAAAAAACCGGGAAAAGTTAACCGGGTATCTGTTTATTGCACCGTTAATCATTTATTTCCTGGTTTTCCAAGTCGCTCCGATTTTGATGTCGCTATATTATAGTCTTACCGTTTGGGATATGCGCAAAAGTCCGGTTTTTGTCGGAATTCAAAATTATGCCAGTTTATTGTTTGATAATTTGATGTATCCCAATTTTTGGCCGTCGCTATGGGTGACCTTCAAGTTCATTTTAATTGCAATGCCGTTTTCATTAATCATTCCGTTATTATTGGCTTTAATTCTTAACCGGAAAATGAAAGGACAGGCATTTTTCCGAACCGCTTTTTATATTCCGGTGGTTACTCCGGGGGTTGCTGTCGCCGCGATGTGGAAGTGGATACTGGATTCCATGTTCGGCCTGGTCAATATATTTATCAAAAATACTCCTCTGGTCAATGTGGTTATTAAACCCCATAGCTGGCTGGGGGAAGTGGGAACAGCCCTGGCTACATTAGCTGTAATGGCGGTTTGGGGCGGACTTGGTTATAATATATTGATTTATCTTTCAGGTTTGAAGATCATTCCCGGGGAACTGTATGAATCAGCTCACGTTGACGGCGCGTCCGGCTTTCAAAAGTTCAGATATATCACTTTGCCAATGCTTAAACCAACCATCTTTTTCCTGGTGATTACCGGTTTTATCGGACATTTTCAAGTCTTTGACCAAATGTACCTTTTAACAAAAGGCGGCCCCAACGACTCTACCTTATCTTATGTGCTCAGCTTGTATAATCACGCTTTTACTTATTATGAAATGGGTATTGCTTGCGCTATGTCTTACATTTTGTTACTTATCATTTTAATAGTGACGTTGCTAAATTTCAAATTTGTCCCGCAAAAAGTTGATGATTAAAGTGACAGAAGTAAAGTAAAAGAGATAATAGCCGAAATGATACTTCACAAAGCTGGTAAGGAAGTGACCTACATGCGGCAAGAAAGCTTTAAAAAAATACTTTTATATGCGGTTTTGATTTTAACAACAGTCGTTATGATTGGGCCGTTTATTTGGCTGATATTCAGTTCCTTAAAGTTGCAGCAGGATATGTACACCATCTATCCGTCATTGATTGCCCGGGACCGGGCAACGGGAGAGCTGTATATTACATTCAAGAATTATTTAGAAGCGTTTCAAATTCTTGATTTTCCTAATTTGTTCAAAAACACGCTTTTGGTTGCCATTATCAATACTCTTGTGAATTTGTTTCTGAATAGCATGGCGGGTTATGCTTTTGCGCGGATTAATTTCCCGGGACGCGAAAAGATTTTTAAAATCATGCTGATCAGTTTGATGGTGCCGGGAACAGTGTTACTGATTCCGAATGTTCTCATTGTTAAAATGTTGGGGATATATAATACCCGGGCGGGATTAATTTTTCCTTTCGTGATGTCGGTTTACAACGTCTTTATGATGCGCCAGTTTTTCTTCGGCATCCCGGCCTCATTGGAGGAAGCTGCCAGGATTGACGGAGCGGGACGGTTCCGGACTTTTTTTGAAATTGCATTGCCGCTGGTAAAACCGGCTTTAGTCACTTTAGGGATTTTTACGTTTCTATGGAATTATAATAATTTTCTCTGGCCGTTGGTAGTGTTGACCGATCAACAGAAATATACATTGTCGCTGGGCCTTGGCAGTTTAATAACGATGGGCTCCAGCAAATATCACATCCTGGTTGCCAGTTCGGTGGTGGTGGCGCTGCCGTTGATTGTGATTTACATGATGTTCCAAAAATATATTACGGAAGGCATTATCGCCGGAAGTATCAAGGGGTGATTTCATGAACCAAGGCCAATCAGTGAAAAAGCTTTGGATTGTCTTGATTTTTATATTACTCATTCCGGCAAACACGTTTTGCCTGTCCGGAAACAAAGGAGAGTCGTCTGACATGGGGTTAATTTACAGCCCAAATGATCATCAAACCATAAATACGGCCAGCAAGGGGTTAACCAAGATAGGCTTGGAATATACCGCCAATTGCATTTATTTTAACGGGGAACCGATCTACTTTTGGTCGGGAGAGTTTCCCTACTACCGGTTGCCTGCCGCTCAATGGAGCGACCGGCTGGATAAAATCAATCAAGCGGGAGTTAAGTACATTACCGTTTATATTCCCTGGAATCTTCATGAATACGGGGAAGGCAAGTTCGATTTTACCGGAAGCAACGCTGAACGGACCAATCTTGTTAAACTGATAAATATGTTGAAAGAAAAGGATATGTATTTGATCCCCAAACCCGGTCCATTTATGTGCGGGGAAGTGCAACATGGGGGAATCCCGGATTGGTTGACTAAAGACCATCCGGAAGTGATAATGAAGGATCAATACGGGGTTGATGTCGGGTTTCGCCAGGATGGTAAACCGTTACCCGATTATTTGCATCCCGGATATTATGACTATGTAAAGAAATGGTACTCTCAATTGAGTGCGGATATCATTGTTCCGAACCAATATCCGGCAGGTCCCGTCGTAGCCGTCCAGGTGGAAAATGAGATTCCATACAGTACCAGTGAGTTGGCGAATCCTTTTTCCTGGGGATATACCCGTGAAACCATTGAGCTTTACCGGAACTGGCTGGGCAATACTTACAAGTCGATCGACAACTATAACCGGCTTCACGGCACAAATTTCGCCGGTTATTCCGCTATTGCCCCGCCGGAAGAAGGAGATTGGCAGTTCGAGTCCCGCCGGGAATGGTTGAAATTTCAGGACTGGGTAGTTTTCAAGGACTGGTATGGCGGTTCTATCCTGGGGAGGTATGGCAAGCTATTAACGGATGCCGGGGTAACCGTTCCTATGTATCATAATGCCGGTATGCTGGAAGATGAAGCTCCGATGAGCTTCGGAGCACTGGCCTCCGAAATGTGGCTGGGGGTCAATTTCTGGCTGTCGCCGCACCCGATTTTTAGCCTGGATTCTTATACTCAAGGGATTCGCCGGCTGAAACAGCTGAAAGCAAGCCAGCCGGATCGTCCCAATATTGCGCCGGAACTCAATTGGGGCTGGGGAAACGACAAAGAATTCGCATTCTTAACCCGTTATACATTGCCGTTTTTAAAGGGAACCAATATTTATACGATTGTAGACGGCGATTCCGCAGGGAAATTGAATGGGCAACCATATTCCAACAATCCCGAACCGTTTCCGGGAAGCGCTCCCATCTCCGCTAATGGAAGTCTACGGCCCGCTTATGGTGAGTTACGCCGGTTAACCCGTTATCTGGAGAATGAAAACCTCAGTTTCCTTCAGGCCGAACCATTTTGCGATATCGCTCTGGGATTTTACGCCCCGTATAACTATTTTGCGGTGTATCAAAGATGGGGCAAACAGGATGAATCCTATTTGCGGAGTATTTTTGCAACTGCAATCGGGGCAAATGATTATTTGCAAGATTTCATGAAGCAGTTTATCCTGAATGATATAGACCATGATGTCATTAATGTTCAAAACTGTTCCGAACAAGATTTGGCAAAACATAAATTAGTGATTGTTTTAGCACAGCAAATCATGGATTCCGCTACCCAAACAAAATTGATCCGTTATCTTGAGGGAGGCGGCAAGTTGATTCTGTTTCCCAACCTTCCGGAGATTGATCTGAGCATGCAAGCCGCCAGTATACTCCGGGAGAAAGTCTTCCCCGACCTGAATATTGTTTTAGGAAAATATCACAAAATGCCTGATTCAATTACCTGGAAAGGATATGCCGCCCCGCTTAACGGCGCTTTTGTTACCAATACTTTTGTTAAGCCCGGCAAGAATTATGTAGTGCGGGCGGTTGATTCGGCCAACAAGCCCGTAGCCGTCGAGAAGCAATATGGTAAAGGAAAGGCCATTCTTATCGGGACTTATATTCCAGACGGCAAGTTTCTCGATTGGCTCATTACAACGGAGGGAATTACCTCGAAATACGCGTATTCCAATCAGGAAGCGGTGGAAGTAGTGGCGTTGGGAAACAAATCTTCCCGTGATATTTATTTGTTCCTGATGAACCGGACCGATACAGGAGAAGAGGTTACCGTCACTTGCATCGATCCCTTTGACGGGAACCGTTCCGTTCAAATGCAAACAGCGGTTTCCGGTCAAAGTTGCAGCATTATCAGAATTAACCGCGGCAACCTGGTTAGCGCCACGTTAAATGGGGATAGTGACACTTATGTCAAGCTGGGAAACTACGGAGTTATGGCTGAGCATACGGCAAAATTGGATGTTAGCTGGCGAAACAAGAATGAACTTCATCTATGGTCGGAAAATGATACGGAAATCACCCTGGATTTCTCCCTGGAATTGAAAATCTCTCAAATTGAGATCCGGGATGATCAGGGCGGTGAAGTTTCCGGAATCCTCACCGGAAACCGGTTAAAGTTGAAATACGCCGTTGATCCCGTAAAATTGCATAAGTTTTCAGCAGACAATCATTGCTACCGGCTTCATTTAAAATATTGACATGGCCAGTACGAGAGTAGTCATCCACCCTGAATTATCAAAAGATAATTTTAAATTAAAGCTGCACTTTAATAAGGGCTACAAAGGCAGAAAATCGGGTGCTGTTTCTGCTAGAATATTTTCTAGGTAGGGGATAAAAAGTGCCGAAAAAAGATGGATTTAGCGCTGAACTGAAAAAGAATAAAATTTTATTTTTGATGTTGGTTCCCACCATCGCCTTTTTCCTTATTAACAACTATGTGCCGATGGTAGGCATCTATTACGCATTTACCAAATTTGACATTCAAGCCGGTTTATTCGGAAGTCCTTTTGTCGGGCTTGATAATTTTAAATTTCTCTATCAGTCGAATATTTTATGGAATATTACCAAGAACACCATTTTGTATAATTTGGTGTTTATTGCGGTTGGGAACTTGCTTCAAATCTTCATCGCCGTCCTTCTCTATAAATTAAGCGGGAATGTGTTCCGGAAAGTAACCCAGACCTTGATGTTCATGCCTTATTTTGTATCTTACGTTATATTGGGCGTTCTGGTATATAATTTGTTCAATTATGAGTTGGGTTTCATCAATACATTATTAAAATCATTGCACATTCAGCCGCTTGATGTTTTCAATTCGCCGCAACTGTGGCCGGTGCTGATTCCGGTTTTCTACATGTGGAAATGGGTGGGATACGGTACTGTAATCTATCTGGCCACCATGCTGGGGATAAGCAGCGAGTATTATGAAGCGGCTGAAATCGATGGGGCTAATATATTCCAACAGATTCGGTATATTACTTTGCCCCAGATTAAACCGACCTTTATCATACTGGTTTTATTCGCCCTGGGGAGTATCATGAAAGGCCAATTTGAGCTGTTTTATCAATTGGTCGGCTCCAATGGCAACTTATATATTACCACGGATATTATCGATACCTATGTTTACCGTTCGTTAATGTTTGATTTTGACATCGGCATCGGAGCGGCCGGCGGCCTTTACCAGTCTGTTTTTGGATTTATTCTGATTATCACCGTGAATTTCCTGGTAAAACGCCGTAATCCGGAGTATGCCTTGTTTTAAACCTTCATATTGAAGGAGTGAAATTGAATAATCTCAAGAGGTGCTTCGATGGGACTTAATATGCAATCCAAGTATGTGATCTTCTTTAATATTCTGGCCTATCTATTTGTTAGTATTATGACAATATTATGTGTGTTGCCGTTTTTGATCATCATCTCCGGATCATTGACAGATAACACTTCCATAGCCACCAGCGGATATCACCTGATTCCCAGGGTTTTTTCCCTGGAGGCTTACCGGACCATTTTTCAGTTTCCCGAGGGTATCTTACAAGCATATGCCGTTACCGGCATCAATACGTTGGTTGGCACAACCCTGGGCTTGTTTTTTATTTCCATGGCCGGTTATGTATTGTCACGCAAGGATTTCAAATACCGGAATACCATTTCATTCCTGATTTATTTTACGACCATTTTCGGCGGCGGGCTGATTCCCTGGTATATCATGGTCAATAATGTCTTGAAGTTACATGACTCCTATATCGCCTTATGTTATCCCGGATTAATGACGCCGTTTTTGATTATCCTCATGCGGACCTTCATCATCCATTCATTTCCCGATGAAATGTACGAGGCGGCCAAAATTGACGGAGCGGGAGATTTCAGGATATACCGGAGCATCGTGCTCCCGATTATCACGCCGGGATTGGCCACCGTCGGACTTTTCCTGGCATTGAATTATTGGAATGATTGGTATTTATCTTCGATGTTCATTAGCACTCCGTCAAAATATGAACTGCAGTTTTATTTATACAACATGCTTAACAGTTATCAGGCGTTAAATCAGATGCTTTCAGGATCGGGAGCTTCGGTGGTGATTAACCCGCCGTCGGAGTCGGTGAAATTAGCCATGGCGGTCATTGCCACCGGACCGGTTCTGCTGTTGTTTCCTTTTGTGCAACGGTTCTTCGTGGCCGGTATCACGGTGGGAGCCGTTAAAGGTTAAATCCGGACGCTGCGCGCGCGCCCGGTTTAGCATACATATAATTTATAGAGGAGGATATTGATGAAAAAACGCAATTTACGGATTTTCTGTCTGGCAATAGTTACGGTACTCTTACTCGGTGTATTGGCAGGCGCATGTTTTACCGCGGACGGGGCCGCCAACCTCAAACCGGTGGAACTCCAGTTTTACATGGTGGGTGATGCGCCCAAGGATTTACAATTGGTTCAGGAGAAGATTAATGAACTGGCGAAAAAGGATTTAAATGTCACGGTAAAGTTTAATTATACTTCCTGGACGGACTTTTCCACCAAGTACAATCTTTTATTACAAACCGGACAGCCCATTGATTTAATTTACACCGCCTCCTGGCTGGATTATGCCAAACTGGCCCGAAAAAACGCCTTTAAGCCGTTGGATTCCCTGCTTCCCAAGTATGCTCCCCAGTTGTATAAATTTGTCCCCAAGGATTACTGGAATCAAGTGAAGGTTAATGGCAAAATATATACCATTCCCGCAACCTGGAAGGAATTTACCAGCAATGGCTTTCAGTATCGCAAGGACTTACAGAAGCAATTCAATCTTCCGGAGCCCGACTCCTTGGAGAATGTTGAGAAATACTTTGAAGGAATCAAAAAAAATATGCCCGGCCAAGTTCTAACCGGAGAATATGTGTCTCCCGGTCCCGGTTCCTGGTCTTTCAGCGCGCTGGAAATTTTGCAAATGAAATATAAATGGGTTAACTTCGGGACGCCGTATGGCCTGGTCGCCGATTATAGTAATCCGTCGAATATCAAGGCTTATTGGGGGTCGCCCGAGTTTGCCGCCGATATGAAGATGTTTAAAAGATGGGCGGATAAAGGGTTCTGGTCCCGGAGCGCCCTGTCCGCCAAAACCGATATGACCGCTTTTGATAACGGTAAAGTGGTAGCGATTATCCAGGGACAAAACCCCAATAAGTATGGCGCAAGCCTGGTAAGCGCCAAAAACGCCCACCCCGATTGGGAGATTGGTTATGTGCCGTATCCTGCCGTAAACGGTATCGCCCAGGTGGCTCATGCCACTCAAAACGGTTATGCCGTTCCGTTTTCATCCAAGAATCCCGAAAGAGCGCTGATGTTTTATCAGAAACTGGTGCTGGATAAAAGATATAACTGGCTTTCGCAATATGGAATCGAAGGTGTGCATTATAACGTCAAAGACGGTTATTACGAGCCCATCGGTGATCCTACCAAGACCGGATTCGGCAGGGAGGGAATGAACGGCTGGGGCTGGAGAAATCCCGATTATATGTTGTTTGATAAAAGCTTTGATGCGGTAAAAGTTATATTTGAGCAGATGGGCACCATCGCCTCCAAGTCAAAATATAGAGGAATCAATATTTTTGATGGATTTGCCGAAGATTACTCCTCGTATCAAAGTGAACGCGCCGCGCTAGGCACGGTATTAACCCAATATCTGGCGCCGTTGGAAGCCGGCTTGGTTTCCGATGTCGATGCAGCGATCAAAGTATTTATGGAAAAAGCAAAGGCAGCGGGACTGGAAAAGATTCAGAAAGAATACATCAAACAATGGAAGGCTTATTGCGCCCAATATAACTACAAATAATGAAGCGCGGCAAAGCGGTGTGCATTGCTTAATATGAGTTTTTCACACCGCTTTTCAGTAAAGCTATTGGATATGAAATTGCGGAGTGAACCGGATTTTTCTGAAAACGATTGCAAAATAAATTAATCCGATTATGAAGATTTTCGAAAGGAGGTGATTGGCGAATATTGCCCAAAACGGAGCTGCGCATTATCCCAAGTGAATTTTAGAGAGAGAAATGAAGGAGGTCAATGTACGATGGGTATCAAAAAAATTACGCTGCTTGGTACAATGTTGGTTTTTATTGGTCTGATGATTGTTTCATTCACATCTATACCGGCCAATGCAGCTCTATCCAATGATTTTTTAAAAACAAACGGCAAGGATATCCGGAATAATGCCGGTACGGGAAGTGTAGCCGTGCTCTGCGGCGTCAATCTCGGCGGGTGGATGCTTTTCGAACCCTGGATGTCCCCTCTGGCCGGAGAAAATTGTGAGTATACCATGCGCAACAGGCTTGACAGCAGATTTGGATCCGCTACCAAATGGAGTTTATTAAATACCTTCTATGATGGATTCATTCAGGAATCGGATTTTCAGCGGATTCGAAACGAAGGCTTAAATATGGTGCGTTTGGTAGTTTACTGGGAAAACCATATGGACCGGAACGGGAACTGGTTGTCAGGAGCGTTTACCAGGCTTGACTGGGCCATCTCCATGGCGAGCAAATATGGCTTATACACCATCATTGATCTGCACGGCGTGCCCGGTTCCCAGAACGGTCAGGATCACTCCGGATGGACCGGGAGCGGCGCGCAACTATATAATAATACAACCTACCAAAATTATGCCGTTAAGTTTTGGCAGGGAATTGCCAACCGTTACAAGGGAGTCGCCGCCGTGGCCGGTTATGACCTGATGAACGAACCGTCAGCCGGTTTTCCCGGGGCATCCGGTTCCGAAGTCACCGCCATGATGCGCAAATTATATTCTGCGGTGAGAGCCATCGATCCGGATCATATCATTTTCTTCAATTTCATCTGGCACTGGACGGTCTTCCCCAATCCCGCCAATGAAGGATGGACCAACGTGGTATATGAAGTCCACAATTACGGGGATCCGATCGCCAACAGCGTTCAATGGGCAAATGAATGCCGGAATGCGTACAATATTCCTTATTATATCGGCGAGTTCCAGTATGATGGCCAATCTACCTGGACCTATAATCTGACACAATTCATGAATAATAATATTAGCTGGTCCTCATGGACTTATAAAGTAAAAGGGACCGGTTCACCGTGGGGAATGTATACCTGCAATTCCGGGGATACCAATACCGCTAATGTAGTTAATGATTCGGAAGACACAATCCGTTCAAAATGGAGCCGTCACACTACTGCAAATTATTATACCCGGAATGCCAGCGTTTGTGAAGGTATGAAAGCCGCTATCAACACGAAAACATCGGTAGTATTAAGGCCTAATTATTGGGTGATCGGATCAACTCCGACGCCGGGGCCAACTGCGACACCAACACCTGTCGCCGGATATGCCATTCCCGGCAAAATCGAAGCTGAAAATTACAGCGCAATGAACGGTATACAGACGGAGGCCACCGGTGATACCGGCGGCGGATTAAATATAGGTTGGACTGATACCGGCGATTGGATGGACTACAATGTAAATGTGGCAACCACGGGAACCTATGAGATACAATACCGTGTCGCCAGTCCGAACAACAACAGCCAAATCCAATTGAGAAGGGGCACTACAACATTAGCGACAACCACTGTGCCAAATACGGGGGGCTGGCAGAACTGGCAGACAATCAGCGCAAACACCAGCTTGAGCGCTGGAGCCCAAACCCTCCGGTTATATGTAAGCGCCGGCGGATTTAACATCAACTGGCTCAACTTTGCCGTTATTGGTCCCACCCCGACTCCGACCCCCGCTCCCGGCGGAGGAATCGTATCGGGCGCCACTTACTACATAACCGCCCGGCATAGCGGTAAAGCCCTGGATGTGGCCAATGTTTCAACCGCCGACGGGGCAAATGTGCATCAGTGGAGTTATGTCGGGGGCAATAACCAAAAATGGGTTGTTACCAGCCTGGGAAGCGGATATTATTCAATCATCAACGTAAATAGCGGCAAATCGCTGGATGTGACCGGAGGCCCCGGGGCAACGGGAGATGGCGTCAACATTCAACAATGGAGCTATGTCGGGGGAACCAACCAACAATGGCAAATTATTGACGTTGGCGGAGGTTACTACAGGATCATGGCCAGACACAGCGGAAAATGTGTCGATGTTGACGGCGGTTCCGGCGCGACAGGAGATGGCGTCAATGTCCACCAATGGTCCTATGCGGGCGGTACGAATCAACAGTGGCGATTCAACCGGTTATAGATTAATAGGAGGTTTATTGCTGATTTTTAATCGAGAGGCGGGATGGCGACATCCCGCCTCTTTTGCCGGGCGTGACGGGTCTGATTTCTAAAAAAGTCTTTAAATTTGTATTTATTAAAACGTTACCATAATGTATTATATAAAAGGGGATTGTTTTTATCTATTTATACAGGAGACCGGCGATGATACTTACTATAAAGGATATTGCCAAAAAAGCGGGCGTATCCATATCAACAGTCTCCCGGGTATTAAACAACAAGGATCTGGTGAAGGATGAAACCCGGGAAAAAGTATTAAAAGTACTGGAAACGGTGGATTACATTCCGAACTATACCGCCAAACGGCTAAGGGAAAATACTATTTCCACTATCGGAATCATTGTTCCGGATATATCGGCCGCTTTTTACGCCGAGATGATCAAGGGCGTGGAAAACAAGGCAAACGAGGCCAACTGCGGCCTTATCGTATGTGATTCCCAGAATGATGTCAAAAAACAACGCAGTTACACCCGGTATCTGTATGATGGCCGGGTGGACGGCATGATATTTGTAGTTCCCGGTTTAGACGACAATGAATTGGCCAAAATTAACGCTGATGGCTTGTCAATTATTGTATTCGGGAAAGATACCGAGTCTCTCGGTATCGGTTCCATCACTGTCGATAATTTTAATGGCGCTTATCAGGCGGTCAAGCACTTAATCCTGCATGGGTATAAACGGATTGCCTATATCGGCGGAATGGAAGCCCATAATGATTATGATCATCAAGCCCGGATGGCCGGATACCGGCAGGCCATGGATGACAACCATTTGGAGATTGCCGACGGATATATCGACAACGGAGGTTATACCGAAGAAGGTGGAACCAGCGCCTTTGCCCGGTTATTGAAGCTTAAAAATCCTCCGGACGCGGTATTTTGCGCTAATGATGAAATGGCGCTGGGGGTATTAAAGGTTGCCAAGAAGAACAGCATAAAAGTCCCCGAAGAATTGGGGCTGATTGGTTTTGATAATATCCGGATCTGTCAATACACCAGCCCGACGCTTACCACGGTGAGCCAGCCAACGCTGACCATCGGCACTTTATTGGGAGAAAGATTGATCTTTAAATTACACAACAAAAATAATAACATCATTAATACCAATTTGGTTTTGAAACCGGAATTGATTGTCCGGGAATCTTGCGGCTGTTATAAGTAATCCCCGGCCCGGCTCCGAACTTGACAGTGAATCAGCGAAAGTATATACTATTGAGGCGAGGGGCAATATTGTTATTCCATAGGGAGGCTAATACAATGAAATTGATTCAACCATTAGTGCAAGGGAATCTGGCAAGCACCGTTAGAACCGGGGGTTGCGGTGAATGCAAAAACTCTTGTCAATCCGCCTGCAAGACTTCCTGTACCGTCGGCAATCAAGTTTGCCAGAAGCAATAAAGAAAACGAACTAAATATTCCTTTTTATTAATCCATATCATTACTGTAGCGTAGCTACGATCTAAAATTGTCTTAAATAGTCTTAAATAGTCTGCGCAATTATATAGCTATCTATGGCTTCTCTGGCTATCATGAAATAAAGTATCCCGGTTTGTGAGGGGGTAATTTTAAATTACAGTCATCCAACAATAGAGATAGCTATGATCTAGCTTTATTTTTTATTCGGGGGAGATCCATGGCGAATTGGCATTGTTTTAAGGCGTTGGAGCGCTTTTTTTTATTTGATGTTCTTTCAAATTCCTTGTTCAGTGTAACGGAACCGGTGTACGATTACTTACAGGGGAGACCGGTAAAGGCAGCCGATTTAGTTCAGATTGAAGCGGATTTGGCGGAGTTGAAAGGCCGGGGCCTGCTTTCCGACACCCGGGAGATAGAGCCGGAAATCGTTAGAGAGCCGTTGTTAAAAGCCTTATGTTTGCATGTCTCCCATGACTGCAATCTCCGTTGCCGGTATTGTTTTGCCGGTACCGGTCCTTTTGGCGGAAAACGGGAGAATATGAGTTTTGAAGTGGGGAAAAAGGCTATCGATTTGTTGCTCCGGAATTCTGGCGGACGGCAACAGCTTGAAGTGGATTTTTTCGGCGGGGAACCTCTTTTAAACTTCAATGTGGTCAAGCAATTGGTAGCTTACGGCCGGGAAGCAGCCGGCAGCTGTCATAAGCAAATCCATTTTACCCTTACAACCAACGGTTTGGCCTTGGATGAACCGGTCCGCTCCTTCCTGAACCGGGAAGAAATTGCCCTGGTGTTGTCTCTGGACGGCCGTCCCGGGATCAATGACCGGATGCGCGGCAAGGGCTGTTATGAAAAGGTTGTCCCCAATTTTTTAGCGCTCATTCGGGAACGTGAAGAGAAAAACTATTACTTGCGGGGGACATTCACGGCGTTTAACCGGGATTTCAGTGAGGATGCGGCACATCTTTATAATTTGGGATTCCGGGAGTTATCCCTGGAGCCGGTGGTGGAACTTGAGGGAGAATACCGCCTGTCCGGGGTTTATCTGGAGGAGCTTAAAAAGGAATACGAGCGTTTGGCGGAGTTGTACTTGGAAAAGCGAAGGCAAGGAGCGGGTTTTACCTTTTTCCACTTTGAAATTAATTTGGAACACGGGCCCTGCCTGCTTAAACGGTTGACCGGGTGCGGGGCCGGGTTTGATTATTTTGCGGTAACCCCGGCGGGAGATTTATATCCCTGCCATCAGTTCGTCGGCCGGAGTGAGTTTCTGATGGGCGATGTGTTCAGTGGGATTACCCGGCTTGATCTGCGTACTGAATTTGGCGCGGCGACATTGTATAAGAAAGAAGGCTGTTCAGACTGCTGGAGCAGGTTTTATTGCAGCGGCGGCTGCCATGCCAATGCGCATTTCATCAATGGTTCCATTTATAAACCGGACCAAATAGGCTGTGAACTCCAACGGAAACGGTTGGAGCTTGCATTGGCATTAAAGGGTATTGAAATGTATGAGAAATAAGAATAAAATGATTATTAAGCGGTAAATATATTTTGGATTATTAGCAAAGATTGTTCAGCGTTAAAAATGAGGATTTTTAACGCTGATTTATTATGCGAAAGCGGATATAACCCCATGTTCGACATGGAAAAATAGAAATGATATGTTGGAAAGAATGAGTTTTATTAGTCTTCCACCTCGGCTTGCATGGGTACATGAAAGGAAGAAAATCGGACGCATTTTAAGAGACTTTTGGCACCGAAAGCTTGTGGGTACTCTCTCTTCGGCAGAAGACCTTTCGCAAAAGAGGGAGTGAGAATGAGTTCATTAATCGCAGTGAAAGGATTTAATTATGGAGATTCCAGTTAAATTGGGGCAGGAAATTGAGCTTGAAATCAGCGGTTACGGGCATGAAGGCGAAGGGGTGGCCCGGTACCGGGATTTCACCGTTTTTGTCCCGGAAGCGCTTCAAGATGAGAGAGTATTGGCGAAAATTTATGAAGTAAAGCGGAATTTCGCCCGGGGTGAGGTGCTGTCGGTTATTAAACCGGGAGCGGAACGGGTTGTCCCCGGCTGCGCTCTTTTTAAGGATTGCGGCGGATGTCAGTTACAGCATCTGGATTACAGGGCGCAATTGATTGCCAAACAGCGGCGGATAATTGATGCGGTGGAACGGATTGGCGGTCTTTCCGGCGTAACGGTGCATTCCGTCGCCGGGATGAAAGAACCCTGGCGTTACCGGAATAAGGGGCAGTATCCGGTGGGAGTCTCGGGAAATTCAATAGTGATGGGATTTTACCGGAGAGGAACCCATCAGATTGTTCCGGCGGTTGATTGTTTATTGCAGCCGGCGATCACCAACAAAATCGGGAAAAAGATCCGGGAATTGCTTGAAAAGTACCGGGTATCCATTTATAACGAACGGACCGGCAAAGGACTGCTGCGGCATGTATTGATTAAAAACGCATTTGCCACCGGAGAAGTCATGGTGGTCTTGATCACCACCGGGGATGTTTTTCCCGGAGGAGCAAAGATTGCCCGGGACTTGTGCGGCGCATTCGGCGAGATCAAGAGCGTGGTTCAAAATATCAACCGGTCCAGAGATAACGTTATTTTAGGGAATTCCAACACCGTGCTCTGGGGCAGGGATCATATCATTGAAAAGATCGGAGCTTTGAACTTCAAAGTTTCCGCCAGCTCCTTCTTTCAGGTGAACCCGGTCCAGGTCCAGGCGCTGTACAGTAAGGCGGTGGAGTATGCGGACTTGAGCTGGAAGGAGATCGTGCTGGACGCTTATTGTGGAGTGGGAAGCTTGACGCTCTTTCTGGCCAAGAAGGCGAAGCAGGTTTACGGGGTTGAAGTAGTAACTGAAGCCATTTTAAACGCGAAAGAGAACGCCAAGCTAAACGGGATCGAAAATGTGGAGTTTATCGCCGGAACCGTGGAGAGGGTGCTGCCGGGGTTGATGAAGCGGAACATGGTTTTTGATGTGGCGGTATTGGACCCGCCCCGCTCCGGATGCGAGGAGACGGTATTAAAAGCGCTGGCGGCCAGCAGGGTGAAACGGATGGTGTATGTAAGCTGCAACCCCGGCACCCTGGCACGGGATTTGAAGATACTGGACGGGCTGGGGTATAAGACGCTTGAAATCCAGCCGGTGGATATGTTTCCCCATACTTATCATGTCGAATGTGTCGTACGGATCGAACGAAAGTAAGATTGGAACTTCTTGTTTCCAAGGGTCTCAATTTATTGTTAAGCTTGCTAGATGAATTTTCTTTACAATTCCCCGCAAAGTTATGCAAGCAACAAGTCGTATTTATCAATACTAAAATAAAAATTACGAAATTTATTATGGATCTATTTAGCCACCAGAGTAAATATCGGTAAAATAGAGTCATATCCCTTAATCTTTATGTAATGTCAATGAGAGAACTCGTTATTTCATTGTTACCGGTCTGCTTGGTATTTCTCCACATACACAATGCGTCGAATGTGTCGCCCGGGTATAGTACAAATAAAAGAGGATTCTCGGTATAAATCGTTTTACCGGTAACTATTCCAAATAATTGGAGGAATAATCAAAAAGTACAGAATTTACTTTTTATACCTAAAGGTTTTAATAATAAATAGGTCAATAGATTATTAAAACTTTTTGAATAAAAGTCTGAGAAAAATGGGGATGCCGATAGGAGAGTAGAAAATGAAACGAATCATTTTATGGGTGACTTTAGTAATTGGAATAATTGTTATTACATTATCAGGTTGTGGAGGCGGTTCGAGTGGAAACAATGTAACTCTCCAATTGAACTGTTTCCCATACAACTACTCTTCTTATGATATAGTAATATATGTTCAAAAGGATTCCAGTGTCATGGAAACTAAGGAATTTGATAATATTAGTGGTAGTTTTCAGCAAACGATAACCGTCGCCTCTGGCGCAAATTTTCTTACTGTTTACTTGGTAAAAAACAATACCGCTTACTTCTTTTGGGGATTTGAAAAATCAGGTACTTGCAGTACATCCTATTGGCTTGATTATAATAAGTACTTCAATAACGGAACTATAGTATACGGACTTTCCGAAGATTTAGAGCGAAATGCTTCACTGAATATGTCGGAAGAAATGACTTTACTAAAGCTCCATATTACTTATATAAATTACCCGATGTTGCCGGAAAGTGTCTAAGTGTATCGGCAGCGAGTAATTCAGAGATAACTAACACCGTTTCAATTTCTTTGGGTACGGGAGATTCGCTTCCCAACTTGCAATTTATAAATAACTACGATTCAGTGCTAAAATATATTCCTGTTTATTTGAATAATGATCTGTATTTTGTTTTTGAATGCGAGTATCCAATTAAAGCAACGATGTCCGTAAATAATGGCCCCAAAAATATTTCACTGGATGGGATTTGTCTTGATTTAGTAAAAGGAGATATTCCCGACCGGGTTTACGCGATTACGGAAAACCGTAAGTTATATTATATTAATCCGCAAACCGGAACAGTAGATCAGACATTTACCCTCCCTTTTATACCGCGACAAATGGCTTACTCGGTAATCGATCATAAATTGTATATTAGCTCGGGTTATTCTTATGGCATTAATGGATGCCAAATCTTAATTTGGGATGTTATAGCAAATACGAATAATACAATTAACCTCCCGGGTGTCTCAACTATAGATGGGGTTGAAGCAGCCCCTGGGTTAAGAAAATTAATAGTATTAGCATCAGACCAATCAAGAATTATTAATATGGACACTATGGCAATTTCAAATATTTCTTTAACTCCATCAGGATACATTGGAATTGATGAATCACAAAACAAGCTATATGTTGGAACTAATTCAACTAATTATTTATTAAGCTGTTATGCTATAAATAATACTGAAAATACCGTTACTCTTCTTAGACAAATTAATACCGGTGGTTTTAGCCCAAAAAATATTGCATTAAGTAAGGATTGCTCTAAAATTTTAATTTCGAAAGACATGGTTGATGGTTCAAGAGATTTAATCGTTTATAACACTTTAGATTTTTCAATAGCTGGTAAATGGACATTTACAAATTATCTAAATCTGGGCTACGCGATTTTTAGTCCGGATGGAACCAAAGTTTATCTGGGGTTTGCATCATACACCGAGGATTTAATTTATGAACTTAATGCTCAAAATTATTCAGTAATTCGGAAACTGCCATTTCCCGAAGGAGGTGGGGCAACCCATCGTTTTATATTAAATAGTGATGGTTCTGTTTTAGTTGCTTGTCGTACCAATGGGTACGACAGTGAGGCCTTCTTTTATGCCAATACGCTTTCCGGTACGGAATTTATTAATAAATCGATAAATGTAACGAACTCTCCTAGATTAACAATTTCTCAGCTGCCTTCTAAGAAATTAATAAAATATAATGGTAACAATAAGTAAAATTAGTTCAAGTGGCTTGATAAACCAATGTTGCAAGAGATAGAAAATGTTGATTTGTTTCGGACTGTTCGGGTTGCAGGTCTAAGTATCGCTTGACTGCTGAAGCCTTCTCGTAGCGTCTGGCTATGAGCTGAAAGAACAGGTTGGCTCCTTGGATATCCATGGGTAGATATCCGATTTCGTCGATGATAAGCATCCTGTACTTCCCCAAAACCTTCAGTCTGTCAGGCAGCTTGTTTTCAAAATGGGCTTTTTTAAGCTGTTCAATAAGCTGATGGCAGTTGATGTAGTAAATCGAATATCGGTTTCGAGCAGCCCTCGCGAGGTTGATTTGGTTAACCTACGCCGCGCGCCGCTCTCGTTTGCGTTTTAGATTATTAAAGAAGGCAAAGTAATCTATGATGGGAAGCAGGAGCAACGAACCGATTTTGAAGATGAACTAATCCGAGATTACCTTGATTTTTCTGTTTTTGACCGGACGACAAACAAGGAGTTCGCAACCAATTTTACTTCGGGAGATTTTAAATGCCGATTCGGGCCAAACTGATTTATAATCGGGCCGCCATAATTGACAAGTCTCTCCATCCATTGCCGAGCATTATCTCCGCATCGGGCTGGAAGCATTGTTTGATATCGGACGGCACATCTTGGTCAAATCGGGTTTTGGCAAACCGGAGGATTATCGGGATATTTTGGTCTTATTAAGCAGGAATGGGGTTATTCCCTCAGACTTCATGGAGCGGATTAAAGGGATGGCCGGTTATCGTAATCGCTTGGTACATATGTATAATGAAGTTGATACCGAGGAATTATTTGGAATTATCCGTGATCATCGTAGCGACATCAAAGAATTTGTGAATTATCTGATTAATTATGTAGAAAAAGCTTAGCCAATCCTTTAGTTTTCCTCCTCTGGGAGGGACGGAACGAAATTGGGTAGATAGCGCCGGGAGAGTTCTGGACGCGCCGGGCGCAAGTCCGTCTCCCGGAAAAACTGCCGCTGCCGGTAAAGGTATTCATCTTGTGGCCGGCGCTTATTCTCTGGAAGCGGGACTCCGACAGCGGCCCGGCGGCGGGAGGGGCAGGAAGTATTTAACGGAATATTCCGGTCCGGTGAATTGTAAATTGAGTCCGCACCTTAAAGTCAACCGTAGGGAAGATATCATACCATTGGTTCTGCTCCCAGATGGCCGGGTATTTAATACGGAATTTCTCCCCGAAGCCTACCGGATCCGAGTTGAGTTGCCGGAGTTTCGCCAGCAGTTTGATAATCCGGCGTTTGGTAAACTCCTCTACCAGCGCTTCAATCCGGCGGCGGTCCGGCGGCCTCAATTCCATCTTGCGGGGGATAGTCTCCCAAACTACTCCGGTGATCCGGGTAGTTACAAAAAAGGTAATTTTCCCGGCCCTGTCTTTGACCGGCCGGATAGTAGTTTTGGCACCGACTTCCCCCAATCCCACAACTCCGTCTTTACCGCGCGGCACCGCCAGATAGCCGCTGGAGGAACCCGTCAATAACGCCAGGGTCTGGGTTTCATGCATATCCAATTCACCTGCCATCCGGTTTCCCGAAAACAGGGTAGTCCCCGCAATCTGGTACATGCCTTGGGAAGGCGTGATGATGGGCAGATGGGGATCGGAGGTTCTATTATCCAGGCGGGCATTGACTTGCCATAAGGTGAGGGGCAAGTTCTGGGTGTGTTTATACACCGACTGGTAAAACAATTCAATATAATCCCCGGGGGAGAAATTCGCCCGGTTTTTCATATCCAGGAGAGCCTCCGGGTCGGATTTGGTCATTAATACCGTGATGTCCGGCGGCACCGATGGAATCCGGCCGATGAAATCCAATAAATCATTGATGTTCCGCCGGGCCAGCCTTTCGGTGAGGATCAGTGTCCGCAACTGTCCGTAGAAAACATTACGAGCCACATTGGCCTGAAGTTTGGCCCAGGCGTCAACCATCCCCCGGCCGGAAACACCCAGCACATAATGGCGTTTGGCAAACTGTTGCTCGGTCCCGGTGATGGGCGGGAGGAGAGAACCGGGCATGGGAAATGACCCGCCGATCCGAAGCTCTCCCGGATTTTCGCCCAGATCGATAAATAAGGCGTCCATTTTGGCGCGCCGGTTGATCTCCTCAACATCCCAGCAGCCGGAGAGGAATACCAAGGAGATGAATACCACCAGACTCATCACTTTACGGCCCATTTTGTTCCCCCCGTTGAAACAGCCATGCCACTGCCCAGGTGATGAGGGGAAAAACAGCGATCACCCATATTCCGATGGTTTGAAACGCCTTAATAAACCCATGGAGATCGATGGCTCCGGGAATGCTAAGCGCCAAGAACAGGATTACCGGTAAAAGCAGCAGGACAAACCGTTTATAGTTCAATATCCCGAACCATTCCGCGCAACCTTGAGCAGTGGTGTACAGCAACCCGGCCAGGGTGATATAAATCTGAGAAAGCCAGACGAAGGAGAAGTATAAACCGAAGGTCTGCAATACATAAGGTATCGTGGTCTTCCGGGTAAGTTCCAATACTGGAAAGCTGTAACGGAGTACTCCTTTGGCTCCATATACTCCGATGGTCTCAATTACAAAGAGAAACAGATAAACAAAGAAGACCAAACCGGCCCGGTTGATGATTTTCCAGCCTTTTTCCGGTTCGGTGTAGTACTGGTAAACCATGAAGAGCATCGCCATTGGAAAATAACAATAAAACAGCCGGACTCCGCCGCTTGCAACTATGAAAGGATTTCCCGCCAATACCGGGCGGATATGGTCCGGCTGAAAATGCTGCAATGACATCAGCAAGATGATGGTGATGATAAGATAAACCGCTGTAAAGAGAAATGAGGCCTGCCGGGAGATGACCTCGATGCCCAGATAAGCCGGATAAGCTGCTGCCAGTAAGATAATGGAAACTATAGCCCATAACGGGCTGCGAAATAAAAAGAAGCTTGCAAAGATACCGGTAATATCCCGTAAAAACAGCACCCCGGATATCAATAAAAACAGGAGAAAAATAAGACCAAATATTTTGCCAAATCCTTTGCCATAGACCTGCGGCAGGTATGCGATGATGGATTTGCCGGGAAAGCGCTTCCCCAATCCAACTACAGCTGCAATCACCGGCAGCGAAAACAAAAACGCAACCACCACACCCCAATAACCGTTCCCGCCAATGGATTCGGCGGCCACCTGCGGGGCGAACATTATTCCGAAACCAAAGAGCGAGGATAAGACGAACATAAACAACAGACCTGATCCAATACCGGTTTTTTCTGGCAACATTAACCGGGATCCTCTCCTTCCTGACCCGGCAGGTTATTCTTACCTGTAAGGTCATCCTGACCTGTAAGATCATCCTGATCTGTAGGCTCATCCTTACCGGTAAGGTCTTTCAGGCCTGTCAGGTCTTTGTGACCTGTACGGTCTGTTTGTTGTGGACGGTAAGAGCTTGGCCGTCGGGAATGCGCCCACCAGGGAATGCGGAAGAAACTATCAGCCATATCCAGCGATTGGGGCGGCGCCCAGGGTTCGAGATAGGAGACTCCGAAGGATTTCAAGCTGTTCATATGGGTCAGCACCGTGAGTCCGGCCAAAACAAACCCGAGTACCCCAAAGCAAGCCGCGGCGAAGAAAACAAAGAAACGAACCAATCGCCAGGCTTGCTCCTTGCCAGTATTGGCCGTGGCGAAAGATGCCAAAGAAGTAATTACCACCACAATCACGGTTACAGCTGAGACCAGAGCGGCTTGGATACCGCAAAAACCAATGAGGGCTCCACCAGCAATGCCAAAGATCAGGCTGATATTGCCCGGGGCCCGGATGATGGCCTCCCGGAATATTTCAAAGACCACCATAGTCAGCAATACCTCAAATACTGCCGGGAAGGGCACCTGGACCCTGGCTGAGGAGACGACGCCGACTAACCCCGGTGGCAATAACTCCGGGTTCACCGAGATCATGGCCAGGTATAAACCGGGCAGGGTCACGGCGATAAATGTGCCCAGCGCGCGGATGAACCGTAAAAACGATCCCACCCAGTAGTTATAACCGAAGTCGGCGGGAGTCTGATAAAACTCGTCCGAGGTCACGGGGACGATCAAAGCGAAAGGCGATTTATCAACCAGTATGGCTACCCTGCCTTCTAAAACCGCGGCCGCGACCTTGTCAGGCCGCTCGGTATCCTGGACCAGCGGGAAAAAAGTCAGTTTTTGATCAGCGATGAGTTCGCTTAGATAGCCGCTATCAATGATGCCGTCGATTTCGATCTTGGCCAGCCGGGTTTTCAATTCCTTGACCACGTCGGAGTTGGCGACATCTTTCAAATATAAAAGGTTGATTTCGGTTTGGGTCCGTTCACCAATGGCCAGCTTCGTTACAGCGAGATTCGGATCTTTGATCCAGCGCCGGATCATTCCCAGGTTGTCAGTCAGGACATCGGTAAAACCTTCCCGGGAACCGCGGGTCACTTTCTCGGTAGAGGGCTCCTTGACCGCGCGCCGGGGAAAACCGGGAAAAGCGACTCCCAAAGCGGTCTTTTGCTGCTGCAAAAATAAAACCGCCTGGCCCGACAGCACGCTGGCGATAACAGCGGAAAAATCCCGATAGTTATAGATTTTGGCGGTGGTTAATAACCGTTCGGTGTTTTTTAGATCGAGTCCGCCGCCGTTTTTCATCAGAAACTCATTGATGGGCCGGCTGATATGGCTCCCCAATAAGCTGCCGTCCGCCAGTGAATCCAGATACATCAAGGCAGCCACGGGGCCATCCTTTTCGAAACGGTGAATCACTAAATCGGCGGGCTCCCCGATCTCTTTGATGAGGAATTGCAAGTTCGCTTCGATATCCGCGGTAATTTCGCGTTGTTCCGTAGTCTGGGGCCGGATCCGGCCGCGGTTTGCTCCGGTTTGGGGCTTGGTAAAAATTTTCTGAAAAAACATCGTTTATTTCTCCGGGTGTGATGCATTCCTAACTTATTATGATCAGGCCGGTATTTATTTATGCGATGGGGTACATCGGTCCAATGAGAATTATAAGCTATTCGGGACTTTTGGAAATGGTGAAAATATATGATATGGCCTATTGGTTGAGCTGCGATAACTCCTTGCAGGGTGGATGACTATTTAGTTTGGTTTGAGCACTTGGATGATTTCCGAGCGTTAAATGATGGTTTCATCGTGCCATAATAGATTTTGATATTGGATTAATTTTTACAATTGTTTACCGATAATTAAAATAATAAAATCTTATATTTAAGAATGGAATCGGGAAGTAATTGCCGCAGGCCTTATATGGCGGAGTGGACCGGGACAGCAATAATACCAGGGAATCAGCCATCAACTCGAAAAATCCCGGGCGGTTTCCTCCGAGTTCGAATTGGGCGGAGACCGTTATCTGGTGGAACATCTTTATCACCGCAATCCGAAAGAGCCGGACGCCGTAGTGGCGAAACAGGTGTGCTTGCGCCAGAATTGTTGGGAAAAGTGGATCAGCTCAAAGAAGGGGTTCCTTAGCCAAAAACAAGGTTGAGGAGCTCCGGGAGAAGCAGAAGCGTTGGAATGAGCTTCAAAGCAAAAGACGGTGGCGGAAAAACGAAAGAGCTTGGCTGAGGACTTAGGGAGCCTGTTACAGGGGCGGAAGTTCGTCTCGTTTCTGGCCTGGGAGCATCTGCTGGATATGACTTTGGAGGCCTCGTATCATCGTATCAACTGGGCTGGCTGACCGGGCAGCGTTATGCTTTGGAGCTTGCCAAGGATAAAGATTGTGAATTTGTGATCCGGGATGATTATCATGGTGGCAACCGGCGAATGATTCATTCGTTTTTCGGCGGCGAGGTTTATGACTTCGCTGGCCTTGGCGTTGTTGTTCAAAATTCAACTGCGGGGAAATATCCGCTGGGGTTCTTCTTTCTGGATGAGGAGAAGTTGGACAAGGTGATGAATGCGCTGGCGAAATTGCATGTTCGGAAAGGGAAGTGTTAGAATCTATGAGTGGAGCAATAAAGAAAATAAAATCAATTAAATCTATGGCTGTTTTTTAGAATTTCAATTGGGATACAACCATCCGCGACTCCGGAAATAATATTGCTGAATTTAAGAGGATTAATATTATTTATGAGCGTAATTATTCTGGAAAAACAACATTATCCCGAATAATAAGGGCATTAGAAACAGGTATTATATCTAATAAATATGAAAACCCTGAATTCATTATTAATCTAGAAGAAGACTGTAATGTTACTCAAACTTTATTGCGTACTCATGGTCAAACAATTCGTGTATTCAATGTCCAGCTTTGAGAACAAATTAACAGATAAAGCTAACAAAACCGGAACTGGTATAAAACATAATAAGATTTTCGGTGATGCAAACTACAATGTTCTCAAAATAAAGAGGGACAACAAGAAATGGCAGAATTTATATAATACCTCACGCCGCTAACTCTTCCTTAAATTCCTCCCGTTTCGTCCACGGCACGGCGATTACTCCGTATTCCCCAAATGCTCCCGTAACTTCCGGTTTTAAAGTATGTTCGCTATCATTAATGAACACATAGAGAGCTGAATCTTTTTTTCGCACTTCCCGGATATCGCTCCAAGCGAAAAGAATCGTTTGGGTCTTATCCCGTGTGGGATTATTAATTGCTTTAATCAGACGTTCAGCCTTTTTCTTAGAAGCGGGAATGACAAACTCAAAGTTATGAATAAACCCGCTTTTTCCGGTAAACTGAACCGATGGAGTATAACGAATTTCATTTTGGTCTAAAAACTGCTCCACATCTTCCAAAAAGAGGCTGGCAACCCGGGGTTGGGAGATCATGAACATATCGTTTACCGAAAGCATCGCCTGAAGCAATTGATGTTTTTTTTGGGGAAAGTTGTCGGGGCGGGCTTCCACCATTAAATTATCACCATTCACTTTAACACCAAGATTATTCGTAATGGTTTGTAGAACATTTTTTCGGTTCGGCGAACTGATATCACATCCCGACATCATTAAATCATTAAGGATATAACCATCGTCGGTAAGAATATATTTCGCTCCTTCTTCTTTGACATATATTTGAAGATGGTCATTATGTCGATCGAGAAAAGGCGTGGAAATCTCAAGGAAATCGTTAATCTCTTTCCATTGAATGTTTGACTTAAGCCAATTAATATAGGAGTCGATAAAATCATTGGCCGGTATAGTCATGGGAGTAATCCCCCTTGTATTTTTAACTGATCTATATTTGTCACTTTACAATACTTTAGAAATTCGATCAACGTTTGAATTAGGTTTGACGGGTCAGTAATAATTTTTGGTATAGGATAAGCCCAAGCGTCTCCGAATCCTTCTTTATAGATATGAAAATGCGATTCTAAAATGACTTCTCCATCAGGATTAGTATGGGGAGAACCTTCGATATCTAAACGTAATAAAGTTATACAAGTTCGATACCTTTTTTGATAGGTACATTTTTTAACTTTGATAGTACTTTTCCGATTAATGTCAATAATGAATTTTTCCTTCCCGTTTTCGGATATCAAGTCGAGAGATTTGGCTTGGCCGGTTTCGGGAAAGTTGACAATACCATTATCGGTTAATAATTTGAGCATATTTAATAATGAATCCGCTTCTTGCTGAGTAAGCATAGTTCCTCCCATGTAATTATCCTCAGTAATGCGGTATGGTTAATGATGGTAATTATTCTTTGAAATAAAAAAATTTTCCTTTAAAATGAGAAAGTGATTTTTAATAATGAGGGAAAGCCTTTAATTACGAGTAAAGGTTCCTTAGAGACTATGGAACTAATCAGGGCATAATTCGTAATAATTAAGGAACTATCCTCAAGATCGAAATTCCAAATAACAACAAAGGCCACAGTTTCCCGGCCACGATCGTTCTATTTTCTTATAAAGCTCTTTCACTTTTCTTCCGTCCGTCCTAACAGATAATCCGTAGTCGTATTAAAGAGGTCAGCAATTTTGACCAATGTGTTATATTCTGGTTTTCTGGTGTTTTTCTCATATTTATTGATGGTGGATCTAACGGTTTGCAGTTGTTTCGCTAGTGCTTGCTGGGTTAAGTTATGTTCTTCCCGTAGTTGTTTTAGTCTTTCACCGAAGGTGGCTTTTTCTGTCAACAGGAATCCCTCCTAAATGTAATAATATCATGTAAAGTAATAAGGACAAGGAATATTAATCCAAATTATGTTGACATTTTGCCAACAAAAATATATAATTGTAGACGAACTGCCAACTAAAAATAATACTTAATCATCAATTGTAAATTGTAAATGCTCGGAGGCCTCTCATGCTTAAAACCTGGCCCGTCTTTCTCAAAGACTTCCTACTCAACCGTACCATGGAACTCCAACAAAAACTCTTTCCCAACGACCGGGAACATATCCGCAGAAAAAAGAATACCGCCGCGCCCTGGATCAGTTCACCGGAAACCTCGGGCCGGAAGAGTTCCGGCTGTTTCTGGAATACGAATCCGCTGCCAATACTCTACTAAGCAGGGAGGATGAACTCATCTACCGGCAGGGGTTGGTTGGCGGGTTGAGGTATTATATTGATCGAATCAGGCGGTGGAGTATTTGAAAAGCATATTGGTTTTTACGTTTCGTTCCCAGTTGCCAGTTTTAAATCAAAAACAAAAGTTTTATTATATAAAATTGAAGAAAATAATCCATCTTATTATTCCATCCTTAACTCATGAATGGAATAGAAAAATCAAGGTATTTCTTCAATTTATGAATTTCGGAAAATATGTTGCAATTGCAATCCGAATCGAGCTGGCTGGAAGCGGTGGCTTCCTTTGAATACGGATTTAAGCTGGGCGCGCTGCTGATGCTGGAAGTGTTGGGCGGTAGGGGCGAGTTGGCGCGCGGGGGAGAATAATTGATAATTAATCAACATTAAATCCGGTACAGCGGGGAAGATCATGGTCTGAACCATGATTTTGAGGATTTAACCGATTAGACAGGATTAAAGAGTTGCAGGATGAGGTGGGATTGGAATTAATGAACATTCTTGACATACCCGCAAATCCGCTAATCCTTTTCATCTTGACTAATCCTGGTTCCAGACATTATTTTAGGCTGAATAACTTCTCCCAATCAATCGGCAAAAATAAAGAACCATCAATCCTTTTCCGCTGACTCCCAGCTCTTGATTATCAAAAAGGAGGCCCTAAAAATGTTATCCGACTCCCACCAAGGCATCCACGCCATGATCTTCGAACATATTATGTACATCCACGACGTGATCCTGGTCCACGACCCGGAATACAATCAACTGGGCGAGCGCCCCGGCGAACTGCTGAAACAGATTAAGGGGAAGCTCGCCCCCGCAGATCAAAAACTGCTCTGGGAATACGACGAGGAATGGATTAAGCAGATGAACCGGCAGGATGAGATCATTTACACCCAGGCGCTGATGCGGGGGATCGCCATTGGCTATTGGGCGACGCTGATCGGGCGGGGAGTGGGGGAGATTGAGGTCTGAGATATTAAAAATTGAAAAGAGAAAGGAGTAAAGGGTAAAACAAAACATTCCAATGCTTCAATTTATTCTTGAATTTCAACATCAAAACTTTTCACCTTTTCCTTTTTTATAAGCGGGTTTGGGCCAGGCTGCTAGAAAGTGAAAAGAGACTAGGGTGAAGAAATTTTTTTTTAAGCAGGAGGTTGCTCCATGCTCAACCGACAAAGACACCGGCATTAAAAAGTGAAGACTCCGGATGCAAACAAGAGATAAAAACGGGATATTATGATATCATAAGACATGGGTAATCCTGTAAAGATGATGTTGCCGGTATGTGAAGGGAGTAATAATTTTAGACTATCTATATATTAAGAGTTGGTTGAGGCGATTAAATGCAGGCGCTTCGTGGATATTATAACGGGAAAGAATTTGTGCCATTGGAAAAAGTCCATGTTAAACCGAATCAAAAGGTGATCATCACTATTCTTGATGAGTATATTAGCAGTGAATCAAAACCTTATCAGAAGTATGTCGGGAAATTAAGTACCGCCAGTTTTCAAGAAATAGCCGAGGCGCTAAAGGAAGCCGAATATGATTTTCCATTGAAATATCGTTTTTAACTGATAAGATTTAAGCCTTTGACCGGTAGATTGAGGATCATGAATTGAGGTGTTTAATCATGAAAAAGTACCTTCCAGTTTTTTTGTTTATTTTTATCTTAAGCTTTAACGTAAATGCCCAGTTAATCGATGGCCCGGCTAATATTCGCGGAAAGCCTGATGGGAAACTCCTTTTTTCAATCAACGATAATGTTCCGGTTGATTATCGATTTTATCAGAGTGATTGGTATCTCGTAACATTTACGGTTGTTGTTCCTGAAACTTGCTTTTTAATTGAGAACGTAATTGCGAAAGAAACAAAATTATATGATTCAACCGGAAATGAAATAGGTAAAGCCCTAGATAATATCTCGGTAAGCAAGGAGAAAACTACATATCATCCGGAAAACCACACTTATACTTGTGTGCTCGAAGGCTATACCTTCAAAAACAACCTTAAAGATTCCATTTCTACACTTTCAATTGCCGAGCGAATTAAAGCCCCGAATAAAAAGTGCGGATCATTAGTAGATATCGCGAAAGCATATATCCAAATGAACCAGAAAGATAATGCAGTTAAAATCTTGGACCAACTACTGCAGACGGTTGATACAATTGGGCCTAACCCTGATTTTGAGGGTAACAGCTACGGTGTAAATGATGAAAAAGCATATCAACTAAGAGATATTGCGCTTTTATATTTCAAGATGGGGAATAAAGCCAAGGCAATTGAAGTTCTTAATAACGCAATTGTGGAGACTAAAAATATTCAAGGCGCCTGTGATCAATATGTTTATCGGGATAAGGCATTGGAGGATTTCGCCTTGGACTTGGTTGACTTTGGGGAATATGAACGATCTATAAAAACAATTAAGATGGCCAGCAATGATTTTTTTAGTGAAGCTGCCAGTGAAATTACCAATAAATATCTTGCTAAAGATGATATTACAACTGCCAAAAGAACTGTTGAATTAATAAGACAAACCTATCAAAAAGAACGAACACTGCTGAAGATCTATTTCAAAGAGGTTAATTTTAGAAATATCGATTTATACATCCGTTCAATCAAATCTTTTAAAGATGAATCGATTAAATGCTCGGGTTTGGCTGAGTTAGCGGTGAGATATTATCAGATTGAAGGTGGTGGCAATAAAATTACCAGTGCCCTCTTGAATGAATCATTGGAAATAGCCCAAAAAATTAAAGATAATTATCAACGGGATGATTTGTTCGCGGAAATAGCGGGGCGCTATGCTGAGGTTAAACAGTTTGAGAAAGGAAAAGCATTGGCTTTAAAAATTGATTGGTCAATTAGTAGAGCTAAAGGTTTAATGGATATCGCAATCCAATATAGGAAAATTAAGCATCTTGTTCAGACAGAAACTTTACTTGATCAAGCGTGGGATATCACTGCCGAGTCTGAAGAAGGATTGGATCAAATAGAAATGTTCCAAGCCCTTGTAGGCGCTTATGGTGTGTGCGGTTTATTAGATAAAAGTTTAGTGCGCGCCAAAACTATCGGATATGATCCCCAATTTTATAACGATGCTTTACTGATGGTGGCTTTATATTATAGCCGCAACAAACAACCGGCAGCCGCTCTTAATGTATTGCGGGATTTTGATACTGATGTCCGAGACCAAATGAAAGCCGGAGCTATCGGCGATATTATTGGCCAATTAACTGCCACTAATAAAAAAGAAGAAGCAATGCGAGTTCTTGCGGGGGCCACTGAGATGCTTGATTCAATCGCGGATCGGGATTGGAAATATTTGATTGGTCTTAAAAATGAGGCTTATACCAAAATAGCCCTTAAATATGTTAAGCTTAAAGAATATGACCGGGCAATTCAAATAATCGACCAAAAAATTATTGATTATGATGTTAAGGTAAGCGCTTCAGTAAAGGCGATTCTTATGTATAACAAAATCAACAAGGAAATCAACCAAAATAGGGAGGATTTTATTAACAGGGTTTCAAGTTTGACGTTATAAATATCGGTTGTAATCCGATAGTGGATTGAGAGCAAAGAGTTGATTCCCAAAGGAGCGTTTAGATGAAGAAATCCTTTCAATGGCTTTTTGTCATATTCCTAATATTCTTAATTTCCCCGGCGTTCGCCGTCGATCATTTTGAAATGACCTACGCCGGAACCATCAACAATAACCTTAAAGTCCATCTGAAACTTAAATGCGACGGCGAGGTTCTAAGTGGCAGCTATTCCTATGATCGGGCCGGGGTAGATATTCCGATCCGGGGGAAAATTGACCGACTAAACCGATTCACCCTGCAAGAATACGGCGAGCCGGGAAAGATAACCGGCGTTTTCGAGGGAAGGCTGGTCTCCCGGATTAAAGCTCAAGGCGAATGGATGGCGCCGAACAGCTCCAAAAGGTTGCCCTTTGAATTGAAAGCGGTTGATTTGAAGTCTTCTTCCGCTAAAGCGGTTTGGACGGGCGACTGGACGCGCACCGGCAGCAGAGGAGCTTATGGCGGTTATTTATTCATTACCAAAGTTACCTCTAAAAGCTTTAATTTTTCATTGGACGCTAACAGCGGGGGAGCGACCGGAGCGATTAGCGGAAAAGCAACGATAGTCTCCCATAACCGGGCGACGTGGCAGGGGAATGAGTTGGGCGGTAAGATTGAATTTGTATTATTTGAGGATCTCATCGCGGTAGACACGGAGAATTGCGACAATTATGCGGGATACGGCGTCATTTTTGACGGCGATTACCGGAGCGGTGCGGCAAAAACAAAAATTTCACTACTGGACTTGGGCGTTTTCACGTCCGAGATTCAGGAAAAATCCTTTCAAAGGCTGGTCGGAGAGGATTATGATTATTGGGTGGACACTTTTGGAGCTGATGCGGAAGAAAGCGACCTGGACGGTTTTGGGGCGAAAGTTTATCGTAGTTGGATGAGAGGCTTAGCCGGATGTTATGATGCGCTGATCATGGTTACTCCGGAAGGCAGGCTCTGGGTCGCCAAAATATTTATGAACGATACCTCCGGTCCGGATGTGATTAAGTATTATACCAATGACTCCAACTATTATAGCAAACTTCCACGTACAATCGAAAAATGGAAAAATGAAGTTATTGGGAGAGATTTGAAGGTAATTTTCTGTAATGACCTATAGAAAAACCGGAATTATCACCAAGAGTCATTTCACCCGTAAATCTTTTCGATAGCGGTTTCAACCGGTAAGATTTGTTAGCGGCTGCGGGTTTTAATCCGTTCGGCGGGCTGGTTGAGCCCCCAGTATTGACAAAATACTTCGTGAATCATATAATGAAAAAGTTAAGTGGGGAATGAAGTCTCCCTTGCAGTTATGCCAAATTGCCTTTGGGCTGATGACTTCTGTAAATTTTATTTTACAGAACGCATCGGCTTTTTTATTATGACATGGAGGGGATGGGTGTTATGCTCAAGTGTTTGTATGTAGGTTTGGGCGGATTTATCGGCTCAATCGGCAGGTATTTGATTGGATTGGCCTTTATCCCGATCGCAGCAAATTTTCCATTCGGTACGTTATTGATTAACTTTGCCGGTTCATTCGTTATTGGGATTATCAACGAATTTTCCGTGAAAATAACGCCTGTAAATCCCAAGCTACTACTTTTTCTTACCGTAGGTATATGCGGCGGCTTTACAACCTTTTCAACTTTTTCATTGGAAACAATAAATTTATTTGAAAAAAGCAAGGTTTGGTTAGGCGCTGGATATGTAGTTGCAAGTGTAATATCATGTCTTGCCGGTGTAATACTTGGTAAGTTCATCATAAGATATTTTGCCGATTTATAATTCTGGGCTATATTTTTCTTTGCGATGGCTTATTCTCCAATTGAACCCAATATACCGCTTTCCAGAATAATAAGGATGCCGAGACTAACAAAAACAACCGGTACTATTATATATTTATACTTTTGTACTTTGGTTTTAATTAAAGGGTAATTCGCTAATTTGTCGCCTGCTAAACACCATATCGCAATCATTACCATGAATATTATAACGGTAACGATAAGTTCCCATATGGAATAATTACTAAAGATTGGCGTATATATTCCAATATTATCAGCTCCGTTTGCCATAGTGACCGCCATGACGCTTAATATTTCAGGCTTAATCACCTTTACTAAAAGGGATTTCATCTCTCGTATCAGTTGCTTGTATTTCTGATGCGTTTTACCCTTATCAGCCGCTGCGGGTTTGTCTGAATCTGTTTTTTTGGCCGTTGTTCCAGTGTCATCTTTTTCTTTTTTGTAATCCACCCACGACTTAATACCTAAAGCAACCGGCAATAACCCAAGCGCCCCGATATATTTCCGCGGCAAGAAATGTAATCCAAATGCACCTAGAATACTGAGTGTCACTAATATACCGATACCAAGATACTGTCCAATGACAATATCCCGTTTTTTCATTTTTTCATTACCCTGAGAGTATAAAATCATCAAAACAAAAATATCATCAATATTTGTACTTGCGAATGAAACAATGGCGATGATCATCGTTCCAAGCATTGACTGACCTCCTAAATATAAAAAGCCCAGGCACACCAAAAATGTGTGTATAGGCTTACAAATCCCAGTTCGAACCACGATCACCAGTGGCTGACTTCGATACCTATGAGTCTGTGCATCTAATAGGTTTTCATAGCATATTTAGTATATGACAAAAGGATCTAGTACAAAATATTGTGGTTTTATGTCACAAAAAAGTGTTACTCGCACAGAATCCTATAGGTATAAACTGCCCCCACCCTATACAGGTATTAGTATTATACTATGGATCAAACTATTTTTCAAATAATATAGACGCGAAATTACGGTTAATTGTTAACTTTTGAAAAAATTGGTATAATGGGGCTGAGGCTGACTGCAAAGAAGGCGCTCTTATGGCTTGTATAGTTATTCCGTGATTCGCTGAAGAGAAACGGAGGTTATACGATGAACGGCGAGAGATTAGTATCATTTCATTCCTATCAGGAGATGGCGGAGTATTATTTTAAATACGTTGACCTGAAACCGTTTAATGCTTTCTATGAAAGGCCGGGAACATTGGCGCTGCTGCCCGGCGTCAGCGGGAAAAAAGTGTTGGATGCGGCTTGTGCGGCGGGCTGGTATACCAGCTGGCTTTTGGAGCAAGGCGCGGCTGTGACGGGAATTGATTTTAGCCCCAATATGATTGAAATGACCCGGCGAAGGGTTGGCAACCGCGCGGAAATTATCCGGGCGGACTTAAACGAGGGGCTGCCCTTTATCGGGGACGGGTCCGTGGATATTGTCCTGTCTTCCCTGACGCTGCATTACTTGAAAGACTGGACCACCGTAATGGGTGAATTTTACCGGATACTTCGACCGGATGGGGTTATGGTCTTTTCCGTACACCACCCGTTTATGGATTTTACGTATTTTCAAAGGGAAAATTATTTTTTAACCGAGCTTTTGGACGATGAATGGGAAACCCCTCAGGGTAAGGTCAAGGTGCAGTTTTACCGGCGGCCGCTGAGTAAAATCACCGCTGATGTATTGGAGGCCGGCTTTGTCATTGAAAAACTGGCGGAGCCTATGCCGACGGAGGAATTCAGAAAAGTCCAGCCGGAGGTTTACGATAAATTGACCAAACGGCCGCAGTTTTTATTTGTGCGCGCCAGGAAAACCTAATAAAGCAGTTGCGGACAAAATCATTAATAGTGTCGCACATAAAACACGAAGATATCGTACATTATACTTGATTTTCAACGAATACTTCAAAGGCAAAAAATGCCGGGTATTTTTGGCCCCTTTTGATGTGCATTTTAAAAAGAAGGATCTGGCGGAACCTGATGTGATGCAGCCGGATCTGCTGGTAGCCTGTGATTTGGAGAACAATGTTACGGAGAAAGGGAAGTATATGGGCACTCCGACGCTGGTGGTTGAAATTTTGGCGGATAGCACACGGAGTAAAGACATGATTGATAAATTGAATACTTATAGATTAGCGGGGGTCAAGGAATACTGGATGATTGATCAAAAGCAAGCGAAGATCATGGTCTATGGTTTTGATCATTATGAAATCGATCAGTATCAGATTTATCAAAAGGGTGATGCGGCTCAATCCCTGGTATTCAAGGGCTTATCAGTCGAGGACGCCGCTTTGTTCGATGCGTTGCTCTAGCTGAGGCTAGCTGCGCGGTTTTGATGATTATAGCTAATTTTCTTCAATTTGTGGAGCGAGAAAGGGGAAGGCGCCTTGGCCGGCTTGCTGATCGGGGTTATTTCCGATACCCATGGGGTGGTTCGTAAGGAAGCGCTGGAAGCCTTTAAAGGAACGGACGTAATATTCCATGGCGGAGATATCGGGAGTATGGAAGTCTTACAGGAGTTTGAAAAGATCGCGCCGGTAGTCGCGGTGCGGGGAAATTGCGATGGCGATGCTTGGAGTGGGGAGCTCCCCGTCAGCCGTGCCTTGGAGATAGGGAGGCGCCGGTTTTTAATCATCCATAATCTCAAAGACTTTGAAAAACCTCCAGAACCTTTGGACGCGGTCGTCTTTGGGCACTCTCATCAAGCAAAGGTATACGTCAATGATCGGATTTTGTATGTGAATCCGGGAAGCGCCGGCCCGAGAAGATTCCGGCTGCGGGTCACGGTCGCCCGGATCAGGATGGATAACGGCCAATTGACGCCGGAGATCATTGAGCTGCTTTAAGCTTTGCTCTTTCCGGAAAGCCGGCGGCGGTGGAGGCAAGGGTGAAGACTGCTTGGCGGTAAAGATGATTGGGGATGAGCGCTTCAAAAATTCCCACTTGAAATATTCAGATCTTTATGTAATACTATTATCGTATTTTAAGGGGGCACAATTCCATGTATTCGATTCGTTTAAGATAAGCTGACAATGAAAAAGCGGTAAGTATCATCCACCCAAAGTGGGCTTTTTTGTGGCGCTTATTTTTACGAATCAGGATGGAATAGGGGACGTGTGCTGCTTTTGGCGGGATCCCTTCTATTCATGGGTCCTTTTAGCGTGGAAATGCAGATCAAAGCCTGCTTTAGCGGACGGAGATCTGTTTTTTTATTGTTTTAATTAAAAAAGATGCAAAATCTATAAAGTAAGGCAGGAATGGAAATATATAACTAAATTAAGGAGCATCGACTATGAATCCAAATTGGAAAAAGAACGCCGTCCTCTTTCTAACGAGCCAGACCGTATCGCTCTTTGGTTCGACCCTGGTTCAATACGCCATCACCTGGTACATTACTTTAACAACCCAGTCCGGCATGATGATGACCATCGCGATTATCTGCGGTTTCCTGCCGACCTTTTTTCTTTCACCCTTTGCGGGGGTTTGGGCCGACCGTTATCACCGTAAACGGCTGATCATTTTATCCGACTCATTGATAGCGACGGCAACACTGATTTTAGCAGTCCTGTTTTGGACGGGACACGATGCAATCTGGCTGCTTTTTGGGGCGTCCGTCATCCGGGGGTTCGGGTCGGCGGTTCAGCTCCCGGCGGTGGGGGCTTTCCTGCCGCAATTGGTACCCGAGGATAAGCTGACCCGAGTGAATGCGGTCAACAGCAGTATCCAGTCACTGGTAATGCTGGTTTCGCCGATGCTGAGCGGGGTGCTGCTGACGATGGCCACCATCGAAACCATCTTCTTGATCGATGTGATTACAGCGGCCATTGCGGTGCTGATTTTATCATTGTTTTTGAATGTGCCGGCCCACGCCAAAGCTTTAACGAAACAAACCATCGGCTATTTTGCGGATCTGCGCGAGGGATTGGCGTATATCAAAAATCATGATTACGTTAAAACCTTCTTTCTGTTTAATATTTTCTTCTTCATTCTCATCGCGCCCGCTGCCTTTTTAACGCCTTTACAGGTGGCCCGCAGTTTCGGCAGCGATGTGTGGCGGCTCACCGCCATTGAAGTTACCTTTTCCAGCGGGATGATGGTGGGCGGGATGGTCATGGCTGTTTGGGGCGGTTTTAAAAACAAGGTTCACACTATGATCCTATCCAACTTGATTATAGGAGCGGGTACCTTCGGCCTGGGGTTGGTTCCGGTTTTTGGGATCTATTTAGGGTTCATGGCTTTCATCGGGCTGGTAATCCCGGTCTTTAACACGCCGGCTACGGTTTTATTACAGCAAAAGGTGGAGGAGGCTTTTTTGGGCAGGATCTTCGGGGTGATGGGGATGATCGCCTCCAGTATGATGCCCTTGAGTATGCTGGTGTTCGGACCGGTGGCTGACTTCGTCAAAATCGAATGGCTCCTGATGGGGACCGGGCTGTTGCTGGTGGTCCAGAGCCTTTTCATGTTGGGGAATAAAGTGCTGGTCGAGGCCGGGAGGCCGGTTTTGGAACAGGAACAATAAGATTTGCAGGATTCAATTGTTATCTTGCTATTCTTGGCTAGTTTTGTATTCGCTGATTCTACGGTTGTTGATACTAAGGAAATCAAGGCGCAAAAAAATCCAAGTACTTCTTGAACATGGGCCGGCGCTGTAAGAGCCATTGACCGCGGTCAAGACCTGGGCCACGAGAGTTAAAACCCGAAATGGCGCTCTACAATACGCCGTGATGGCTGCGGAATTGAAAGAGGATTGACGTACGTCAAAACGTACGTTATAATAAGATTGAGGTGAAAATCATGAAATCCGTTAATGCAACCAATGCCCGTGAAAAACTATATGCATTGATTGACGAAGCCAATCTTTCCCATGAACCGATTCAGATTTTTGGAAAAAGAGGCAATGCGGTATTAATATCGGAAAATGATTGGAATGCGATTCAGGAAACTCTTTATTTATTGAGTGTTCCCGGTATGGGAGAGTCGATCCGCGCAGGGATGAAAACACCGGTTGCAGAATGCCGGGAGGAGCTTGACTGGTGAGTTATAATGAGTTATAAATTGTTCTTTACCAAACAAGCCCAGAAAGATGCCCTTAAAATTAAAAATGCCGGTTTAAAAGAGAATACCTTGGAGTTATTGGCGATTTTGAAAAGCAACCCTTATCAAAACCCGCCATCATATGAAAAACTCACAGGCGATTTGTCAGGGGCGTATTCAAGGCGTATTAATGTTAAGCACAGATTGGTATATCAGGTTTTGGAGGAAGAAAAAATTGTGAAAGTCTTACGAATGTGGACGCATTATGAATAAAAGGCATAAAAAAAACAGGGCGATAACCGTCCTGTTTTTTTATGGCGCTGTACTTGATCTATGTAAAAAACAAGCATAAAATACCAAGTATACTTTATATTTTTATTGAAATAACTCACTGTGCTAAAATAAGATTACGATAAATTGATGAGGACCGGATGAAAAATACTGTCTGAACCAGGATTTAAGCCAGTTCCGGTTTCTCAAGATGATAGTTCCTTCTTCGTAAGATATTTATTGAAATAAAAAGGTAATTGGTAAAATTTGTCCAATTGTTATGACAAACATAATTAATCTAAACTATCAATGTACCAAACGCGGTGACTGCAATCCGAAGACGTTGAGTCGCGGCATGAAACGGAAGTGATTTCATTGCAAGATTGGATCAAAAAATACGGCCCAAGAATTCTCATCTTTTCGTTTGGTATAGGTATTACATTTTTTGCAATAGGTTCATCGCTAAAAGAATGTTCCATGTCGGTAACGCAATTAAGTGATTTATATTCCTTGCTTACTCCTTCGTTATTATTTTTAGGCATTACTGCCTTAAAGTTGTTAGCGGGATTTTGGATTTTTGCCATTACCATAAGTATTTTTGATTGGAATCGCATTACGGAACAGGGAGTAAAAATTTTTGGGATCGAAATCAATAATAAATTTAACCGCCAGGAAATTAATAATGCCCGGATGGGAATTGAAATTGTAAAAAAACAAATTGAACTTCTGTCAGATCTCCATGATTACATATATAAATTTTCTATTTCCGCTTTTAAGGAATCCATTTTAGGGAGTGGGGCAATTCCTGAAAAAGTAAGAAATGAAATATATAATATATTGATTATGGCCTATCAAAATAGTTTCCCAAAAGTTGACGTCAAAGTATTGCCAATCGATTTAGATATGATCGCCGGCTTGGAACCACGGATAAAAGCTCCGGTTGAGACTTTACTTCATAAAAACGAAACCGATTTAATCGATATTGAATATGAAAATCTCGGAATTGGTATTCATCGTGGTTATGAAGGATTAGAAACGCTTATTATTATCGATACTTCAAAGGAAGGTTATGAAATTTCATTAGCGGAGATCGAATCAGCGGGTAATTTATTTCTAAGTATTGCAAATACTATTGCCGTTTAGCCAATATTTGATATAATTAAATTATGGATGGGGGAATGAATTATGAAACGAGAAACCGTAAATAATAAGGAAAACATCATCAAGAAAAAAGAAAACATTCAAGTATCCATAAACGGAGCAAAAGTTCCGCGTTACATAGATAATATTGCTTATGCATTAGATGAAATCGCCTCAACAGGAATATACCGCCAAAAAAGAGCATTACTAAAGAATAATCGAACCAAAGTCAGGTAAAGATAAAGGACGCCGGGAGGTGTCCTTTTTGATAAAGAAGAAAGATAACATCACAGTTAAAATAGCGAAGCAAAAAACAGCCAAACAAATTCGAGACGTACAAAACCTGCTGAAAAAACTTAAATAAATGGTCTGACCAGAAATTAGCGGATGAAACGGACCTTCAGGATTTGAAGGTTGTGACATTGAAGCGAAATTCTTTACATTTTAAAGAATTGAAGGAATTTCTTCGGTGGATAGATGCGGATGAGTCCTATAGATCATTCGTTGTCGTCCTGTTTTGTCTTTTTATGCAATGTTTTCAATAAAGGCTAATCGAAGAGCGGGCCATTTTTCGTATTCATAGCTATTCGAGTTAATATTTGACATTTTATATTCTCCTTGTTATGATCAATTTGGGTTTTTGGTCACTTTCTTTTCGATGTGGAGATCTCGGTATGGTCTCACAGTGCCTTGCCCGAATGGGTCCTGGTATGTTGAAAAGCCTGTTGACACGAAATCCCACCAAAGTTGAAGGTTCGAATCCTTCTCAAACCCAAATGGGTTGCCTCCACCAGGAGCATGTTAAATACGCCAACTCATGGGGAGAATCAAACCCTTTACCGCTTGAAGTAACTGGGTTTTTGGAGAAGATTGGAAGTATCTCCGTAACTGGCGGGGGAAGTTTGATTGAACAGTTGAATGCGTTGTTGGGAGCGGGGAAGGGAAAGAGTAGAGTATTTAAGACTCTTTAATCAAGATGAATCGAACTTGACTGTCTCACTGTACTTAAAAAAGGCAACTCCAGGAAAATTCAGTTGTCGAGGATTTCTCCGCAACTACCATCGATAGAATGGGTAATCAATGGAGGTCTTTCATGAGCAATGAAAATCTCACGACCGAAATTATCTTTTATACTTCACCTACAGGAAAAACCAAGGTCGAAGTTGTTTATCAAAATGAAACCTTTTGGCTCACCCAGAAAGCCATGGCCGATTTGTTCGGGGTTGAGGTTCCGGCTATCAGTAAGCATTTGACCAATATCTTTGAGAGCGGTGAGTTGGAACAGGCGGCGGGAACTGTTTCCGTTTTGGAAATAGTTCGTCAAGAAGGAACCCGTAGTGTGAAAAGAAAGATTGAGTACTACAGTTTAGATGCCGTTATTGCCGTGGGTTACCGGGTCAACAGTTATCAAGCTACCCAGTTTCGAATTTGGGCTACCAATACTCTTAAAGAATTTATTATCAAAGGTTTTGTCCTCGATGATGAGCGGCTGAAACAAGGAAAACATTTCGGCCGGGATTATTTTGACGAATTGCTGGAACGGATTCGGGAGATCCGGGCCAGCGAGCGCCGTTTTTATCAAAAGATAACTGACATATATGGCCTTTCCATTGATTACGATAAAAATGCGCCAATCACCCAAGAGTTTTTTGCAACTGTTCAAAATAAGCTCCATTGGGCGATTACCGGGAAAACAGCAGCTGAGATTATTTATTCCTCAGTTGATGCCACCAAACTTTATATGGGGCTTACCAGTTGGAAGTTGGCCCCGGAAGGTAAAATCTTAAAATCCGATGTTACAATTGCCAAAAACTATCTTCATGAAGCCCATATTAAAGAATTAAACCAAATTGTATCGGCCTACTTGGATTTGGCGGAGAATCGGGCCCGCCGTCAGATTACTACTACCATGGCTGAATGGGTCCAGTTTATAAATAATTTTTTGGAGCTTTCTAATTACCCGATTCTTAAGGACAAAGGAAAGGTCAGCGCTCTGGAAGCCAAGCTCAAAGCGGAGCAGGAATACGAGGTATACCGTAAAATTCAGGACGAACATTTCGTTTCGGATTTCGACCGGGAAATCAAGCGTCTGGAAGGCAAAAATGATTGAGGAACAATCAGAAAAATAAGCTCTGGAATGGTTTAAAGGACAAAAATATCTATACCAATATGGCCTTGATATTGCTCTTGATGGGGAATCCCCTGAACGCCGCGATTATGAGCAGGTTACTTGGGCCGCGCGTCTTTTCGAGTCGTTAGGACAAATCAACCCCGGATATAGAGGCTTATGTTTTGGAGGAAGTAGAAATACTTTCATTATTTTTCCTTTTTCAGATAATGATTATGGTTTTCAGCCATGTCAGACGGGCCTTCGAAAGAACCGATTAATTCAAGGGAGCTGTTTTTCGCCCTTCAATTTGGGTCCACTGTTCCGACTCACTTTTTGCTCACCCAAAAAGCAACCAAAATTTGGTTATGCTTTGGAGGTATTTAGAGAAATATCCCATGTCAGCTCAATGAAAGATCCGGCGGACGGCGTTAAGGGCCAATTTAACAATCAGCCTGATGACGGTGCCGAGTTCGACGGCGAAGCAGGTGATGGATTCCCAGAATTTTTTCATGATTACCTCCGGTTTTGTTTGATTTTCAGCCGCAGTTGAATACGGAAGAGACGCTTGAACGAATTTCGAACTTCACATTCCTGTTTCAAACGTTGCGGCGCGCCGTATTATAAATTATCCTTAAAAAGTTTGTCAAAAAAACAAACTTTGGGGATAATTTTGAATTGTAGCTGTGCTACAATATGGTATAATATCCCTGTATAACTTTAAGGGACGGAAGACGTTTTTTCCGGCAAAACGACTGATGGCAGGTTGACGGCCCCCGGTCAGTGGTTTTGGGTTGGATACGTTTCCGTCCGGTATGGTATCCAATCAAACGACACGCCAAACGAGGAGTGCTTTTGGGTGCGTTGATGGCTAGCCGCTTGCCCGCAATGCTGAGAGTTGTGGCGCAAGGGAAGTTGGGTAAAAATTTGCAATACAATATGAAATTAGGGCATGAAAAGAATGAGTTGGTCTGATTTTATTTGTAGTAACAATTTTAGACAAATAGATAAACTATTTTTGTTTTTATTATATTTGCATAATGCAAAAATGTCAAGGAGAAAATTCGCTTAATGCCAAACGATACTATTCAAGAAAGAGTTCAACAGTTTAGAGAGTATCTGGGGTTATCAAGAAAAGATTTCAGCCAGGAAACGGGTATGAACTTATCCAGCATTTATAGAATTGAGGGAGGAAAAACAAAGATCTCCAAAGCCTTTTTAAATATCTTAAAAATTCGTTTTGCAGCTAACCCGGATTGGATTTTAACCGGGGAAGGCAAGATGTTGATTGAGCCGGAAGAATATATCACCATGGGAATTTCATTATTAGGGTCTGGGAAATTGAGTGAAGGATTTTTGAAGATCTTACAAGATCCATATTTTTCGGAGTTTCGGTCGTATATTGCAATAGATAATTTAATAAAAGAAAATTTCGGTAATGAGCAACTAGAGTTTTTGCAACAGGTTTCAAAAATATGGCAGCAAGGGGACGAACGGACAAGACAGTTGTTAAAGCAGTTTGTAAAGAGTTTTTCGGAAGTCGGGGAGTAGAGCGGAAAAGGGTAAACGATAGAAGGATTTTATAGGTTCATTCGATAAGAGGCAAGAGTGATGGGTATTCATTGCAGATTATCAACGATTCTTGGTGAGAAAAGGCTTAAAGTAGCTGATGTGGTTCGGGGGAGCGGTTTGGCGCGAGATACGGTCCGTAATTTGTTTTACGATAAAACCCGGCGAGTTGATTATGATGTTTTGGAAAAGTTATGTGCGTTTCTCGAATGTGGGCTTGAGGATATATTAGTATATACAAAAAAGGATCGTTGATTGAAAAAACCATCGGTAGAGATGGTTTTTTGTTTGAAGATCATATTATTCCGCGCAACAAAGGTGGGAAGACGGTTTATGAGAATTTGCAGGTGCTGTACGCCAAATGAAATCGGTCGAAGCGGGATCAGGATGATACGGACTTTCGGAATTTTGGTTGCGGCGGCTAGTGAAGGATGCTTTTTTTGCTCGGATCTTAAATTGGAGTTGGAGGATGATCTGCGTTTGTGATTGCCAGTCCGGAGCCGGTGGTCGAGGGGCATTCGCTGGTGGTGCCGAAGCGGCATTGCGGGGATTATTTTGAGATGTCGGAGAAGGAAATACTGGCGGTGAATGAGTTGTTGAGGGTTAGGAGGAAGGAGTTATTGGAGAGGGATGGGGGGATTAAGGGATTTGAGATTATGACAAATCCGGGGAATGCAGTAGATTATTTGGGACATTCTGGAGTGCATTTGATTCCGATAATAGATAATTACTTTGAAGGTAACTGATGGAAAATGTAGAAAATAAACAAATAAATTCAAAAAGACAAGGATTTGACATAGCATGTCAAAAACCGAAGCCCAAACACGAAAAGAATTAATTGATGTCAAACTTCTTAAGGCAGGCTGGAATGTAGATGATCGCACTCAAGTGGTTGAAGAGTATGACATTGAAGTTGGCCTACCTGAAGGTGTTGCTGAAGCCCGAACCAAATACGATGGGCATCAGTTTAGCGACTATGTTCTTTTGGGCAAAGACGGTAAACCACTTGCGGTTGTTGAGGCTAAAAAGACATCGAAAGACGCCGAAGTTGGAAGAGAACAGGCTAAACAATATTGTAATAACATTCAAAAACAATATGGCGGTAAACTTCCTTTTTGTTTTTATTCTAACGGGCTTGAAACATATTTTTGGGATTTAGAGAACTATCCTCCCCGAAAAATTATCGGTTTTCCAACCCGCGACGATCTGGAACGTTACCAATACATCCGCGATCACCGTAAACCTTTAGCTGGTGAATTGATTAATACCCATATTGCCGGGCGCGATTATCAGATACGGGCTATCAGAGCGATAATGGAGGCTATCGAGAAGAAACAGCGTAAGTTTTTGTTGGTGATGGCGACCGGAACAGGGAAAACCAGGATTTGTATCGCTTTGGTTGATGCGTTAATGCGGGCTGCTTGGGCGGAACGGGTGTTGTTTTTGGTTGACCGGATTGCCTTGCGGGGACAGGGGTTGGATGCATTCAAGGAATATTTGCCTGATGAACCACGCTGGCCTAAACTAGGGGAAAAGGCAATTGCCAAAGATCGAAGGATTTATCTATCCACTTATCCCACGATGTTGAATATTATCCGTAGTGAAGAAAATCCATTGTCGCCTCATTTTTTTGACTTAATTGTGATTGATGAAAGTCATCGTTCAATTTACAATACCTATCAGGAAGTACTGGATTATTTCAACACGATGACGCTTGGTTTAACTGCTACTCCTACGGATATCATTGATCATAACACTTTTAAATTGTTTAATTGCGAAGATGGGATTCCTACCTTCGCCTTTTCCTATGAAGAAGCGGTCGATCATGTTCCTCCTTATCTTTGCAATTTTGAGGTCATGAAGATCCATACCAAATTCCAGGATGAAGGGATCAGTAAACGGACCATTTCGCTGGAAGATCAAAAGAAATTGATCTTAGAAGGCAAAGAAGTTGAAGAGATCAACTTTGAGGGGACGGATCTTGAAAAGAAAGTAATCAATCGCGGCACCAACGCTCTAATCGTCAAAGAGTTTATGGAAGAGTGTATCAAGGATCCGAACGGCGTGTTACCAGGGAAGACGATCTTTTTCTGTGCGACAAAGTCCCATGCCCGGCGAATGGAAGAGATTTTTGACGCCTTTTACCCCGAATATCATGGTGAACTAGCAAAGGTATTGGTTTCGGATGATCCTCGTGTCTATGGTAAGGGTGGATTACTGGATCAATTCACTCATAATGATATGCCACGGGTCGCCATTAGCGTGGATATGCTGGATACAGGAATTGATGTCCGGGAGATTGTCAATCTGGTTTTTGCGAAGCCAGTCTACTCGTATACAAAGTTTTGGCAGATGATCGGGCGGGGAACCCGATTACTGGAAGAGGACAAAATCAAACCTTGGTGTCCTAAGAAGGATTTATTTCTGATTCTTGATTGTTGGGATAACTTTGAGTATTTTAAACTCAGACCCAAGGGTAAGGAAGTGAAACAACCCATTCCCTTACCGGTGCGGTTTGTTGGGATCAGGTTGGATAAGATTGAGAAAGCGATTGATCTTGGTCAAGCGGGGATTACCGAAAAAGAGATCGGAAAATTACGGGCGCAGATCGATACGCTTCCCCCTAGTTCCGTAGTGATTACGAATGCGGCAGCGGATTTGCACAAGCTTGAAGCAGAGAACTTTTGGGTCCGATTGGCCCATGAGAAACTTGAGTTTTTGCGATCCAATATTAAACCGCTGTTTCGAACGATATCGCAGACTGACTTTAAGGCGATGCGTTTTGAAAAGGACATTTTGGAGACTTCCCTGGCGGCATTAGCGGGGGAAAAGCAGAAGTATGAGACTTTAAAAGATAATCTGATGGAGCAGATCGGCGAATTACCGCTTTCAGTAAACATTGTGGTCAAAGAGGAAGAACTGATTAAAAGGGCGCAGACCAACCATTATTGGGCGACAGTGGACGATAACGGAATGGACGAATTGGCTGAGAAATTGGCTCCGCTGATGAAATATCGCGATTCTGCCGGTACGGGACTAACCGGTCCGGCCAAGTTTGACTTGACGGACTTGGTGAAGACCAAAGAAATGGTGGAGTTTGGGCCGGAACATGAGGCGATCGGCATCGCCAGGTATCGTGAGATGGTTGAAGCGATGGTTTTGGAACTGACTCGCAATAATCCAATCCTGCAAAAAATTAAAAATGGCGAAGCGATTAGTGAAACCGAAGCCAATCAACTGGCGGAGATGTTGCATGATGAACATCCGCATATCACCGAAGACCTATTACGGACAGTCTATAAAAACCGGAAGGCGAAATTCCTTCAGTTTATCCGGCATATCTTGGGCATCGAGATTTTAGAGAGTTTTCCGGAGACCGTTACCAAGGCGTTTGATCAATTTCTCGGGGAACACTCGTATCTGAATACGCAACAATTAAATTTTCTGGGCCTATTGCGGGAGTTTATCTTGGAACGGGAGACCATTCAAAAGCGGGATCTGATCCAAGCTCCCTTTACTATTATCCATCCGGAGGGAATTCGCGGTTTGTTTTCGCCGGCGGAGATCGAGGAGATCGTAAAACTTACAGAGAGATTGGTGGCTTAAATTGTTACAGAACAACTCGGTATTAAAAAGCAAAATCGCCCAGCTATGGGATAAATTTTGGAGCGGCGGGATCGCCAACCCCTTAACCGCCATTGAGCAGATTACTTATTTGCTTTTTATGAAGCGCCTTGATGACCTGGATACCAAGAAAAAGAAAGATGCCGAGTTTACCGGTGAATCTTACACTTCAAAATTTGAGGGAACGATAAAAATCCCCGGTTTCGACCAGGAAGTAACAAAAGAGACGCTCCGCTGGAGCCATTTTAAGCGCATGTCCGCCGAAGAGATGTTGAATCATGTCCAGATGAAAGTGTTTCCTTTCTTAAAAGAATTAAATGGCGGGACTTCTCCGTTTACCAAGCATATGAAAAACGCGGTGTTCATCATCCCTAAAGCCCAGCTTTTGGTGGAAGCCATTAAGACTATTGAAGAGATTTTTGCAGAGATCGAGAAGGACGCGATAGAGCGGGGACAGGCTTTTCAGGACATTCAAGGCGATGTCTATGAGATGCTTCTAAATGAGATTGCCACAGCTGGTAAGAACGGGCAGTTTCGTACCCCGCGCCATATCATCAAGTTAATCGCCGAACTGGTAGCTCCCAAATTTGGCGACCGGATTGCGGACCCGGCGTGTGGCACAGGCGGATTTTTACTGGGAGCCTATCAATATATGGTGACGCAATTGGACCAGAAAAAAGAGCAGATCCAGCCTGACGAGGACGGTTTTAGCCGCAGTTCGGTGAGTGGTCTTTTGACTGAGGAGCGAAAAGAGATCCTTGAGCAAAGCCTATTCGGGTTCGACTTTGATGTCACGATGGTCCGGTTGGGGTTGATGAACCTGATGATGCACGGGATCGATGACCCGTTGATTGATTATAAAGATACCTTGAGCAAAGGTTATACCGAGCATAACGAGTACAATGTGGTGATGGCCAATCCCCCCTTTACCGGCAGTATCGATAAGGGTGACATCAATGAAGAGTTGAAGCTAGGGACGACCAAAACCGAGTTGCTCTTTGTCGAACGGATCTTTAACATGCTTAAAATGGGTGGAACCGCCGGCATGATCGTTCCCCAAGGGGTACTCTTCGGTTCGGGGAAGGCTTTTGTAGAGGCGCGTAAATTACTGATAGAAAAGTCTGAATTAAAAGCTGTTATCACCATGCCCAGCGGCGTATTTAAACCTTATGCCGGAGTCAGTACCGCAATTTTGATCTTTACCAAGGGCGGCGAGACTGAGCATGTTTGGTTTTATGATATGCAAAGCGACGGCTATAGCCTGGACGACAAGCGGACAAAACTGGAAGGGTATGGGGATCTGCAGGATATTGTAATGCAGTATAAAAAGCGGGATCAAAGTAAAGATGGCGACCGTAAAGCGAAGTTTTTCTTTGTGCCGAAGAGTGAGATTGTCGCGGAAAATTATGATCTGAGTATGAGTAAGTATAAAGAAGATGTTTTTGAAGAGGTTGTGTATGAAAAACCGGCGGTGATACTTGAAAAATTAATTGCCGATGAGATTGGTGAGAATATTTCAGATAATGACCTCGCAAAGATAGATGGAGGCATTGTGAAAGAACTGATGGAGTTACGGAGGATGTTGGGATGAAGAAATATCCCTTCGACTTAGTTGTAATGGACAGTACCTCTAAATTTCATAAAGTCAAAAAGGAAGACTATTTACCGAATGGTCTGTATAAAATTGTAGATCAAGGCAAAGAGTTGATTGGGGGCTATACCAATGATAAAGAATTAATCAACACATTAACCTCACCCATAATAATTTTTGGCGACCATACTAAAATATTTAAATATATTGATTTTCCGTTGGCATTGGGAGCAGATGGTACAAAGGCTCTAACTATAAAGAACAATCTAGCTGATAGTAAATATCTTTACTATTATTTTAGAACATTAAAGCTTACCGATGCTGGATATAGTCGGCATTTTAAGTTTTTAAAAGAAGTTCGTATTCCACTCCCTGAAAACTACGACGACCAAATCCGCATTGCCACAGTTCTCACCCGGGCTGAAAAGCTAATTGCCGAACGCAAAGAGAGCATCAAGGCGTTGGATGAACTCTTGAAGAGTACTTTTCTGGAGATGTTTGGGCTAAATAATATGGACTATAAACAATGGGGTGTTGAGCCTTTAAATACTAAAACTGAAATAGTTTCTGGTGTTACAAAGGGCAAAAAGTATAAGTCTACTAATCTAAGAGAAGTACCCTATATGAGGGTTGCGAATGTCCAAGATGGACATCTTGATCTTACAGAGATTAAGACAATTGAAGTAACAGATGATGAAATACAGCAGTATAAATTGAGAAAAGGTGATCTGTTGCTAACTGAAGGTGGAGATCCAGATAAATTAGGACGTGGTGCTGTTTGGAATGATGAAATTGATGAATGTATACATCAAAATCATATATTTAGAGTTAGAGTTAAGGATACATCAATTAATCCGGTTTTTCTAAGTGCGCTTATGGCTAGTAAATACGGTAAGAATTATTTTCTTAAAGCAGCAAAACAAACTACTGGAATAGCCACAATTAATTCTACCCAGTTAAAAGCTTTTCCATTAATTAAACCGCCTGTTGAACTACAAAACCAATTTGCCGCCATCGTTGAAAAAGTCGAATCTATCAAATCAAGATACATTCAAAGCCTCACCGAACTCGAAAACCTTTACGGTTCGCTGAGTCAACGGGCGTTTAAGGGGGAATTGGATTTGAGTGGGGTTAAAGTCTAGGAAAGTAATTCAAAGAGGGGGAATAATCATGAAAGTCAGCCAAACCTTTGGTTTGAAAAAGACCCAATTTGAGTTGGACTATGTTGATATTGATCCCAATGGTGATATCCCATTATTTTTAGACCCATATTATATTGCAAAATGTGAATTTGCCTTTGCCATTAACGCACATAGAACGTTAAGAAGCTTCTTTAGTTATTTATTACATCTACTTGGTCAAGACGAAATTAAGCAAGCTCAAGAAATTTTTAATTATTTGAGTGAGCCTAATGAAATCTGCCTTGGCTTTTCAGAGAGTCGCCCTGATGGAAAAGGGGTTGGACCAATTGATACCGGAAAAATTTTTGATAGTTTGTTATTAAGTGAAGCAGTTAAAACTGGTTTAATGGAAGACATTGAAGACTTTAGGATTTTTGTGCCTGGGATAGATAAAGATAAAATGTCTGATATGACAGCAAATATCATTAGAAAACATCTAATCGATTATACACAAAACCAGTGTAAGCTCTGGGGTATACAAATGCAAGTGAATGTACCTTCAGGTTATTATTGGGATCGAACGAAACGCGAATGGGTAAATAATTATACGGAAATGCTGATAATCAATGAAAAGAAAATTTTGTTAGTGCCAAAAAGAATTGTCTCATTTTCAAAAGAATATACCCCTCAAAAATACCTGCAACACTTTGTTTTAAACTTTCTCCAAAACGAACATCTGCGTTTAAATACCAGTCTTGTAAGAGTTCATAAATATAAAAATGGTCGAGAGAGACGATATGTAACAAAGAAAAGCATAAAATATTCTATAGGAGATATTGATAAAGATTGGTTAGCTAAATTTACCCAAGATCATCCTGAGGTGTTTAAAGAATTCAGAGAAAGAACAGCTAAATCGCTAAATGTTGTTCTTAATGAAAATATTGCAGAAGACTCTTTACTTGATATAGTTCAATATTTACGGGAAAAGTTATTATCCATTCCACCAGGTAATTCAGATGCAACTAATTATCATCGAACGGTGGTGGGAATTTTAGAGCTACTTTTTTATCCAAGCTTAAGTTCCCCTCAAATTGAGAATGAAATTCATGAGGGTAGGAAAAGGATTGATATAGTTTTTGATAATAGCGCGGAAGGGGGTTTCTTTTTTCGATTAAACTCAGTTTACAATACCCCCTCCCTATTTATTATGGTAGAGTGTAAAAATTATAGTCGCGATGTCGAAAATCCGGAATTAGATCAACTTTCGGGCCGTTTCAGTCCAAATCGGGGTAAATTTGGACTATTATTATGCAGAACTATTGATGATATGGAATTATTTTTAAACCGATGCTCAGATACTTACAAAGACGATAGAGGGGTTATTATTCCTTTAGTCGATCAGGACTTGGTAAGTATGCTTGAAGTCTTTGTAGAACAAGGGAGCCATATTTGGGAAAATTTATTAATGGAGAGATTCCGGAAAATTGCTTTATAAATTTTAAGAAGGAGGTTTGAACATGATCAAGGAGCAAAATTACTCCAAAATTTTCAACCATTTGTGTCATATAGTTGCTCTATCTAAGGATGGAAAAGTCACATCTGCCATTGATAATTTAGTGTTAACAGCTTTTGCAGCTAATCATAAATTTTGTCCATCGACAGTTTCTCAAATAATTTCAGAAATTCATTCTAGTTATGGTTTGCTTTTGGGAGAAACCGAAATCCGTTCTTCGGTAGACCGACTTTTTTCGGCAGGTAGTTTAATTCAAGATAATAAAACTAAAATATATTTACTTGACTCCAAAACTAAAGGTGACATTGAAAACAGGATACAAGAGGCATATTCCTTAGAACAACGAGTTAAGGAAGAATGGTTTCAATCCATAAAAGAAATCAATCCACAAATCCCAGAAAAGGAAATGGATCAACTGTGGAAATGTTTACAAAGTTATATGGCAAAAGCTTTTAGGCGACATGGGGTTCAAACCATTCAATTACTTAATCCTACAATTCCTTTTGATGATGAGGCTAGAAAACATTTATCGACATATCTTGATGAGGCAATGAGAGAATGTTATCCGGGGATAGCCCAAGATACTTCTAAAAATTTAATTCGCCTTTTCTTTAAATCCAGCACTCCAAAAAGAACGAAATATCTTGTACAACTTTTAGATGGAACCTTTACGTTTTTTGCATTAACGGTTGATAAAGAAACATCGCTATATTTAAAAAAATCTATTAAACCACTTGCGATTTTTCTGGATACCAACTTCATTTTTGGAATCCTAGACTTGCATTCAAATCCTTTTAATGATATATCATTTGAGCTTCTTGAAGTCATTAAGAAACACAAATTGCCTTTTAATATTTATTATCATGAAGAAACATTGAATGAATTACGCAGAACCATAGCAATTTCAGGTGAACGATTAAGAAAACATAAATGGAGTCAAAGTTTAAGTAGAGCAGCAGTTGTAAACAATCAGTTGTCTGGGATAGAGTTGCGCTATCATGAGAAAAATGCACAAACGCCAATTGATCCGGAAATATTTGTATCAAAATATGAACATATAACTGAATTACTCAGAGACCAAGGTTTTAAAATTTATCGTGTATCAAATAGTAATACTTTAAAAGATGAGCAACGATTTAGACTTGTAGCGGAGTATGAAGCCTTTGTCTCTAAATACCGCCCTAATCGTCCTAAGCCTTACGAAGCATTAAATCATGACGTTGCTGTTTGGCAAACAGTAATGGATTTGCGTAAAAAAGGTGATTCACCACTGGATGCTGGAGCATTTTTTCTAACTGCCGACTATAACTTTTATTCGTTTGATTGGCAGAACCTCAGGAAAAAGGAAAGTCTAGGTGCAGTGATATTACCAAATCAATTGATGCAAATTTTACGTCCCTTTATCCCTGCAACGGAGGATTTCGATCAACATTTTGTTGAAACTTTCGCTATACCGGAGTTCCGTATTGTAGGGAGTAATTATTCTACCACTTGTTCCAAAATCCTATCATTTTTAAGTACTTATAACGATTTAAAAGAAGAAACAGCAATTCGTATTTTGACTAATGAAGTTTTAATAAATCAATTAAGGACAGTTGATGAGAATTCAGAAGGCTTTAAGGAATTAATTGAGAGTTCAGTTATTGCCGACAATGATAGACTTACACAGAATAATAAAGCACTAAAGAAAGAAAAAGAGGCTTTAGAGTCTAATCTAGAAAATAAAACTAAAGAAGCTGATCAAACCAATGAACAATTAACAAGTATTAAAGAATTTTTACAAAGGGTTGAGCAAAATGCTACCGCAAATGAAACGCTTAAAGACAACACAATCCAGGGTCTAAAAAATGAATTGGATAGTACGAAGTTATTTATTAAAAGATTAGTTATTGGATTAGTCATAGGAGTTGTGGGTCTATTGCTGATTATAGTTTTGCCGTTGATATTTAAATGGCAATGGTTAAATGAGCATCCTAACCGATTAGGTTTATATGTTTCATCAGGTTTTATAATACTTGGTTTTGCTTGGTGTATTTTTGATAAAAAAAATCGAAATTTTGCTTTCGGGTCTATGGTATTAGGTGCGGCATTAGTAATGGTTACACTCCTCGATAAATAATTAAGAAACCATGAAAAAGAAAGTTAAAGGAGATATAACAAAATGCCAAGTTCTTTTCGTTCCAATGATATAAGTATCTCTGAAATTTTAACGTCAATTTCCAAAGCCAATGTCCAACTTCCGGATTTTCAACGTGGTTGGGTTTGGGATGATTATCGGATTAAAGCGCTTATTGCGAGCATATCGAATTCATATCCTGTCGGAGCCGTAATGTTCCTTGATTATGGCGGGGATAGTATCCGGTTTAAGTATCGCTCTTTTACAGGAGTTGAACTTGACGCCAAACCAGACCAGCTTGTGCTTGATGGACAGCAGCGCCTTACTTCGGTGTATTGCGCGATGTTCAGCCAAAAGGTAGTGGAGACAATAACCGAAAAGAAAGTCGATATTAAAAGATTTTACTACCTGGATATAAAAGAATGCTTAAACCCGCAAATTGATAGAATTGATGCTATTTTATCCATACCCGAGGATAGAATGTTGAAGTCCGACTTTGGTAGAAAAATTGATTTGGATATCTCAACTCGTGAAAAAGAATTTGAACATCATATGTTCCCTCTTAATATTGTATATGACCTGATGGCGTGTTCCATGTGGCAAAATGAATATCAAAAATATCATAATTACAATCCGGAAATATTAGAGCGATACGCCCGTTTCACTGTAGATGTTTTAGCTCCAATCCAATCATATAAAGTACCGGTTATCACCTTGGATAAAGCGATCCACAAGGAAGCAGTATGCCAGGTTTTTGAAAATGTAAATACCGGTGGGGTAGCGCTTACCGTCTTTGAACTGGTTACAGCTACATTTGCAGCAGAAGACTTTGAGCTTAGAAAAGACTGGGAAAAGCGAAAGGAAACTCTTAATAAACAAACTGTTTTATTAGATGTATCAGCGACCGACTTTTTAACTTCGATGACTTTGCTTGCGGGATATAAACGTTATATGAATGGAGGAGCCGCAGTAAGCTGCAAGAAAAAAGATGTGCTTGACTTAACTCTGGAAGAGTACAAAAATAATGCCAATCAACTAACCGATGGCTTTTTAGAGATAGCAAAATTTTTACAAGAGCAACGTATCTTCTCAGACCGTGATTTGCCGTACAGTACGCAACTGATTCCAATGGCGGCAGTCTTTACGCTTTTAGGTGGCAAAGTACATGATAGCACAGTGAAAAGCAAAATTGCGCGTTGGTATTGGTGTGGCGTACTTGGTGAAATGTATGGCGGAGCGAATGAAACGAGATATGCGCTTGATATTACCGGTCTTATGACGTGGATTTTAGATAACGGACCGGACCCTGATACCATAAGCAGAGCCTACTTTAATCCAACCCGATTATTATCACTGCAAACCAGACTTAGCGCGGCATATAAAGGTGTAATGGCGCTGCTTCTAAAGGCGGGTTGTTTTGACTTTATTAGTGGGAGTGCTATGGATTTTACGACTTTTCTTGAAGAAAACACTGATATCCATCATATTTTCCCGCGTGCCTATTGTGAAGAAAAGGGCTATAAAAGAGAAAAATGGAATTCCATTGTTAATAAAACTCCCCTATTCGCAAGAACTAATCGTATACTGGGAGGTAGTGCTCCAAGTGAGTATTTAAAAAAGATTGAAAAAGACAGCAAAGTTTTTGCATCAGATTTAGATAAATATATAACAAGTCATAAGATTGAGATAACCAGCATTCGATCTGATGATTTTAATGAATTTTTCATTAACAGAGCCAAGGCCCTTTTAGACCTTATTGGGGGGGGCTATGGGGAAGACAATATCTAATAGAGATAGTGCAGAGACTATTGCAGTATTTGAGAGAAGTCTGTAGGGTGACTTTAAAGTATAACTCGTATAAATATAATTCACCTTAAAGAAGGTGATTTCCACGATAATAGCTTCATTACATGGCAAAATCCCCGAATTAAAAACACTGGAAGATGTCCTTACCTCAACTATTTTTGGGAGACTAAGGTATCTTCCTCCTGAAAAAATCTTGATCCCTTTTCTTAAATCAGCTCAATCCTACAATCCTCCCGGAATTTCATTAGGAGAACACCTAAAAAATCAGGGAATAAGTTTGGAATTATATTTGACTGTTCTATTTAAGTTCTGGTCGAAGCATCCGAAATATGGCGAACCGGATTTGATCTTATTATTTAAAGGTCATCAAAACGGGGACCCCGATTTACTGATGCTGATCGAGGCCAAATTGTACTCTTCAAAAAGCGGTGTCGGCGAAAATGATCAATTAAAACGATACTATCTGGCAATTCATGAATCAATTAATGGTTTTTACGACCAGGATATATCCGAGTTCAAAGGACACATCGCCCCTTTGATTTACCTTACCGGATTTGATGCCCAAGCAGAGATAAATGAAAGTACTAGAGAAATTGTCGAAGGCGGTAGGGTTCTGAAAGATCCTATATTCCACCTGCGATGGCAGCAGTTATCTAATATTTTAGAGAACTATAACAACCAATATGAACCATCATTAATTTGTAACGACTTAATAGATTATTTGAAACATTTAAATCTCTTGGAGTATAAAGGTATCACTCTTCCATCAGCGGAAATAAAGCAAGCCTTAAACAAAACTCAACCCGTATTCTATTCCCTGCCATTACATTCAAAACAATATTTTAGCAATTTGCCGGTAGTTCAAATCAATTTAAATTCAAACGTATTTTATAGGGGGTAATAAGATGGCTACTCCAAACGGACCTGAAATATTAAGAGTGTTTCAATATGTACAGCAAGTATTTCGAGAATGCCAGCAGCTAATAATTAAACTGGACGGTCTAATGGCGCCGGAGTGGAAGCCCTTGTACGGAAGTAGGATTACCAGAGATGTGACTTCCAGTTTATACGATCCGGATCATTGGTTGGTTGAAGCTATATTCAGAATCTATGACTTTGAAGAACCTTTAGTGAATAAAGGTATTACAATCTCCTTTTGGGGAGATAAAATCGAGGAACCAATAATTACAATCGGAAAAATTGTTTACTCCGATATAGCCAAAAGAGGCCATTGGGATTTATGGTATATGTGGTTTGATGACGAAGTTTTGCCAATAGATAAAAGGAAATTGGATGGAACTGTTCTGGAGCATTCTCCAAAGGATTACGATTTCATTGAAAGCGTAAGGATTCTTTCATTACCTCTTGTTGAAATTCAAAGTGATAATGATGTTGAGAACAAGATTTTTAAAAAATTAATCGAACTATAATTAATCTGTTGTGCTATATAGCACAACGAGTTAAATCAACAAATATTGATGCAACTTCGGTCAATATAAGGGGTGTTAGTAATGCGTTTAACAAACGATATTATTGCCGCCTTTTATCGTCATCACTTGTTTTCAAAAGAGGATCTCATTAAATCCTTCAAGATGACAATGGAACACATTGAGCTTGACAAAGACAAGGAATATACGGAGATGTCCAAACATCACAAGCTTCAGCTATGTAGAAAATTTTTGGCCAAACTCGAAAAATGCAGATTGCCGGAGTTAGCGCCTGCTGATTGGCAATTTTATAATTACGAAATATCCAGCAACGCTATCGAATTGAATCTTTGTAATACTAACGGCGATATAGAACTATCGGAAGATGGAAAAGACATCAGCAGTATGGACGTGACTATCGAATGCTCCTTGCTGAGAGTTGAAAGCGATTATGTATCAATAGATCAGTTTGCAAAAATACAAGAGGTCAAGCCCTTAACCGTTCGCAACTGGATTCGTAAGGGCAAATTAAGATACGCCAGGCAGGTTGATAAGGTCGAGTGGCTGATCCCTTCCACCCAGGATAAGCCGCCACGATATCATGATTTTGTGCAGTATACGCTTCTTGAGCCGCTACGGATAGATGGGTTTCCTCTTGTGTCGCTGGCCGAGGTCATTTCTATTTATAAGGACCACGAAAACAAATCTATGTATAAATGTTCATTCGAAAACTTTTAGAATAAATTTTGGCAGGATATGGAGTTAACTCTAAACGACGTTGAAGAATTAGAATATGCTCTCATTGCGTCGGGAAAAGCAATGCCAAGCACTTCGCTCCGCTGGGTTCCTTTAATCGATAGAGCGGAAGAATAGAATGAATCGTGGGTGATGTTGAATGAGCGGAATACAGCAAAGTCAGTTTTTGATTTATCAGATGGAGGACGGACGAATTAAGATTGATGTTCGTTTTGAGAACGAGACAGTCTGGCTTTCTCAACAACTATTGGCTGAATTATTTCAAACAACGCAACAAAATATCAGCCTTCATATTCAGAATATTTATGAAGAAGGCGAATTATCACCCGAAGCAACTCACAAGAAATTCTTGTTAGTTTGATTCAAAATTGTGATAAAATATTAATCAGTTGAATCGGTGAGGTGATTTTATGAGTGATGAACAACGGAGAACGAATGTATTGCTTGAAGAGTTAATGTCGCAATTTCGCACTTTTGGAGAAGGATTGCAGATGCTAACTGATAAGATGGATACTCATATCGAGGAAAATCATAATGAATTCAATGAAATTATATCCCGTCTAGATCGGAATCATCAGGAACACCAATTATTAAAGCAGATGATTGACGACCTAAATACCGACGTTAAAAGACTAGATACCGAAGTGGTGCAATTAAAGCGGGTTAAATAATAAAGAGAGAAAGAGACTTCAAAATCAATCCTCAAAAAACAAAACCCCTCCCCATGTACGACTAAACAGGGGAGGGGCCTTATTTTACCCTAATAAACAAACCTAAGCGCTCTCTTCCGCACTCTTTCCCGGCCTGCCCGAAAACCGGGCCTGGAGATCGTTATAAATCGTCTCCACGGCTTTCAGACACTAGCAAGCTCCACCACGTCCAAAAACGGCGGAATCAGGTCCGGGTTTGCAGGCAATGCGCGATAGTTTCAGGTGCGGCAAGAGTTTCGTGGTGAGTATGTTAATCATGGCCTTAATCTCCGCTTCTCAAATACAAACACTGTCTTTTCTTTTAATGCCTCACCTACATGCCGAAGATCAAATTATTTAGTTGGAAAACAGTAAACAAGTCGTACTTCATGATGATTTTACCTGGGAGTATCTTTGAGTCGCCAAAATATGATTTTGATTTTTCAACAGATGATCAAAATTTACAGTACTATTGGAGAAATGGCGGTTCCCGGAATTACCCAGTAAAATCGAATGGTTGCTGTCGGCTGAGGGCGGAGTAAAACCAAAATAAATTTAGCGGTAATTGTAGATTGCAAACTTCAAAAGAGTAAAATTTCCATTTTTCATACATTATGATTGACTACAAACATATGTTCGTGTAAAATTAGAATAAAAGTTCTTGAGGTAAACATTGACCAAAACTTATGAAATACGTGATCCGATTCATGGTTTCATTGTTTTAAATGAATGGGAAAGAGATATTATTAACCATCCTGTTTTTCAACGTTTACGCAGGATTCGCCAACTTGCCTGGACCGATATGGTTTATCCTGGCGCAATGCATACTCGTTTTGAACACTCTTTAGGAGTAATGCATATCGCCACTCAGATGTTCGACCAAATTCGAACTCGACGGAATGAATTTTTGAAGTCAGAATTAAAGTTTACTGATGGCGGTTTGGAAAGAGACGCTATTTTGATTCGTCTGGCCAGTCTCCTTCATGATGTGGGCCATGCTCCGTTTTCTCATGCCGGTGAAGAATTGATGCCTATCGATTCAACGAACGGGAAGCCGTTTAAGCATGAAAATTATTCAGCCGCAGCAATTAGTTATCTAATGAGTGATGTTATTGATAATCATCCTTTAAATCAAAATTATGCTATAAAGGCTCAAGATGTCGCCGACTTCTTAAATGGTAGCCCTTCAGTCGGAAGATCGCTATTATGGCGAGGACTTTTCTCCAGCCAATTAGATGCAGATCGCGCCGATTATTTACTCCGTGATTCACATCATACTGGAGTGAGTTATGGTAAATACGATTTACATAGAATTTTGGCCACTATTTCAATCGCAAATCATCCTGAGACGGGTGCTCCTATTGTAATTGTAGAAAAAAGCGGGTCTCATGCGGCAGAAGGTTTGATTATTGCCCGTTATATGATGTTTACCCAGATTTATTTTCAGCATACTCGCCGTGCTTACGATCATCATATCGCTTCAGCGCTTAAGCGGGTTTTATCGCATGACGGTAAGCAGTCAAAGAACGGTAAAATCACTTTTCCACCACCTACATGCAAGGAAAATATTGAATCCTATTTAAAATGGGATGATTGGCGCGTATTAGGCATGATCAGTGAAGGATTGGGAGGTGAAGATGGGAAGATAATTCATGAGCGGAGGCATCATCGTCGAATTTATGAGACCCCGGAAATACCGGAAGAATCCGATTTATACTATGTGGATTTAATTTGTCACAGGTTGGGTGATATGATATCATTTTTAGATAAAGCCGCAAGCTCCTGGTATAAATTTGGGAATGAGGACATTATGATATTACATAACGGAAACCGATTAATCCCTTTATCGCGGTTGTCGAGCGTAGTTGGGGGATTAAAGGCAGTTAATCAGACAAGGGTTTATGTCCCTTATTCCCGGAAAAACGAAGCGAAACAGATTATTGAAATGCTTCAAAATGGGGGAGTAAAATAATGAAGGTAAGTTTGAATTTACCGTGGGAAAAGTACGGGATTATCGCCGAGCTTGCATATCGGCTTAATCATTTAGGGCTCCGGTTTGGAAAAACCGCCCTGCAAAAATTGGTTTACCTTCTGCAAGAGCTTTACAACATTAAAGTCGGGTATGATTATAGTTTATATACATATGGACCTTTTTCTTCGGAATTGTTGTCGGATTTAGATTTTGTCGAATCACTGAATGGAGTTGATGTCGGCTTTATTCCTGAAATTCAAGGGTATGAAATTTTTCCCGGAAAAGCTAACGAATCCGTTCGAATGAAGGCCAAAGATTTTCTGGATACAGTCAGTGAAAATATTGAAAAAATCATCAATGAATTTGGTGATTTTACCGCAAAAGAGTTAGAGTTAAGGTCTACCATTATTTTTGTTAATCGTGACTTAATAAGCAAAGGCAAGTCAAATGTTTTGGGTGAGTTAATTAACCTTGTTCAAGCAATTAAGCCTCATTTTAGTAAGGATGAAATTGACCAAGCTTTATCAGAACTCGAGAAAAAAGGGTATATTATAAATTGAGCGGGAGACTCTCTATCAAAGATTATTCCCGTTCCAGCCCCAGTGCTTGTTCTCCGAATACTTGACGAAGATCCGGTTTGGCGGAATTTGCAGTTCCGAGTTGAGTATCGCGCAAATTTCCCTGGTTAACGCCCCATACTCTTCAGCGGAAGCAGTACCGAAAATATCCACCTGCACCATGGCGGCGGGATCAGCCGTACCCTGAAACCACATGTTCTGGTTTCCCTCAAAGCACAGCATCAACCAGGACTCCGACTTTCCCTTCAAACACCCGATGGCCCGCCCCAATTCCGTTTTAAGCTTTTCCTCCGTTTCCGGCGTGATGGGTTGACTGGTTTTCGTATTGATGAACGGCATCAGCAATTCCTCCCCTATTTTTATTGTTATTATTATACCAAACCGCTCCGCGGTAGTACATGACATTTATGGCGGACCTGGTGATTAGACGTGGATTAACCGTCATTACGAAAGATTTCGGGTAGAAGGCAATGGCGGCTAAAAGGCAGTTCTAAAAGCCCCGGCAATAAATAACCAATAACCGGCCTACCGCAGGTTATACTGCAAAGTCCGATAAGTCCCTTTATCCGGCAGGATGGTCACCCGGAATCCTTTAGTCCGGGTTTTATCATTGACCAGAAAAGTTGCTCCCTGGCGCTCCACGTTGGAAAAACCATATTCAGGCAAGGCATCTTTAAAATAATCATCGAAATTGGTGGTTGATGTTAAATATGTGCCGCGGGCGTAATAGATGGTTCCCGCCGGTAAAGGGATTGTAACCTCCCGGCCCGCCAGGTCGGACAAAGTAATGGTTTTTTGGGGAAGAAGACGGCAGCGGATCATGGAGCTGATAAAGGACTTGTCCAATGTATCCTTATACCTAACAAGATTTTCAATTTCGTGCCGGAAATAAAAACCAGCGTAAAACATCCCGATGATAAAACCGAAGCGGATTAATCTCATAGCGGCACCTCATTGTGGATGCGATTTGACAGAACCATTGTATCATGAAACAGATTCTCCTTCAAACTGATAATAAGTTGGTTTTGGGTATCATTAATAATGAAAAAAAGCCGATAACGTAATGGGGGTTACTATTTTAGTTGTTGAAAGATAGAGTTTCCGGGGATATTCCGGACCTCCGCAAGGGCGAGCCAATAAAATTTGCGAACTTTGCACCGTATAAAAGCTTAAAACTTATTTTCTAGATAGCCGGATACCTGATTCAGGCCTATTCCCATAACAATTACCGGGCGGGCGTGAAGGGGAGTCCAAACGAATGTCGAATAAATAACGGGAAATATATTGTGTGCGTCTGGGAGGATTGGGTCGTAAGCATGTCAGTGGCCAAAGAGCAAGGGTTTTTAAATCAAATGAATATTCCGCGTGGTTTCACTGAAAAGGGATCCGGCGCCGATATCCGGTTGGATACTATTTTCGACGGGCAACTGCCGTGTGTCTTAGTATACGCGGACCGTCCCCACGTCGAATACATGCATCCCGTGCTTTCGCAGATTGAAAACGTTCTCCGGCAAAAGGGATTCAGGCCGGAGCGGACCGGAAGCCGGCAATCCGGCAAAAGCAATCTTAAAATTGAACGGCAAATTGAGGATTGCGCCTTGGGAGTCGTACTGCTGGACGGTTTGACCCCCAATGTATTATACGAATTCGGCTTATTGATGGGCAGAAAGAAGCCGGCGATTATTCTGCAAACCAAAGGCGCTACCGTTGATATTAAATCTTTTTATATGAACCCCTCCGAATCCGGTCTGACGGATGACGTTTTCCGGCAACAATTCACCGATCCGTTAATCGACATCGGTTTTCACTTGAGTGAAAGTGCCGTGAAACACTTAGCGCTCACCGATCCCCATCCGGAGATCCCCCAAACAGATCATCCCATATTTGTTGTGGAAAAGGAATTAAAGAAACACATCGACCGGATCACCGCCGCTTTGAAAAATAATATCATAAAAAAAGTCCCGGCGCATGGCCTGGCTGAGTTTTTACCCGCCCTGGACAATATTATCAAGTATTATTACGCTCCGGACCGGGATAGCGCTTCCAATCGAACCGCCACTTTTACCGTTGCCGAGCTGGAAAAGGCCCATAACCAGATCAAAGCAATGGCCGGGAAATACAATTTGCCGGTCCCCCCGGAGATTTCGGGAATGATCGCCGAGACCTACATATATAAAGCCAAGGAGTTGCAATGGCTTGATGTCTCCAAGAAGATTGATTGTTTTTATAAGGCCATCGCCATTTATCAAGAAATTTTAGGCTTGGTGACCCCGTTGAACGATCCCGGCCAGGGAGCCGAGCTTCATAAAAAAATCGGCTATTTAACCACCGAGCTGGCCAAGTATCAGGACCGCTATTTAAACTGTCAACGGGCCATTCAGTCCAATACCGAAGCTTTGAAATATTATACCAAGGAAAACTATCCCCTGGATTTTGCCATGACCCAGGCCAATTTAGGTGTTGCCTACGGCATTCTGGCGCAGTTAAAAGATAAATCCCAGAATTGTAAAAAGGCCGCCAAAGCATTCGGGGAATCTCTTAAAATATATACTCTGGCCAATTTCCCAATGAACTACGTAATCTGCCGCAATAATCTCGGAACTTGTTACACTATCCTGGCGGAGATTGAAGATTCTCAAGCCAATTTCAAATCAGCCGTTGAAAATTATCAGAAAGCTTTGAAGGGATGCAGCGCGGAAAGTTTTCCGGAATTATATGCGGTTTCCAATTATAACCTGGGAAAGGTTCATTTGCATCTCAGTGAGAATGAAGCGCAAAGCGCCTTTGTTGAACAGGCGATTCAAGCCTTTGAGGAGGCCCTTAAAGTCCGGACAATTGAAAATTCGCCGTTTGATTACGCCAATATTCAGCAACAAATAGGGTATGCTTATCTAAAAGCCGCCCGTTCACTTCCAAAAAGTGAATTTTATCAAAAAGCAATCAATGCTTGCCACGAAGTATTAAAAGTCAAAGATAGTTCCGATTTCGCATTGGATTATGCCCTGGTCCAGAATAATCTGGGCGATGCCCTGTTTGAATTTGCCAAATTGGAAGACAAGCCTTCCTCTGAGTGGCAAACCTCATACAAAGCCATTGTTTTTGCCTATCAGGAGGCTCTCCGGGTATTTACCTTAAAAGCTCATCCGTTACGTTACGCTTTGATCCAAGAAAACTTGGGTGAAGTATACCTGCAATTGGCAAAAGAACCTGAAACGGCGGGTTCGGTCGGCCCGGTTCAAAACAGTGGCCGGATGGAGAATTGCCAAAAATCCATCGCGGCTTCCCGGGAAGCATTAAGAATCTATAGTAGCGAAACCCCGCAGAACTACCTGCACACTCAGCAAAATTTGGGTAATGCCTACTCCATCCTGGCCGATCTGGAGAATAACCTGGAGAATCATCAGCAGACTATTTCGGCTTACCGCGAGGTTCTGCGGGTTATCTCCCAGGAGACAAACAAGGAAACATGGGCCGCCACGCAAAACCAATTGGCTGAAACTTATTTGCGGCTGGCGGAGTTTGAAGAACCCAACGTTAATTACTTACGGGCCATTGAGTATCTGGAAAATGCCCTGGAGGTTTACATTCCGGCGAAATATCCTGATAATTACGCATCGGTTCAATATAATTTAGGCGTCGCCTTTCAAAAACTGGCGGCTATGCAAGAGCAGGAAGACGAACGTATCCGGCAATTCAAACTGGCAATCGGCGCTTATCAAGAGGTTCTGCCCATTTATACACCGGATAAGTTTCCGTTGGAATACAGCCGGACCCAGAATCGCCTGGGTGATATTCATACGCTTTTGGCCGAGCATCTTGATAAAAGCGTTCATTTCAAGTTAGCCGCCAGCGCTTATCTGGAAGCCGTTCAAATCTATGATGAACAGGGGTGGGCGCGGGAATCGGCTTTTACAAGACAGAACCTGGGTAATATTTATTTAAAATCGGCGGAGATCGAAGAAACAATTTTCAATGCGCATAAAGCGATCAAAGTATTTGAAGAAAGCATATCCTTTTTGACGCTGGCCGATTACCCTTTGAATTACGGCGAGATTCAAAGCAGGCTTGGGGAAGCCTATCGTAAACTGGTGGAACATGAAGGCAAGCCGGAATATAGCTTAAGTTCAATTGCTGCTTACCAGGAGGCTTTAAAGGTTTTCACCATAGATACCGCCCCGGTGAAATACGCTTTTATACAGCGAGATCTTGGGTTGGCCTATGGCAGTTTGGCCGGATTGGGAGATAAAGCCGATCATTGCCAAAAATCCATTGCCGCTTTTAAATCGGCTTTATCGGTCTTTATTAAAGAGAATATGCTATTGGAGTACGGCATCATCCAGGAACAGATGGGTAATATTTATTTGTCTCTGGCCGAGGCGGAGGATCAGCCTGAAAACTATCGGAAAGCGGCTGAGAGTTTCGAGGGAGCAGTAAGTATATATACCAGTGAACGTTTCCCGGCTGACTTTCTTACCGCTAAACTTAATTTGGGCGCTACCTATAGCAAACTGGCGGGTTTTAAGGGAGGGGCCGAGAATTACCGTAAGGCGGTTCTTGCTTATGAGGAGGCTTTAAAGTTTGACGTTTTGAGTCAAATGCCGGTGGAATTTGCCACTGCCCAGAATAATCTGGGGAATGCTTACCTTCAATTGGCGTTGGTGGAAGGTGATATCGAAAATTGCCGCAAGGCCATCAAGGCCTATGAGGAAGCTTTACAAGTTTGCGCCATTGATTCGCTGCCGTTGCTTTATGGCGATACCCAGCGTAATTTGGGGTCCGCTTACGATACCCTGGCCGAATTTGAGAACAAATCCTGGAATCTTCAAAAGGCGGCCTGGGCATTCAAGGAAGCTTTGAAGGTGTATAACATTGACTTACCCGTTCAATATGCCGCAATTCAAACCAGATTGGGCGATATTTACACCAGGTTGTCCGATTGGGAGGACGAAGGGGATAATTTAAGGTCCGGGGTTGAATGTTATCAAGAAGCGCTCAAAGTCTGGAATCCGGATGACCACCCGCTGCAATATGGAAATATTCAGCTTAATATCGGCAATAATCATTTGAAATTGGCGGCAATTGCCGATATGGCCTTTAATTGTCTCCGCGCGATTCAAAACTATGATGCAGCCCTTGCAATCTTTACGGTAAAAGAGATGCCGAAGGAATATGCAATCATTCAAAGGAATTTAGGCCGCGCGTATGCCAAAGTGGCGGCGGCGGAGAATAAAAAAGCGAATAATCGAAAAGCGGTTGATAGTTACAGCAAGGTGTTGGAGGTTTATACCCCGGACAATCTTCCCTTGGAATATGCCGCTGTGCAATCCGAATTGAGCGAAGCCTATGCTTCACTGGCGGAAGCCGAAGAACCGCCGGTTAATTTAAAACAGGCCATCAATGCTTTACGGCAAGCTTTGAAAATATATAGCAATCCCCGCCTTCAAAATTCCAGCCGCGGGAATACGCCCAATGAATCCGGTTTTTTGGCCGAAGAGATCAATATTGCAGTCAAATTAGGGGACCTTTACACCAAATTGGCCGGTTATGAAGATTGTTATCAAAATCTAACGGAAGCTATCAGTGCTTATGATCAAGCGCTTAAACAGGTGGCGGTGGATAGTTTTCCTTTGCAATATGCCGTCTTGCAATCCCGGCTTGGTGAAGTCTATGTGCAGTTAAGAGAATTCAATGATTCCGGCGATAATTACCGGGAAGCAATAGCCTGTTATCAAGAGGCGCTTAAAGTATATGATTTATCTAATTTTCCATTAGATTATTCCATTATGCAGCTTCGTTTGGGAAATAGTTATTATGGCTTGGCGATGGCTGACCAACGGGTAGCTGATTGCAGCCTTGCCGTCGAAGCCTATCAGGAAGCCTTAAAGTACTTTACTTTTGAAAGCTCTCCGCAGGATTATGCCGTAATCCATGCCAATATCGGCGCACTCTATACAATAATGGCCGAAATCGAGGATATAACTCCCAATCTTTTGCTGGCCATTCGCAGCTACAATGAGGCATTAAAAATTCATACCCGGGAAGATTTTCCGGAACAGTATATCGGTATTCAACGGGCTTTGGGCGATATTTTCTACAGGCTGGCCCAGGTCACCGAACCGGTTGTAAATTATCAGAAAGCGATTTCACGTTATAGTGAGGCTCTTAAAGTTATCAATGCCGATAATTCACCGGCCCAGTATGCAGCCATTCAGGATAGTATCGGAAATGCCTATGTTCAGCTTTCCCGGATCAAAGATGTAACCAACAATTCCCGGAACGCGTTGGAACATTATCAAAAGGCGCTGCAAGTATATACTGTTGAAGATTTCCCATTCGACTATGCAAGGATTTCGAATGAACTCGGCGATTTATATTACCAAATCTCCTTAACACAACCCGGGATCGATATTTCTAAACGGGCGGCAGAATATTATAATGGCGCCTTGAAAGTGTATACCAGCGATCTGTTTCCCAGCCAGTTTGCCGTGATGAACCAAAACCTGGGTATTATTTATCAAACCCTCTCTGCAAACGAAGATCAAGCCCAAAACATCAAGAATTCAATCGTTGCCTTTCAGAACGTGTTAAAAATTTATTCCCGGAATACGGCGAAAGAGTATGCTATTATTCATAACCACTTGGGCAACGCTTATCTGGGGTTAGCCAAGCTTGAGGATGATTTTGACAACTGTAAACTGGCAATTCAATCATATGAAGAAGTTCTTCAAATGATGCTTTTCGAGGAACTGCCGCTGGATTATGCCGATATTCGTCATAACCTGGGCGATACTTATCTGCGTCTCGCCAAAAATGAAGCAACACCGGCGGTTATTAGCGAGTATTGCAACCAGGCAATTCAGAATTTATATGAAGCGGATAAAACGACCCGGATTGAATCCGACCCTGTCCGGCGCGGCGCTGTCTGCCATAAATTAGGAGCGGCATATCAGCGGTTGGCTACGGTGGAAGATACAATTAACAATTTATATAAGGCCATTCACGCCTATGAGGAAGCTTTATTCTCCTATGACAGCCAAAAATTTCCGGTTGAGTTTGCCGAGATCATGTACAATCTAGGTGATATTTATAGTCAGATGGCGCCCATTGAAGCGCAAAAAGAGAATTTGGCGGCGGCAATTCATTATTACGAAGAGGCGCTTACCATACGCACCTTTTCTTTTCTTCCGGCGGAGTATTCGCAGACGCAGCTATGTTTGGGGAGAGTCTATGAAGCAATGGCCGAGCTCGAACAGCCCCGTGTCAATTATAAAATGGCCATTGAAGCTTATTCCGAAACGCTTAAAGTTACGAAACCCGACGATCAGCCGGAAGAGTATACCGCTTTGCGGTTTGCCCTGGGAAATACCCACTTAAAATTGGCGTCTCTGGAAGAACAGTCCATCAATTGCAGCCGGGCTATCGGCGCATTTTTAGAGACAATAAAATATTGGACCTTCAATCATTTCCCGGAAAAGTTCGCTATGGTTCAGTTCCGGTTGGGAAACGCCTATATCAAACTGGCGGAGAATGAAAATAGGCATGAAAACATTAAGCGGGCCATAAAAGCTTATCGTGAGGCCCTGAGAGTGGAGAACTTCCCGGTATTTGAATGCGCCTTGATCAACGATAATCTGGGTTCCGCATATTACAGCTTAGGGGAGCTCGAATATAAATCAGAGAATTGCAGAAGCGCGATAGTGGCCTTTAAAGAAGCCTTAAAGCTATACTCTAAGGAAAACCGTACTTACGAATATGCGATGGTCCAATATAAATTGGGTTCACTCTTCAGTTCCCTGGCTGAAGTGGAAGATAAGGGCGGGAATTGCAAAAAAGCAGTGGATACCGTTAAAGAAGCGTTGCGAATTATGACCTTTGAACGTTATCCCCGGGAGTTCGCCGCCGCTCAATTAAAATTGGGGGATGCATATAGCCAGCTGGCCGAGGTTGAAAACACCTCCATTCATTATAACCGGGCCATCAAAGCCTATCAAGAGGCACTGGGAATTTACGACCTGGACAGCTATCCCCAGGAGTTTGCCCAGACCCATAATCACCTGGGTACGGTTTACAGCAAGCTGGCTGAGATCGAGGACAAAGCCGAAAATTACGCCAAGGCAATCACCGCTTACGATGAGACCTTAAAAGTTTATTCCATCAAAGAATTCGCCATGTCCTATGCTTCGATTCAAAAAAATATCGGGATAGCCTATCTTACTCTGGCTGAGTTTGGAAATAAGGGCGAAAATTGCCGGAGAGCCATTACTGCGTTACGGGAAGCATTACGGGTGTTTCTGAAGGAAACCTTGCCTTTAGAGTATGCTTTAACCCATAATCATCTCGGCAATGCTTATCGCAGGCTGGCCGAAGTTGAGAACCGGACTGAAAATTACGCTAAAGCCATTGATAGTTATGAAGCGGTTATTGATATCTATAATAATGAGCGTTTTCCCTCCAGTTACGCCACGGCCCAAAGCAATCTCGGCACGGCTTATCTGCGGCTGGCCGAGATTAAGAATACGGCGGATAATTGTGTCAGAGCCATCGCCGCCTATGAAAATGCGCTCAAGATTTATACCTTGAAACTGTCGCCGGTGGAATATGCCGCCACCCAAAATTATTTAGGTAATGCCTTGAACAGGCTGGCCGAAACGGAACGGAGTCCGGAGATCTGTTATAAAGCTATCGAAGCTTACAAGGAAGCCCTCAAGGTAAATACCATGCAGTCATCTCCCATGCAATACTCCCTTACCCAAAAGAACCTGGGAGCGGCTTATGGGACCCTATCCCAGCTCGAAGATAAAGCCGAAAACTGCAAAAAGTCAATCAGCGCCTTTAATGAAGCGCTAATCGTGTATCGTCTCAAGGCGCCGATCCAGCATGCCATTATTCAAAATAAACTGGGGCAGTCTTATAGCACCCTGGCGGAGGTTGAAGATAAGGCAATCAATTGTAAACGCGCACTGGAGAGTTTTTTAGAGGCTTTGAAAATAAGGACACTGGATAATTTTCCTACCCAGTATGCCGCCACTCAATTTCATATGGGCAATAATTATTTTATGTTGTCCGAAGTCGAGGAACCAGCATTAAATTGTCAGCAGGCCATCCAGGCGTTTCAAGAATCTTTGAAAGTGTGGGATGTGGGACATTACCCTGCGGAATATGCTTTGACTTACAATAACCTGGGTAATGCTTATTTGAAGTTGTCCCAGATTGACTCAAAAGTTGCCAATTATCAAAAAGCAATCGACGCTTATGAAGAGAATCTCAAAGTAAATACCTTGCAGAACACGCCGCTGGAATTTGCGCGAACCCAGGAAAATCTGGGGATGGTTTATAGTCTGTTGGCTGAAATCGATGATACGGTAGGAAATTGCCGCAAAGCAATTAAAGCGTTCCGGGAGGCTTTAAAGGTTTACACTCCGGGTAAAAACCCTACCGATTACGCAGTAACTTTAAATAATTTGGGTAATGTCTATAACAGGCTGGCTGAGGAAGAGGAACAGGGGGATTGCTACAAGCAGGCCATTGAAGCATACGAGGGAGTCTTGCAGGTTTATATCAACGAACAATATCCGGCTGATTACGCGAAAGCGCAATTAAACCTTGGCGTCGCTTACCGGAGACTGGCCGTTGTCAAGGATGCGGTGGAGAATTGCAATAAAGCCATTACCGCATTTGAGAACGCCCAGAAGTTTTATACCATCAAACATTTGCCCCACGAATACGCAGTTATTCAACAAAATCTGGGTAATGTATATTTCATCTTGGCCGGCAACGGGAGCGCCAAAACCGCCCGGATTAATTATTGTAAAAAGGCGCTGCATAGTTTTAAAGAGGTCTTAAAGGTCAAAACCGTCGAACATTATCCCATGAATTACGCAGCCGTCCAGATGGAAATGAGCAAAGTATACTGTTTGCTGGCTGAAATCGAGAAAAAGCCGGATTATTACAATATGGCGATTTCCGTGTATGAAGAAGCGCTCAAAGTATTCAATTACGAGGATTTTCCCCTGGAGTACGCCAATGTGCTCAAAAACATGGGTAATATCTACCGTACCCTGGCTGAAGCCTGTGGCAACGGAACCTATTATCAATCGGCGGCTAAATCTTACGAAGAAGCGCTGAAGTACTTTATGGCCAAAAATTCACTGGCGGAGTGCGCCGTAGTCCAAAACGAGATGGCTTATGCATATGGTTTCCTATCCGGTGTTGAAGGGGATATATCATACTGTCGGAAAGCCATTACCGCTTATTCCGAAGTACTGAAGATATGGACCCGGGAGATTGATCCGGCGCGGTATGCGGCAACTTTGTTTCGTATGGGCAAAGAATATATTAAGCTGGCCGCCGCAGAAGAACCGTTAATCAATACCCGGCGCGCCATCGATTCATTCCTTGAAGCCTATAAAGAATGCGAGATTGCGGAATTGCCGTCCGAATTTCTGAAGATCAAAGTGGAACTTGGGAATGCCTATTACGATTTGGCAGTCATAACCCGGGATGCCGCTGATTGCAAAAACGTAATTTCCGCTTATGAAGACGCATTAAAGCTGATTACGGAAAATCAGCCGGGGGCAGACTTTTATACCATTCAGCGCAATCTCGGTATGGCCTATAGCTTTTTGGCTGAATTGGAAGGCAAGGTTGAGTATTATAATAAAGCCATAGGTACCCTAAAGGAGATGAAGGTTCCCCGCTTTAAACTTTCGGATCAATATGCGGCTGTCCAGGCTAACCTGGGCAATGCTTATTTTAAACTTGCTCAAAATCAAGAGACATATTTGAACTTAAAACGGGCCACCGCTAATTTTCAAGCCGCTCTGAAGAACAAGGCTTTCCGGGATTTTCATGAACAGTATCTGCAAACTGTGAACAATCTGGCCAGTTCATACTGTATGTTGGCTGAGGTTACCGCCTCGCTGAAATACTATAAAAAAGCAGTCAAATTTTACCGGGAAGCAAGCCGGGTCATTTCACCGCAACAGTTCCCGATGCAGTATGCCACCGCCCAGGCTAATCTGGGGAATGCCCATTTTGCCTTAGCCAAAGGCAGGCATGATTCGGAAAACTATCAAAAGGCGGTTTATGCCCTTGAAGAAGCGTTAAAATACGAGTTTGATGAGGATTCGCCGCCGCTCAAATATGCCGCCGTTTTAAGTAACCTTGGCTGCGCCTGCTATATCCTGGCAGCAGGCCAGGTATCAGGCGCCAGTAAGCTGATTCGCACGGCCTACCGTGAGCTTCTCAGAGTCAGGGATTTTGAACAAATCCCGCCACGTTATGCTTATGCCCAGTATCATTATAATTTTGAGCCTGATTATCCAACGGTGACCGCCCTGGAGGATAAGGCCAATTATTGCCGGCGCGCCATTGAAGCCTTTACGGACAATCTGAAAATTTACAATAAAGATGAATTCCCGATGGATTATGCCACAGTCCAAAATAATCTGGGACTGGCCTATTTCCGGTTGACCGAGGTGGATTATCAGGAAAAACACTTTAAATCCGCCATCGAAGCCTTTGAAAAGGCGTTGGTGGTTTGGAATCTTGAATTGCTGCCGATTTTAAGCGCTAATGCCCATAACAATCTGGGTAACGTTTATTTGCGGTTAGCAAAAATTGAAAATCAAGTTTCTAACAGTCAAAAGGCAGCCCAATCATTTGAAAAAGCCCTTCAAGTTTATACCCTGGAGCGTTTTCCGATGAATTTCGGAATCACCCAGGATAATCTAAAGAACGCTTATAGCATGATCGGGGAGATTGAGAATAGTCTGGAGACTTATAAAAAGACCTTCGAAGCCTGTGAGGCCGCGCTGCGAATCTTTACCAAGCAGCGCTTCCCCAAGAAGTACCGTTTGTTGAAATACGAGGTGGATAACCTCGTCAAACTGCTGATTTACAAATAAAGTAATCAAGTAATGAACTATAGGTGAAAAATGATGAACGCTCAAGAAGCGCTAATCCGGGAGATTCAACCAACAGAGTCCGGGAGTTTGATGGTTGCGGCCGATCCCATTTTTGACGGGGAAATCGGTTGCGCCTTAATCTTTGATGATGTGGGTAAATATCAGTTCTTATCTGCGTTGGAAAATGCCTTGCATCAGAAAGGGTTTAAAACGTTAAGACTCCGGGATCAAGTAAATAAAAGCGCTGACTATTTTGCAAAGCTGGAAAGCATAGCTGCGGAGTCTTCTTTGGCAATAGTGTTACTAGATGGCTTGTCTCCGGGCCTCCTTTTTGAGCTCGGATTTTTTAAGGGCGCGGAAAAACCGGTGCTGGTCTTTCAATCCAAGAGCGCCGTATTTAACGTGAAATCATTATTCCCGTCCCCCGAAAAGTCCGGTGTGGGCGCTGATCTTTTTGTGAAAATCAAAAACCCGGAAGTTAATTTGGCGTTACACTTTCCCGATCTAGCCGAAAAAAAGATCCTCCACTTCGTGGAAGGAGTGAAGGCGACTGATTCCAACCATCCGTTGCAGCTCTTGCAGGATGAGTTAGCCGAGAAATCGGCCCAAATTGTTCAAGCAACGTTAGACGGTTTAATGCAGAAATTAGAATTAGACCCCAATCTGGAAATTATAACTGGGCTGCAAAATTTGACTCATGCCTATCATGGCCTTGCGGAACCGGAACCGGCGGAACTGACGGCTGCTTATGGGCAAATAAAAGCGGCTTTTGAAAGTAGATATTTGGCGGTTCCTTATGAAATTTTGAGCATGTTTGCCGCTACGGCCACGCTTTTGGGAATCCGTAATGACGGGCGGTATTCAACCAAATCAACTACTTATTTCAATTTTGCATTAGGTATTTACCAGGATATTTTGGCCAATCTTCCTGTGAAAGAGAATCTGGAGCTTTGGACGGATTTACAGCGGAAAGTGGGTTTTGTATATACCCGTCTGGCCAAGTTTCAACTGCAAAGCGAAAATTGTAAAAATGCGCTCAAAGCTTACCGTGAAGCGTTAAAATATGTTACGCCGGATTTGTTTGCGGCTGATTATGGCTTGATTCAATATAATTTGGGAATCACTCATAGCATTTTGGCCGTAGTGGAAGAAAAAGCCCTGAATTATAAGCTGGCAGCGGGGGCTTACCGTGAGGCGTTAACCATCTTCGACGCGGAACGTTTTCCGATTGAATTTGCGGCTATTCAAAAGAACCTTGCCGGGGTTTACCATGGATTAAGCGAAGCCGAATCCAAGCAAGAGAATTGTAAACGGGCCATCAAAGCTTGTGAAGAGACTTTAAAGGTTTATATTATCAATAATTACCCTGTCGAGTATGCCCTGGTTCAAAATATTCTGGGAAAAATTTATAGTACCCTTGCCGAAGTGGAAAGTAAACCGTTCAACCTGAAGCTGGCCCTTACGGCGTTTGAAGAAGCGACCAAGATTTTCGCCGCCGAGGATCTGTCCTTGAAATTTGTGCTGTCTTGCCGGGATATGGGCGTTGCTTATCATCGTCTGGCAGAGATTGAGGATGAGGTTGAGAACTGTAAACTGGCAATTAAAGCTTTCCGGGAAGGCTTAAAATCGGATCTGAACCAGTCCAATCAGTATCCATTGGAATTTGCCATGATTCAAAACGATCTGGGCAACTCATATTGCCGATTGGCCAGGAAGGAAGAACGTTCCCGGAAATTACGCAACGCCATTATCGCTTTTTATGAAGGACTTAAGCTGATTCATGTAGATTCATACCCGATCCCCTATGCCACAATGCAACGAAATCTGGGAACGGCTTACGGGATGTTTGCCGAATTGGAGGAGCGGGTTCAGAACTATAAACTGGAGATCGAGGCTTATAAAGAAGCTTTAAAAGTGTATTTAAAGGAAAGTCTTTCATTGGAATATGCCGGAACGCAGAACAATCTTGGCGCTGCTTACAGCAACCTTGCGGAATTGGAAGACAAAAGCGAGAATTATCAAAAAGCAATCCAGGCATACCGGGGCGTTCTCAATATTTTTACCAGGGAGCGCTATCCACTGGAGTTCGCGGCCGCGCAAAACAATTTGGGGAAGACCTATTGCATTCTGGCGGAAATTGAAAACCCGGGTGACAATTATAAAAAAGCCTTTCAAGCTTATCAGGAAATCCTTAACGTCTATGCCAGGGACCGTTTTCCCCATGAGTACGCGGTGGCCCAATCAATGCTTGGTGAAACCTGCCGTAAGATCGCTGAGATTGAAAAATCGATTAATTATTGTAAACGGGCCGTTGAATGTTTTACCGAGACCCTTATGATTAAAACCATTGAATCATTTCCGGTTGATTTTGCGATAACCCAGGAAAACCTGGGTAATTGTTATTATTTGCTGGCTGAGATTGAAAATAAAGGGGTTAACAGTCAAAAAGCCATTTCATGCTTCCGGGAAGCATTGAAAATAAGCACCAGCGAAGCGTTTCCGATTCAGTATGCGTCGCTACAAAATAGTCTGGGCAAGGCTTATTGGATGCAGGCGGATGGCGAAAACAAAAAGGAGAACTGTCGTTTGGCTGTTGAAAGCCTGAGAGAAGCCCTTAAAATCAGGACTTTGGATTGTTTTCCGGCCCAGTACGCCGCCTCCCAGAATAATTTGGGATTGACTTATTATACCTTGGCGGAGATTGAGGAGAAGGGCGAGAATTGCAAACGGGCCTTGGAATGCTACAAAGAGGCTTTGAAAGTTTATTATAAAGATAATTTCGGCTTGGAGTTCGCTTCAGTTAGCCAGAATCTGGGAAATACTTTCCTGCGGTTGGGTGACATAGAAGCCAGGCCTTTGAATCTGAAACGGGCCATTGAGGCCTTTACACAGGCATTAGAGGTTTATACATTGGAAAAGTATCCGGCCCTCTTTGCGTCCATCCAGAACAATTTGGGCAACGCTTTCTCGCGGCTGGCCGAGATTGAAGACGCTGCATTACATTATAAACAGGCCATCCATTGTTATGAGAGCGCTATTAAAGTGAGAACCCTGGAGAAGTTCCCTATGGATTACGCTATGATTCAAAACAGTCTGGGAAATTCCTATCACCAGATGGCGGAGCATAGTGATAAAATTGAAAACAACCGGAAAGGGTTGGCCGCATATCAGGAAGCCATCAAAGTATACACCCTGGAACGTTTTCCAATGGTCTACGGTATCACCCAAATCAATATCAAAGCCATCTATTGCGATCTGGCCGACGCCGAGAACCGTCCGGAGTTATACAGGAGCGCTTTTAAAGCTTTTGAGGAAGCCCTTAAGGTCTTCACCGAACAGAAGTATCCGGAAAAAAATAAATTGATCCGCAACGAAGTCAAGAAATTGGTGGATCAGCTTAAGTCAAAGAATTTGCTGTAAGAGAAGAGTGATTCTTTATTTTCACCATTTTCATCCTTTCGATGGTCCCGGCAAGCTTTGGATGGGGGACTGAATTTAAAGCCATATGAAAAACAGGGTGATTCAGTTCATTCCTGTTTTCTCTTTATGGCTAATGATAATTTTGCAGGGAACTGATGGCCATCGGCGAATAAATTCTCGTAAAGAATCATTTAAAAAATGTCATATTTAAAGTCCGGTAGGGGGAGGTAATCCAATGAATAATGAAGACCGTTGGAAACAAAGGTTTCAGAATTTTTCCAATGCTTATAACACCTTTTGCAAGACACTTAATCGTTACAAAAGTGCGCCGGATGACGACATAGTCCAAATGGCGCTGGTGCAGACGTTTGAATTTACTTTTGAGTTGGCTTGGAACGTAATGAAGGACTATCTTGAAAGCCAAGGATTTGTTGAGGTGAAGAGTCCTAAACAGGCCATCAGAACCGCTTTTCAAGTTGGGATTATTACCGATGCGGAGCAATGGCTGGAAATGATCGCAAAAAGAAATCTGGCAAGTCATACCTATAATCAGACTATTTTGCAGGAGACAGTCAAATATATTAAAGACGAATTTAGCCCATTGGTTGAAAAATTAAACCGAGAAATGAAGGATCGCCTATGAAATATGGATTAAATGATGCCCAATTACGGGAAATAATCAATTGTATAAAAAAATACCCGGAAGTTGAGGAAGCGGTGTTATTCGGGTCAAGGGCTATGGGTACATTTAAAGATGGCTCGGATGTTGATATTGCTCTGAAAGGCGAAGCAGTGACGGCGTCACTGGCGGCCAAACTGAAGTTTAACATTGAAGAAGACACGAATTTGCCGTTTTTCTTTGATTTTATAGCTTATCCGACGATTAGCAATGAAGAGCTAAAAACGCATATCGATATCAAGGGGCGTTTGCTTTATGGTAAAGGCCAAAAGAATGATTGCTCTGACTGACAAGATCCCGAATTCGCCGTCGAACTCTTTGAAAACGAGGTTACACCTCTATGGCCCGGATATCGCTCCGGACGGGGAAACGCCTTTGTAGTAATCCTTTGAAGAGGTTCTGCCCATTGAAAGGCTAAAGGGCGCCGTTGCCCGGATCTAATCCTAGATTAAACATTGACTTCATACCTTTCATAATACCCGATGACTTCTCCGGCATTATTGCGAACCGCCCGCATATATACCTTCTGATTCGATTTATTGATGGATAAAAACCTTTCGTCCGCGCCATCCATAAATGATTTGAAGATATCCAGAATAATTTGCCGGGATTGTTTATTATGGCAATCAAATATGGATCTGCCGAGCAAATCCGGATGGTCTGGTTTCTGGTATTGTGCAGCGGCCGCTTTGTTCAAGTAGCGGATAATATGGCCGGTGTCTACAAAAACGACGGGATCGGGCATGCTGTCCAATATTGCCAGTAATACATTGTGATTCATTTGAGCCCTCCTAATCATGTTATTATTATCGGTTTGTTATATTTTGAGCGTGATAACCGGAGTTTGCCGCCATTTATACGAAGGGAAGTACTGATGATTTAGAGCCGGCAGAATCAAGAAAATCCATTTTTGAAGGGCGCAAGTCCCTCATACCGCCATTTGCTATGGATGTTCATAGATTACGGTAGCCTTTCTAAAGCTTGAACTTGTTCTAATTTATTATCTTGGTTGTGCATAATATTATAACCACGGTATTTTATCGGCGTAGTCGCCTCGTAGAATCGGGGTCAGCTTGCTTTTTAACGGTTCCGGGACTTCTTTCAGCTTCAACTCATCAACCCGTTTGAGTTCGAGGGGGTCCATCCGCATCCGTTCGGCCAATTCCTTTACAGTGTAGCCCTGATCTTTCCGAAGCTCTTTAACTTTCTTATTTCCCAAACCAAACCCGAAGTTCATGCGGCCCCACTCCTTCGTATACCGGATTATACTTAAACCCGTGATTTGGCAAGAAAGTCACTTGCCGGATTCATGTTACAATTCAATAAAATCCAACCAACTTCCTGCATTTTATTATTGCAAAAGAGGTTGATTCGATTTATAGTTTAGATTAAGAAATTAAGGTGAGGGGGAAATGGAATGAAGCGGGCGATGTTTTTGGGCACCATAGTTTTGGTGGTTTTGGCCGTTGTAATGGTAAGCTGGAAAACCGGCAGTGCGGCCAAAAATCAAGTAAAAACAGCTCCTCAGATAGGATATATTGCTCCTGATTTTACCTTGACCGATATTAATGGCAAGAAAGTAACATTAAGCGAGGTATACTCCGGAAATAAGGTGACGGTGCTCAATTTTTGGGCGACTTGGTGTCCGCCCTGCCGGGCGGAGATTCCCGAATTAAGCAAATTATATCAAAAATACCGCTCCCAAAAGCTGGCCTTATTAGCAGTTGATTTACAGGAAGCCAGCGGAAACGTTAAGAATTTTGCGGCTGACAATGGGATGAAATTCTCGGTGCTGCTGGATGGAACCGGTGAGGTGGGCGGCGTATATCAGGTTTATTCCATTCCCAGCACCTTTATCCTGGACCGTAACGGACGAATCCGGGATGTAATCATTGGCAGCACCAACCTGAAAACCCTGGAAGTGAAAATACAACCGCTGCTGCGGGAGAAATAGGATGGAACCGGTTAATGTGTGGCTGGCTTTTATCGGCGGATTGCTTTCCTTTTTATCGCCTTGCATTTTGCCGCTGGCGCCAGGATACTTGGGAATCATCTCCGGGGCTTCGGTTGCGGATCTATTGCAGGAGCCGGATACCGGCCAAAAGCGCGGCACCCGCAATCGGGTTATCAAGGCGACCTTAGCGTTCATTTTGGGATTTACTTTGGTCTTCATTTTACTGGGTTTGACCAGCTCCTATTTGGGGCAGTTGTTAAGAAGCAACCGCGGTGTCATTATGCAGATTGGCGGAATCATTATCATTGTTTTGGGGCTTCATCAAGGGGGATGGCTCCGGATTCCATGGTTATATCGCCAGCTCCGGCTAAATGTCGGCCGATTCCCGGGAATGGCCGGCGCTTTTTTAACCGGAGTCGCCTTTTCATTCGGCTGGACGCCCTGTACCGGTCCGATATTGGGTTCGATTTTAATGCTTGCCGGTAATCAGGCGAACTTGGCAATTGGAGTCGCCATGTTGATTGTATACTCCATAGGGCTGGCTTTGCCATTTGTCTTACTGGCCCTCGCCTTTGAAAAGATTTCTAAAGGATTGAACCGGCTAAAGCCTTATATGAAGTATATAGAGTGGGCTTCGGGAATCTTGTTAATCATCATGGGAGTTTTGTTGTCCACCGGTAATTTTTCCCGTCTGTTGTCATGGTTCATGCAGATTACCGGAGGATGGAATTTGGAAGCTTTGCTGGAACAATTGAAAAGATGAAATGCTTATTTCACCACAGCGGACACAGGGAACACCGAGAATTGTAAAGCCAGATCTTTTTTGCGCATAAATCTGTTTTTGCTCTGTGTTCTCCATGCGCTCTGTGGTAAAAACGTTCTCTATCTATTTCTCTCCGACCGCGCGAAGCCGAATGTGCCGACAATCATGCAAAACACCGTCAGCGCGGCAATGGCGGCAAAATTTATGACGGGATTGAATAGAACCACGCCGCCGTATTCGGGCGTCCCGGCGTAAACCACCGCCCGCGCTAGGTCAAGGCAATAGGTCATGGGCATAAGGCGGCTAATTACAAGCAAAATTCCGCTAGAATGGTTGATCGGGATTATCGCCCCGGAAAGGAATATCTGTGGCATTGTGACGAACATAACGGCCAGGTTCGCAGTTCTTTTGTTCTTAATCAAGCCGATGATAATCATGGCCAGCGCTCCTGCCGAGAGGCACATCAACGGTGACAGCGCGAGGATCAGAAATAACTGCTTGAGCGAAAGCGTGATACCCATAAAAAGCCCCACCACCAGCGTACCTGCCATACTGATAATCGCCCCGAACATTGAGCCGAGAATCTTGCCGACCACGATGGAATAGCGCGAAACCGGCGATACCAGCATTTCCTGGGTGAAATCCGTTTCATGGTCGTCCACCAGTGACGTCATTGCCATAGTTGTCACCATAAACAGCATATTAATCAGCATGCCGATCATCATAAACCGGCCATACTGGAAGCCGAGTCCGCCCGCCATGTTTTGCGCGAGGTTCCCGCCCAGCATACCCATCATGATGATCGGCATGGCAAGGCTCATGATTAGCATCCCCGGAGATTTCAGGACCAGGGTGATATCCCGCGCCGCAATCGCGACAACCGTGTTCAGTTCCCGGTATAATTTCGATTTGTTTCTTTGCAAAACCATGGCGCTCATTCCGCTTTCCCTCCCGTTTTGTTCAAAAATTCTACGTAGGCGTCCTCCAACGACGGCTCATGGATTTTTAGTATCGTCAGCCTGGTGTTCAGCCGGGCGATTATTTGTTGTGCCGACAGGCCCTGATAAGGAACGATGAAGTATCCGTCCAACGTATAGGATAAACCTAATTCGGAAAGCTCTGTGGCCAAAGACCCCCTATCCTCCGCGTTTAAAATCAACTCCTGCCGCAAAAGGCTTTTTTTCATTTCCTCCGGGGGGCAACAGGCGGTGATTTTCCCGCGGTTGATAACGCAGACCTTATCCACATTCTCAGCCTCGTCAATATAGTGGGTGGTTAGAAACACTGTGGTACCGTTCCGCTTTCGCACATTGTTGATGTAATCCCAAAGCGACCGGCGGCTCACCGCGTCCAGTCCCTGTGTCGGCTCGTCAAGGAACAGCACTTGCGGTGTGTGGATCAGGCTGCGGATAATCTCCAGTTTTCGTTGCATACCGCCGGAGAGTTTCTTAACGGGCTTGAATAGCACGTCCTTTATGCCTACGATTTCCGCCAGTTCCATCACGCGGTTGCGGTATGCGGCGGGCATGAGTTTAAAACCGGGACGATAGCCGCACATTCCGTACAAGCAGGCGTGAAACCGGATATTTTCTTCCGCTGAAAGCGACGGATCAAGGCTGGGTTTTTGAAAAATAATCCCGACTTTCTCTCGCACCTTGCGGGCTTCTTTCTCCGCGTCGAAACCGGAAATCCGCACAATGCCCGACGTTTTCGCCAGCGTCGTCGTAAGAATGGAAATGGTTGTGGTCTTGCCCGCCCCATTAGGACCGAGGAAAGCGAAAAACTCGCCGTCTTCCACGGTGAAGTTGACGCAGTTCACGGCGGGTTCCTTCGCGTTTTTATAACGTTTAGTCAAATCATTGACTTCAATGATTGCGCTCATAAAAATACCTCCGTTTCACTTGATAGCCCTATGATACAGCCCCAAATTAAACGGAGGTTAAACGGAAGTTAAACGCAATGTAAACCGGGCAAAAAAACTTGAAATACGCTACCCTTGGTGATTTCGCTGTCCACCGTGACGCGGCCGCCATGCAGTTCCACGATTTTTTTAACCAGCGACAAGCCCAAACCGTTGCCGCCCAATGAGCGGTCGCGTGCCTTGTCTACCTTGTAAAACCGTTCGAAGATGTGGAACTGCTCCTCCGGCGCGATGCCGGCGCCGGTGTCGGTTATTTTGACGACTCCCATATCTCCGTCCGCTGTCAGCGTGATATTGATTTGACCGCCTTCCGGCGTGAATTTGATAGCGTTATGAAGGATGTTGATCCACACTTGCGAGAGTAAATCCTCGTCGCCGTAAAAGGAGCATTTTTGCAAATCCGCCTCAACCAAGAGCCGCTTCGCCGACCATTGCGGCTCAAGCGTCAGCGCGACGCTTTCAAGCTGTTTATCTAAACGAAAATCCCGGAAGCTGAGCGGCTTTTTGCCGTTTTCCAACGCGGAGAGCTTCAGCAAGTTTTCGCTCAAACTTGACAGACGTTTGCTTTCCGCTTCTATAATGGCCGCGTAATGTTGCCGCTGTTCGGCGGGGAGCGAGTCGTTCTTCAGCAGCGCCGCGAAGCCTCGGATAGAAGTAAGCGGCGATTGGATTTCATGGGACACGTTGGATATGAAGTCCTGCCGCATAGTTTCCAGAGTTCCGAGGTTTTTGGCCATCTCGTTGATGGCATGGGCAATGTCGTGATGGACGTGATGATCGTCAGTATCAATCAGCACCTCAAAATTTCCTTGGGCGATTTGGGCGAGCGCGTCCAGCAATTGGTTGTGAATGCCCTGATGCCGCTTTGCCACATCAGAGTGCCTGCGGATAGCTTGGAATATGCCGACAACCGCCCCCAGCAGCAAAAAAGCCGTCAATCCGGAAAGTATATGCGCCAAAACCTCCGGCGGAGGGCCTGTATATCTGTAAATGAACGCGGTGATGCCAAACCCGGCGGCAAAGAAAAGAGCGAACACGGCAAAAATGAGGCCGAATCCCAAAACAATCCGTGGCCAGCCATGGGAGCCTCCGTCGCGGTTCATGAAAGCACTTCCAGTCTGTAGCCAAGACCCCGCACTGTCGCGATTTTGAATCCCGCCTGCCCGGAGGGAAACCGCTCCCGCAGGCGGCTAATATGCACGTCAAGGGTTCGTTCGTTGCCATCGAAGTCGTAGCCCCAAAGGTCCTCGATTAGTTGGTCGCGGGAAAACGTCCTGCCCGGGAAGCCTGCGAGTTTGAACAGCAGTTCAAACTCTTTCATGGGTATCTCCTCTTTTACGCCGTCGATTGTAACCGAATAGCTGTTTTTATCGATGACGACGCGCCCGATTTGGATTTCCCGCGATGTTTCGATTTTATACCGCCGTAAGAGAGCCTTGACGCGCATCAGCAACTCTTCACCTTCAAACGGCTTTGTCAGGTAGTCGTCCGTTCCGGCTTCAAAGCCCCTGACCTTTGCGGGCAATTCGGATTTCGCGGTCAGCATGAGGATGGGTATATTTTCATAGTACTGGCGGAGTTTACGGCAAAGCTCATAACCGTCCATATTGGGCAGCATCAAGTCGATGACGGCCATGTCGGGGGCTGCGGCACCAATTTTTTGCAGGGCGTCGCGTCCGTCCTTCGCCTCACAAACCTCAAAGCCGCCGCTTTTCAATAAAACGCATACGAGTTCCCGTATATTGGGATCGTCGTCTACAATCATGATTTTACTCATGTGATTCACCTCGCGCGTATCTTACCATACCAATTTAAACGGAAATTAAACACCGGTTATTTTCCTTCCGCGAGATTTCCAAATACACGTTACTTGGTTATTTACTCATCTGGTTATCTAGAAAACACTATAGCATGTTTTTGCCGTTAAGAACACAGGGGGCACAGAGTAAATTCAATATGTGAGACAAGAGAAGCTGGTTTAGAATTCCCGGGTTATTCTAAAGAAATATTTGTTACATCCAGGTAAATTTTACCTGGATTTTTCATTACAATCAAAGAAAATAAAAGGATTAATATAATATTTATCCAACAAATCATTTTATTGGAAATCAAATGACTAATATTCATATTTCAGGTTGTCCGAGGAGGAGTTTGGATGTTTGAACTGACTGTCCGGCAACGGATCGCTGCGTTAGTTTTGTTAATCTTCTTAGGAATCGGCGGTTTTTTGTTGTTTTTGAACCAAAACGGCCATTATGTTGAAAGTTATTCTGAACCGGCCCCGGTGAATAAAATCTATGTGCATGTTTGCGGCGCGGTGGCGAGACCGGGGGTGATTGGTTTGAAACCAGCCACCCGTAAATTTGAAGCGCTGCAACTAGCCGGGGGAACACTATCGGGGGCTGATTTGAGCGGGGTAAACCTGGCTGAATTCGCCCT
>JARKQY010000007.1 GCA_029974635.1 Bacillota bacterium | reverse complement strand
AGCAGCGTTGGACGCAGCCAAGATGCGCTGTAATACTCTCTTATTTACCTTAAGCTATACCAATATCGCTTTTATTCCTTGCAATCCCTCCATCGGAGGTCCGGCCAAAGGCCATTTGGTTCGTGAAATTGATGCATTAGGCGGGGTGATGGGAAGGGTAACCGATAGAACCTATCTTCAAATGCGTTTGCTTAACACTCAAAAAGGGCCTGCAGTATGGGCATTGCGGGCTCAAGCCGATAAACTGGTTTACCAGCGGACCATGATTGAGATTTTGGAGCAGCAACCCAGCCTGCGAATCCGTCAAGGAGAAGTCACCGATCTATTAATGGATCAGCGTGGGCAAATTGAAGGGGTAAAAACCCGTACGGGAATAGTATACCATGGGAAGGCAGTTATCCTAGCCACCGGAACCTTTTTACACGGCCGAATTTTTATCGGTAATCTGAATTATCCTTCCGGTCCCATGGGACAATTGCCAGCCGAATTATTAGGAGACTCTCTGCAAAAAATGGCGATCCCCTTGCGTCGTTATAAAACCGGGACTCCGGCGCGGGTGCGCCGCCGCTCCCTGGATTTTTCCAGGATGATTCCTCAACCGGGCGGATTCATCGAACATGGTTTTTCATTTTGGGAGAAATGGCAGGTAAAGCCGGAACAACTTTGTTGGCTGACATACACCCAGCCGGAGACGCACCGGATCATCCATGAACATCTCCATGAAGCCGCCCTTTACACCGGGGATATCACCGGGATTGGACCGCGGTATTGCCCCTCCATTGAGAGCAAACTGATTCAATTTCCGGAGAAGGAACGGCATCAAGTTTTTATTGAACCGGAGGGAATGGATAATGAGGAAATGTATTTAGCCGGTCTATCCACCAGCCTGCCAGAATCAGTTCAAGAGATTTTTCTTAAAACCATACCTGGCCTGGAAAAGGTAGAAATCGTCCGTCCGGGGTATGCTATTGAATATGATGCCATTCCGGCCATGGAATTAAAGCCTTCTCTAGAACTAAAACGATTTTCCGGTCTGTTTTCCGCCGGCCAAATCAACGGCAGTTCCGGTTATGAGGAAGCAGCGGCTCAGGGATTGATGGCGGGGATCAATGCCGCGCTCAAAGTCCGTGGAGAGGAGTCTTTAATATTAAAACGCTCGGAGGCTTATATTGGTGTTTTAATCGATGATTTGGTTACCAAAGAAAGCGATGAACCTTACCGGGTTTTGACATCCAGATCGGAGTATCGTCTTACATTGCGGGCTGATAGCGCCGATTACAGGCTCACACCATATGGGGTCCGGCTCGGATTAATTTCACCGGATCAAGAAGAGGCTTTTTATGATAAATATCAATCGATAAGTCATTTAACTCAAGTATTTGAAAAGATGATTTTTAACCCCACTGCTGAGATCCGCCAAATATTTGAAGAAGCGCAAATGGCGGTGCCCAAGAACCGGTTTAGTTTGGCTGAAATCCTGAAGCGGCCGGAGGTGGATATTGAATTCATTCGTAAAATTGCCTCTGATCTACAATTTTCCAACGAAACCGCTAATGAAGTTGCAATCCGGTTCAAATATCAAGGTTATCTGGCCAAAGAACACGAACAGGCAGCTAAATTTACTACATTAGAAAACAAGAAAATTCCTGCCGGAATCAATTATCACGATATAACCAACTTGGCCCGGGAAGCCAGGGAAAAATTAATCAAATTTCAACCGGCCACTATCGGACAGGCTTCCCGGATAAGCGGAATTAACCCGGCTGATTTAACAGCGCTGTTGTTATACTTGGAAAGCCGGAATTCGGTGCGAAACGCTAATATTTAAGAAGGAAAAAGTGATGGATTCCATTGAAACAAATTTTATTACCAGTGTACGGGATATGGGAATTGAACTTACTAACGCCACATTTCAGCGTTTGTTCCGTTTTATCCAATTGCTGCTAGAGATCAATCAAAGCGTAAATCTTACAGCCATAAATAATTATGAAGAGGCTCTTTATAAGCATTTGCTGGACGCCTTGCTAATTGTCAAAATTCCGGTTTGGGAAGAAACCCTGACCATCTTGGATGTGGGGAGCGGAGCCGGAATTCCCGGGATACCACTAGCGCTGGCATTTCCTGACAAATCGGTGGTTACTCTTGAAGCCACCCAAAAAAAAGTAGCGTTTCAGCAGCGCATTATTCAAGATATGGGCATCCATAATTTAAGGTCACTTTGGGGACGAGCGGAAGAATATGGTCAACAGGCAAATTGTCGGGAGAAGTTTGATTTGGTTTTGGCGCGGGCTGTTGCGGCAGTAAATGTATTGGCGGAATTAACCATTCCATTTGCCAAACCGCCCAAGGGCGCTATCTGTTATTATAAAGGAAGGGAATATCAAAATGAATTGCAAACCGGCCAATTAGCCATCGCCCGACTAGGCGGGCGAACCGCTCAAATTATCGAATGTAATCTTCCCAGGGAGAATGGAGCCCGTTCCTTAATCCTGATTGAGAAACATCAGTCTACTCCTCATGAATTCCCACGCAAAAATGGAATTCCGCAAAAAAAACCATTATAAATCGCTACAAAACCCCCACTGCTTTTTCAGATAACTTCTTCTTCGGAAGAAGTGTGCCCTTTTTGTTAAGAACAGGGTTATCACACTTCTTAAAATAAATCAGCAACCCAGCCAAAATATGGAAATTATAGCGCTTGGTCTCAAAAATCCTCTAAATAAATGAGAAAGTTTGAAGAATCAGCAGGAAGTTTTCGGCTGACCTCGAAAACAGTAGAAGGAACCAAAGAAAGTAACCTGGAAGAGGAGGAGTTGCATTGAAACGCTCAGCGAAAGCTTCCTTCGAGGCTTTAGCACGAAAAGCACAAGAATTGTTGGGCATTGAGCTTGAGCTTCTCCGGGGGCACGAAATAAATCAACAGATTAAGACAAGCGGGAGGGAGGATCATTTAAAAATGAATAAAGTGATCGCGATTGCAAACCAAAAAGGCGGGGTAGGTAAAACAACGACAGCGGTTAATTTGGGAACTTGTTTAGCCCAAAACAAACGCAAAGTTTTGATTGTTGACCATGATCCCCAAGGAAATTCCACCAGCGGTATTGGGCTCAAAAAAAATGACATTAAACGTTGTGTATATGATGTTTTGATCAACGAAACACCGGTTGATCAAGTCATCGTATCTACTCAAGTCCAAAATTTATGGGTTGTCCCGGCAACCATCCGGCTGGCAGGCGCAGAAGCCGAGCTTGTCGGCATGATGGCCCGCGACCAACGCTTAAAGAGAGCCCTGGAACCTGTTAAAAACAATTATGATTATATTTTCATCGATTGTCCTCCTTCACTTGGCAACTTAACCATTAATGCTTTAGCAGCTTCGGATTCAATTATTGTGCCCGTTCAATGTGAGTATTACGCATTGGAAGGATTAAGTCAATTAATGAAAACCATTCAACTGGTTCAAAAGTATTCAAACCCCGATTTAAAGATTGAAGGGGTGGTTTTAACAATGTATGATAATCGAACCATTTTATCCTCGCAGGTTACTGAAGAAGTAAAGCGTTATTTCCAGGAAAAAGTATATAAAACAATCATCCCCCGCAATGTGAGCTTAAGTGTTGCCCCTAGCTTCGGATTACCCATTACCCTATATGATGAAAAATCAAAGGGAGCTGAGGCTTATATTGAATTGGCAAAGGAAGTGATAGCCAATGAGTAAAAACCGGGGTCTAGGCAAAGGACTGGGCGCTTTAATCCCGGAAATGGCCGAAGAGGATCTAGGACCTCAAACCGAGGTTGAGATCCATTTAGTTGAACCCAACCCATATCAGCCACGCAAAGAATTTTCCAATGAAAAGCTGGCGGAATTAGCTGAATCCATCAAAATCCACGGAATTATTCAACCTCTGGTCGTTCGCGATCTAAACGGAAAATATCAATTAATTGCCGGAGAAAGACGATTACGGGCCGCCAAAATAGCTGGACTTACGGCAGTCCCGGTTGTAATTCGGGAACTTACTGAGCAGTCCATGATGGAAATCGCTTTAATTGAGAACCTGCAACGCGAGGATCTAAATCCCATTGAAGAAGCCGAGGCCTACAAACGCCTGATGGATGAATTCAACCTGACCCAAGAAGAGATTGCTAAAAAAGTTGGCCGAAGCAGACCAGCAATTGCCAATACTTTGCGACTGCTAAATCTTCCGCTGGAGGTTCAAGTCGACTTAGCCAAAGGGTTGTTGACCATGGGTCATGCCAGGGCATTACTTAGCCTAGGGACTCCCGAAGAACAAAAGCAGGCTTGGAATCAGATTCAGCAACAATCGTTGTCAGTGCGCGAAACCGAAGAGTTAATTCATCGTTTAAATGAAACCCCAGTTGTTTCACGTGAAACAAAAAGAGTAAATCCCAAAAAAGTTTCAAGCAAAGATCCTAATGTTATAGAGATTGAGGATCAATTGCAGCATGTTTATGGCACGAAAGTCACCGTAAGACCAATTGGAGACGGAGGAAAAATCGAGATAGATTATTATTCGGAAGAAGATTTCGAACGAATTTGTGAAAAATTGAATAATTGCTAAGACTGGGTTATTCATTTTACAAATCTATCAAAGTAGAGTTACATACAATCCGAACCCGTTTATAGATGCAATTTATAATTGTCTTTTAATGAACCGCACAAGTGCCAGGAAAGCGGTTTTCATGTTCTGCGGTTTATTCTGTTTCACGTGAAACAGATGCCGTTTTTTGTGAAACAGGTTTTCCGGGGAGGATTTATGGACAAAGAATTCATTTTAAAATTATTAACAAAAGTAGCCCGGGGAACTGCGACGCCCGCTGAGGCTGCTATTGAATTGGAAGGTTTTCCGTATCAAGATCTGGGATATGCGAAGGTCGATTTACATCGGAATATTCGCAGTGGTACTGCGGAAGTAATCTATTGTCCCGGTAAAACAATTGCGCAAATCACGGACATTTTTCGAATACTGGCGGAAAAATCGCAAAATGTTATGGCCACGCGAGCCAATTGGCGTGTTTTTAATAGTGTTCAGGGCGTTGTAAAGGAAGCCGTTTATTTTGAGGAGGCAAAAATCGTAGCTGTTTGGCGGGAACGGCGGCAAACGCAAGGACCTATCGGGGTTCTGTCTGCCGGCACCGCTGATTTGCGAGTGGCTGAAGAAGCAAGCATTACAGCCGAAATTATGGGGAGCAAAGTGGCGCGATTTTATGATGTAGGAGTTGCAGGAATTCACCGGTTGTTTGATAATAAGCAAAAGATTGATCAATGCCGGGTTTTAATCGTGATTGCGGGAATGGAGGGAGCGCTGGCCAGTGTAATTGGCGGGTTGTTTGCCAAACCCATTATCGGTGTTCCTACCAGTGTTGGTTATGGTTCGAATATGGGAGGATTTACTCCGATGCTGAGTATGCTTAATTCTTGCGCCGGCGGAATTGGAGTTGTAAATATTGATAACGGATTTGGAGCGGGAGTCTTGGCTCATCGTATCAATTTATTAGGTGAAGGCAAAGGAGAAATGGGATGAAGTTATCTTATCTTGATTGTAACGCGGGGATAAGCGGGAATATGTTCGTGGGCGCATTACTTGATTTGGGAATGTCTGAAGAGTATTTTAGAAATGAACTCGCTAAATTATCGTGTTCCATTCCGGAGATTCAGATTAGCAAGGTGAAGCGCAAGGGGATATGTGCTACATTGTTTGATGTTCCTGATGTCCATGAACATCATCACCGTCATTTGAGCGATATAATCCAGATGTTATCCAATTCAGAAATACATCCTCGAGTAGTTGAGGACTCCATTCGGGTGTTTTCAAACTTGGCCCAAGCGGAAGCTAAAATACATGGGATCTCACCAGCAGAGGTTCATTTTCATGAAGTAGGAGCAATTGATGCCATTGTTGATATTGTAGGTGCGTGTCTTGGGTTAAATTACTTTGGAATCCAATCCATTATCGTTTCTCCGGTTCGCGTCGGTTTTGGAACAGTGTCTTGTGCTCATGGGGAAATACCGGTTCCTGCTCCGGCAACCGTTGAATTGTTAAAAGGAATACCTATTTTTGGAGGAGAATTTGGCGGTGAATGGGCAACTCCCACTGGGGCTGCGCTTCTGAAAACATTTGCGGTGGAAAGTGGTCCGCTGCCGCTATTAAAAGTTGAACATACAGGTTATGGGGCCGGAACGAGAGATTGCCCGATTCCCAATGTGGTTCGACTGATCATTGGGCAAGGAACCGACAGGACACCAGGGGGTAATTTACAGACAGTTATGGAAACAAACATTGATGATATGAATCCTGAAATATATAGTTTTCTAGGAGAACGACTGTTGAAAACCGGCGCCAAAGACTTTTTTTATACACCGGTTCAAATGAAAAAAGGAAGGCCCGGAGTTCTATTAACAATAATTGCCTCTCCGGAGAAAGTGCCTGAACTGGAAGCGGTGCTCTTTACCGAGACCACAACCCTGGGAATACGGAAATATGACGTAGAGCGTACCTGTTTGGTGAGAAATTATGTGACAGTAACTGTTAAGGACATATCAATTGCGGTAAAAACAGCATTCTATAATGGAAATTTGATTAAATATGCGCCTGAATATGAAGATTGTTTAGCTGCTTCCCAGAAAATGGAACTTCCGTTGCGGGAAATTTATGAAGAAGCGATTTTTCAAGCAAGAAAAATTTTACAAAATGAAGGAGCATCTTGAAGTGGTGTTGAATTATTAATTTAGGAAAAAATCGCATGTCTAGTTATTTCGTTCTATTAAATCGGGAGGGTGTTGCTTGAATGGATATACTCGCGGTCGGTCAATGGTTGAAGGATAGTTCCCTGTTAATAAGTCTGTGTTGCATCGGTATAGGGTTAGCGATTTTGATCTATTTCTTAATGGCTAATTCCCGATTAAATAGATATCGTCAATTATTAAAGGGCAGTCAGGGCAAGGATTTGGAAAAAGTACTTTTAAATTACGCTGAAACGACCCAAATCATTTATCAAAAGATAAATAAATTTGAAGAGAAATTTCTTGCCAATCAGGTTTTAGAGGAAAAACACTTACAAAAAATAGGATTAGTCCGGTTTAAAGCTTTTCAAAACTCCGGGGGCGACCAAAGCTTTGCATTGGCTTTGCTGGACGGTTCAGGAGATGGTGTGGTCATAAGTAGTATTTTTGGCAGGGATGAGGCCCGGGTTTATTGTAAACCGGTTCAGCAGGGGATATCCAATTACCCTATCTCCGATGAGGAGAAAGAGGCAATTGAAAAAGCATTAGGAAACTTTAAAAAATAGCCGATAGAATAATTAACAGTTCTTTGGATAAAAATTGGTTATTCATGAAAAGGAAAAAGTTTTTACATTTGGAAGGATAAAGAGCGATTGATGTCGAATTGATTAAATCCATTTGAAAAATTTCATTTGTGAAATGAATCACATTACTCCATCCGGGGGTGTGACTGTTGGGGAAAGCTTGGAAGTATGTTAAACGAAAATTAGGTCGTGGTTTTACATTTTTGGTTGTTCCGAATTCATCCGGAGCAAACACCAAAAGTGTTACAATACCTTTTTCGTTAATTGTGGTGGTTCTGGCAATAATCATTTTTAATATTACAATATTTATCGGATTTATCATTCAAGCCGGAACCATCTATGGACAAAACCAAACCATATATCAAACCCGAAAACATAACCGCAAGTTACTTAAAGAACAACGTGAAATTAAACCCACTTTAGAAAAGAGTTACAAAATCGTTGAAGAATTAAACAGAATAAAACGAGACCGGATACGCATTAATACCACCTGGAAAGCGATTCAGCAAAAAGGCGGACGGGTGATAACACAGGCGAGCCGCAGTACTTCGTTCCGGGGTAACCCTTACATAATTCCTGAGCAACAAGTTAAGGATAAATCCATTAGAACCTCGCTGGATGAATTAAAATATAATTTGGGCCAGATTAATGGATATATAGACGAAGAAAAAAAACAACAGAGACAACTACTTGATGAATTAACAGCTTACGAAAGACTGCTTGATCATACGCCATCCAAATGGCCGGTTTACTCATCCATCAGTTCCTGGTTTGGATCGAGGTTTCATCCGGTTTTAAAAGAGAGAAAGCACCATGAAGGAGTGGATTTGCCAGCAGTTCACGGAACGAAAGTTTGCGCTGCCGCTGATGGAGTGGTATCGTTTGCAGGATGGGAAAGCGGGTATGGTTATTTGATTAAAATCAACCATGGCTATGGATATGAAACCCGCTACGGACATAATTCAAAACTTTTAGTTCGTGCCGGACAAGCTATAAAGAAAGGCCAAGTCATTTGTTTAGTCGGTAGTACCGGAGTCGCAACCGGACCTCATCTTCATTATGAAGTCAGGATTAATGGAACGCCAGTCAATCCAGTGCCATTTCTAAGAAAATAGCAGGAGGGTCATAATGAGCACCAAAGAAAAAGATGGTTTTAACACGCGTAAGGTCGATACTTTAATTGGAAAAGAATCCAGCTTTAAAGGGAATTTAGAGGCGCCTGGAGGTGCCGTTCGGATTGATGGTTATTTTGAAGGAGAATTGCATATCGGCGGAGATTTGATTATTGGAGAAACGGGAAAATTGGTTGGAAATCTGGTCGCCAAAAATGTAGTTGTTGCCGGTGAAGTTAAAGGTTCAATCGAATCCAGAGGCAGACTTGAACTGGCTCCTACCGCGAAAGTTATCGGTGACTCTAAAATGGTTACATTGATTATTGAAGACGGTGCCTTTTTACAAGGTTTGTGTGCTCCGCTGCCACGGGGAGAATTGAAAGAAAGAGGGAAGGCGTTATTAGTAGATACACCGGCAGAAACCTGATCGGCGATTATTACGGAAAACAAAAAACTCCACAATGGAGTTTTTTCTATTTTAAGTCAAAACTGCTATTAAAGAACCCATAACGAATAATTGTTTTTTATCTAAAACACTCCCAGATATTGCTCAAGTTCCCATTGATGTACTTGTGCTTGATACACTTCCCATTCAATGGCCTTGGCTTCGAGAAAGCGGCTATATATATGATCTCCCAAAGTTTCACGGCAAAGCAGATCTTTCTCCATTTCCTGCAAAGCTTCGTATAATGTAGAAGGGAGCCTGGATATATTCGCCAGCGATCTTTCCACCGGTGACATTGCGTAAACATTTTTCTGAATCGGCTCGCCGGGAGAGATTTTATGATTGATTCCATCCAAGCCTGCACGGATCAATAAACTAAATGCCAGATAGGGATTGCAACAGGGATCGGGACTGCGAAATTCAATTCGGGTGCCTTCTCCACGAACAGCCGGAACTCGAATCAGCGCTGTCCGGTTGGAGGCGGACCAGCACTGATAGACCGGAGCTTCATATCCGGGAAGTAGCCTTTTATACGAGTTAACAAGGGGATTTGTAATTGCGGTTATTCCTTTAATGTGTTTTAATAACCCGCCGATAAAATATAAAGCGGTTTGGCTTAATTGATTCTTGGCGGATGGATCATAAAAAGTGTTATGACCTCCATTATGTAGGGATAAATGCACATGCATCCCGGAACCGTTGACCCCGAATATTGGTTTCGGCATAAATGTGGCATGAAGATTGTGACGCTGAGCAATGACTCGGGTTACAAATTTAAGGGTGGTAACCCGATCGGCAGTACATAAAGGATCAGAATACTTAAAGTCGATTTCGTGTTGGCCTTGAGACACTTCATGGTGAGAGGCTTCGATTTCAAAACCCATTTGTTCCAAAGTGAGCACAATCTCCCGCCGGGCATTCTCCCCCTGATCGTTTGGCGAGGTATCAAAATATCCTCCCCTATCATGGGTTACAGTGGAAGGCTCTCCATCGGCGTTAGCCTTGAAAAGAAAAAATTCACATTCTGGTCCTATATTAACTTGAAATCCAAGGGCCTCCGCTTCTTTGATGGTTCTTTTCAGGATGTAGCGAGAATCACCTTCAAATGGTTTTTCATCGGGTGTATAAATATCGCAGATGATTCGAGCTACGGCGCCTTCGTGGGGCCGCCATGGAAAGGTTGTAAAAGTATCCAGATCCGGCTTAAGAATCATATCGGACTCTTCCACTCGTGCAAAACCTTCAATTGAAGAACCATCGAACATGGTTCCGCCGTTAATGGCATTTTCCAATTGACTGAAAGGTATTGCCACATTTTTAATGGCGCCCAGAATATCGATGAATTGGAGCCGGATAAAACGGATATCAAGCTCTTTACAGCTTTTCATAATTTGGTCTTTAGTCATTTGATTTCACCTTTTTATCACGAATTCAAAATAAAAAAGCATATCCTAAGATATTACGATTTTCTTTTGGATTCCAGCCATTTGGTCAATGCTTCCTGGTTATTCACCGGATACAACGATGTAAGTTTTGGAAAAGCAGGATGTGGTAAATTTAATACGGGCTGGTCCGATGCCGGAGGATTAATGGGGGGGGTCAACTCTTCATCCATTTTGCCGCCAGCAAAAATAGCCTTGATTCCATCAAGGTTCAAGCCTTTTTCCAATAAACTTTTAATCATTAAAAGGTTTTCAACATCCGACGGCGTATAAAGACGTTGATTACCCTTCGAACGGGAAGGCTTAATCAAGCCGTGCGATTCATAGTAACGTATCTGACGAGCAGTTAAGCTGGTCATATTCATAACAGCGCTGATTGGATAAATGGAGTCATTATTTGCCATATGATCACCTTGTTTCTTCTTCTTTTTTAGTATACGAAAATGTAAGGGAGTTGTCAACTATTATCCATTTTGTGTCAACCGGAACTTATCAATGAGTCGGACCCGGGAAACGATTCGGACAGCGGCTGAAAAGTATTTGGCCAAGGCGCTTCGTGCGAAAAAATTATTTTTTAAGGAAAACGTCGTTATATGCGGTTTCGAGGTTGACTTATGGTTTCCTGATTATCGACTTGCGATTGAAGTGGATGGGTATACCCATTTGAGCGAGGAGCAACGGAAACGGGACGCTCATAAAGAACAGGCGTTAATGAATAAAGGTATCTTGTTAGTCCGCTATAACAATCAGGAGATCCGTGAAGGATTGCCCCGATGTATTCAGGAGATTGAGACACTTCTCCTCCGAATGAGTTCCTTACGAAATAAGGATTCCATTAATAATGATTGGAAAGAAACCTTGAAAAAATCTAATTTCCGGGACCACGCTCCTACGAATACTAAAAAACGCTTCAAGAGTATTGAAGATTATTTTTTGAGTATGGATAAAGATTGAATAATCCGGCCTTTCTATTACGGGTTGTCCATATAGTTTCATGATTTGCGCTCAGGAAATACGGTGAAGTCAAAGGTGGAATTTTTATTTGACAACCGAAGGAGTATTGCGGTTTATGAGTTGACGGTGCTTCAGGTTTAAAACATACGGGTTGGATAACGGAATTCAACATTGCGATCTGAAATTGGTTTTGTAAAACCTCATAAAACCGTTGTACTTTTTTTATATAATTAATGGTCTCTGAAATCCGCGGTACTCTTTTTAACCGGGCTACTCTGGTTGGTCCGGCATTATAAGCCGCCAAGGTTAAATCCATATCCTTGAACATTCTTCGTAAATCCTTTAAATATCGGGTTCCGGCATATATATTTTCTTGGATGTCAAAAGGGTTGTTAATCTGCATTATTTCGGCAACACAATCGGTTAATTGCATCAGCCCTCGGGCCGAACACGGGGAAACCGCTTTTGGCATGAAAGACGACTCAGCGGCGATTACCGATGAGATCAACAGCGGATCGAATTCGGTTTGGGTCGCTTCGTGGATAATAGTTTCGCAAATGGTTGTTTTTTGATCTGCGGTTAAATTCCGATTATATTTATTAATGGCTAGTGCTATTAATCTAGCTTTAACTTCATTTGGAGTCTCAAAAAACTCTTGGACGCCGGAGGCGCTAGTGCTTTTGGTGAAAGCAAAAAGAATGATTATGGAAATGCTGGTTATTATTAACGCGAAGCATATAAAACAGCGCTTAAACATAAAAATCCTCCTTTTAAACACTTGCTTTAGTTACGATCATTGATAAGTATTGTCCGAAATATAAAATATTATACGTAAGCAGAGATTCATCAAGACAAAGCTGTTATCGAAACAGATAAGTTTGTTTTTGCCAGTATAACAAAAAAGCGAGGTGTGCGCCCTATGCAAGCCCCGCTTTACGACTATTAAATTCAATGGATTTTTAATCTTGAACAGGAGACCAACGCAGTCTGGGAGACCGTGCCGCTTCAGTCTCATCAACCCTGGCGACAGGTGTATTTTGAGGGGCTGTTGAGAGGATTTCCGGGGATTCCGCTGCTTCGGTGTAGATTTGAATCATTCGCGCCACAAAAGAATCTAAGGTAAAACGGTTTTCGGTTTCAGTGGGTTCGATCATCATTGCCTCCGGAACAATTAACGGGAAATAAATCGTAGGGGGGTGAATTCCGAAGTCCAATAAGCGTTTGGCAACATCAATAGCCCTGATATGGTTCGGCAGTTTGGCTTTGAGAACAAACTCATGCATGCAAGTATCGGGAGCAGCGATTTCATAATATTCCTGCAAGCGGATACGTAAATAATTGGCGTTTAGAATGGCGTCCCGGCTGGCTTGAGTAAGTCCGGGGCCTCCCAATGCTTTGATATAGGAGAGAGCTTTTAATAGGACAGCGAAATTTCCATAGAATCCGGATATTTTTCCAATACTTTTGGGCCGGTCATAGTTCCAACTCAATAGCTGTTCGGTTTCAGTTAATACAGGCACCGGCAGAAATTGGTTCAGAAATGATTTCACACCAACCGGGCCTGCCCCGGGACCGCCACTGCCGTGAGGGGTTGCAAAGGTTTTATGCAAATTTAAATGGACCAGATCAAACCCCATATCCCCCGGTCGAACCAGGCCCATAATGGCATTCAAATTAGCACCGTCATAGTAGAGCAAAGCGCCGCAACTATGGACCAGCTTTTCGATGGTGGTAATTTCCCTTTCAAATGACCCCAAAGTATTGGGATTGGTTAACATGAGTGCTGCAACATCCTGATTCACCAAGTTTTGCAGATGCTCCAGATCGACCAGGCCATTGGAATTACAAGTTACCGTGATAATTTCAAAACCAGCCATTGCGGCACTGGCTGGATTGGTGCCATGAGCCGAGGTAGGAACCAAAATCTTGGTCCGGTTGGTCTCGCCCTTGTCACGAAAATAAGCCTGGATAATCAATAACGCGGTTAGTTCCCCGTGAGCTCCGGCTGCCGGCTGCAGCGTCATGTGATCCATGCCGGTAATTTCCGCAAGATACTGCTCTAAGTCTTTGAAGATTCGTAGAGAACCCTGGGATTGTTCCGGGGGAGCCAAGGGATGAATTTCGGAAAAAGACGGGATCTTAACGAGATCTTCATTGAATTTAGGGTTATATTTCATGGTGCAGGAGCCTAGTGGATAAAATCCGGAATCCACGCCATGATTACGGGTTGATAGATTGGTATAATGCCTGACTACATCGGATTCCGTTACTTCCGGAAAATTCAAAACTTCTTTTCGAAGCAGGTTGAGTGCAGTTAATTCAGTAAATGATTGTACCGGGACGGAAGAGGGCGGTAGAAGCCAAGCCTGTTTCTGCGCTCCGGACTTTTCAAAAATCAATTGGGGAGAAATCTTTTCAGTCATAAGACACACCTCATTTCAACTGCAAAGGCGTCTAATTGTTCTCTGGCAAAAACCTCGGTAGCACATATTAACAGTGAATTTTGCATATATGGGTGGGCCCGGGACAGATCATACCCGGCTAAGATTCCTTTACTCAGTAACTTTTTAAGATAATAGTCCGCCGGTTGCGGCGTTTTCATGGCAAATTCCATAAAGAACGGGCTGTTATACATGGGTTCCAAGCCAATTTCCCGTAATTTGGCAAATAGATAATGGGCATTGTTGTACATCCGCCGGGCTATATCTCTTAATCCCTGTGGTCCCATTAAAGAACAGTAGATGGCCGCCCGAAGAGCGCATAATGCTTGGTTGGAACAAATATTGGAGGTGGCTTTTTCGCGGCGAATATGCTGTTCGCGGGTTTGAAGAGTCAGCACAAAAGCTCTTTTTCCGTTCTTATCTGTGGTTTCCCCTACTAAACGGCCTGGAATTTTGCGCATAAAACGCTCCGCTACCGCCATGAGGCCAAGATAAGGCCCCCCGTAGGAGAGAGGGATTCCCAAGGGTTGTCCTTCACCAACTACAATTTCAGCTCCTTGCCGGCCGGGAGATTCCAGTAGTCCCAGGGTTAAAGGATGAACGGAACAGATGGGAACGGCGTCATACTTTTTAATGATTGGAATGACTAAAGGCAGGTTCTCCAGTATCCCGAAGAAGTTTGGGCTTTGAATTACCACAGCGGCTGCCGTTCCGGCTTTTAATTCCAGCGTAAGTTTTTCGGGATCGATTTGCGCGGTGTCGGTTTCAGGGAGCGCAACCAATTGAATTCCCAGGTTTTGAGTATAAGTACGGATAACCCGTTCTGTAAAAGGATTTAAGGCCGCGGGAATCAGAACCCGTTGTTTTTTGGTTTCCCTGACTGCGATGATGATTGCTTCCGCAAGGGCGGTTGAGCCATCGTATAAGGAAGCATTGGCTACCGGTAGACCGAATAATTCCGATATATACGTTTGATACTCGAAAATAGCCTGTAATGCTCCTTGTGATAGTTCCGGCTGATAGGGAGTGTAGGCCGTATAAAATTCGGAACGCCCGGCTAAATGTTCGATAACAGCCGGGATATAGTGATGATAAGCTCCGGCACCAAGAAACGATAACCCGGCAACGTTATTACCGCCTGCTTGAAGATGGAAGTAGTTTTTTAATTCCATCTCGGTCATTGATTCCGGTAAATTGAGAGGCCGCTGCAAACGAACGGCTTCGGGGATATGCGTGAACAATTCATCGATTTGATTCAAGCCGATTTTGTTTAACATTTCCCGGCGTTCGTCGTCATTAAGCGCTAAATATGGATGATTCATAATATCCTCCTGTAATGAAGCGATGCGATTTAACTTTTGCGGCGCTTGTAAAATGGATAATCGGTAATTTTAGCTGCTACCAACTTGCCCCGGATATCTACTTGAACTTCATTACCGGTTTTACCGGCATTAATGTCAAGCAGAGCTAAGGCCAGGTTTTTTCTCAGGGAGGGGGAATAATTGCCGGAGGTTACATAGCCGGCATCCTGATTGGTCCGGAGAACTCGGCAGCCGGAACGGGCGATTCCCCGTTCGATCATTTCCAGGCCGGTTAAACGGCGGGATAATCCCTGAGTTAATTGTTGTAGGAGAGCTTCTTTGCCTAAAAACGGATCTTTGCCAAAATCGACAAATCTTTGCAGTCCGGCTTCCAACGGGGTGATATCCGGTCCCAGTTCATGGCCGTAAAGCGGCAATCCGGCTTCAAAACGTAATGTATCCCGGGCCCCTAGCCCAATGGGTTGAATACCGCAGGAGGCACCGGTCTCCATTAAGTTTTCCCATAGTGAAACGCCTGATTCAGCCGGAAGATACATTTCAAAGCCAGCTTCACCAGTATAACCGGTCCGGGAAAGAAGCACCGGTATTCCGGATAATACCACCCGATCCCGGAACTGGTAATGTTTTAGCTGGAGCTGTTCTGGTTCGGAGGCGATTTGTTGTAAAAGCGGCAAAGCGTTAGGCCCTTGTAAAGCCAATTGAACCATAGCCGCAGAAACATCCATTATCGAGACTTTGAAATTAGCGGTGTTATGGCACAACCACTCCAGATCTTTGGCTGTATTGGAGGCGTTTACCACCAATAAAAACTTGGTACCATTTAAGCGGTATATCAACAGGTCATCCACAGTCCCGCCATTTGGATAACACATTGGCGAGTAGCAAATAAAACCCGGATTCAATGAAGAAACCCGATTTGTCAACATATAATCCAGATAACAGGCGGCATCGGTTCCTTCAATTAAAAGCTCACCCATGTGCGAAACGTCAAAAAGCCCGACTTGTTGCCGCACTGTTGCGTGTTCCTGAATAATTCCGGCGAATTGTACCGGTAATATCCAGCCGTGAAAATCAATGGTCTTCGCTTGATATTTTTGGTAGACCGGAAAAAGCGGAGTGGTTTGCATTATAAAATACCATCCCTTATATTAAAATAAGACAGAGAAAGAGTGTTGCCTCTTACCCTGTCTTGCGGCCAGAGAGAATCCCAACAAAGGATCGACTCAAAAAATTATCCAGGATTTTGTCCGGTTGCGGTTATTGTACCTGAGAGATTCGCCGTTTTGGTGGCTGCCGTAGCGGTTTGCTCCTTCGGTGGCAAAATACCAATGCCTCTTCCGTAACTTTCATCCAAAAGTATTCGATTTAAAAATTGTTTCGGCAGTAAATCAAAAATTCCTGCCGATTTACATACTTTATAGGGGAGACATTCTTTATGGATAATCTGCCCTGGGATTTCCATCTTTATAAGGAATAAAGTAGAGCGTTTCCGCCATTTGTGAAGGTAGTTTATTTAAAATGCGCTTGCCTCGGGGTGATTTTGGCCAGACCGATGGCAATCAAACCTAATACAATGGGACAAAACAGGACAACTCCCAAATCTTTAAGATTCCAAGGAGTAACAAACGACAGGTAAGCCAGCCAGATGGGGGAAGATCCTATAAAAGCCGGGATTAGGGCAACCCAGACTTTTTGATTCATCAGGCAACCAATCCGGTAGCATAGCGTCAACAATAGAATCGGACTAAAGAGAAAGATAGGGAAATAAATCCACCGAAAGGTATTAAAAATTGCAAGCCCGGGTAGACTTAAACTAATTAAAAAAGCGAGTAACGGGATGATTAATATGGTCAAATTAAACGCAATCATGATTAGTGTATAAAAAAGCACTCTTTTCATATTTTTCCTTCCCCTCTATACATAGTTTGCAGGGATTACTTTGCTTAATATAATGGATTTTAAAAACTGCTTGCCCGAACGCAAGTTTAAAAGCGGTTATTTATCAGTATATAGATATTCCTTCCCAACTCGTTTTATTAATTTGAATTTAAAGCTTTAGGAGGTTTCATGACATTTTGGTATCTGCCTTTATTGTTGGCAAGCCTTAGTTTGCCGGTAAATGTAAATGAAGACCTTAAATTGAGCCGGGGAGTTATTACCGGTTCCCGTGTTAATCTGCGTGAGACCGCATCGCTTCAGGGGGATATTATTCGGGTTTTACCCATGGGGACTCAGGTTGTCGTAAAGGAAAATCAAAATCAATGGGTGGGGGTTTCCCTTGTGGATGGTTCGGAAGGCTGGGTTTTTCGGGACTATGTCTCCACGGATCCGGAGGTTATTAATTTCCGGGAAAAATTTGTTCAAAGAATTAACCGATTGACTAGATTAGCTTATCAATATATTGGTAGCAGATATAGATACGGCGGTGCTTCGCCCCGGGGATTCGACTGTTCCGGTTTTACCATGTTCGTGTATAACCAATTTGGCTGGAAGCTGCCCCATAGCGCTGCCGCTCAAATGAGGATTGGTACGGCAGTTGGGAAAGTGGAATTGCTACCTGGCGATTTGGTTTTCTTCCGGACGAAGAATGCCAAATATGTTAATCATGTGGGGATTTATTTGGGGAGCGGAAATTTTATTCATGCTGCCTCGGGGTATGGGGCCGTGAGAATAAGCAATCTGGAAGACGGTTATTATAGAAGGCGTTTTTGTGGCGCGAGAAGGTTGGCGTAAATAATATGAACCAAAAAAGAGGCTGTCCCGGAGACCGTCTCTTTTTTGGCTTTTATAGATTTTATCAATCGTGGCTCCCCCGTTTGAGCCCGGATTAATTATTGGCATAATCATCGAGATTTGGATATTTAGCCGGATCATACTTGTTGCGCGGATTCCATAGCAGAAAACCATGGACACCATTGTCTTTTAGTGCTTTGATTTGGTCTGCAATCTGTTCTTTCCGGTAAGGAGGAGATCCTAAATCAAAATCCTGTATCCAAGGCCGGAATTTGGCCTGGGTTCCTTTGATTCGCTTGTTTCCGTCCTGAAACGCCTTAGAAATAACTTCGTAAGGATGCTTATTCGGTTCCGCAAATCCAAAACTGCCTTTGGGATAATGGGACGGATACACCATTGGAGATATATAATCCACTGCATCCGCAATTTTTTCGAGTTTTTGACCGATGTTCAGATCGTCAGTAATTGATAATACAAGACCGAAAATATCCGCGGAGATTGGAACCCCCATGGCGTTCAGGTCTTTCTTGGCAAAGAGCAGGAAATTACGGATCACATCTTCTTTTGGCTCCCCGGTCGCGAAGGGGTAAATACAATTACGCAAGAGGCCGTCGCTTAAAAACCGTACATAATCAAACTGAATCTCTGAAAACCCCATTTTTACAGCTTCTTTGGCTATATCCAGATTGTACTGCCATACCATCCGGTTGTGTGGATCCACCCAGGTCATACCTTTACGGTCATGCCAGGTGCCGCCGTTTTTATCTTTTACAGAAATCTCCGGCCGTTTTCGCGCCAGTAAGGGATCTTTAAAAACCACAATCCGGGCAATGGTGTATATTTTTTCCTGCTGCAACCGGTCCAACAGTTCCGGTAAATTAGGGATACGCTTTGAGCCCGCACCGATTTCCCCGGCAAGCTTGTTTTGGGTAGGGAAGCTGATAATACCGGTATCATCCTTGATATCAATAACCAGGGAATTCATTTTAGCCTGTTTAATAAAAGCAATGATTGACTCTATGTGTTTGGTTCCCGCAATCCAGGAAGTACTGTACGCTCCATAAACCCGATCCGAAACAGAAAAATCGTTTTTCGAAGCCGTATTCAAGCTTGGCGTGGGAGAAACACTTGGTTCCGGGATCCCGGCAATTAGAGGAGTATCTGTTTGCGTATCCTTACTGGAAACAGCAGTGGATGACTCCGGAGAAATTGAAATCCCGGCGCCAATAACAATAAAAACCAGGATCATTGAGACTACGGCGGCTGGCAGAAGATAGATTTTTCTCATGAAATACTCCTCCATAAATATATATAATTATCTGAAAAAGTTTGTATAAAAAACAAACTTTGGGATAGTTTTGAATTGTGGCTACGCTACAATATGTAATAAAAACCTTTTTAGCTATAAATTGTTTCGATGGGCCGGGCCAATTTCCTTTTGGAATTTGGGGGAAAAAGGAGCTTAAGGTATTACCGAATTCACGATTTAAAATGAAAATTTATTTATTGAGATAGCCGATAAACAAATCAGCTATTGAAAGGGATAATTCTTATTAAATGTACCATACTAATTTTATCAACTATGGAGGAAGTGATCCGAATTGAAGGTAAAAATCGTATCTCTGGTTTTAACTTTTATTTTGGTTAGTGTGATCTTTAGCAGCCAGGAAGCCTATGCGGATTGGACTTACACGACTCGCCGCGGTGATACTTTGTATAATATAGCCAGTAGAACCGGCGTTACGGTAGCGGCAATCAAATCCAGGAATGGTTTAGGCAGTAATTACTTAAGAATAGGGCAGCGACTGACTATACCCAGCGGTGGAGGCAGATCATCCGTCCCCTCCGTAGGTGGCGGTGATGGAGCTTTATTAGCCCGATTAATATATGCCGAGGCCGGCGCCGAACCTTATATAGGCCAAGTTGCGGTAGGAGGGGTGGTCCTGAACCGGATCCAAAGCTCGAAATTCCCACAGACGATGGCCGGTGTGGTTTACCAGCCGCGGGCCTTTGAATCGGTGAGTAACGGAATCATCAATCGTGCTCCAAGCCAGCAATCTCAAAAAGCGGCCTGGGACGCTATCCGGGGTTGGGATCCTTCAGGCGGGGCGCTCTACTTTTTTAATCCGGGCAAAACATCTAATCCATGGATTTGGGCTCGTCAAATCATCAACAGAATCGGGAAACATGTATTCGCCATATAATCGTTTGAGGACATAACGCCATTTCGGATGTATAGAAAAAAGGAAGAGTGATAATGAAAATTTTACAGTGGATTCTCCGGTTTATAATTCCATTTGTCGTTTTATATACCCTCGGATATCTGGTCCCGGGATTTAGCGCCTTAACCGTATCATGGATTACGTTTTTGGCCGCATTGATCACACTTAGTGAATGGGTAGTTAACAAGATTTTCGGAGAACGGATCAGTCGTGTCGGGGAAGTACTAATTGATTTCCTGATTGCCGCCGTTATTATTGCTACGGTGACTCTGGCCATCGAAGGCGGTAATGTTCCATTGTGGGGAGCGCTGCTGGCAGCGGCGATTATTGCGGTATTAGATATGATATTGCTTAAATCCAGGGAGCAAAAACCGGTAATTAATCAAGAATAATTAAAAGCGGTGTGAAAACCTTAATTAATCGCAAACATACCGCTTTTTTAACGCCTCTAGATGGAGGCTAGGAATTCGCGTTTTAAAAAATGCGTGTCATACGTTTAAATTGGGTTCATCACAATTCTACCAAGAAAGGAGATGTTCTAATGAAAAATCTAAGCAATTTACTGATCAAAACAGCAATTGTGCTTGCGGTTCTTTTTATCCTGATTCCGGCTTTCGGCCGGAGCACATGGACCCAAACGATAATTACCGGTTTAGTGCTGGTAATTTTAAGTTATGTGGCTGTTAACATGTGGCTCCTGCCTAAATATGGCAATTTAATAGCTGTTATTGCGGATTTGGGGTTAAGCGCTTTAGTGATATGGGCAATGTCGGGGGTGCTGCCGCAGTTTATTTTATCAGCCGCCGGCATATGGACCATTGCGGTAGTGTTAGCGGTGGTAGGATGGTTCTTCCATAAATATTTATTGGCAACACAGGCCCAGGGCAAAAAAGCTGAAAACCAGTAATCCATCCTTCAGATCAAATAGTAATAAGGCTGTCTAAAAAGTAATTTAAATCCGAAATGATATACAATATATGGCATCTCCAGAAGATAACAAATTTATCTATTGTATATCATCGACGTTTATAATAATCTTTTGGGACAGCCTATTTATTTTGGGTGGATGTTTCTATTAGAATACTTTCTAGATAGTATGTCTGACAAATTGGTTTTTCAATGCAGGAAAGATTTTTCGAATGGAGAATTAACACTTTTGGTTGAATTTTGGAGGTGTTAATCATGAAGAGTCAAAATGTGTTGCAGGGAATGGAACGGGCGCCGCACCGTTCATTATTTAAGGCAATGGGCTATACTGATGAGGAACTATCAAGGCCCTTGATTGGAATTGCCAATTCGGCCAATGAAATTATTCCAGGTCATATTCATCTGGATACCATAGTCGAAGCTGTTAAGGCCGGAGTAAGAATAGCCGGTGGAACTCCCATTGAATTCGGAGTGATTGGAGTTTGCGATGGAATTGCCATGGGGCATGAGGGGATGAGGTATTCCCTGGCCAGCCGTGAATTAATTGCGGACTCCATTGAGAGTATGGTTTTGGCCCATGGGTTCGACGGGATAGTGCTGGTCCCCAACTGCGATAAGATTATACCGGGAATGCTGATGGCTGCCGGACGTTTAAATCTCCCCAGTATCGTCATCAGCGGCGGCCCGATGCTGGCCGGAAGGCTTAACGGTGAACGGGTTGATTTAAATTCGGTATTTGAAGGAGTCGGTGCGGTGTCGGCCGGAAAGATGAGTGAAACCGGGCTGAAGGAGCTGGAAGATACCGCTTGTCCCGGGTGCGGTTCCTGTGCCGGTATGTTTACCGCCAATACCATGAACTGCATGACCGAGGTTTTAGGGATGGGGCTGCCCGGAAATGGTACGATTCCTGCGGTTGAAGCCGCCCGAATCCGGTTGGCCAAAGCGGCGGGAATGAAAGTGATGGACTTGATCAAAGCTGATATACGGCCTCAGGAGATTATGACCGAAAAAGCCTTTGCCAATGCCTTTACCATCGACATGGCTATCGGGGGATCTACCAATACCGCTCTTCATTTGCCGGCGATTGCCAATGAAGTGGGTATCAAAATCGATTTGAACTGGGTAAATGAAATCTGCCAAAAGACGCCGCATCTTGCATATTTGCGTCCGGGCGGGATCCATAACATTCAGGATCTGGATGAGGCGGGCGGGATTTCCGCAGTAATGGCGGTTCTAAGAGAGAAAGGACTTATTCATACATCCGAAAAAACAGTTACCGGGAAAACCGTAGGTGAAAATATCGCTACTGCCAAAGTTAAACGCTCCGATGTCATCCGGTCCCTTGCCGATCCTTATCATCAGGAAGGCGGATTGGCTGTCCTCTGGGGGAATTTGGCTCCGGACGGTTCCGTGGTAAAACAGGCCGCGGTAGCGCCGGAAATGATGCAGCATCAAGGTCCGGCCCGGGTTTTCGACAGCGAGGAAGATGCCATCAAGGCCATATGGGGCGGTAAGATTGTGGCCGGCGATGTGGTGGTGATCCGTTATGAAGGTCCGAAAGGCGGGCCGGGAATGCGGGAAATGCTTGGCCCCACATCGTCCATTGCCGGTATGGGCCTGGACAAAGAGGTTGCCCTGTTAACGGACGGAAGATTCTCGGGAGCATCCCGGGGAGCATCCATCGGGCATATTTCACCGGAAGCCATGGAAGGGGGCCCGATTGCTTTCATCAAAGAAGGGGATCAGATTAAGATCGATATATCCAATAAAAGGATAGATCTGTTGGTTGATGAAGCGGAGTTGGCAAAACGACGCGCTGAGTGGCGGCAGCCGGAGCCGCGGGTCAAAACCGGTTATCTTAGCCGATACAGCCGGATGGTGACTTCCGCAAATACCGGCGCAGTTGTTAAATAATCATCGTTCTGAAATCAAAACACTCCTTATTAGGAGTGTTTTGATTTCAGTTATTGGTTACCCAGTTATTTTTTACTGACTTATTAGAAAACTCAGGAACTATCGCAAAATTAATCCGGAAAAAATTTTTATATTGAAAGATGCTGCAAACAACATAAAGCGCTGCTAATAATCAAAAAGATAAAGCCCATAAAAAGTAATACTCGTGATTATTGGATTTACAATGGTGTCACATTTAAATACCAATGGTCATCAGTATTTAATCTTTCGGAGTAATACTTGACAATTTATTTGTCTTACATTATGATTATACTATTATTTTCTTCCATAAAGGGAGGAGGGGTCGCATGAAGATTTCCGGAGCGGAAATTTTATTGGAGTGTCTACAAAAAGAAGGGGTGGATGTTATTTTCGGCTACCCGGGAGGCCAGGTTATTCCCATTTATGATGCGCTTTACGAGTCCAAAATTCGTCATATCCTGGTCCGCCATGAACAAGGAGCGGTTCATGCCGCGGACGGGTACGCTCGCAGCACGGGGAAAACCGGCGTTTGCCTGGCTACCTCCGGACCCGGGGCCACCAATCTGGTAACCGGGATCGCCAATGCATATATGGATTCTGTCCCGATGGTAGCCATCACCGGCCAAGTCCCGACCTCCTTACTGGGCAGCGATTCCTTTCAAGAGGCGGATATTACCGGAATCACCGTTCCCATTACCAAACACAACTATTTGGTTAAAGATATCAAGGATTTGCCGCGGGTGCTTAAAGAAGCCTTTCATATCGCGCGGACCGGAAGACCCGGCCCGGTATTGGTCGATTTTGCCAAAGATATGCAGGTAGTCAAGCATAAGCTGGAATATCCGGAAACGGTTGATTTACCTGGATATAAACCTAATTATATCGGAAATGCCCGGCAAATAAAAGAGGCTACCGATGCCATTCTGGAAGCGAAACGGCCGTTGTTATATATCGGCGGCGGTGTGGTCGCGGCGGGGGCTGAGGCGGAACTCAAGAAACTGGCGGAACTGGCGGAAATTCCGGTAACCGCTACCTTAATGGGAATGACGGCATTTCCCTCCAGCCATCGGTTGTTCACGGGTATGTTGGGAATGCATGGGACCGCGGCCGCAAATTTTGCAGTTTGTGAAGCGGATCTGTTAATTGCGGTTGGAGCCCGGTTTGACGATCGGGTAACCGGTAAAATTGAAACCTTTGCTCCCCACGCCAAGATTATCCATGTTGATATTGACCCGGCGGAGATCGGGAAGAACGTCCGGTATGATATTCCCATCGTTGGGGATGCCAAGGTAGTTCTGGAGATGCTTTTGGAACGGATGACACCGGCGAAGCATCCGGAATGGCTGAACCAAATTGATGAATGGCAGCAAAAACACCCCTTAAAATATGAAACAACCGGTTTAAAACCTCAATTGGTAATAGAGACCATTAGTGAACTAACCAAGGGAGAAGCGATTATATGTACTGAAGTTGGGCAGCATCAAATGTGGACCGCCCATTTTTACCAGTTCACTAAGCCCAGAACGTTTATTACTTCCGGAGGACTTGGGACCATGGGATTTGGTTTCCCGGCGGCCATCGGAGCCCAGGTGGGTAATCCGGGCCGGCTTGTTATTGATATCGCGGGTGACGGCAGTTTTCAAATGAATATTCAGGAATTGGGAACGGCCGTAGCCAATAACATCCCGGTGAAAGTAATCATCATGAACAACTTTTATTTGGGGATGGTCCGTCAATGGCAAGAGCTCTTTTTCAATAAACGGTATTCGGGTACCATAATGGAACACAATCCCGATTTCGTCAAAATTGCTGAAGCCTACGGCGCAAAAGGATTTTTGGTTACAGAAGCAAAACACTTACGGGATACGTTACGAGAGGCTTTCAAAACTCCGGGGCCGGTGGTTGTCGATTGCCGGGTGGACCGGGAGGAGAATGTTCTGCCAATGGTTCCGGCCGGTGGATCCATTAGTAAGATGATAGGGGTGAATGACTGATGCAGCATATTATATCAGCTTTGGTGGTGAATCATTCCGGTGTCCTGTCTAGAGTCGCCGGGCTTTTTAGCCGGAGAGGCTATAATATCGAGAGTATCGCCGTCGGTCGTTCCGAAGAACCCGATCTGTCTCGAATGATTATTGTGGTTGAGGCTGAAGAAGAACAGGTTCTGGAACAAATTGAAAAACAATTGTATAAATTGATTGATGTGGTGAAAGTCAATGATTTACCGGTTAAAGAGTCGGTTGAGCGCGAACTGGCTTTGATTAAAGTGAATGCCGGTTCCCAGAGCCGTTCCGAGATTATGCAAATCGTAGATATATTCCGGGCAAAGATAGTTGATGTGAGCAGCCGGGCGGTAATTATTGAAATAACCGGAGGGTTTGAAAAAATCGAGGCCTTTATCGCGCTGTTAAAACCCTATGGAATAAGGGAGATTGTCCGTACCGGCCAGATTGCCATGATGCGGACCCCGAAAAAAAGCGAAAAATGATCCGGTTGACATCTCTCCGGTAGATAAGTTAATATGTAGGTAGCATTAAAAGCAGTGTGGCTCAAGGTTCCCACTGCTTTTGCAATATCACCTGGAGGGTCAATATGCAAAAAGATATCAAAGAAGTACTTTTTAGCGCCGAACAAATCGCCGCTAAGGTCAAAGAGTTAGGAGCAGCAATCACCCGTGATTACCAGGAGAACCCTCCGGTACTTGTGGGTATTTTAAAGGGGGCGGTCCCTTTTGTCGCTGATTTGATGCGGGCTATCGATTTACCATTGGCCTATGATCTGATGGCGGTATCGAGCTACGGCGCTGCCACCCGATCTAGCGGTACGGTACGGTTTTTAAAAGACTTGGATATGTCCATTGAAGATCGGGAGGTATTGATTGTCGAGGATATCGTCGATACCGGTTTGACATTAAAATATCTGACGGAGAGCTTAAAAAACCGCGGGGTCAACTCCATTAAAACTTGTACATTGCTGGACAAGCCCAGCCGGCGGCGAGCGGAGATCCAACCGGATTATAACGGTTTTGTGATTCCCGATGTGTTTGTGGTGGGATACGGTTTGGATTACAATGAGAAGTATCGTAATTTACCGTATATCGGAGTGTTGCATGAAGAGGTTTATAAGGGAGAAGAAAGTAACTCTTTGTGAATTGACTTACGGAGGAATTTTTGTTATGATGATAACGTAATTTGTTGCATATTGGAGGAATTTATGTGGCACTTGGATATTTTTCCATGTGTTTTCCCCAAAAAGTAAAACCGTCCAACCCAGTAGGGATAAACTATCTCTAACTGGGTTTTTTATGTAACAAATGACGAGATCATTATCCAATAAAAGGAGGAGCATAATGCTAGAACAGTTTTTCAAACTAAAAGAAAATAAGACGACCGTTTCACGTGAAATCATTGCTGGTTTGGTTACCTTTATGACAATGGCCTACATTATTTTCGTGAACCCGAGTATTCTTTCCAATGCTATGGGGGAGGATTTATTTCCGGCGATAACTGTGGCTACCTGCTTGGCGGCAGGCATCATGACGATTTGCATGGGTATATTCAGTAACTATCCGCTGGCGCTCGCTTCAGGAATGGGCTTGAATGCAGTGGTAACCTATGGACTGGTACTGCAACTGAAGTTATCCTGGCAGGTAGCCATGGGTATGGTTTTCATTGAGGGTATCGTTATTGCCATTTTAGTGTTGACGAACTTCCGGATCTGGGTAATGAACGCCATTCCTACCGATCTAAAACGGGCCATCGGGGTTGGAATCGGGTTATTTATCGCGTTTATCGGGTTGAAAGAATCGGGGTTGGTAGTTACCGATCCTGCGACTCTGGTGAAACTGGGAACTATCGGCCCGGGCCAACTGATTGCGATTTTCGGATTATTATTGACCATTATTTTAATGGCCAAAAGAGTCAAAGGCGCGATCTTAATTGGAATTCTATCATCTACACTCATAGCGCTTTTTGCAGGAGTCGCCTCCCTGCCCAAAGCGTGGGTTCTTGGGGTAAAGCCGGAATATTTTCAAACACTATTCGCTTTGGATATCGTCGGGGCTTTGCAACTCAGTTTAATTATTCCGATTTTTACACTGCTAATCTCCGACTTTTTTGATACGATGGGTACAATTGTGGCTGTAGGGGAAGAAGCCGGTTACTTAACATCTGACGGTAAAGTGCCCCGCTTGAAGAGCGCTTTAATGGTTGATTCGTTAGCGGCGGCAGTGGGTGGTTTGTTTGGTTGTAGCTCGGTCACTACTTATATCGAAAGCGCTTCCGGAGTCGGGGAAGGCGGCCGTACCGGTTTGACCTCGGTTGTGGTAGGTATATTGTTCTTGTTGGCCATGTTTATTGCTCCCATTGTCGGGATTGTACCGGCAGTGGCCACCGCTCCTGCGTTGATTGTAGTTGGTTTTTTGATGTTAACGGTGGTTAAGGTAATGAACTGGGAAGATTTGACCATTGCCATACCGGCATTTTTAACTATTGTAGCGATTCCACTTACGTACAATATTACTAACGGTATTGGAATCGGGTTTGTTTCTTATGTAATAGTGAAAGCTTTTTCCGGTAAGTACAAGGAAGTTCATCCCTTAATGTATCTTGTTGCAGTAGCGTTCGGTTTGTATTTTGCCTTTCTATAGTAAACAGCTTTTGTTTAGGCAAATCGAACTCCGCCTTCAAGGCGGAGTTTTTTTTATTCATGATTGAAGAGGATTTTGATACATAATGTCAAATAGTTATTTTCAAAGTCCCGGTTTTTATTATTGGTACCTATATCAATTTTCCGACAAGGTGGTGAATTAAATGCTCAAATTTTTCATGGATCGATCGACCATCATGACGACCATTGATTTATTATTGGTGCTTTTAATTCTCACCCGTTTGTTCAAATGGATGAGGGGAACCAAGGGGATTTTCTTCATCAACGCCATTATTATTCTATACTTGGCCAATATTGCCAGTGATGCGTTAAGTCTTAAATATTTCAGCATTTTGGTGCAATGGATCATGACCATGCTGGTGGTGGCTTTGCCAATTATATTTCAACAGGAGTTAAAACGGGCTATAGAGTATCTGGGACGTAGAAACCCCATTATTAAATGGTTCGTAAAAACGCCGCAAATTGCCTTCGAAGCCATAGATATCGTTGTTGATGCGGTTGACAGCCTCTCGAAGAACTGGATCGGCGCTTTGGTCGTTTTTGAACGGGAAGATTTGTTGACTGTGGTCCGGGATTCCGGATCCCATATCGACGCCAAAGTTAGTAAAATAATTATCGAACAAATATTTTACCCGAGTTCACCGCTGCATGACGGGGCTATTCTCATTAAAGGGAACCGGATCGTCGCCGCCGGATGTTTTTTGCCGCTGGATAACCAGTTGGTTTTGCCGCAAAAAATGGGCAGCCGTCACCGGGCCGGATTAAGCCTGTCAAACCAAAGCGACGCTTTGGTGATTATCGTATCGGAAGAAACGGGCGGAATTTCTTTTGCCAGTAATGGCACACTAAAGACGGGACTTAACAGTGAGCAGTTAAAGGGTATTCTGCGGGAGTCAATCTATTCCGCGGAACCCAAACCAGCTGCTCCGGGCTCCAAAGTCGAATCCGGCAAAGAGGTCAGTCAATAATAATGTGGTTTCAGCTTTCCCAGATACGCCAGTCCATTGAGGATCAAACCGATATACGGCAATTGACGGCCAAAATCATTGCGTTTCCTCCGGAAGCGATTCAAGAGTTGGAGATCATCCGGAAATCATTGGATGCCCGGCATAAAGAGATAAACTTTGTCTATACGGTCCGTTTCCGTTTAAATATTGAGGATGCGTCAGGCGCGGCATTACTTAACCGGACATCCAACTTAGTATTATCCGAACCGCGCCGGCCGGTAGCGCTAACTTCAATTAAAGCAAACCAGACTCATTTTAAGTCAAGACCGGTAATCGTTGGAGCAGGACCGGCCGGTCTTTTTGCCGGACTTAAGCTGGCAGCCGCAGGATTGCGGCCCATCATTATCGACCGTGGCGATGAACTGTCCGAACGAATTGCCAGGGTCGATACTTTTTGGAAAACCAGCGCACTCGATCCTGATTCCAATATCCAATATGGCATCGGCGGCGCCGGTACCTTTTCAGACGGCAAGTTGACCACCCGGATCAAAGATCCGGAACTGGATAGTATCCTGCAAACAATGGTCCAATTAGGGGCGCCTCCCGATATTATGTATTGGCAGCATCCGCATATCGGCACCGATTTATTGCAAACCGTCATTACCAATCTGGAACAGCTGATTCGGGAATACGGCGGAGAAATCCGGTTCCGGCATCGTTTGACCGGTATCCGGCTGGCTGACTTCAAAATCCTGGCCATCACAATTAATGGCCAAACCACTTTGGAAACCGACCGGCTGCTACTAGCTACCGGTAATAGCGCCCGCGACATATACCAGTTGCTATTCCGGGAGGGATTCCGGCTGGCAGCCAAACCTTTTGCCATTGGACTGCGCATCGAACATCCCCAGGAGATTATCAACAAGGCCCAATATGGTAAATGGTGCGATCATGCCGCTTTGGGTTCCGCCGAATACCAGTTGACATACCAACACCAAGAGAGCCAACGGGGGGTCTATACTTTTTGCATGTGCCCGGGAGGCATGGTGGTGGGGGCAACCTCGGAACCCTATGGGGTGGTTACCAACGGTATGAGTTATCAGGCGCGGAACTCTGGGGTAGCCAATTCGGCAGTGGTGGTAACGGTAAATCAAAGTGATTACGGTAATGATTCACCTTTAGCCGGGATGTTTTTCCAGCAACAGTTGGAAAAGAAGGCCTTTGAAGCTGGCGGGGGCAACTATTTTGCTCCGGCCCAGCGACTGGCGGATTTTTTCAAGCAGCAAGCCTCAACCGGTTTTGCGGCATTGCCTCCTTCCTATTTGCCGGGGACAACTCCGTTCAATCTGTGGGAAGTGCTGCCCCCGGTTATTTGCCGTGCAATCAGCGATGGAATAAAATCCTTCGGCGCTAAGATCAAAGGATTTGATTGGCCGGAAGCCGTATTCACCGGAGTCGAAACCCGAACCTCGGCCCCGGTCCGGATTTTAAGGGGTGAATCCCGGGAGGCATTAGGAATCCGGGGGATATATCCGGTGGGAGAAGGAGCCGGTTATGCCGGAGGGATTATCAGTTCGGCTTTGGATGGGTGGAAAACAGCGGAACGGATCTTAAAAGAATAACTTTTTGGGCATAGCGACAATAATTTAGAAGCAGGATGTTTATTTGGAGGGATTTTCGTGGCGCGTTTATTTGGAACTGACGGAGTACGAGGAGTGGCCAATCACAGTTTGAGTCCGGAGATGACACTGGGGTTGGGCCAGGCGGTGGGCATCTATTTTAAGGAACTTTCGGATCAACATCGCAAACTGAAGGCGAAACCCCGAATCATCATCGGCAAGGATACCCGGGTTTCCGGTGACATGCTGGAAGCAGCCTTAATGGCGGGGATTACTTCCGTGGGGGTGGATGTGATTTTGGCGGGGGTTATTCCAACCCCGGGAGTGGCTTTTCTTTGCCGCCATTTGGGGGTTGAGGCCGGGGCAATGATCTCGGCGTCCCATAATCCGGTAGAGGATAACGGGATTAAATTTTTTAACAGCCAGGGTTTTAAGCTGGCCGATGAAATCGAGGACCGGATCGAAGCCGTTTATGAAAAACGTGGTGAACTGGAACGGCCTATTGGAGTGGATGTGGGGCGGATTACCACCCGCCACGACCTGATAAGGGTTTATGAAGACCACCTGGTATCGACAGTTTCCGCCGGTTTTGAAGGATTGCGGATCGTCCTGGACTGCGGTTTCGGGGCCGGATACGAATTGGCGCCGCGGGTGCTGGAGCGGCTGGGGGCTGATATTGTCGCCCTGCACAACCGGAATGTGGGCAGCCGGATAAATGTTAAATGCGGTTCAACGCACCCCGTTATTTTGCAGAAGGAAGTACTGGCCTATGGAGCTGATATCGGCATTGCCCTGGACGGTGATGCGGACCGGTTGATTGTGGTGGATGAATGCGGCGAAATCGTTGACGGTGATCAGATTATTACAGTCTGTGGTCTTGATTTATTATCACGCGGGCGACTGAAAAATAATAAAGTGGCGGTTACGGTCTATTCCAATCTGGGGCTAATCCAGACCTTTAAGAAGCATCAGGCGGATGTAATTGTTACCGCCAACGGGGACCGTTATGTCCTGGAGGCATTACTGGAGCACGACCTGATCCTGGGCGGCGAGCAATCGGGGCACATCATTTTTCTGGAAAAGAATACCACAGGAGATGGAATATTGTCGGCGTTGCAACTCCTGCAAGTGCTGCAGCGGTCAGGCCAAAGCATGTCGGAACTGGCCGGACAGATGGAACGCTTCCCGCAGGTGCTGGAGAATGTGCAGGTGGCCCGGAAGGAAGGCTGGGAACAAAATCATCGCATCCGTGAGGCGATTCAGGAAGCCGAGACCGGGCTGAGGGGCAGCGGTCGGATATTTGTGAGGGCCTCGGGGACTGAGCCGTTAATCCGGGTAATGGCTGAAGGACCGGATGAAGATGAGTTGAAACGGCTGACGGGGAGGATAAGCGGGGCGATACGGGAGGAACTGGGCTGACCTTGACCTAACCCGGCGCGTGGGCAACACTTTTCCCTAACGCACAAGTGTGTTTTGAGGGAAGGATACCAAAGGGTGAGTGGGACGCGAGGAAGGAAATGGGTGCTTTGATTTTCAGCGTCTTTATGATACAATAGAGCATATTATAGCGTAGCTATAATTCAAAAATATCCTCAAAAGTTTGCTGAAAAAACAAACTTTTTATGGATAATCATACAATAGGAAGAATGAGAGGTGAAAAAACCGGTTTATTGATTAACTAAGGGGGTGGGAATGAAATAGATAGAGCGATTACTAGATAAAAAAACTCAGCGCCAGGGCTTTTGAACGGGTTACTCATTGCTTTTCGCGCAAGAGCGGTTCAAAAGTTGACGAGGAGGGGGATCTCGGAGAATACACAGATGCTAAGATGATTGCTTACCTGTGTATTAAGTCGGCGGGTGACCCCCGGTGAAATACACCACCGTTAAAGACCCCACAAATCCGGCAGCGATGCCAGGGACAATAGGGTCGGGTGAATTGAACGCCATTTGGTTGGTAAAGGAGTATGCGATGTGGTCTGAATCAGAGTCAGCCCTTGCTTTAACTTACGTGCCTGCGTGAGTTAGAAGGGCTTTAATGGAATATTCCATGGATATGGATGTGTTTTGTCTTTATTTTCATATGATGATTTCTTTATTAACCGATACAGCAAGAGGATCGGTTTTTTTATTTCTCTGACCTAACCCGGCGCATGTGCGCCACCTTTCCCTAACGCACAAGTGCGTTTTGAGGGAAGGGGATGATGGGTTAGGAATTGGATGCCGGCAGTTGGTTACGGATCGATGCGTGTGCTACGCACACGACATCTTTTAGCCGGGAAACAATGAAAAATTTTTAGCTATAATGGGAAAAATCTTTGTTATATTAAGCTTTGCGATGTTTTACAAAACCGAAATTTTAAAAACTTAAGGAGGTAACGCAAAAGATGTGCGGTATCGTTGGATATATTGGGAAACAAGAAGCAGTTCCGGTGTTGCTGGATGGGTTAAAACGGCTGGAGTACCGGGGGTATGATTCAGCCGGGGTGACGGTGTTCAACCAGGGGAAACTGAGTTGCAGCAAAACGGTGGGACGGCTGGTCAAGGTGGAAGAACTGCTGGAGAAGAGTCCTTTGCCGGGAACGGTGGGTATCGGGCATACCCGGTGGGCGACGCACGGGCGGCCGTCGGACCGGAACGCGCATCCGCATTTTGATTGTACCCAAAGAATTTCGGTGGTGCATAACGGGATTATCGAGAATTATATTGAGTTGAAAGAATGGCTGCAAGAAAAAGGCCATATCTTCAACTCCGAGACGGATACCGAGGTTTTGCCCCATTTGATTGAGGAGTATTACCGGGGCAGCCTGGTGGAAGCGGTGCAGGATGCATTGAAGAAGGTAGAAGGCGCCTTTGCGCTGGTGGTTATCTGCAAGGACCATCCGGAACATTTGGTGGTGGCCCGGAAGGCCAGTCCGTTGATTATCGGGCTGGGAAAGGAAGAGAATTTTATCGCCTCCGACATCCCGGCAGTTCTGCCGTATACCCGGGATATCTTCATTCTCGATGACGGCGAGATGGCGGTGGTGGAGGCCGCCGGAGTGCAGGTGAGCGATTTTGACGGGAAACTGCTGCCTAAGAAGCCGTTTCATGTGGAATGGGATATTACCGCCGCCGAAAAGGGCGGGTATGAAGATTTCATGCTGAAGGAGATTCATGAGCAGCCGCGGGCGGTCCGGGATACTATGGCCGGGAAGATCGACCGCGGGGAGATGAAAGTGGTGCTTCCGGAGGTTAAATTATCGGCGGCGGAGATCAACAAGCTGCAAAAAATTCACGTGGTGGCCTGTGGTACGGCAAGTTATGCCGGACAGGTGGGCAAGTTCCTTATCGAAAAGCTGGCCCGGATCCCGGTGGAGGTGGACCTGGCCTCGGAGTTCCGCTATCGCGATCCGATAGTGGGCCCGAACTCCTTGACCATCATTATTTCCCAGTCGGGAGAGACCGCCGATACCCTGGCCGGGTTGCGTGAGGCCAAGGCTTTGGGGTCCCGGGTGCTGGCCATTACGAACGTGGTGGGCAGCTCGGTGGCCCGGGAGGCGGATGATCTGATCCTCACTTTGGCCGGGCCGGAGATCGCCGTGGCTTCCACCAAGGCTTATACTACTCAGTTATTGTCGTTGTATCTGCTGGCCATTTATCTTGCCCAGGAACGCGGCATCATATCGCTGAATGACCGGATGGGGATGCTGGAGGCGATGATGAATCTGCCTACTCAAATCGAGAAGGTACTCAACACCGAGACCAAGATCAAAGAGTTTGCAGGAAACTTCAAGGATTGCGAGGATATCTTCTTTATCGGACGGGGCTTGGATTACGCTGTTTCCCTGGAGGGAGCATTGAAGCTGAAGGAGATTTCGTATATTCACGCCGAAGCCTATGCGGCCGGGGAGCTGAAACACGGCACTCTGGCATTGATCGTGGAGGGAGTGCCGGTATTCGCCGTGGTGACCCAGCCGGAGCTTTATGACAAGATGATCAGCAACATCAAGGAAGTTAAGGCCCGGGAGGCCACTGTAGTGGCGCTGGCGCTGGCCGGAGATCACGATACCGAGAAGTCGGTGGATTATGTGCTGCATATCCCGCTGACCCATACGATGCTGACGCCGATCCTTTCCGTTGTGCCGCTGCAGTTGTTCGCTTATTATACGGCCAAGGCCAAGGGCTGCGATGTGGATAAGCCGAGGAATCTGGCGAAGAGCGTGACGGTGGAGTAGGAGTTTTAATAATAATGGGGACGGTGTACACGTAAAATAAAGTCGAGAAGTGAAAAATAAAGTTGTACAATAGATAATAATGTCATACAATGAAAAATAAAGTTATACAGAAAAAAGTGGGGTTCGCGTTCCCCACTTTAATTTTTTGATTAAAAGTTGTATTAAGACAAAGAAATAACTTTATTAAGGAATGAGGTTTATATAAAATTAAATGTTAAGACCTATTCAAACGCTTTGTAAATGATTATTTATTACATAACGAAGGATAGGAACAATTTCAGGAATAGCATTTTGAAATTTAATTCTCTTTTTAAATTCGTCAACACTGAGCTCGTCTATTAATTTACCTATAAGTTCATCAGTAAACGAATGAGAAACTCCTTTTATCCCTTCAAAATTAATTATTACATTTAAAGAGCTAGATAATTGAGTATTGATCTCATATCTAATTTCCGAGCCTAATTCGCGGGAGCCTAAAAACTCACCTTTTTTATTTAAAATAATTATACTTTCTGGATTCATAAAATAATCACTCCATAATATCAGTTAAAAGGTCATATCCATTTTCTTTAGGAGCATATTTATTAAATAAAGAAACGACATCCATCGTATTATCTAGATTTAAACAAATAGAAACGATTGCCCCTTTCCAATATGGTACGTTCTTTGAAGAAAGATTATTACCTTGAATATTTAACAATCCATCCTCGGAATAAATTATCATTTCACCTTGATTTTGTTTGACAAGCTCAGAAGTAAAGAATAAACCTTCTCCTGCATTATGTCCTGGGCGACCAGTAACTTTAGGTTTTATTGCCAATGAAAGGGCATCTATTATAGTATTAACTTTTGCATGTATACTATTCTCTAACATACTTACCCTAAACCCATCACCGCAATCTACAATTGAAATTTCCAATTTGCGTAAATTTGTATAGGTTTGAGCAGAAACTATAGCGTTTACTGGGGAATGTGCATGATGAAAAACATTTATTATTACTTCAGATAATGTATGTTGTATACTAAAGTATGCTTGATGGCTTAAAGAAAGTTGCTTTTGTAAAATTTTTGCTAAATCATCTGCGACTTGGTCACTGGCTTTTTCAGAAGCGACTTCAATTAGTTCACAAAATCGTCCTTTAGAGTTATATTTATTACCTTGGTATTTAATCGGTTCTTTTAAAAAGTCATAGAAATTCATTCTAGTTAAATAACCTTGCATACTTGATTTTGGAACAGATATTTTTCCAGAAGTTTTATATTTACTTTGTGCAATATACATAATGACAGCTCGGAGTGTGCTGAGACCCGTAGGTGTAATAAAATTAAGGTCACTTAAATCAATGTCAATTACAAATTCTTGATTTTTATTGCAAACATCAAAAACCGGAGAAAATTTCTGAACTAAATCTTCGATATTTGATAATTGGATAACTTTTGGTATGTTGATCTTAAAAGAATGAGACATTTGACTTTCCTTATCGAAATAGTTTAGGAGTGATAGTTTTGTGAAATTAATTTGAAGTATACTTCAATTTATAGAATTCGTTTAACAAAGTATTCAAATCTTCACTAACTGCCAAGACAGTATGATCAGTATTTTTCTACCATCCCATATAGAGTTTATTTCTAGCTTCTCTTATTTTTTTTTCGATTTTTTTCAATGTAGAAGACATTTTTTTCCTCTCAAAAAATTTTGAATCGATTATCCAATAAAATCTAATTCAAAGCCAAGATTACAGGCACGATAAATAAACGACTCAGTACTCACATGATACTGTTTAGCTAATCTACGGATGTTTTCTTCATCTCGAATTTTTAACTCCTCTATGTCTTTTTTTATAAAGTGCACTGGCATTAATAATTCAGCGGCGAAAGTATTAGCTTCGATTTCTTCCTCCTCTGATCCTTCACTTGAAACTTTATTTCTAAACTTCTCAATATCATCAACAAAAATAGATTTTGAAAATAAATGTAGGGTATAATGGCCAATTTCATGAGCAATGGAGAATCTTTGTCGATTTTCTGGATGAGTTTCATTAACACCGATATAAATTTCAGAACCTTTCTTAACTAATAGTCCTGAGATATTGTTGTCTTCAAATTCAACAAATCGAACATTAATCCCTAAAGTCTCAGCTACTTTTATAACATCAACTGGGGGCTCAGTGATTGAACACTTATATAATAAATTTTCTACTTTTGCTTGAATTCGTTTTTTATAAATCATTTAATCTCACTTCTTCTCCAATACAAGTTTAACGGCACGTTGTTCGTTCTCAGGAAGTTCATCATATTGGGAATTGACGATAAAAATATTAAATGGAAATTCAATTGGAATTAATTCATTTAAATCAGCTTTTAGAGCGCTAGCTATATTAATTAAGGTGTGTATTAAAACCTTCTGGCGTCCTTTTTCAATATTTACAATAGAGGTGCGATTCAAGCCTACTTCTTCAGCTAAATTATCTTGATTGATCTTTTTGTTTTTGCGGATTGTTTGAATTCGGGCTCCGAGTTCTATATAAAATTTTTGAACATCATATTTATTCATATTTTCACTTCCTTTGAAATTCAAATTTATTATATATAAAAATGTTCGAATTGTAAACAGTTAATAAAACGGACTTTAATTTTTGAAAGTAAATTTAAATATTGATAGCCGTTAAAATCATGTCCAACAAGAGATGTTATATATACAAACAGTTTATAATTCGGAAAATAATTATTAATGTTGGATTTTTGTTGACAATCAATATTAGGTATATTATGATCGATTTTAAGGGATAAAAAGTATTTATTAGGAGGTGAAGATTTTACGTTTTTGGAAAATTAAAAAGAAAAATACACTTAGCGGTGCAACGCAAAGTGTATTTACTGGTAAAACTTAGCCTGATCGAGAAGCCCACGATACAAGCCTAGCTAGCTATTACTTATTATATCATATTCTAGGTTTCTTGCAAGACTCCTCTTTCAGTCAGGGGAGTCTTTTTGTTTTTTACGAGTAAATTAAAAATTTAAATTATGGAAATACTGGCACATAAAGGAGGCGTTGATGTGGCCAAACGCAAACGTGAGATAACTAAAAATTTAATTGAAAAAAGAATCAAAGAAGGGCGTGGTCAAAATCAAGGCAAAGATTATCGCCCGTGGTTAACGATAAGAGATGTACCATCAGAAGGATTGGTTAGCAGAATTAAAGGTTGGAAAACCGGAAGAGTTCACCATTTCCTTTCACAATTGGAGCTCAATTATTTTTATATATTGGATTGGTCTAATAACATTATTGACATTCGAGAACAATACCCTCTTCCGTTGGATGAAACCCAACGAATAGCGGAAAGATTAGGAATTAAACATCCGATCGATCCGAAAACAAAAGAAAACATCGTAATGACAACAGACTTTGTAATAGATCTTAAAAAAGCAGAACAGATTGAAATTAAAGCCAGATCGGTAAAACCTTCAAGTAAACTGAATAACAAAAGGACTATTGAAAAATTGGAAATCGAAAGGACTTATTGGTCGGAAAAAGGGGTAGATTGGGGAATAGTAACTGAAAAAGAAATACCCATGGATTTAGTTTTAAATATAAGCATTATACATTCTGCAAAAGATCTCTCAGCATTTTCTGATATCTCCGATAGGGAATTAGCCCATTTAAAAGCTACACTACTGGAAAAAATCAAAGACCAAAAAATTTCTCTAGCCAAAGCTACATCTGAAATAGATCAAGCTATGAATTTCAAACCAGGACTCAGTCTTAGTATTTTTTATTTCTTGCTTGCTAATAAAATTTGGAAAATCGACATGAACAAAGTGATTAATCCAGCCAAACCAATAGCTATTATCAATTAGAACCAAAGGGGTTGATGAAATGGGCTATATAATAACGGAGAATTCGATTTACGAATCAATCGACAAAGAAAAAAATGATATTCGTTTGGAGAGAGTTCTTTGGATTGATGAATTAGAGAATGTGATAGTAACTATCTTGCTTTATCCACAAGAGGGTATGGCGGAAGTAAAAAACCTGGAAGATTTCAAGTTAATGATAGAAAATGGTGAACTCAAAAAAAATAATACCGATCCATTTTCATATTTGGTAAATCCGGATTCGAATCATTTAGAGAAGCATCGCACTTATCGTGATAGTGCTTGGTCAATAATCAAAGAATTGGTAGAAGATGAATCAGCAATTTATGACCCATCAGTCCGGTGGAAGTTAATTTCAGATGTAGCTCAAAAAAATAATGTTCAACCGAAGACTGTACTTAAATATGTTAAGAAATATTGGATTGCAGGGAAAATGATCAATTCTTTACTACCATCATTTAATAAATGTGGAGCTGCCGGTCAAGAAAGAAAAGCCAATGATATTAAAAGAGGGAGACCAAGCAAAGATAGTAAACTTGACCCAAGTCAAACTGGGATTAACATTGACAAGTTCCATATTGAAAAAATTCATTTAGGAATCAAGTTATATTATAATTCAAAATCTAAACATCCACTTGCCGAGGCCCACCAATTAACTATAGAAAATCTTTATCATTTAGGTTTCAAAGAAAAAAATGGTGTAAAAGTTCCCATTTTACCGCCAGCCCACCAAGTACCAACGTTAGGACAATTCAAATATCAGTTTTATAAGGGCAATTATTTGACTAAATCGATTATTGCTCGTGATGGGGCCAAAAGATATGCGTTAAAACATCGTCCTGTTTTGGGTTCAGCATATAAGATGGCATTCGGGCCAGGATCTGTTTATCAAATAGATGCTACACTAGCGGATGTTTATTTGGTTCATTCTTATGATCGTTCACGCATAATTGGCCGTCCAGTACTTTATATCTGTCAGGATCTATACTCGCGCATGGTTGTCGGTATGTACATAGGTCTTGAAGGCCCTAGCTGGGCTGCAATGAAAATGGCTTTAGCTAATACCACAATTGATAAAATTCAATTTTGTAAACAATATGGAATTGAGGATATATGTGCTGAAGAATGGCCTTGTCATCACTTACCAGTCAGCATCTTAGGCGATCGTGGGGAGTTGGAAGGAAAAAATGCGGACGAACTCGCGGGTTCTTTGGGAATTATAGTTTCTAATACTCCACCATATAGGGCTGATTGGAAAGGTATGGTCGAACAAACTTTTAGACTTTTGAATCTTAAAACCATCAAATGGCTCCCTGGATCAATTAAAGAGAGGTTTCGGGAAAGAGGGGAACCAGATCATCGATTAGATTCAGTTTTGGACATTAATGAATTCACCAGACTCATGATTTGGACAATACACGACTATAATCTCAATCATTTAATTAAAGATTATCCGCGAGATGAGCATATGATTCAAAACAATGTTAAGCCGGTTCCCATTGAATTATGGTATTGGGGTATTCAAAATAAAGGGTACTTACGTGAAAGTACTCCCGAAGCGATTCAATTAGCGTTAATGCCCCGGGCAAAAGCAGTAGTTACCCATGAAGGGATTCGTGTTAATGGTATGTACTACAGCACAGAAAAAGCAATTCACGAAGAATGGTTTCAATTGGCCAGGGCACGAGGTAGATGGGAAGAAACTGCAGCCTTTGATAATCGAAATGTAGATACAATTTATTTGCTTTTAAATGATGGGAAAGAGGTCGTTCCTTGCAGTCTACTTGAACAGGAGTCTAGATATACTAACAAGCGGTTGGAAGATGTTTTGGAGTTATTGGAATTGGAAGATGAACAAAAACGCAGACATCAAGGTGAGACAATGCAAACTAAAGCCGATTTGCGGGCTAAAATGAATGACGAGATAGAAAAAGCCCGTCAAAAGACAGACGAAGCAGTAAATTTATCGGGATGCACTAAAAATCAACGCTTAAAAGATATTCACATCAATAGGGCTGATATGAAAGAAAAAATTCGGGAAAAAGAGAAATGGCAAGTTGATAATAGTCAACCTTCAGAAGCTGCTATTCAAAACCCCGAATCAGAAGAGGAATTTACAGCTTTTGAGCCGCGAAAAATGAAGTATTTGAATATAATTAAGAATGCATAGAAAGGAACTGTCAATGTCCCAAAAACTTAATAATGGCAGTAATGTGTTTGTTGGAAATAAAATAAATGCCGTCTATACTCCAAGTGATGAGGCGATGTATCGGCACAATGCGTTTATTGAAACCTTACCTCAATTTGATTCAGTAGAACAAATCTGCAAATTGATATGGCGAAAACCGGCATATAGCGAAGCGGATCGGCTCAAAATACCACAAAAACGTTTGTTGTTGGTCCAAACGATTTCGAATTTTGTTGCTCCTTCACCAAATATCATTGATTTAGCACATCGAATTGAAAGATTAATTCGAAATGGCTATGTTTGTAGAAATCCCATTGATGCTGAATGGATAAAGCAAATACGCGCAGGTTTTCCAGAATTGGATTGGGGATCAGAAATACCTGGATATAAACCGTTAATCCGTTCAAGTGCATCGGGGTTTTGCATAATTGGGACAAGTGGGGTTGGCAAATCTACAGGAACAGAATGTGGTTTGGGCTTGTTTCCTCAAGTTATTATACATACGAAATACAATGGACATGAACTGAACCGAGTTCAATTAGTATGGCTCAAGTTGGAATGTCCACAAGATGGGTCCCTTAAAGGACTTTGTTTGAATTTTTTTCAAGCTGTTGATTTGGTTTTGGATACTCGTTATTATGAGAAATTTGCTAATGGACGTCGAACATTGGATGAATTATTGCCAATCATCTCTAAAATAGCGGCAAGCGTAGGTTTGGGTGTGCTGGTAATTGATGAGATTCAACGCTTAAATGATGCCAAGAGTGGTGGCGCCCAACGCATGTTGAACTTTTTCGTTCAACTCGTCAATACAATAGGAGTTCCAGTAATACTTGTTGGTACGTTTAAAGCCTTGGGACTTCTCAATAAAGAATTTGCGATGGCTCGAAGAAGTGCAGGGCAGGGGGATTTCATTTGGTCGAATGAAAGCCAAGATGAAGTATGGGATTATTTTATCGAAAACCTTTGGACCTACCAATGGACCGATACTTATTCACCATTGACTTTGAAAATTAAACAAGCAATATATGAAGAATCACAAGGCATCGTAGATATCGCAGTCAAACTTTATCAATTGGCCCAATGGGATGTCATTGGAACAGAAGATGAAAAGATAATCCCAGGTTTGATTCATAAAGTGGCGGTGGAGAGTTTGCGAATCTCAAAACCTATTATAGATGCATTAAAACGAAAAGATATTAAAACACTACGTTTAATAAATGATGTCCATCCTGCTATTGAATCCCTACATGACTTTTTCAGACGGGCTGAGGAACGTGTAACAACAAGCGGAGTGTTAAATACGGTCGGGAACCAGCAACTTGGCTCAAAAAAATCACTTGAAGATGAAGAAGCCCCACTTTTTATAATCGCTAAATGGCTTGTAGAAGGTGGGATTGAGCCTAAGATTGCTAAAGAATCGGCGAAACAAGCAATTGACAGATACTCCAGTGAATCAGATTTCAAAATGGCAATGCATCTGGCCTATCAAATTGCTTTGAATCTTAGTACTAACCAAAATTCGGAGACCAAATCTAAAATTAAAGTCGAAAATAAAGTATATTCATCACCTGATTTGCGTGGAATTTGGCTTCAGGGTAATCAATCAGGACAATCGGGCTACAATAATTTGAAAAATGCCGGTCTTATCAAACCTGCTTTGGAGTTCCTATAATGTTGCCATTTTTTCCTGAACCATATTCGGATGAGTTGGCTTATAGTATTTTTGCCAGATATCATTATTTAAGCTGTAATACCAACTTTAAAGAGACCATGAAGGATTTATTTGGGTCTACTACTGCATGTGCTGTTGTAGATTTACCTAATCGTCTTCAGAGACTATGTGATCAGCTACCGAAAAATTCATCTATAACAGCCGAGTCAATAATTCAAAAGAATACACTTTTTCCACTTTTTCAGCCCTTTTTGCCTCAACATCGTACTTTAAAAATCATCCAAATGATGAAAGATTCAAATAAAGGCAGTAGGATTCATAATACTTGCGGGGTGATGGCAAGTACAATTCCTGCACCTAAACATTTACGGGTCTGTCCTCAATGTTTGACTGAAGATGAGGAAAGTTTTGGAGAAACATACTGGCATCGAATTCACCAAGTTTTTGGGGTTTTCATTTGTCCACATCATCAAGTATGGTTGAAAGAAAGCAATATTTCAATATCTTCCCCCATGAATAAACACGTTTTTAATTTGATCATACCAAATAAAATTGACAAAACTATTCAACTAGAAAACTGTGAAGATGGGTTCAATCTTTTTGAAAAAATCGCAGAACTTGTATATTGGTTTCTTGATAATACTATTTTTCCACCAGGGTTGGTTACCTTAAGAAAACATTATATTTCCTTTTTGCAAAATAGAGAGCTGGCAACTCCAACCGGAAGAGTACGACAGCATGATTTAATAGAAGAATTTACAGCATTTTTTGGGCGTGTATTTCTACAAAGTTTGAAGAGTGAAGTTAATTATAGTCCGGATAACTGGTTAAGTAAGTTATTACGGGAGCCTAGAACGACAACTCACCCGATTCGTCATATTCTATTGATGATTTTCTTAGGGGCTTCCCCCGAAGAAATCTTAAGTAATGACAAAATGAATTTTAGTCCATTTGGCTCCGGTCCCTGGCCTTGTTTAAACCCGGTTTCAGGACATTATCGTAAATTAATAATCAAAAAAATTGAGATAACTCAGGATTCCAAATTGAAATGCCCCGTCGGACATTTTACTTGTAAATGCGGGTTTGGTTATTCACGCAGAGGTTCCGATCAAAGTAAAACAGATAGCTATATTATTGGAAAGATCCAATCCTTTGGACCAGTGTGGCAAGCAGAGCTCCTCCGTTTAGTAGCCTCAAAAGATATTAGCTTTCGGGAAATGGCCCGAAGACTGAATGTTGATTCAAAGACTATAAAAAAACAATTATCCTTAATTAAAGTTAAAAACACTATAATTAAAAATTCAAAAAAGATGGCGTTAAATCGGGATTCCCACCGGGAGCATTGGAACAATGTCAAAATTCAAAATCCAGGGAAATCAAGAACTGAGCTTCGAAAATTAGCTTATGGTATATATGCCTGGCTTTATCGAAATGATCGAGAATGGTTGATAGCAAATTTACCTAAACCACTAAAAAAAAGAAGATGTGATTTTAGCCGGGTTGATTGGAATGAACGGGATCAATATTTAGTTGACCAAGTATTTAAGGCTGTTAAAAAAATAAAAGAGTCAGAGCAGTTTGGAAAGACTAGATTAAGTTTAAGTTCTATCGGGAAAGAAATTGGGGAACTAATGGTTTTGCAAAAACATTTGGACAAGTTACCGAAAACCCGGGAAGCTTTAAAAATTGTTAGTGAAACAAAGGAAAAATTTCGGATCAGAAGAGCCAATATAGCTATTAGTCAAATAACCGAAAGGGGTGAGGCTTTACAACCATGGAAAATAGCCAGAGAGGCTTGTATTAGACCGGAATTCATGGCTCCTGTTATTCAAGCACTTAATTTAAATATTATAGAGGAAGGTGATTTTAATGAATTATTCATTTGATAAATGGCCTTTTAAAAAAGATGAATCCGCAATCTTATATTGGCTACGTTCACCCAGAATGAAAGGAAATCATAAACAATGGATGATGGAAGCGGTATTCAAAACAAATGAGGGCATTTTGAAGCCGGTTACTATGCCTTGGGGTGCATTACCGGCTTTAAGACTCGGAATGGAATTTAAAAATAAACGGCCGGTTCGTATTAATAACGTAGGAAAACATTTTAAAATTCGATTTTCAGAAAATGTTTCTTTTAATGTCGAAGAAGCAGCTCGATCAATAAGTCCAAAAGCTTATCCTTTAAAAAATCGTGATAATTTGCAGGAATTATGTGTAGTGTTTTTTGACAATACCAATAAAATAACAGTTGTCGTTCCTTGTTTGGAATTATTACGCTTCTTTTTTGGTTTTAATAAGATGTTATGTCATCAAATATTACAACCATTTGATATGCCTGATATTGTATTAGCGGAACAAGATAAAGATAAGGTTTTATTAAATTTTCAACAACCCGTTCCTTCCTCTATCATAAATCCGATGTTAGTTGAGATAATTGCCCGTATTTTATTTGATCAATCGTGGACTGAATCATGGAATCATGTTTATTGTGCCAGAGAAAATAAACTAGAAAGTACTTATAAAAATTTTGAAGGTGTTATACCGTTAGAATTTCTTCCACCAGTTTTTAAGAATTGTTCTTGGGATGTAAGAGGAATACAAGATGGGAAAAGAATTTTGGTATTGGAAATCATGGGTTATAGAAATGATAATCCGGCCCCTTTTAAAAAGATTGAATATACTCGGCCAAAACCTATACGCCGTATAGTTCGAAAATGGAAAGGCAAAAAAATTAAAACTGGAGGAGGTATTGAAGGGAAAATTAACCGGACTCCTGTTACCCACAAAAAACCCTACAAACCAGTATTGCTAAAAATCGATATGCCTATTCATAGTCACTCAAATGTTCTTATAATTGAAGATGTTACAAGAGGAGTTAGATATATAACAGCAGGTAGAGGTAAACCCATAGAGGGTCCGATAAATCCAACAAATACTGGTTCAACTTTAGTTAGTCTTAATGATGAAGGGGGAAAAGGTGAAATACAAGCGGCTGAATTTGTTCCCTTTGATGAAGATTTGGAAGGGCCAAATGGGTTAAAAGACTTTTTACTCACAATAAGACTCTTAAAAAAGTTGGCTCCGGAACTTGCGATATCAGTTTTTTTCAATAAAGTTCCGATACAATCACCTTTAGCATTTTGTGGCTCTATGAGAAGAGATTATGTTTGGGCTAAAATTAAAAACCTCAATAACCAAGAGATTTCAATTATTGAATTTGACCTATCAGACGGTCATGGAATATCGACTCCGATTATTTTTTCACCAGTGGATCAACGATTAATCTATAAATTACTTGTCTATTATATTGTAAGACCGGGAAACTGGGATAAACAAAAGTTTAAAAGAAATAAAGAGTTGAAGTTGATTTGGGCAAAACATACTTCTATTGATTTAGTCCATTGGGCTGAAAAGTTTTTGAGGAAAATAAAAGTTTCTGCATAATTGTAGTCTAAAAAAGTAAATAGAATTTTTAATTTTAGTATTCATACTTCAGCATTTCCAAAGTACAGTTTTAATTACTAATGATCCCAACACATAGCATGCCCTTTTGGTCTAAAAAAAAATTAACCAAAAATATTAAACCAACATTGCTATTTAAATTTATTAATGCTATACTAATTTTGTTCGATAAAATATTAAATCCTGGAGGAATCGACCAACATGGAATATTCTGAAATTCTCCCCCAGTTAATTCGAGCAGGATTAGATGGAGATAAAAGAACAATTGAGGCAATAGGTCTCATGGCCATAAAAAAATTACGTCGAAATGAACCTACAATAGCTGACCAAATAGCGAATATTTTAGCTCATAATGATATTGGAGCATCAACTATACGCGCTATAGGTTTTCAGGAACCCCCAAAAGATAGAGATACCAATTTGGATTTAGCTATGATAGATTTAGAACCAATACTACCCGTAGAACCAGTTTTTTCAAATACTTTAAAAGTACAAATTAATCAGTTTTTACGTGAACGTCTAGCTGCGGAACAACTATTAAGTGAAGGATTAAATCCACCTAAAAGTTTATTGTTGATAGGCCCTCCTGGAGTAGGAAAAACATTGTTAGCATCTGTGATTGCTAAAGACCTTGGATTACCATTAATTACTCTTAATTTAGCATCTGCTATTTCCAGTTTTCTTGGGAAAACAGGACAAAATTTGAACAAAGTACTTAACTATGCGAGAAATCTTCCGTCGGTTCTTTTATTAGACGAATTTGACGCGGTAGCAAAACGGCGTGATGATCCGACAGACTTAGGTGAGCTAAAAAGGATTGTCAATGTTTTACTTAAAGAATTAGAAACATGGCCTGCTGCATCAATCGTATTAGCTGCGACGAATCATCCAAATTTACTGGACCCAGCAATTTGGCGTAGATTTGATAAGGCAATTAACTTTGAACTTCCTCAATACTCTGAACGAGTTGAATTATTTCGAGTATATTTAGAAACTAAAAATATAGATATCGAAGATAAAACATTTCATGCCTTGGGTGTTCTAAGTAATGACTTAAGTCCATCAGATATAGCAAAGTTATCTGAACGAATTAAACGTCGTTTTATATTGGATGGAGGAGAATTTAGCAATATTTGTTTTGATGAACTATTGAAAACCTGTAATGTTTGTAATGGAAATCGGGGTGAAATTGCCAGAGCGATTTATAATGTACTAGGGCGTCAAGTAACGACTCGAGAATTAGGTAAATGGTTAGGAATTGAACATTCGACTGTAAGCTATCATTTAAATAAAGGCAAAAAGGAAGGTGAAGATCTTGGCAAATGATGATGGAGAAAGACGTTATCCAATTTTAGGCAATGGGGAAAGTTTATTAATGCCTATACAAAAAAGCCGTTCTGGCGGAGAAGGGAAATTTCCATTTACTTATGAGGAAGCACGAGAAAAGCTTAAAGCTGATATAAAAATTTTACGGAAGGAAATCCCATTAATTTCTGAAGTAAATGGACTTAAAGAAGCTATGGTAGTCTGTCTCCGTCAGCATCCAAAATCACTTGCTAAATCTTATTATCCCACACAAATTTTCAATACAAATACCTTGATAGATATTGGCTCTCGGCGGTGGTTTCCTGATGATCAATCTGGGGAATTTGGTAAGTTGTTTTTTGCATTAACGAATGATGATCAATTAGCAGAATTAGATTATCTTCTGGATAACCCTCCGAATAATGAAAATTGGATAAAAGATATTAGACGCTTATCGGCTTTAAATCTTCAAGAATCAACGGAAAGGTTAATTGGATTTAAAGACAATTGGGAAGAGGGAAAAGTTGAATTAGTCCTACATCATTTCCCTTACCCGCAGAATCAGGACAAAGTAAAAAATTCACTATTGTTCCTTTTAAATCAACAGGGAATTCCTTCTTCGAAAATCAAAATTAAATCTTACAATAATGGCCCTACCTTTATTTGTGCAGAATTAAACGTAAAAGCTTTAAATATTTTAAAACAATTCAATCCGTTAAGAGTAGTAAGACCGCTGAATAATATCATGATTACTCCTATTCGGACTTCTCCGCGAATTAAAGGTCCTCAACCTCCAATAAAAAATATTAAATCAAAAATTATTGTGGGTGTTTTTGATGGTGGCGCTCATGAAGAATGTCCGTTGCTAAACGGTTTTTGTATAGCTCACAATGATATAATTAATGAGCCATTTAGCAAGGATAGTGACTACTTAGCTCATGGAACAGCAGTAGCTGGAGCGGTTTTATATGGACCTTTAAATAATTTTAATCAACAAGATCAATTACCAACACCACCGGTTTCCGTAGAAGTATTTAGAGTTCTTGGTGAAAAAAATCAAAATCCTGACTTATATGATGTTATTGATAAAATTGAGGATATTGTTCCTAAACGAAAAGATATTAAAGTCTATAATTTATCTTTTGGCCCTCCGGGAGCAATAATTGACCAAGAAGTAAGTAGATTTACATACGTCATCGATAAACTAAGTTATTCGGAACATGTTTTATTTGTAATTGCCGCAGGAAATGATGGGGATCTTCCAGCGGGATTTAATCGTATACAAGCTCCTGCTGATTCCGTTAATGCTCTTGGAGTTGGTTCTTATACTTATGATTCTGAAGGAAAGATTTGTCGGGCTTGGTATAGTTGTATAGGAGAAGGCCGAGAAGGTTGCAAAGTAAAGCCTGATATTGTCGCTCCAGGTGGTTGTGATCAACGCCCTATTCATTTAATTGATATAAATGGTGAGAAATTGTTATCATTTGGAACGAGTTTTGCTTCACCTATCGTTGCAGGTCGTACAGGCGAACTTATCGGGCGATGTGAGGAAGTAAACCCTTTAGTTGCTAGAGCTTTATTAATTCACACAGCCGAGCATCCAAATGGAATTGGTGATCAAGAATTTGGGAATGGTATAATTCTAAATTCTGCCGATGAAATCTTATATTGTTCAAAAACTTCGGTTACTGTTATTTATAAAAGCTTTATATATCCAAAACGATATGTGAAATTGCCTATTCCATTAATCAAAAATAACAATATTAACGGACGTGTTAAAATTAATTGGACCATTGCATTATCTACAGTGGTAGATCCATTTAATGCAGAAGATTATACAATAACCTGTATCGAGGATACATTTCATCCTCATAAAGATATATATAATTTTAGCCTCCGAACCGGATCAAAAACTCAAACTAAAAAAATTAATATATTAAAAGAACCTGAACTTGTTCAACAGTTGTTATCTACAGGTTGGAAAAAAGGTACTCATCCATCTTCCTTGCCACCCAAAGACGCTCATAATGAGATGAAACTACGCGCAGATTTGAAGTGGGATACTATAGCTCGTAGACTTAAAAGGCTTGAATTTGATACATTCGATGAACCGTTTATATCTTTACATGGAATGGCTAGAAACGATGATTATAATAAAGAAAGGATTGACTATTCTGTAATTATTACAGTTGATATCCCAAAATATAAAGGTAACTTATATGATGATATTCTTCAAATTTATTCAACATTAGAGCCATTAAGAATTAGAGCGATTAACGAAATAATGATACCAGTGGCTTAATCTTAAAAAAGTAATTATAGATAGAACATGTAGTTATTAAATATGAAAGGGGTGTTGCGGTGGGTATTATAAAAAGAAATGGCGCACATTGCGGGTGCGACATTTCTCGTGAGTCAAATCTTGAATGGTGAAGCGATTGCGAGCCGTTACACCATCCTTGAACGCCGAAAAGGACTACTACATCCCGTAAGTAAACAGATGGGTTTTTAGAATAAAACTATGTCTTTTTAAAGAAAGGATGATTAAAATAGGACTTGCGGATTGGTTTAGTACATTCTGTTCTAATATCCAAGTACAGGATGGAGGCACAATATCAACTCGATATAAGAATATTACCAAAAGATTAAATACCGATTTTTGGAATACAACATCTGAGACTTCACATAGTCTCTATGTCGGATCATATGGAAGAAATACTGCTATTCAAGGATTCAGTGACCTTGATATGATTTTTGAATTACCTTCTGATTTATATTGGCAATATGATGCTTATTCTGGTAATGGTCAATCTGCCCTTTTACAGGCGGTAAAATCTTCAATGCAAAAAACATATTCTTCTTCAAATATTGGAGCAGATGGTCAAGTCGTTGTAGTGAGCTTTCAGGATGGAATTACTTTTGAAGTAGTACCAGTTTTTGAAAACAGGGGTGGAAGCTATACATTTCCTGATTCAAATAATGGTGGTACTTGGCGTACGACAAACCCAAAGCCCGAAATACAAGCAATAAGAGAACGAAACACCTCCTGTAATGGTAATTTAGTTCAACTCTGCCGTATGATGCGTGCTTGGAAAGGTAAATGGGAAGTACCTATTGGTGGTTTACTTATCGACACTTTAGCGTATCAATTCATCAACGACTGGGAAAATAAAGATAAATCTTTTCTATATTATGACTATTTGTGCCGAGATTTCTTTAAATGGATGTCTGACCAAAATACTGAACAAGAGTATTGGAAGGCTCCAGGAAGTGGGCAGCAAGTTAAAGGTAAAGGACTTTTTCAATATAAGGCAAAACGTTGTTATAATATTTCATTAGAAGCAATTAAACATGAAATAGCTACACCAAAGGAAGAAGGGGCGGCTAAACAGAAATGGAGGGAAATCTTTGGAACAAAATTCCCAAACTAGTGATTCACCGGAAACCAGACGTGTTCTTGAAGGCCAACTTCGTGAATGCTTCGGTCGTGTTGTCTACTCGCATAAAACGCATGAAAAATGTGCCGATATTTTACTTTCCCGATTATCGGCTATCAAGCTATGGCAGATTATTCTTTCAGTAATTACGACCGGTGGATTCCTGGCGGGTGTATTTGGTGCAGGTAAGATCGGGACAATGATAGGATTAGTGGTCTCTACAAGCCTCCTTGCACTAAATACATATACCAAGAACTATGATCTTGGGGAGTTAGCTCAGAAACATAAGCAAGCTGCTAATAATCTCTGGTTGGTCCGTGAAAAATACCTCTCTTTGATTACTGATTTGGTAATGGGCGAGAAACCGCTTGAATCCTTACAAAGTGAAAGAGATGAAATACTTGTCAACCTTCATTCTGTATACAATGGAGCACCTAGTACCACTATTAGAGCATACCGAAAAGCTCAAAAGGCTCTTAAAAATTACGAGGATATGACATTTTCAGATGCAGAGATAGATGCCTTTTTACCAAAAGAATTAAAGAGAGGTTAATCATTTTTAATAAATATTAGAAAGCAGTGAATTATTATGGAATCTGATCTCCAGATAATTGTGAAAGGCGTGTATGAGGAATTAGCCACTAAAATCGGAAATGCAGTTGCCTATATAATCAAAAAGTTCGATGAAGAGCTTGACTTTCGACGAATGCACTGTATTATTATAACAGCGGATTTTGCTGGAGAACTTAAAGAGTTATCTTCTAAAACGTTATCTGGGAAACCAATTACATTCACAAATGAAAAATATGCAATAGCAGTTGCAAAGGTAGTTCTTCTTCCTCGCGGGGAGGAAATCGAGATTTTACCTGTTATTAATGCAAATATTGTGGCTCAACTTGTACAAGAGAGTTCGGAAGAGAATTTGGATGATGAAAGCCTTTTAACAAACATTCATTTATTACATCATGAGTTTTGCCATGTTCATGATGACAATAAAAAGCTTGATGCATTACATCCATTCATGCTTCGTCATTGTTATTCTGGTAAAGATATACTTATTGGTCCTTTAGCAGAAGCTTGTTGGTCTGAATACATGGCAAATTTACTATCGTCCTCTACTGTCGGAAAAGATTTTTTAGCAGCAATGACTCAAAGTTTTATAGATGCCATTGGACGAACAAAACAGGATATCGATAAAGAGATTCTATCCTATCGTTATCACCATGATCTTGAGCGACTTATAAATATATTTAAACGGCATGGAGAGTACCTTATAAAGTCAGCGGCATATATTCTTGGTTATCTTGATGGATTAGGAAAATCATTATTTGAGATTTCAGTTGAGGCTGCTGAAAAGCTTTCAGGTTCTTATTTTGAACCAATATGGAAAACGATGCAGGAATCTCTCAGACTTATGTTTCAAAGTTATCCTGAAGACTGGAAAGACCTTAGTATCTTTAACAATTTAGCGATTGTACTAGAGAATTACTATGCGGAAATGGGATTAATACTTTCTACTACTGAAAACGGACAAATGTATGTAAATGTCCCTTTTCGACCAGAGACAACACCATTTCTTTCGAAAATCTTATCCAATTACAATAATGCAGTATAGTTAGCACAATAAAATCAATTATTGTACAACTTTATTTTTAAGAATTGAAAGTAAACACAAGCTCTTATTTTCCCAAAGTACAACTTTATTTTATAATTGGATTGAATGAATGCAGAAAATAGCGAGATTAATAAGGGTGTCAATGTACAACATTATTTTAAACGTTCAGACGGACGGTTGTGCTCGGACAAAAAAGTTATCGACCATATGTAATGTGCAGATAAAGTTGTTAAAGAACAAATAATGCTGTAAAAAATTCCTGATATTTTCAAAAGAGCCAAGAATTTTTGGCTCTTTTTATTTATAAGATTTTTATAAGAGAGATGATATCAAATATTTGTAAGTAATCGAGGAGAAACTTTTTCTTAACCTTGGCATCGATCAATCCCCTAAGAATTCTTTGCAAACGAGGATCAATAAAACCATCTATCCTATCTATAACGTACCTTGGCTTGGAAAGCGATTCATCAATTTTTTCCTGGAAATTATTTGAAAAAATATACAAAAATTACGACACACGATCACTAGAGCCGTGTGTTTTTACATAAAAACTTCTTATTTATCATTATTTTTCTACTTTAAATTGAGGTCGGTCTGTCTTTTTTGTCAATCCAACGTCAAAAAAACACCCTCTGGGGGGTGGAGTCGATCTTCAGAGTCCGATTTGACATAAAAAAAATCCGGTTCGTTAGCTAGAACCGGAGGTTTGGGTCTTATTTTGAGTCTGCTGTCGGAATTCATTCCACTTAAATGCCGCCTCATTTTGCATATTTGAGTATCAAGTAAAATGTATAGTGGATATTGCAGGAAAAACCGTCTGAATAAAGAACCTATCTTAGCAACATACAATAGCACAGCTTGATGGGGAAAGCTATATGGAAATATTGATAAAACTATATCATTTAAGCGGAAAGAGCCGGATCGCTCGTGAGAATTGGAGGAGCTAAAACATGGCTGATAGTAGGAAGGAACAAGAGAGAGCAGAACTTCACCGCACAATATGGAATATTGCAAATGACCTGCGTGGAAGTGTGGATGGCTGGGATTTTAAACAGTATGTTTTAGGTATGCTGTTTTATCGTTACATATCAGAAAATTTAACCAATTATATAAACCAAGGTGAAATTGAGGCTGGAAATGCTGAATTTGATTATGCAAAGCTCTCTGATGAAGAAGCTGAGCAAGCCCGTGAGGATATGGTGAAAACCAAAGGCTTTTTCATTCTGCCTAGCGAGCTTTTTGAGAATGTCCGTAAGCGTGCGGCTAAGGACGAAAATCTCAACGAAACGCTAGAAAGTGTATTCAAAAATATCGAGGCTACTGCGCAAGGTACCGATAGCGAAAAGAATTTCATGGGCCTATTCGATGACATTGATGTAAACAGCAACAAATTGGGTGGAACAGTGGCGCAACGTAATGATAGACTTGTTAAGCTGATGAACGGTATTGCCAACATGAAACTTGGCGATTATAAGAATAATACCATTGATGCTTTTGGTGAAGCCTATGAATTCCTGATGGGCATGTATGCTTCCAATGCAGGAAAAAGCGGAGGCGAATACTTCACGCCTCAAGAGGTTTCAGAACTGCTGACACGCTTAGCGCTGGGAGATAGAAAGCAAGTAAACAAGGTATACGATCCCGCTTGCGGTTCAGGTTCGTTGCTATTAAAATCCACACAGATTATTGGCAAAGAAAATGTGCGCCTTGGATTTTATGGGCAAGAAATCAACATTACTACTTATAACTTATGCCGAATCAACATGTTTTTGCATGACATTGATTACGACAAATTTGATATCGGTCATGGCGACACCCTGACCGAACCGCTTCATTGGGACGATGAACCGTTTGAAGTAATTGTATCCAATCCTCCATATTCAATAAAATGGGCAGGAGACGAAAACCCTCTGCTTATCAATGATCCGCGCTTTGCGCCTGCAGGCGTGCTTGCGCCGAAATCAAAGGCTGATCTTGCATTTATCATGCACAGTCTTTCTTGGCTTTCTACAAGTGGCACAGCAGCGATTGTTTGCTTCCCCGGAATACTATATCGTGGTGGCGCAGAAAAAAAGATTCGGCAGTATCTAATTGATAATAACTTTATTGATTGTATTATTCAATTGCCGGATAATTTATTTTTTGGTACAAGTATTACCACTTGTATTATGGTGCTTAAAAAGTCTAAATCTGAAAACTCGACGCTTTTTATTGATGCTTCGGATGAATACGGTAAAATAACAAATTTCAACAAGCTTACACCGAAAAATATAAAAAAAATTATTGACACCTATACCGCCCGTGACATAGACCAGTACTTCAGTCAGCTTGTACCCAATGCCAAAATTGCGGAGAGAGATTATAATCTTTCTGTATCTATCTATGTGGAACAGGAGGATAAACGGGAAATCGTTGAAATTAATGCTCTCAACGCGGAGATTGAGCGCATAGTCGCGCGAGAAGATGAGCTGCGGCGGGAGATTGACGCGATTATCGCGGAAATCGAGGGGCAAAGTAATGCGATTGTCTGAGGTATTATCCAAGTCGCCTACACTTGAGTTTAAGCAAGTTGAGGGATTTCTTGGCGAAAAAAATCTTGCTGCGGGCAAGCAGCGAAAAATACAAGTAGGTAAAATTGCGTTAAATTATTTCTGCAAGAATTGCATGGATGTGCGTACATTTTGCTCGGGAGAGGAAATTTATTGTATAGGAGTAAACGAGCATCTTGTCAGCATAGATTGTGTTCTCAATTGCCATTGCGGCGCATCGGTTCAAATATGGTTTTTAGTGGATTGTAATGGTGATATAAGTGGGCGTGCACCTGAAATTCGCATATTGAAGCGTAGTGAAAAATTATCAAATGAGGTATTAATAGATAAGGGACGATATGGCGAGTTGTCTGAACTTTTAGAAATGGCACAGCGCGCTCATCGTGACAGGCTCGGTGCAGGGGCTATGGTATATTTACGCAAGGTTTTCGAGAGAATTACGGTACAAACAGCAGATGCTGCCGAAATTGCTTATGAAAAGTATGAGGGTGGGAACCCAAAGAATTTCTTTGATTTACTAAAAAAAGTAGACGAAAAATGTTTGATTATTCCACGAGAATATTCAGCTAATGGGTACAGGCTCTTCCGTGAACTTAGTGAAATAGTGCATGGAGAATACAACGAGGAATTGGCCTTGTTAAAATATGAATCATTACATAGGCTTGTTATTGGAATTCTTGATAACGTAAAAAATAACAGTGAACTGATGGCTGCAATTGGTTCATTGGGTTGGAATGAAGAGGTGAGTAGTAATGGCTAAACTTGACCAGCTTATAAAAGAGCTTTGCCCGGATGGGGTAGAGTATAGAACCATTGGAGAGATAGCGGTTGATATATACCGCGGCTCTGGTATCACAAGAGACCAAGTTACACCGGAGGGTATCCCCTGTGTCCGCTATGGAGAAATTTACACGACTTATGGAATTTGGTTTGATAAATGTGTCTCACATACCAGTGAAGAAGCTATTACAAACAAGAAGTATTTTGAGTTTGGCGATATACTCTTTGCCATTACGGGTGAAAGCGTTGAGGAGATTGCAAAATCATGTGCGTATGTCGGGGAAGAAAAGTGTTTAGCTGGGGGAGATATTGTAGTTTTGAAACATAATCAAAATCCCCAATATATCTCGTATGCTTTGTCTACCACGACAGCTCAACAACAAAAAAGTAAAGGTAAGGTTAAAAGTAAAGTAGTTCATTCGAGCGTTCCTGCTATTAAGGAAATTAGAATTCCTCTCCCGCCGCTGCCGGTACAAAATGAAATTGTCCGGATACTGGACAATTTCATGGATATTACAGCGGAGCTCATAGCGGAGCTCACAGCGGAACTTACAGCGAGGAAAAAACAATATGAATATTATAGGGAATTACTTTTGATGTTTGACAGTAGTATTCAATGGGATGAATTGGGTAATATTATTGATTTTAGAAACGGAAAGGGGCATGAGCAAGCTATTGTGTCCAAAGGAAAGTATATTGTTGTTAATTCAAAGTTTATATCAACAAATGGTATCGTAAAAAAATATTCAGATTACCAGATTTCTCCTCTATTTGCTGACGATATTTTGATGGTAATGAGCGACTTGCCTAATGGTAAAGCTTTAGCTAAGTGTTATTTGGTAGATTCTAATGACACTTACACCTTGAATCAGCGCATTGGAGCATTGAAAGTAAAAGACAATAAACTCGTTAGTACTAGATTCCTTTATTACATTTTAAACCGTAATAAGCAGCTATTGAAATATGACAATGGTCTTGATCAAACAAATTTAAAGAAAAACGATATTTTAAGTATTTTGATACCTCTTCCGACCCTTTCTGAACAAGAACGCATTGTTGCCATCCTTGACCGCTTTGATGCAATTTGTAACGACTTAATTAGCGGTCTGCCTGTTGAAATCGAAGCGCGGCGCAAACAATATGAATATTACCGTGATAAGCTGCTCTCGTTCAAGGAGGTAGGCGCATGAACCAGTATAGGATTGTTGCGGCGGACAGTGAATCTACCGTCGTGGCAGAGTATACACCGTCGCCCCAACGTGAGGATTCCTATCAATCCGAAGCCTGGCTAGAGCAGGATTTTATTAAGCAACTGCAAGAGCAGAGATATGAGTATATTAATATTATCAGTGAATCGGAACTAATTTCAAACCTGCGCCACCAATTGGAAACGTTGAATGAATATTCTTTCACAGATACAGAGTGGGATTTGTTTTTTAAGAAGTGTATCGCCGGGGCGAATGACGGTATTGTAGAGAAAACCCGCCGTATTCAGACAGATCATGTCCAAATACTGAAAAGAGATGACGGGACAACCAAGAACATATATCTGATTGATAAAAAGAATATTCACAACAACCGACTACAGGTACTCAACCAATACGAGGAGACCAACGGAACTTATTCCACGCGCTATGATGTGACTATACTTGTCAACGGCTTGCCGTTGGTACATATCGAACTGAAACGGCGCGGTGTAGCCATCCGTGAAGCATTCAATCAAATTAAGCGCTATCATCGGGACAGCTTTTGGGCGGCTTCCGGCTTGTTCGAATATGTCCAGATTTTTGTTATCAGCAACGGCATACATACCAAATATTACAGTAATACCACTCGCAACCAGCACATCAAAGAGATGGGCGATAACGAGCGTAAAAGCTGTAAAAAGACCAGTAATAGCTTTGAATTCACAAGCTTTTGGGCGGACGCAACGAATAAAAGCATCGCTGACCTGAAGGACTTTACGAAGACCTTTTTGGCTAAGCACACAATACTTAATATCCTCACCCGTTATTGCGTATTCACGTCAGAGGATTTGCTGCTTGTCATGCGCCCTTATCAGATAGCGGCAACTGAGCGGATTTTGAATCGCATTGAAATAGCAACCAACTACAAGAAATGTGGCACCATAGATGGTGGCGGATACATCTGGCATACGACCGGCAGCGGTAAAACATTAACCAGCTTCAAGACGGCGCAGCTTGCAAGTAGCTTGGCATATATTGACAAGGTACTGTTTGTAGTCGACCGTAAAGACCTCGACTACCAGACTATGAAGGAATACGATCGTTTTGAGAAAGGCGCGGCGAACAGCAATACTTCCACAAAAGTATTGCAAAAGCAACTCGAAAGCGAAACAGCGAAAATTATCATCACGACGATTCAAAAGCTTGATAAGTTCATTGGTAGCAATAAAACTCACGACGTTTTCAAGAAGCACATCGTGATTATTTTTGACGAATGCCATCGTTCACAATTTGGGGATATGCATCGCCGCATTACGAAAGCATTCCGAAACTATCATTTGTTTGGATTTACAGGCACACCCATTTTTGCGGTGAATGCAAGCTCTGGTGGTGATCCCTTGCTCAAAACAACGCCACAGACCTTTGGAGATAAACTCCATACATACACAATTGTTGATGCAATTAATGATGGCAACGTTTTGCCTTTTCGGATAGACTATGTAAATACTGTAAAAATGGCTCCTGATGTCAAAGATACGCAGGTTCGTGCTATTGATATCGAGAAAGCTTTGTCTGCCCCAGAACGTGTAAGCGAGATTGTAAAATACATCCTCGAACATTTCAACCAGAAAACAAAACGCAATGAAAATCGATCCTTTTACGAATATCGAGTAATTCAGAACGTCCAGGAAATGGCAGCGTCCAAAAATAACACCGTGTGCGAAAAGAAAATCAACACGCGGGTAAACGGCTTCAACGCTATCTTTGCCGTTGCATCGATCCCGATGGCAATGAAGTACTATAATGAATTTAAAAAACAAATGGAGGAAACCGGGAAACGACTTACCATTGCCACTATTTTTAGCTACACACCCAACGAAGAAGATCCCGATGAGGACTTTGACAATGACAGACTGGATAAAGCCAGCCGTGACTTTCTTGAATCGGCGATCGCCGATTATAATGTAGCGTTTAACGTCAATTACGACACATCGTCGGATAAGTTCCAGAATTATTATAAAGACCTTTCCCTGCGGGTGAAGAACCGAGAAGTTGATTTACTCATCGTAGTCAATATGTTCCTCACTGGCTTTGATGCAACTACGTTGAACACCTTATGGGTAGACAAAAATCTGCGTCAGCACGGATTGATTCAGGCGTTCAGCCGCACCAACCGTATCTTGAACAGAGTGAAAACCTTCGGAAACATTATTTGCTTTCGTGATTTGAAGCAGGCTACCGATGACGCAATTGCTCTTTTCGGGGATAAAGAAGCCGGCGGCATTGTTCTGCTGAAAACTTATGCCGATTATTACAACGGATACGAGGAAAACGGCAAGCGTAAACCTGGATATGTAGAACTCATACAAATGCTGATATCTTCCTATCCGTTGGGTGTTTCCATCATTGGTGAAGGGGCACAGAAGGATTTCATCCGTCTTTTTGGTGCAATCCTGAGACTCAAAAACACACTCACTTCTTTTGACGATTTTGCCGGAAAAGAAATCCTCTCCGTGCGTGATTTCCAAGATTACCAGAGTATGTACCTTGATCTGTATCAGACATTCAGCAAGAGAACGGATGCGGAAAAAGAGAATATTAATGACGATATTGTTTTTGAAATTGAGCTTATAAAGCAGATTGAGGTCAACATTGACTATATCCTCATGCTAGTGGCCAAATATCACGAATCTAATTGCACTGACAAGAGTATTCTTACAGATATTCAAAAGGCAGTTTATTCCAGCATTGAGCTGCGGAGCAAAAAAGAGCTCATCGAGGGCTTTATTGCTCGTGTTAATACTGAGAGTAATGTGGACAGGGATTGGGAGACTTTTGTCCTTGCTCAAAAGGAAACTGATCTGACTACACTCATCGAGGGAGAAAGGCTTAAGCCCGAGGAGACGCGCCGATTTATCGATAATGCTTTCCATGATGGTGTGCTCAAAACCACAGGTACGGATATCGACAAAATTTTGCCAGCAGTTTCACGTTTCTCTCGTGGAAGCAATCGCACAGAGAAAAAGCAGGATGTTATTGAAAAATTGCTGACCTTCTTTGATAAGTATCGCGGATTGTAATGTGTCAACGCCGATTTGATTTTGTAGATTTTCGCCGACAGGAAGCTTTGAAAAAAGAACAAGAGTTATTCGAGCGATTGAAGCAATTACCGGATGGTGAACAAAAAGCCAAAGAAACAAAACGAAATGTTGACTTAATCCGGAATTTCAGTGGGTTTAGGGAATATCCCAAATACGGCATGGTTAATCGCTACTTCGTTTATAAGCAGGCTTTACTGAAAGAAGCCGAACAACTGATACAAGCAGGCGTTATTCATGAAAAAGAAGATATTTACTATCTCACTTTTGAAGAATTTCGCGAAGTCGTACGCACAAATAAACTGGATTATCAGATCATCAGCAAACGAAAAGATGAGTACAAATTGTATGAAAAACTGACTCCCCCGCGTGTAATCACGTCTGACGGTGAAATCATTGCCGGTGAGTACAAACGAGAAAATCTCCCGGCCGAAGCTATTGTTGGTCTGCCTGTTTCTTCCGGAGTTATAGAGGGACGGGCACGTGTCATCTTGAAACTAGACGATGCTGATCTGGAAGAGGGAGATATATTAGTCACCTCCTTTACTGACCCTAGCTGGACAACATTGTTTGTATCCATAAAAGGCTTAGTCACCGAAGTCGGTGGACTGATGACCCATGGAGCAGTTATCGCACGTGAATATGGCTTACCAGCAGTTATCGGAGTAGAAAATGCTACCAAGCTAATAAAAGATGGGCAACGAATTCGCGTACATGGAACAGAAGGGTATATAGAAATCCTATAACGGGGAAGATGTTGTTTTCCTCCTGTGGGGAGCTAAAAAAGATGCAAGCTAGGAAGGCGGCCCATCAGGGTCGCTTTTTCAGCAGGAAAAAAGTAATTACATGAGTTAATTTCATCATGTTCAACATAATAACAATGTAACTGGAGTGTGCAAGAATGCCTGAAATTAAAGCACCTAATAGTTATTTTACAGGGATTTTGAAAAATAAAATTATAATGGATAGGATAACCTTTAAAAAACTCGAAGTATACAACCATGGGTCCTTTCCGTTTTTATCATGGCCAGGACCATAGATGAAAGGATGAAACCTTTTGAATAAAAAAATTCGACATATCCAGTTTCTCGGCATATTTACGCTCGGCTTAATCACTAGTAGTTTAGGTGCATTGACGCCCGTCATTCAATCAGATTTGCGCTTGAGCTATGCTCAAGCGGGATTGATTCTGTCCAGTCAGTTTTTTGGGTCGTTATTTTCAATTATCATTGGAGGATACGCTGCGGATCGGGTTGGAAAAAAGAATTTTTTAATAGCCGGAGGAGTCTTTATTTTTTGTGGAATGACCGGTGTAATGCTATCTAACAGTTTTAATCCCTTATATATGTTCGCGGTCATTTCCGGTGTTGGTTTTGGAGCATTTAATGTCGGGATTAATGCCTTATGTATGGATTATACTGTTCATAACAAAGGGAACGCAATGAATATGCTCCATGGTTTTTACGGAATCGGGGCAATCCTCGGTCCAATAATATCCACCACTATCTTGATGATGTATCATACCTGGCGTCCTATTTTTGGTATGATTGCTATTTCTTCCATAATTGTCTGCCTCCTGCTTATCGTACTTAAACTTCCGAAAGCAAATGCAGAAAAGGAAAAAAAGACTGGCAATCCATACAAAAATTGGTTTATATGGATTGCCGGAATGGTTGCATTTATTTATATAGGCGCCGAATCGACCTTGTCCGGATGGTTTCCGGCACTTTGGGTAAAAATGAATACCTTGAAACTGATTCCGGCTTCATTAATCCCGGCGATTTTTTGGGCGGCGATCACCCTCGGGCGATTGATCAGTGGTTCAATTGCCGATCGAATGGGTCTTCCCAAATTCATCACCATTCTTACGTCCATTACATTGGTTTTGGGCTTGGGGCTTTGGTTGTTTGCCGGTTGGCCCATGGCGACCTTAGCGGTTGTTTTCTTGATCGGCTCTGTTCTGGGCGGTATTTTTCCCACTCTGATGGCCTCAACTGCTTCCCATTATTTAGAAAGGACCGGTGAAGTTTCCGCCTTTTTGGCATTATTTTTATCAATTGGGGGGTTTGTGATCCCCATCGGTACCGGGAAGGCGGCCGATATTTTTGGAATTACAATTATTCCCATTGTTTTTTTGGGTTTAGCCTTGTTGTTAAGCATTTTCGCCATTGTCTGGCGGCTGTTGGAAGGGAGTTCCACCCCGGTTTCCTCCGCAAAAACAAAAATTAAAGTAATAGTAATATAGATAAAGTTTAAAAACCAGCTAAAAAGCTGGTTTTTAATAAGCAAACACCTCATAAAAGTTTTTCTCAGACATTTTGAGAACTGCTCCCAAACTATTTGAGAATTTAAATATAACGCACATGTGAGGAATTGCACTTTGAAGACTTTATGATGAAGATTGTATTTTGCAAAATATCAAGATACAATATTAACAGCAATTCATGGATGTACAAATAAATACCTGATATCAAGCCTGTTCTGGATTGAGGATATATTAATGATTTACCACATTATCGAAACAACGCAATATAGAAACATCAAGGAACAAAAGGTTTACCATCCTGCCAGTTTAGAAACGGAAGGGTTTATACATTGTTCCGGAAATAAAAGAGATACATTGGAGGTAGCCAATTTTCTCTTTAAGAATAGGGATGTTCTGGTTTTGGAGATTGATGACGAGCCCTTGCAATCATTAATAAGATGGGAAAAAGCTTTGGGAGATAGAGTTGACCGATTGTTTCCCCATATTTACGGCGAGTTGGAGATAAAGTATATTACCGGAATAAAAATTTTTATAAAGAACGATAGTGATAATTATATTGATTGGAAAAGCGCAGAAATTTCTTAATGGTATGTAAAAAATCAAGTATAAAATTAGCCAGCAATCATGGTTGATTCAGTTGGCGTGAAGGCAGATATCACCTATAAAGAAAGGGTTAAGAGCTATGGTAAAACTGAGATAATAGTGTATCTAGAGTTGAGCATTACAAAGAACTCTATTGGTAAATGAAATTTTCGTCAAAATAAAGCAAGGGGATGCACGATGACAAAAAATATGATTCCCAGAGCGGAGTATCCGAGACCGGACTTCGCCAGAGGCGAATGGCAGACATTAAACGGAACATGGGCCTTTGACTTTGACGATTTGAATATCGGCGAGGAAAACGGTTGGTACAAAACAGACAATGACCCGTTAACGCAAAAAATCGTTGTACCTTTCTGCTATCAGAGTGAGTTGAGCGGGATCGGGCGGAAAGAGCGGCATGAGGTGGTTTGGTACCAACGCCGGTTCGAGACGTCCCCCTTCTTCAAAGGCAAACGCACAATCCTTCGCTTCGGTGCAGTGGACTGCTTTGCCAAGGTATGGGTGAACGGACAGTTGGCCGGGGAGCATCGAGGCGGATACACCCCGTTTCAGTTCGACATCACTTCCTTGTTGCTGGACGGCAGCAATATAGTAGTAGTTAGAGCGGAGGATTCCAGCACCAATACCGCCCAGTTGCGGGGTAAGCAAAGCTGGACCGGAGAAAACTTCGGCTGCTGGTATACGCCGGTATCCGGGATTTGGCAGCCGGTTTGGCTTGAGGCAGTGGCAGAGACGCATCTGGAAAGGGTAAAGATAACACCGCTGTTTGATACGGGCTCCGTTCAGATGGAGGCATTTATCAATGGTCCTATCGCCGAAGAGTACGTCTTAAAGGCATCGATTACGTTTCAGGGTAAGCCGGTGGCGGTTGCGACTGTAACTGTCAGCCAGCCGGTTTTTTCCTTTACCATGGATGTGAAGAGCAGTGAAATGGAGTGGAAAATTGCATCCTGGACACCGGAGCATCCGAACTTATACGACGTAAGGTTCGAGCTCCTCTGCGGATGCCAAGGGCCAGCCGTTGATTCTGTTTCCAGCTATTTCGGTTTGCGTAAGGTATCCTCCAGGAACGGGGCCGTGCTTCTGAATAACATTCCTTATTATCAAAAGTTGGTGCTGGATCAAGGTTATTTTAACGGAGGGCTCTTAACGGCCGGATCGGACCAAGATTTCATAACGGATATCCGTTTCATCAAAGAATTGGGTTTTAACGGCGTTCGCAAGCATCAGAAGTTGGAAGATCCAAGATTTTTGTACTGGGCGGATAAAATGGGCATTTTAGTCTGGGGAGAGATGGCAAGCCCTTATGAGTATAACGACCGGATGATGACTGATAATGCCGATGCATGGAAAGACGCTGTCGAACGTGACTATAATCATCCTTGTATCGTTGCCTGGACACTCATGAACGAATCATGGGGCATTCCGGCAGTGATGACGCAACGGAAGCAGCAGAACCATACCATTGCGTTATATTATTTAGTAAAATCATACGACGATACGCGGTTAATCATATCCAACGATGGATGGGAGCATACCGTAACCGACTTGGTAACGTTCCACGATTATACGCAAGACGGTCAGGTTTTACGGGAGAAACTCGCCGCCAAGAACAAAATTTTGGATGAGCCGATAGGTTCTATCGGCAACTCCCTCGGCTCAAAGTATTTGTTCGCAGATGGCTTCGGTTATACCGGCCAGCCGATTATTTTAAGCGAATGCTGCGGTGTTGCTTATGATTCGGGCGCAGGATGGGGGTACGGTAACAACGTCCATACGGAAGAAGAGTTCCTCCAACGTTATCGCGACATCATTCAAGGAATTTATGCAACCCAGTACATTAATGGCTTTTGCTCAACCCAGTTAACAGATGTGGAGCAAGAAGTAAACGGTCTTTTGACCATGGATCGCAAACCGAAAGTATCCCCTGCTGCCATGGCGGCTATTATCCGGGGAGAGCAATAAAAATAAGATTTGGAAAATTGATAAATGCTTTTTTATGGGATAAAAAGATGTAAAGGTATATGAAGAAAGGCGAAACGGGAAAGGGTAACTTTGAAAAAGTTCCTATCACGATTACAAGCGGCGCTTGAAAAACTACACTCAAAGCTAAAGGGTATCACTAAGGAATTAAAGGTTATATATCTTGCTTATAAAAGGCCTGACGTTCCCTGGTATGCAAAACTTGTCGCTGCTTTGGTGGTGGGTTATGCATTGAGTCCCATTGATTTGATCCCCGATTTCATACCTGTCTTAGGATATCTGGATGATTTGGTTCTAATTCCTTTCGGCATAGCGCTGGCAATTAAGTTAATACCCAAACCAATATTAGCAGAGTGTAGAATTCAGGCGGATGAAGCGTTTAAGGACGGTAAACCGAAGAATTGGGCCGCCGGCGCTTTTATTATCGTATTGTGGATTCTGGTGGCGGGGTATTTTTTTTATAAAGTTTGGGATATTTTCTCTCGATAAAGTTGATCCTTTGCGAAAGAGAGAGTGAGTTCATTTTCCAAGCGAAGAATTGCAGGGCAAAACCGGCAGTTGTCGAATACTCATGCTGAGGTGATCTTGATGAAAAAAATTAAAGTTGCCAACAGTGATTTAAATGTTGCAGAGATTGCATTGGGTTGTATGCGAATTAGCGGAATGTCCGGCGGGGAAGCGGCTACACTCATCAATACCGCCCTGGATGAAGGGGTTGATTTTTTCGATCATGCCGATATCTACGGTGGGGGGAAATCCGAAGAGGTATTCGCCCGGGCGCTGGATCTGAAACCCGACCTCAGGGAAAAGATAATCATTCAGACTAAGTGCGGCATCCGGCAAGGATATTTTGATTTCTCCAGGGAGCATATTTTACAAGCGGTGGACGGCAGCCTGAAGCGGCTAAACACCGATTATATCGACGTACTGCTGCTGCATCGTCCGGATACGCTGGTGGAGCCGGAAGAGGTGGCCGAAGCTTTTGATACTCTGCAAAACAACGGCAAGGTCAAATATTTCGGAGTGAGCAACCAAAATCCAATGCAGATCGAGTTGCTCAGCCAGTATCTAAACCAAAAAATCATCATCAATCAACTGCAGTTAAGCATTACTAACACCGGAATGATTGATTCCGGGATCAACGTCAATATGAAGATCGATCCCGGAATCGACCGTGACGGCAGCATATTGGAGTATTGCCGCTTAAAAGGGATCACCATTCAGGCGTGGTCGCCGTTTCAGTATGGATTTTTCGAGGGGGTCTTTTTGGATAACCCGAAATTCCCGGAGCTGAATCGGAAGATAAACGAAATGGCCGAAGCAAAGGGTGTAGCCAATACCGCTATTGCCATTGCCTGGATTTTGCGGCATCCCGCTAAGATGCAACCCATTGTGGGCACTACCAATGCCAAACGGCTGAAAGATATATGCAAGGCTTCACAGGTTGAACTGACCCGGCCGGAATGGTATGAAATATACAGAGCGGCTGGGAATAAACTGCCATAATGTGACAAAAAGGCCGCAACTCTAAGTTGCGGCCTTTTTGTCAACAGTATTTTCAATTCGCGTTCCAATATGGAACTTCAAGAAACTCTCATTATAGTATTAAGGCTGAATGGTCCTAATAAAATGATACTTCATTTTACGCTGGGTGGATTGAGTACCGGTTGGCTCCGGATCCGCATATAAATCAAATTGATTATTCAGTTGTAGCGAAGCGGAATCAAAAACTAGCAGCTCATCATCGCTTAAAAAAATAAGTTGCTTTTTATCCTGGTAAAAATAAGTATGGGCGGTTTCACTCTTAAAGGTGTAGATTGAATCCAGTTTGTGATTATCAGGGCTCATTTTATAGATCCCTTTTTTCGTAGTTACCAGGGTTTGTAACACCGGGTCTTTAACTTGATACATTCCCAGAAGTTTTTCTTCCTTGCCCGGGGAAGTCAGCACGGAAACCTGGTTAAAATCTTGATCCAATACGGTTATGTCTTGAGTAGCCCGATTTAGTACATAAAAAATGGTCTTTTCGGGGTTGGTGGTAATGCTTGCTTTGGCTTCCGCGCCAAAAAATGAAGCCAGCGCCCAACGTCCTTTTTTGCCGCAGCGGACGGTTTTTAACAGTTTATTTTCAGTCAAATCGATAAATTTTATCTCACCGTTATAGGAACAATAAATAAGCCCCAAATCCGAATCCTGTAAAGCCATATACTCATAGAAATAATATGTACTTCCGGATTGATCATAATTTCGGCCTGTTTCCAAAATTAGCGGTTCAGAATCAAAACTAACAATGGCCAATTGTTTTTCGAGAATTATATATAAGAGGTCTCTTTCTGGAACGTATGTAAAGGTTAACCACGGTTTGGAAATTTCCCAGGATCTTATATCATCACCATCTATCCGAAAAAACTTCCCTTTCCCGACAATTTTCCCAAAACTGTTAATTTTCGGCCTGTCAATCCCCAGGATTAAAACGCGTTCCTCCTCATTCCAATCATACAATCCGCCGCCTTTAAATATTTGTTCATCCAGGATAACATTATTATCCATATTGATTAATTGAACCAAGCCCTCTTTATGTTTCGGGCTTTTTTCAATCACCGCCACCCGGTTGCTGCCTAAAGTAAAAAATTCAGCCGGGTCTTCACTTGGTGCAAATTTATTGATGATTTCAAAGGGGGCATATTTTAGGCCAAGTATATGGGACCCCTCGTTTTTATCCGTTATCCAGGCATATATCTTGCTATTATCAACCGATATTTTCAAATCCACCATATTTTGCGCAAATCCGTCTATTTTTTCGGTTTTAAAATTGGTAATGTCATAATGAAGAAGCTCTACTGTATTGGAAGAAAGAGAAGGTCTGTAAGAGACAAAAAAATGTTTATAATCGCTGGAATAGGTCCACCGGAAAGGATAATACCCGAGTTCGACCAAGTCTTCAGTTCTTCCCGTTGCAATGTTGATGACAACCAATTGTCCGGCGACTATTTCCTCCGTATTGTTTTTAGTAGTTTTTTGCCCGTCATTCTTCCGCTCGCCGGGAGTGAAGATGGCCAAGTATTTATTGGGGTCGAAAGTCTTCATTATCAGATTGGGATTTTTATTTAAGCTGAGTTTTTCGATAAATTGAGTATCATTCTCACCCATGACCAAAATTTTATTGGTCTCCAAATCGTAAAGAAAAAAATCACGGGCCAAAATGGTGTTGGGTAATGTAAAAGCCAATACCAGTATAATGATAATAGAGAATTTCAAAATTTTCATGAATTTCCCTCCGCATAAAATTGTTAATTTATGTATCGACAAATAAAAAAAATTCTGGATGATTGTTTTGGGAAAATTTGATAGAAACAATTTATCATCGGTTGTTTTTTCGAATTTTTTACCGGAAATTATGTTGGTCAATTATAAAAAATCCCAGGGCAGCAAGACAATTGCAAGTATCTGCAAAGAAATTCGTTGGACGAATAAAGAATAAGGGGTTTTTTCATGAAAAGTAGGGTTTTTGACAGGGAATTAGAAATCCTTTATAGGAAAAATGATAAGGTAAGCAGAAATAGGTTTTTTATAAAAAATGGATGGTTTATCTAAAGGATAAATCCGGTTTAAAATGTACCTATCTGGAGATCAATCATGGAAAGTATTACGAAAAGAAAACTCAGTTTTAGGGAAATAGAGCTCTTAGTAAAGAATGCTTTCGGAAATCGAGTGGAAATTAAAGAGATAAAAAGCATTGATGATGGGTGGTTTAATGGCGTTTACACAATTATATTGGATGATATGGAAATGATACTAAAAATATCCCCTCCGGGAAAAATTAAAACCCTACGATATGAAAAAAACGTTATGAAAGCTGAAGTAGATGTACTTGATCTATTAAATGGTTTAGGAGATATACCCGTTCCTAAAGTACTGTTTTACGACGGAACAAAACACTTTTTAGATAGTGAATATTTTTTTATGACAAAAATTAAAGGAATACCATATTTCAAAGTTAAAGAATCTCTTAGCCGGAACGAAAGGGAGAATATTGAAATAGAGATTGGCAAAATTGAAAGAAAACTAAATCATATCAAGGGAGAGAAATTTGGTTACTTTTCTAAGGATGCGTATAAAAGTGAAAAATGGCCGGAAGCATTCCGGAGTATGTTTTTAGACATATTAAATGATGGAGAAGCCTATAAGGTAAAACTTCCGTTTTTTAAATACAGTACAATTGCGAAACTCGTATTTGCACGAATAAATGCTTTCGAAGAAGTAACTGAGCCATGCCTTGTTCATTGGGACTTATATGATGGCAATATTTTGATTGATAATGGTGAAATATCTGGTATCATTGATTTCGAAAAATCAATATGGGGTGATCCTTTAATGAACGTATATCTCGGTAATCTTTACGATAACACCTTTTATTGCAAAGGTTATCAAAAGGATATGCTTAATTCTTACGATTCTAAATGCAGGAGAATTATTTATAATATTTATATGTATCTTGTGATGACAATGGAATGTAAATATAGAAAATATAATAATGAAGAGCATGAACAATGGATATATAAATCTCTCGCAAAAGAGCTTAAAATCTTAAGAGATTTTCAAGGAGATAACCATGATTTTTAATGAACTACAGTTATATCAAAGAAGCGAAGACTTTATATGGACGGATGCATATATATCGAAAAATATGTTAGCTGCTCATCTTGATTTCCATAACGATGCCGCCAGTCGAAATATCATAACCATTGGGAAAACCATTGAATGGATCGTAAGTAAAATACCAAAAAATGCGAGAGTTCTCGATCTTGGTTGCGGTCCGGGTTTATATGCTTCGTTGTTGGCAAAAAAAGGATATATCGTCACCGGAATCGATATCTCGCAAGGATCAATTGACTATGCAAAAAAGACGGCAATGGAAGAGAATCTTCAAATAGATTATTATTGTATGGATTATATTAAAGGCGATATTGGTAAGGGATACGATGCGGCGATATGCATCTATTGTGATTTGGGCGCTTTGACCCCTGCCGAACAGGCAGTTCTGTTAAAGAAAATCTACGGCGGCTTAACGGAGGAAGGAGTTCTTCTGTTTGACGTATTTAAAACCGGTTTGGGCGAGAATAAGATGGAGAGAAGGGATTGGCAGTATTCGGCCGGAGGAGATTTCTGGTGCGAAAAGCCGCATTTTTTAGTAGAAGAAGTTAAACATTTTGAGATGCAAAAAGTTTGGGGATCACGGACAATAGTTATAGAAGAAAAGAAAAAGCCTAAGGAATATATAACGTGGGATCATTATTATACGGAAAATGAAATTACAGAGTTATTAGATAAGAATGGGTTTGAAGTCCTTTCCATCAGCCAGGAATTAGTAGCTAAAAATGAATTTACCACTGAAGATGTAATGTTTGTCGAAGTCAAAAAGCAGCCGTATTATAATAATCGGAGATAGTTTGTTGCAAACATATAAGAACTATGATTTCATACTATTCGATCTTGATGGAACCCTTACTGATCCGAGGCTGAGAATAACAAAGTCGGTACAATATGCATTAGCAAGCTTTGGAATCGTAGAAAGCAACTTGAATAATTTATTACATTTTATTGGTCCGCCATTAAAGAAATCATTTGCGGAATATTATGACTTTAATGATGCTCAAGCGGATGAAGCGGTGCGTAAATATAGGGAGTATTTCTCAGAAACCGGCATATATGAAAATGCTGTTTATCCGGGCATACCTGATCTCCTAAGTAAGCTTTCCAACAAAGGAAAAGTGTTGGCCATTGCTACCTCAAAGCCAACCGTGTTTGCGGCAAAAATCCTGGAGCACTTTAAAATTATTGATTCCTTTGCCTTTGTTGCTGGCAGTAATCTGGATGGCAGCCGGGTTGAAAAGTTTGAAGTGATTCAATACGCTTTAAGTCACTTAAGTGTGGTTGACCATGAAAAGATTGTCATGGGTGGTGACAGGAAGCATGACATCATTGGAGCCAAGAAAGTAGGGATTGATTCCATCGGAGTGCTTTACGGGTTTGGTTCACCCGGTGAAATGAACTCAGAAAGTCCAACCTATATAGTTAAATCTGTATCTGAATTAGAAAAAGTGCTCACCAAACACCAGGAATCAGCCGGTAGTGAACCTTATCCGCATACTCAAGATACCCGTTAAGTTCCTTTTTCAATACGGAGTCTTCCAACGCAGTCCGGATAATGAAGAGAACCGCGGTAACTCCCGCCGGGACCAATGTCCAGAATGTTCCAAGCAATAAGGGGATGGATAGTGTCTGCAGGATGAAGCCTATGTATCCGGGATGTCTTACGATTTTGTAAGGTCCGGTTGTGGCAACCGCATGATTCCGGTCATCCTGGATACGCACCATGGTTGAAAAGAAATGATTGGACACCATGGCCCAGGTAAAAATGGCATTTCCGAGGATCAATAAAATGATTCCCGCCAAATGAATCCAAAGGGAACCCATATCGGTCCAGCCGAATCGCTGGTCCAATCCGCTGATGATATAAGTAAAAAAGAATGGCAATATACTGATCCGGGTAATCGTTTTATCCCACTGTTTTACGTTCGCTTTAGGGCTGCCTCTTTCGGAGATTAGATCTTGGGGCAGTATTCTTGAATTAATAATGAGGATTAAGATGTTCATTCCTAATAACATCCAGCCCCAAAACCAGGAGAAGGTTCCGGCGGAAACAAACAAAACTCCGGTTTGGACAAATAACGCAATAAACACTTGTGACAGCCGTTTTACAACCGATTTGTTCAGCTTGGTTTCCACATTAATTACCTCCCTGCTTTTTATAATTCATCTATATATTTGGAAGCAATTTCTAGGAATAACAACCGGCCTTCTTGGATTTCCAGGATTCTTTCAAATAAACACTGGAAAAACCGGGATTTCTTTTTCAATAATACTTTTAGGCGGGTCTTGTCGTCACATTCCACCCATAATTTAGCGATAGCAGCTTTATATTGATTCATCATCTCAATATATAATCCGGCTACTTCTTCGGGGAAATCCGTATTCATTGTTTGCTCCCCGATGCCTTGTTTCAAAAGTTTTTGGATCAACGGGGCTCCCAGTAGAATGCTCTGATCGAGCATTCGTTGCTGGAATTCAAGATTACCGTATTCCGTCACCGCTTTATAAAGCTTCATCCGGTCTTCAAGGCGGGTAAAATTGATTTTTTGAGCTTCGTCGATCAGCTTATTTATTTTGTCAATTGCGGACAAGTTTTGAGCTTCAATAATTTTGCGGGTCAGTTCGAGTTTTTGCTCTACTTCACGCAGGGTTAAAACCCGCAAAACATCTTCCTTGGCCTCAAAATAGTAATAAAAGGCGCCTTTCGATATTCCGGCCCGGTTCAGGATATCCTCAACCGTGGCCTTTTCGTAGCCCTTTTCACTAAAAAGCCCCAGGGCAACATCCAGAATCTCATTTTTTCGGGTATTTCCATCTTTGGCGGTTCTCATGGTTTTCTCCTATACCGACCGTCGGTATAATTATTATATGATATATATGGTTAAGTGTCAATCTAACGAAGGGAAAATTTGTTTCGAATAGTCGTTAAAGGTTCTGGAGCAACAAATAGAATAATATTTTTATGTGCATTGTATTTACAATGCACATAATTCGTGTTAAAAATGTATATAATAATAGCAAAGGAGGGAGGGCAAATGTCTGAAACGACAAATTTAACCATTCGTATAGATAAAGAACTCAAGGAGCAAGCAGAGCAACTTTTTTCTGAATTGGGTATGAATATGACCACTGCCTTCACCGTCTTTGTCCGGCAGGCTGTTCGACAGGGAAAAATACCCTTTGAAATTTCTTTGAATATTCCAAATGCTGAAACAATAGCGGCGATGGAAGAAGCCAAAAGAATAAGCCGTGACCCAAATGCAAAACGCTACTCAAATTTTGAAGAACTGATCGCTGAGGTTCAAAATGAAGTATGAAATTTTATCGACAAATAGATTCACAAAAGACTGAAGCCATTATGAAGCGAGGGTATAATAGTCAATTGCTGCAGCAATTAGTTTTAGATGAGGAAAATTAACAAATTATTATAAGGAGGTTGTTGATGATGGCGTCTTATCAGATAATGGCGGTAGTGGTGAATTCCCGTTCCCAAAAGGCCGGAGAGGTCCAAAATGTATTTACCAAATACGGATGCTTGATTAAAATGCGATTGGGTTTGCATGAAGCCGGCAATGTATGCTCGGAAGAAGGATTGATTATTTTACAGCTTGACGGTGAAAAAGCTCAGATTGCCGCATTTCAAGATGAATTGGGCGCGATTGCAGGCGTGAGGGTTAATTTGATGGAGATTTAATTTTCTTGTAGTTCACCATCCTAGCATTTTCAGAGGATTTAGGCTTCGAAGCCTTGTAGTTACTCTCTCTTTCGCAAAAGAGAGAGCAAGAGTGAGTTCATTCTCTAGATTTAAGAAGTCTCCCGAGCGAGGACACGGTTTGGGAGACTTTTTATTTCCAGCTTGAATAAATTAACCAAACGTTAACACAGAACCCATATTTTCTAGATAATTTTATATTAGGATAAATATATATGATTTCTTGGAAATTATCAGCCGGGTTTTCCGTTTATAGTTAGAAGAAGTGTGATAAACCCAATTCCTTAACAAAAAGTGCCCACTTCTTCCTAAGAAGTTATGTGAAAAAACAAGGTGAATAAATTTCGTTTGACTGAAAGGAACCTTTTTCACATAACTTCTATTTGAGAGTTATTTATTGACCGGAAAACCGAGAGTTTATTTTCGATATCTTTTCAAACGGAGGGTTTTGCATGAAACGTTTTATTATTATTACGGTAGTCATTGGAATTATCGGCCTTATTGTTTATACATTATTCGCCAACCGGGAGACGATGAAAGGAAGAATCGGAGGGAGCCGTGTTAGTGATTATCCGGTTTTAGTTGTTCCCGTCACCCAGCAAATCGTGAACGAACAATATAAGCAAGAAGGTCTGATTGTGGCAAACAATGATGTCACGGTAACCTCCGGTATCCAGGGACCGATAACCAAAGTTTATGTCAAAGCCGGCGACTATGTAGAGGCAGGTGCTTTGTTAGTTCAAGTGTTTCATGGTGATGCCGATATTAGAGCCCCGATTTCCGGAATTATCGCCACACTTCCCGTTACCGTGGGGATGACCTTAACCCCGGGGACAGTGATTGCCAATATTGTGGATATTTCCTGGTTGAAAGTCAACGTAAACGTCGGAGAGCAGGAGGTTTTCAAATTGAAAACCGGTGAGCCGGTTGAAGTGGAAACGGATGTGTATCCCGGAGTTAAGTTCGCCGGAAAAATCGATAGTATTGGCATTAAAGCGGATGAATTCCATACGTACCCGATTCAAATCAGGATCCCCAATCATTCGCGATACCGGTTGAAGTCGGGGATGTTTGGTAAAGTAGCTTTCCAATTGCGAAATTATCCGGCGCTAGTCATTCCCAGGAATACCCTGGTTGGTGACGTTCAAAACCCGCAAGTCTTTGTGGTGAAGGATGGAATCGTCAAACTGCGGAGCATCCGGGTGGGAACGGAAATCGGCACCAATATCGCCGTACTCCAGGGCCTTTCGGAAGGCGAAGTTGTTGTCCTGAGCGGCCAGGAAAACTTGAAAGATAATATGGCGGTGGTCGTGGTTGATGATATGTTTGATCAAGGTTCCGATGGTACAAAGAACGGTCCCCGCTCATAAGCAATGCTGGCAAGGGATAAGAACCCAATTTGGATTAATTTAACATGAATCCGGCCAATTTTTCTGCGATACAGCGGGAAGATTGTAATTTACTTGCCGGATCGAGATTTAACGAAAGATTGATTTGGAGTATCAGAAAAACCGCAGGATTGACAGGGGGAGATTTCGTGACTATTACCGAGCTTGCTATCAAGCGCCCCATTTTAATTATCGTAACCTTTACTGTTTTGACCATTTTGGGCATCTTTGGCTATACTCATCTGAAATTCGACCTGTTCCCCGATATGAATGTTCCCATGGTCAGTATCAGCACTACTTATCCGGGAGCCTCGGCCGCCGATGTGGCGTCCGCGGTGACCAAAACCATCGAAGATGCGGTTTCCGGTTTGGACCGGGTGGATACCATTACCTCGCGAAGTATGGAAGGGCGCTCCATGGTATCCATCCAGTTTATTTCCGGTACCAACATTGATTTCGCTTTACAGGAAACCCAACGAAAAATTAACCGGGTCCTCCGCAGATTGCCGGATGGGGCCGAAACTCCAATACTTTCCAAGGTTTCGCTGGATGACCGGCCGATTATGTCGGTGGGCTTAACCGCCAATTTGCCGGATACGCAGTTTTATCAATTGGTCAATGATTTTATCGGGCCGCGCCTTTCTAATATGGCCGGGGTCGGCCAGGTCAATATTTCCGGCGGGCGGCAGCGGGAGATCAAAGTCCATCTGAATGCCCAAAAAATGCGATTATATGGTTTATCCGCCCCGCAAGTCGTACAGACCATTAAAAACGCCAATTTGGAATACCCCGCCGGAATTATTCCGGATGATGACGGACAATATGTGGTCCGTATGGCGGGGCGTTTCAAATCCCTTGACGACCTTAAAGACCTGGTGATTGGCCAGTCGTCCACCGGCGGCGCCCTGCGTCTTATAGATGTTGCGGAAGTATTTGACGGTAAAAAGGACTTTGATTCATTTACCCGGATTAACGGCAAGGATATGATCTCCCTCCGCATCTTGAAGCAATCCGACGCTAATACCGTGGAAGTCAGCAAATTGGTCCGGGCCGAACTTCGGAAACTGGAACAACAATATAGCAAAATCAATTTAAAGTCGCAGGTCGTCAGTGATACGGCGATTTTTATCATTCATTCCGCCGATGCGGTGACGGAAGATTTGTTCCTGGCGATTTTGTTGGTGGCGGCCGTCATGTTAACTTTCCTGCATAGTATCCGGAACTCCATTATCGTAATGATAGCCATTCCCACTTCTTTGGTGGTGACCTTCATCGGTATGTGGGCTCTTAATTTTTCGATGAATATCATTACCTTGCTGGCGTTGTCGCTGGTCATCGGGATTTTAGTTGACGACGCTATTGTTGTATTGGAGAATATATACCGTCATTTGGAGATGGGGGAAGACAGACGGACCGCGGCCCTAAACGGCCGGAATGAAATCGGGTTCACCGCGCTGTCGATTACTCTGGTGGACGTGGTGGTTTATTTGCCCTTAACCTTAATCGTCGGAATCATCGGCGGAATGATGAAGCAGTTTGCAATCGTCATTGTAATTTCAACGTTAACCAGCTTGTTTGTTTCATTTACCGTGACCCCGATGCTTGCTTCCCGCTTCGGCAAGCTCGAAAAACTATCCAAAAAGACTATCATGGGCCGTTTTGGGATTTGGTTCGAGAAGTTTTATACCATACTTACCAATGACTATCTCAAATTTTTACGGATTTGTCTGAATAATCCCTGGAAAGTGTTGTTGACCGCCGCATTATTATTTGTACTGGCGGTGTCTTTAGTATCCTTTGGTTTCATCGGTTCGGAATTCATGCCCCAAGCCGATCAGGGGCAGCTTTCGGTGAATTTTCAACTCAATCCCCGGGCTAAATTGGAACAGACCAATGATGCGGCCCGTAACCTGGAACGAATCATCGCTAAAATACCTGAAGTGGAAACCATTTATGCCGACAGCAATTCCAGTTATCAAGCCTCGTTGGATCTGGTTTTAGTTCCTAAAGAGGAACGTTCCCGTTCCGCTGATGAGATTGGCAGGGAAATCCGCCGTCAATTAGGGCGATTACCGGGTATTAGGGTTTTCGTTTCGCAGCCAAGCGCCTTGCCTGTTGGTGGTGGAGGCTGGGCGCCGATTCAGATAGCCGTCAACGGCCCCAATTGGGAAGATGTTTCATTGGCTGCCGAACGGGTCCGGGAAATCATAGCCCGGATTCCCGGTACTGCCGATATCCGGCTTTCCTCCGACAATTCGCTGCCGGAACGGAGAATTCAAGTCAATCGCAGCAAAATGGCCAGTCTGGGACTGGATATGGCTACCGTCGCCGCCACCATCCAAATGAATTTGACCGGCAATACGGAAGCCAAGTATGAAGATCGCGACGGCGTGCAATACGATATCAATGTAATCCTGGATCCATCCAACCGGAAACGTACTTCCGATCTGGAAAATTTAGCGGTAGCCAACCGGTACGGCAAATTAATTCCCTTGAGTCAATTTGCCACCATCGTACCTGCCATCGGGCCCACTTCATTGCAACGGCGTGACCGGAATTATTCCATCTCCGTCAGCGCCCAGGCGGTGGGGCGGACCAGCGGCGATATCGGAAATGATCTGCAAGTGGCCCTATCCCGTGAAAAATTTCCGCCGGGTGTCAATCCTACCTTGATAGGCACGCTGAAAAATCAGGCCGACTCTTTTGGCAGTTTGTGGCTGGCCTTGCTTGCCGCCATCGTTTTTGTCTATTTGATTATGGCGGCGTTGTATAATTCCTTTATTTATCCCTTCGCAGTGTTGTTTTCCATCCCGCTGGCCATCATCGGCGCTTTACTGGCCCTGGGGTTAACTAAAAATTCGCTGGCAGTCTTCTCGATTATGGGCATTATCATGCAGATTGGTCTGGTCAGTAAAAATGCCATTTTACTGGTGGATTTCACTAACAAGCGCCGGGAGGAAGGCTTATCCATCCAGGATGCCCTGTTGGAAGCCGGACGGGAGAGGCTGCGTCCTATTTTAATGACCACATTAACCATGGTTTTTGGAATGTTACCGATCGCCTTATCCGCGGCTTCCGGTTCGGAATTTAAAAACAGTATGGGATGGGTCTTGATTGGCGGCTTAACATGTTCCATGCTAATGACCCTGGTGGTTGTCCCGGTGGTTTATACTCAAATCGAAAAAATTCGCAATTCACTTTTAAAATTGGTGAAAGCGGATTCGGCGATTAGTAATTAGTTAATCCTTTTTACGCCAAATTCCGGTATGGGAGGTTGCGATGAAACTTAAAAAGACTGGATGGTTTCTGTTACTGATTATATTAAGTGTGCCGTTCCAAATACGTGCGGAAGGACCGGCTGCCGGGGAAGTCTACACCCTTGAACAGTGTTTGAAACTGGGATATCAGAACAGCCGGCAACTGGAAGTGGCGGCGCAAAACGTGGCCATTGCCAAAGCAGGAGTGCGGCAAGCTTATGGCGGATTTTGGCCCACCGTGAATTATTCCATCTCCGATTCGAACCCTCCCGGTCCCAGCGGCGAGCCTTGGAGCGGCTATCTTGAGCTTAGGGTTTATCTTTATAATGGCGGGAAGACTACCACCGAGGTGCGGTTAGCTCAATTGAAACTGGAATCGGCCCTGGAAGAACAGCGTAAAACAAAGCAACAGGTCATCTATAATATTAAAACCACTTTTTATAATCTTTGGCTGGCCCAGCAAATGCTGGTCGTCGCTCAATCATCTTATGATAACATGGGCAAGCATTATGAGCATGTAAGTAAATTCAACCGCCTTGGACTCGCCACCAAGCATGGCGTGCTGCGGGCCAAAATTCAATGGGAGAAATTGAAACCAATGGTTATGAAAGCGGAACATGATCTGAATTCAGCAAAATTAAAGCTGGCAAATCATATTGGTTTGGAACGTACCCGCCAGTTTAAAGTGGAAATGGATATCTCCCGTTTCCGGCTTTTGAAAAGCGATGCCTTTAACCTGGCAGCACTGTTGGAAGAGGCTTATCAAAAACGCCCGGAAATGCACCAGACGGAGCAACAGATCCAAATTGCCGAATGTAATGTGACATTGGCGGAAGCCGGATATAAACCGACCATTATATTGGCCCCAAGATACAGTAATAGCGGCCCTGATTCTCAGTCCGGGAGCTGGAATCAAACCCTGAATCTTACGGCCACTTTAAGCGGATCATTATTCGACGGCATGGTCACTTCACAGAAAGTTGCCGCCGCTAAAGACAGTCTGAAGATTACGAAAATGAATCAAACGGGTTTGCAGGATCAGATTCAAGTCGAACTGGAATCGGCCGTTCAAGAGTTTAAGGAAGCCATCGAAACGACCAATTTCAATCAAGCAAATATTGATTTTGCGAAAGAATCGTTACGTCTGACCCATGCCCATTTTGACGCCGGAATGGCCACCTCCCTCGATGTCATGGATGCGGAATTGAACCTGGACACCACCTTAAATGGATACTATCAAGGAATCTCCTCCTATCTAATTGCTTTGGCGCAATTGGATCTGGTCTCGGGGAAGGATATTGACGAGAATTTATACATTGCCAAATAAAACGGCTGTACTTTGTTTTGCATCCATGTTGCCAAGATTTTAGAGTCAAGGGACTAACCCGGCGAATTGGGAGATAAAAAAGAGGTTTTTAGACGGGATTAACGGGATTAATTGGATTAAAACATTAAAACGGAATTAAGTCCCCAAAAGTGTTATAATATATACCAACGATAAATAAAAAAGTAGGTATATCATGAGTGATTTCATAAATGCAGTTATTTTAGGCATTGTGGAAGGACTAACCGAATTTTTGCCGGTATCCTCCACGGGCCATTTGATCATTGTCAGCGAGTTCATTAATTTTACCGGCGATTTTGCTAAAATGTTCGATATCGTCATCCAAATGGGAGCGATACTTGCTGTGGTCGTTTATTTTTGGGAGAGACTCATTCCGTTTGGGCGCCGCAAGACAGTCTCAGAAAAAGCGGCAACTTGGGATATATGGAAGAAGACCATAGTGGGCGTTTTCCCCGCTATAGTTTTGGGGGCTATATTGGGTGATTATATTGAAGAAAAACTTTTTAATCCCCTAACCGTAGCCGTGACCCTGCTTGTGGGGGGGATCATCCTTATTATTATTGAAAGCAGAAAAGTACGGGTCAAGTTTAACTCCATTGCTCAATTGAGTTATCAAACGGCATTTTTCATCGGATTGATTCAATGCCTTGCCATGATACCAGGAACTTCAAGGTCGGCAGCTACTATCATCGGAGCAATACTCTTGGGTTCATCAAGAGTGGCGGCCGCTGAATTTTCGTTTTTTCTGGCCATCCCCACCCTGTTTGCCGCATCCGGATACTCGCTTTTAAAATCGGGTATGGCGTTAAATACAGCGCAAATTCAAGGACTTATCATCGGCTTTGTGGTATCTTTCTTAGTGGCATGGCTGGTTATCGCGGGATTTATGAAATACATCACCCGCAAAGATTTTAAGCTGTTCGGATATTACCGGATCTTTTTAGGGGTTTTCATTTTAATCTATTTTATTCATTAGAGCAGAAACGAAGGCGAATTACAGGATCTCCGCAACCTTTGGCGTCAGTATTCCATAACGGGTTCCCAGACTTTCCAGCAATTCTAACACCGTGTCCAGGTGTTGACGGGTATGAGCCGACATCAGGCTTATCCGGATTCTGGAAAGCCTTCGGGGGACGGCCGGATATTGAACCGGATTCACGTATACATTGTTTTCATGTAATTCTCGGCAAATTTCCCGGACTTTATAATCATCCCCCACAATAATTGGAAATATGGCGGTTTGTGAATTTCCGATGTTAAATCCCATTTCCAACAGGTGTTTTCTAAAATAACGGATATTGTCCCATAAATTTTGGCGTAATTCAGGCTCCGTTTCAATCACATCCAGGGCCGCGATTAATGAAGCCGCGGTCTGAGGAGTCTGAGCGGTTGAAAACATATACGGCCTGGAGAAGTAATGCAAATATCTGACCACCTCTTTTTTGGCGGCCACAAATCCGCCGACCACTCCCAAAGCTTTACTGAACGTACCGGCGACAAGATCAACCCTGCCTTCAATATGAAAATGCTCCGGAGTACCGCGCCCATGTTCGCCGATGACCCCTGTTGCATGTGCTTCATCGACCATTACATACGCTCCGTATTGATGAGCGATATTGACAATCTCATCCAAGGGCGAGATATCGCCGTCCATTGAATATACGCCGTCAACGACCACCAATTTGGTACGATAATGGTCTTTGACTTTTTTTAAGATTTTTTCCAGGGATGAAACATTATTATGTCTGAAATATTCAGTCTTTATCCCCTTGCAGCCGTCGTTAATACTTGCATGTACCAGCATATCCAGGATCGCAATATCATTTTCCTTTAGTAAAGCCGCTAATGTTCCCGCATTGGATCCAAATCCGTTAGAGTAAATGATGGCATCTTCGCAGCCCTTAAACCTGGCAATCCGCTTTTCCAGCTCAATGTGAATATCCAGTGTGCCACCAAGAAGAGGGACGCTGCCCGCGCCGCTACCATACTTTTTTACGGCTTCGATGCCGGCGGCTACGGATTTTGGATGCTTGGTCAGATTTAAATAATCATTGGAGGCCATATTGATCATGTGTCTGACATGGCCGTCATAGGGGTCGATAACATCCATTTCAGGACCCGAACCGGAGAGGGAAACTCTTCGGGATTGAAGCTGTTTACGAAGATGAATATCCTCCAAATATTCATTGAATTGCTTTGCCAGTTCCATGATATCCATATTGGAACTGGATATAAAATCAGCTAATGAGTAATTCCGGGAATCCATTTTTGCTCCTTTTATGGCCAGATAATGTTCGAACATTTTTTATTATACTATAATTCTACTATTTTAACTAGAATTATTCGGGAAGGATAACAACCTGGAGATATTTCTTAAAGCGATAATAAATCAAAGGCTGACTCAAAATATTTTCAGGATCAGCCTTTGATTTAATTTTGAATTATCCTCTATTTGCTAATCCGCCAAGCATTGGCGGTTTCCGCTTCTTCCGACAGACTGTCTACAATCCAGGATAATTGATTGGTTGCCTTTTCATTTAGAGTGGTTTCATACACCGTTTTTCCGGATTGGTTATCCAGAAATTGAACCGTCATCGCTTCTCCGGTATCCTGATTAAATTGGACTACCAGGTTAAAATCGTATCGTTCATCACCAAATTGATAATCTTTCACTTTCATTTCAATCTTCATCAATGATTCTCCTTAAGTATTTGTCGTCGGTCACAGCAATGATCATTTCTTTATTATATTACACATTGACAAGGAATCTGGCAAGTATGACCGGAAAAAATATTAAGATTTATTATATTTATGCCTAACATATTCTTTGAACGCTTCAATTTCCTTGACGGCTTCCTCCGTTAAATCCGGATAAGTTACTTCGAAGGGATTACGGATATCTGAATGACCCAATAAATAGTCGGTGGATACTTTGAAGAATACCGCTAATTTGATAATTGCGTCAGGGGAAGGTGTCCGTTGGTCATTTTCATATTTACCGATGGTGGATTGGGATACGTTCAAGAGATCGGCAATTTCTTTCTGTACCATTTTTTTCTCTTCGCGCAACAAGCGCAATCTTTGTCCGAAAGTATTCATCAATACACCTCAATATTATTTTCCCGGTTTTATTACCTTTTGTCTATCTACTTCCCCTATTTAGAACTAAATGTCATAAAATAAATTGACTTATTCCTTTTTGTCTGTTAACATGAATGTACAATACTTTTTGTATTGAAAAACAAATATATGGGTGGATTATGCTGACGCAAGCGGAACAGGCAGTTTTAATCGGGAAAATTCTGGAGATTTTTAAAGCAAATAAGTTGAATCTGGAGGAGATTGCGGTTTTATTAGGACAAATCCGGTCGGAATTTACCGACGAGCGGCTGGCCAATGTGGCGGATCAAATTGCGGTATTATTTCTTACAGAAAAATTGAGTATTGAAGACGGCGCACGTATTTTAATGGCTTGTTCGGAGATGATCAATTAAACCATTGGATATCCAGAAGAAGGAACAAAGTCGTGATACGAATGGTGATAAGACAGGCGCGGAATCAAAACTAATAGTAACAGAAAGAACAGAACTTTTTTAGTCAATAAGGGTAATTCTTAATCTCCCGGTCTGGCTTTGGTGGGGGGGATTCCTTTAATCGCCTTGTATGTCCGGTTAAAGGTCCGGACACTGTTGAAGCCGCACTCGAAAGAAATATCGATGATTGACTTCCGGTTGGCCTTGATCAAGTTTTCGGCTTTTTCAATCCGGATCCGGTTCAAATATTCTTTGAAATTCATCCCGGTAAACCGGGCGAACAGCCGGGAAAAGTAATAAGGACTCAGATTTGAACGCGCTGAAATATCCTCCAGGGAAATCTCATTCATATAGTTGTCTTGCAGGAATTGAATCGCATAATGAATTTTTTGAACATCCGGCATTTTGCCGGTTTTTTTCCGGGAATCATGATTGCAGGTTGGAAAAGAACGTTGTAATAAAGCACATAATTCCATGATTTTGCCGCTGACATAAAGCTGGTAATAGGGTGGATGATGGTTGGTTTCATTCGCTATACTGTAAAATATTCCGGTGATGGACCGGCGGATCGGTAAGTCCAACCGTTTGAGATCCATAAAAGCCGGCTCAAAGCGATGGTTTTCCGGCCATCCCCCCGGACTCCCCACCAGTTCCGGACGGAAAATCAAGATAATCACTGTGGAGTTCAGATCTTTGCTGTCATAGTAGTGAATGTCCGTGCTGCCGAAAACGGCCATTTCACCTTGATGTAATATCCTGGACTCGCGGTTCACCCCGATCCGGATACTGCCCTTACAGACAAATACCATTTCGACATCAATATGCCAGTGCGCCAGAAAATGATTATCCGTTGCGCTAAAGGAGCTGACCGGAAAACCGGAATGGTAGTTTCGTGTTTCCAAAAAAGCGTTCATTCATAAATCCGTCCATATTTTTAATCAAGAATCCGTATTTAGTACATTTAGACAATTCAATTATATTCCAGAAAGCAAAAACTGTCCATATCCATCGGAAATTTGGCCGGAAATAGAGAGGTACACACGTTATAATAATAACAGATGAACAAATGAAAAACTCCGGAGCAGGATTCAATTTGATTTTCAATGGTTTTGGAGAAGAGCAAAAATATCGAGGTGTTGTTAATGGAATTGCATGAAACGAACATTAAAGAAATTATCACCCGGCTTTCTTTGGATCAGAAATTGGCGCTATTAACCGGGAAAGATGGTTGGACCACGGTGGCGGTGGAATCATTGGGCATACCTTCGATTACCGTGTCCGATGGACCGCACGGTTTACGGCAGGTGGAACAAATTGTCGACGGCCGTGAAGTTATCCGGAAAGCGGTTTGTTTCCCGACTTCAGCGGCCATGGCCGCCACCTGGAACCCATCATTGGTTTGCCAGGTGGGAAAAGCGTTGGGTGAAGAATGCCAGGCCAATGAAGTCGACATACTTCTGGGGCCAGGGACGAATATCAAACGCACTCCCTTATGCGGCCGGAATTTCGAATATTTTTCCGAAGATCCCTTATTGGCCGGAGAGCTGGCTGCCGCTTATATTGAAGGAGTTCAAAGCACGGGAGTGGGTACATCCCTGAAACATTTCGCCACCAACAACCAGGAAACCGACCGTCATCAGATCTCGACCGAGGTGGATATCCGGGCTTTGCGGGAGATCTATTTAAAGCCGTTTGAAATCGCGGTCAAGAAAGCCCGGCCGTGGACGGTAATGTGCGCTTATAACCGTTTGCACGGGATTTATTGCAGTGAAAACCAGTTCCTCCTGAACGATGTATTAAAGGAAGAGTGGGGTTTTCAAGGTATTGTAGTTTCCGACTGGGGCGCGGTGTATGATCGGGCGAAAGCCCTTAAAGCAAGTTTGGAACTGGAGATGCCATTCAAAGATAGGAGCGTGGCCAATCTAAAAGAAGCGTATCAAAACGGCGAGATTAACAATGCGGACATCGATACCGCTTTGGAGCGTTTATTAAGAATAGTATTTTACGCGGCCCGGAACCGCCAAAAACGGGTTAAAGTATACGAGGCGGACCGTCATCATACATTGGCCAAGCAAGCCGCATTGGAAGCCATCACGCTTCTCAAAAATGAAACCCAGGCACTTCCGGTTCAAAAAAACCAAGTCAAGAAACTCGCGGTTATCGGTGGACTGGCTGAAAACCCCGTGATTCAAGGTGGAGGCAGCGCCCATGTTCAAACCGACAAGGTGGAGTCCCCCTTGTTTTGGATCAAAGAACTGGCGGGAGAGGAAATCCAGGTTGATTATTTCCCGGCTTATATGTCCGGACAACCGGCTATTGCTGAACTTAATCAAGCCATCGCAGGAGCGCAAACCGCCGATATGGCTTTGGTGTTTGCCGGCAACCGTAACGGGATCGAATCCGAATCTTATGATCGGGCGGCCATCACTCTTTTGCCCGAAATGGAACAAACCATCATTAAAGTCGCGGCTCAAAATCCGAATACGGTAGTCGTGATTCAAGCAGGTTCGGCAGTGGATATGACGGCATGGATTGATAAAGTAAAGGCGGTTGTTTTCAACTGGTATGCCGGGCAAGCCGGTGGCAGCGCTCTGGCGGAAATTCTTTTTGGCATGGCCAATCCTTGCGGCAAAATTGCTGAAACGTTCCCCTTGCGGCTCGAGGATAATCCGGCTTATGCCACTTATCCGGGGAACGGACACGCATCCTGGTATGCGGAAGGTATCATGGTCGGGTACCGGTATTATGATTCCTATCACAAAGAAGTGCTTTTCCCTTTTGGACATGGACTCTCATATACCAATTTTGATTACCGGGATTTAAAAATCATACCGGAATCGGCTGCCGAAAATGATGAAGTGACGGTGAGTTTTATGGTTCGTAATAGCGGGAAAATGCCGGGAAAAGAGATCGTACAACTCTATGTCCGGGACCGGGTTTGTAAAGTTTTACGGCCGGATAAAGAGTTGAAAGGGTTTAAAAAAGTGGAATTGCAGCCGGGGGAAGAGCAGCCAGTCGAGATGAAACTGGATCGAACCGCATTTGCCTATTTCAACTCGTCATTGAATAAGTGGCATGTGGAAAGCGGAGAGTTTGAAATCATCGTCGGGGCTTCTTCCCGGGATATCCGTTTAGCCGGAAGCGTTACCATCCGGGGCGAGAATGATTTTTCATAAAAAGGGGAGACTTTCATGGAATATCATGCGATCAAAAGAGAAACCGATAGTTTCCAACAGCCGCTCCCGCAGGAAGCCATTAAGGAAATGTGCCGTATCGGGTTGGGAGAGATCGAACCAAATCGGATTACGGAACTGAGCTCCGGATTATATAATAATACTTATATCATTGAGTTTGGCAACGCTGATAAAGTAATTTTACGGGTAGCGCCCATCGGCACGGCCAAAGTATATACCCATGAAATTCAACTGATGCGAAGGGAGTACAACATCCAGCCGTATTTGGCTCCCGTTAGCGACTTGATCCCCAAAGTGTTATTTGCCGATTTCACCGGGAATATCATCAACCGGGATTATATGTTTCAAAGTTTTCTCGAGGGTGAACTGTGGGATGCGGTAAAAGATTCCTTAACTGCTACGGAGAACGACTTCATTTGGAGCCAAGTCGGTCAAATTTCGCAAAAGATCAGTATGGCGCAAAATGATAAGTTTGGTTTTCCCGCGCCGAAGAAGCAATTTAATAAATGGGGCAGCTTTATTCATGATTTTTTAGACGGAATGATTGCTGATTTGGCCGGTTTCGGCTTAACCTTAATCCCGGAGATTGAAGTACTCCGGGAACATGTCGCCGGCTTTCAAAATGTGCTGAATGAAATCAAAACCCCGCACCTGATCCATGGGGATCTATGGCCGAAAAACATCTTGATATCCAGAAAAGACGGCGAAATTAACGTAACCGGCGTACTTGATTCGGAAAGGGCATACTTTGGTGATCTTACTTCGGAATGGATCCATCATGTATTGGATACTCCGGCATCTTTTTGGAAGAGTTATCAATTGCCGCCGGATGATCATTGGGCTGCCATCAGGAAACGGATCTATCGTGGCGTATATTTGACCCAGGGAGTACTGGAATCTACCCGGTTTCATCATGAAATTCAATGGTTTTTAGAGGAGATAAGGAAGACAAATGAATGGTTAAGGGAGAGCCGGGGCGGAGCCTAGCCTGAATTTTACCGAATCACTTCATCAATGAGGTTGCCGCGAGGATTCTGTGCGAGTAACACTTTTTTGTGGCATAAAACCACAATATTTTGTGCTAGATCGTATTTCCTATACTAAATATGCTCCGAAAACCTATAGACGCACAGACTCCTAGAGACCGAGGCTGTCTAAGAACTATTTTTTAGATGGTCTCTTATTTTGTCACTTAAAAAAATTAACAAGCACCGGTATTCTGTATTGGGCATTGACAAATATTTTAAGCAAATATATAAAAATACTTAAAATTATATGGCATTTTATTCTTGGTATTTAAATTAATAAAGCCATGTTGTAAAATTATACTAGTAAATTGGTTTCTGAAGTAGGTAATAAATGGATAATATTGACATTAAAATCCTAAAACTTTTACAATCCAACGCCCGAATAACAGCTTCCGAGATTAGTGGTCAAATCAACCTGTCTATTCCGGCCGTAAGCGACCGGTTAAAGAAATTGGAAGCGGCGGGGGTAATTGAGAAGTATGTAACCATTCTTAACCCGTTAAGATTTCATAAAGAGCTAACCGCTATAATGTTTATCACTTTGGAACGGCCGAAATTTACGGAGAAATTTATTGAATATGTCCAACAAGAGGATGAGATCCTTGAATGTCATTATTTAGCCGGTGATTTTGATTACGCCTTGAAGATTATGACGGAAAATACGACAACTCTTGAACAATTGCTCAACCGGATCAAAAGCGTCCAGGGAGTAATCAAGACCCGGACAATTGTGGTGCTTTCTACTGTAAAGAATAACCGCTCCATAATTCCGGTGGAAGATTCATATGAAAGTAAAACAAGGAGGAATGAACATGATCATCGGAGTGCCGAAGGAGATTAAAAACAATGAAAACAGGGTGGCCATTACTCCAGCGGATGTTTATGCCTTAGTGAGGGCAGGGCATCAGGTGTTCATCCAGCGTTCCGCAGGATGCGGCAGCGGGATTGAAGATATTGATTACATTGCTGCAGGAGCGACTATTTTGGATGACATCTCAGAGATTTATCAAGAATCCGATATCATTGTTAAGGTAAAAGAGCCGCTGGAAAGCGAATATAATCTGTTTAAGGAAGGACAGACACTTTTTACATATCTCCACTTAGCTCCTAATAAACCCCTGACCGAAGCCTTAATTAGCAAAAAGGTAACCGGGATTGCCTATGAGACAGTCCAATGCGCCAACGGCTCTCTTCCGCTACTGGTACCCATGAGTGAAGTGGCGGGAAGGATGTCGATACAGGTCGGAGCTTATCTTTTGCAAAAATACAATGATGGATGCGGAGTTTTAATGGGCGGGGTTCCGGGGGTTTCTCCCGCTGAAGTTTTGATTATCGGAGGCGGGGTGGTGGGGCTGAATGCGGCCAAAATAGCTGTCGGTATGGGAGCCAGGGTTACTATCATGGATGTCAATAAGGCCAGACTTTCACAATTGGACGATATTTTCTCGGGCCGGGTTACTACCTTGATTTATAATGAATATAGTGTGGCCGAAATTGTTAAAAAGATTGATCTGCTCATCGGGGCGGTATTGATACCCGGAGCCAAGGCCCCCAAGGTCGTAAGCGAAGCCATGGTAAAAACGATGAAAAAAGGTTCCGTAATTGTCGATGTAGCGATTGATCAAGGCGGTTCAATCGCAACCATTGACCGGATTACCACTCACGATAAACCATGTTATGAAAAATATGGCGTAATTCATTATTCGGTGGCCAATATGCCGGGAGCCGTTCCCCGGACATCAACCTTCGCACTGACCGGAGCTACTCTTCCATATTTGATGCAAATTGTAGATAAAGGACCGGAACGCGCCATGAAGGAGGATCAATCCTTGTTGGCCGGCTTGAATACATATCAGGGAAATATTACTTGTGAACCGGTGGCCAGGGCCATGAATTCCCAATTTATTTCCGCAACAAAGTTAATTGCTTAACAGTGATGCGAGAATCTTAAATATAAGCGTCTGTACCAATCTAGTAAAGATTGGTTATACTTGATCAGGTATAACTGAATTGTCATAATCTGTCAGACGTTCACTGAACCACGCGGTATGAACATCCTCGTCCACTAAATTGTGTTCCAGGATTTTTCGCAGCTCAGTACCATATTCATCCCCAATCGTATTGATTAAATTGGTATAATCCGCCATGGCTTTCCGTTCAATTAAGATATTTGCCTTTAATGTGTTTTCCACCCCGGCAAGTGAGACAATTTTTCCGGCAATGCTACCGAGGATTGGCGAGATAACATCGCCCAATGCTGTTGGCGTTCCGCCCAATTCCCTAATCTTCGCGGCGATGTTATCCACATGCTGCTGCTCAATATAGGCGGTACGTTCAAAAACGATGCTTTCATAGCTACCCGCAAAGGTTTTGCTTTGGGCCATGTATAAATCCACTTGATTGAGTTCCAGGCTATAAAACCAGTTTAATTTCGCCAATAGTTCTGCTTTATCCATTAGTATCCCCGATGGTTTATTTACTTTAGATTATAAACAGTTTCCTTTGAAAGTATTCGTTGGAAAAGAGATTCTTTGCTGGAAACCGGAGTTATCCGTCAATTCATAAAATCCACTTGTAATCCATACATATTTTGGATATAATAAAAATAATGCGTGCCGCGCATTAACCGGTATGGAAAGGCAGTTGCAAGCGACCATGATTAAACACTTGAAGCCCATACTGGCGTTGACTTCCGGCATCTGCTCCGTGCATTGACCAAAGAGCTATCATATCGGTACTGCTTTGCCCGGAGCTGAAATCCGCCAGAGAACCGACGCCGGAATCAAAATTCCGTCGATAACTTGGAAGGGAGTAGATTCAGAATCCCCTTTAAATCCCGCTTAGAATATTTTAACGGCATTGAGCCGTTATGAGATTGCAGGGGGATTATTATCGGGATTATTTGAGTTCCATGTTATTGGGCTGGCGAGTTGCGGTTATATTTTTAAATGGTACGATAACAGTATTTCGAAACATGTGTTTGGGGATGCTGGTATGCCCGTTTATAATGCCGTGGTAGGTAGTATCAGCCACGGTTTTTGTCTCTATAAGAAAGTATTGGCTTACTGCTTGTGAAAACTTCCAAGACCGTGGAAAGCTCCGCGGTCTTTTTGTTTGCTATTTATTCTAAGCTTAAGGAGAAGATAAAAATGAGTTTATTAGTTATTGAAGAGATAATTAAGGAATACGGAACCAGAACTCTCTTAAACGGTGTCAACTTGCGGGTACACCGGGGTGATAGGCTGGCCCTGGTTGGGGCCAACGGATCGGGTAAAAGCACCATCTTAAAGATAGCTATGGGTCTAGAGATTCCGGATAGCGGCCGGGTGATTATTGCGAAAAATGTCAAAGCAGGTTACGTTTCGCAAAGTCTGGCCGAGTTAGCCGATAGCAGCGCCGTGAGCGAAACGATTAAGGCCTTTGAACACGTTTTAAATCTGGAACACAAGCTGCGGGCGATTGAAACGAAAATGGCAACTCCGGATACGGCCAATGATCCGATGGCTTTGGAACAGCTATGTGCTTCCTACGCCCGGCTCACGGATCAGTACGAAAAAATGAACGGGTATAACCTCGAAACCAAGGTGAAATCAATGTTGTTAGGGTTGGGATTACGTCAGGAATCATTATGTTTACCGATATCCCGGTTGAGCGGCGGTGAAAAAATGAGAGTTGCCTTGGCGCGCACGCTGCTGACGGAACCGGATCTGTTAATTCTGGATGAACCGACCAACCATCTGGATTTGTTCGGGATCGAATGGCTGGAAAAATTTCTGCGCCGTTTCCCGGGAGGTGTATTATTTGTCTCTCATGATCGTTATTTTCTGGATCAAGTGGCCACAAGGGTGGCTGAGTTGGCGTCGGGTTGTATTTCGGATAAAAGCGGTAATTATAGCACTTTTATCGCTCAAAAGGAACGCCGGCGAGAATTTATATTGGGGGAACAAAAAAGAATCAAACGGGAGATCCGGATCAATAATGAACTGGTTTCCAAACTCAAGGGAATGCGCCGTATTGATGCTGCTGAGAGTAAGGCCAAAACCGGAGAACGCCTCCGTAAGGAGTTGAATACCCGGATTAAGGAATCAGTTGCCGCCGAACATCTTTTTAAAGCGGCCACCCTTAATCTGGCACTTTCCGGAGCACAGCATATTAGCGCCGAAATTGCCAAAGGGGAAAACCTGAGTAAGAGATACGGCCAGGTCATTATTTTTGAGACCGCCCGGTTTTTAATCCGCGGCGGGGAGCGGATTGGCCTGATTGGCCCCAATGGCAGCGGCAAAACAACCTTACTCAATATTTTGCTGGGCAAGGATAATCAATTTGAAGGAGTTGCGAGATTGGGCCCATGGGTGCGTTACGGTTACTTGGGTCAGGAGATTCAATTCCCCGATGATGGGCGTACGGTTTTGGAAGAAATTTTGGCGGCGAAGGATTTAAAAGACCGGGAAGCCTACGATTATCTCGGCCGGTTTCAATTTTACGGCGATGAGGTGCAAAAACAGATCAAGGTTTTGAGCGGGGGCGAGCAGGTGTGTTTGGCGCTTGCCTGCATTTGCCTGAATGAACCCCACTGTCTGATTATGGATGAGCCCACCAACCATCTCGACGTGCCGGCCCGGGAAGCGCTGGAAACTACGTTGGCAGGGTTTAAAGGGACCATAATTGCGATTTCCCATGACCGTTATTTTTTGAACCACTGTATCACTCGGATCTTGGCCATTGAGTCCGGAAAGATAGTTTCCTATGAAGGGAATTTTGATTTTTACCGTAGCATGCAGATGAAAACAGCGGAGCAAGGGAATCCAATCGAAAAGGGTCCGGGCAAAGGCAGCTCAACTCCCAAAGATCCGCAGTCATCAAAAAATGGTAAGCGGTTAACGCCCGCCGGTAAAAACTCGAAAGCAGAGGCTGGTAATTTGGAACGGATCGCTTCCCGGATTGAACTGCTTGAAAAACAGATCAAGGAAATGGAGGCTTCATTCAATCAGGAAACACCATATCAGGCCTATCAAGAGTATGAATTCCTACTGAATCAAATAAATCAGCTATATGAAACATGGAACGGGCTTGTAAAGCGTCAGTAAAGTTTTAATCGGCAAGGCTAACCTTATATAAGGAAGAGCGCGCCGTAATATAAAGCGCCTTCCGGTCTGTGCCGCCGAATACTATGCAAGCCGGACGTTGAGGTACGGTTATTTCATCAATCAGTTCGCCATTTTTGGTATATATATAGATTTCTCCATCCGGTATATAGACATTACCGGATGGAGAAATAGCCACATTATACTCTCCTTTTTCGGCGAAGATAAGGGGTTCGGAGAGATAACCTTGAGGACTTACATGGAACGACACAGTCCGTTTATAATATTCATCCACCGCGTGGAAAGGCTGGCCTGGGAAAGCTTCAAGCAAAGAGTTAGCCCGGATTAGGTCGTAGGATACCGGGATGATGGTAAGGCCATCGGGTGCTACAAAGCATTCTTTCGGCTTTCTCACGGTAATTTCAAGGTAATCATGATTATCACGCCACCGGTTTGCAGGATATAAGGCTTTCGATATGTTCTTAACCTCGTCCATAGGAAGGATATTCAGGATTTGAATGCTCTCTTCCGGTTCATCGGGGTTAATGGCGTAGACTTTTATGGTTGAGCCGGTATTATAGTATTTGCCATAGGATGTGCCTCTGGCATCCTCCGGTTTGGGGTAAATTTCCGGTTTGCCATCAATGGTGGCTCCTTTGGGAGGAAAGTATTCGACAACCACCAGCAGATTATCATGGGTGTCACAGGCAAGCGAAAGCGGTTTATAATGAATGCCGGTTATCAGCCGCAATAAATTACGCGCTGCAGACCATTGGTAAATCCGTTTCCAGCGGGAATCGCAAAAGTAAACATTACCCTTGCTGTCCCGGCAGATGGCATCGGAAAATTCGAATCCTTCCGCCAATTTTTGAACCAGGCCGGTATTTTGAACTCCAGCTTTAGCAGTATGGGACTCAGGTGTGTTTCCGGTGATAAAAAGCCTGGAAATTTGCCAAGGTCGCACTTCCATTCCGGTGTTTACATCTAACAGCGTATTGTCGATGGTGTATTTAACCTGGGTAAAATTGTGGATATTCAGAAACTCAATGTTTTTTGAATCCCAGGTTTTAATCGCATAAGGGTAGGGATTGTCCAGCCAGATCGTGCGGAAGAGGTAAAGGTTTGCAAAAAGCATCTTTGAACAATGATCAATCTCAAGAGGCAGACAATTCCAGCTTTCCGCAGCCTCTTCTTCCAGTTGAAGGGCATATACCTTCCAATTGGAAACATTTTTAAATATAATTTCATTGCGCACATGATGCTCTACCGACATGGCATAAATGCGGGTTTCCGTGCTGGTGTCGGATGCATACATTCCGGCGCCGGCATAAGGGCTGGCGGTCCAAATATCTTTAAATATACCGCCGCCGCGGGTTATCCAAAGACTCCAGTATTGGGAGTCCCATTTGCGGTCGGGGTTGGCGTCGCCCGTGCGGTTCTCGTTATACGGAGGAATCCAGCCGCTGGTGTGATTCATACTGCCGTGGCCGCCCACAAACTTAACATCATTCATATAAGAACCGGCTCCCGCCATCCACTTGCAGCCTACCGCCCTTGGATTTTTTCCACCGGCATCGATCCCGATCCCGGAGAGGATATTAGCGCCGCCCGCCGGGACCTGAAGCAATGGCTTGGGTGAACCCATACCGCCGAAAGCCTCGGTATTATCCGCCAGGATGAATTGGGTCCCAATGGGGTGCAGGCCAATGAGAACCGTATCGGGCTTAAGATGGACGGTTTCCGATATCCGGTACCAGCCTTGGGGGATATAAATAATGGAGTGTTTGGCGATTGCATCCCGAACGGCTTGAGTATCATCGGTTTCCCCGTCGCCTTTCGCACCGAGGGTCTTTAAATTAACCCAGGATGCCACCGGAGGGAATTCTGGAATATCCCTTGCCGCAAGAGCGGGAAATACGGTTAATTCTTCCGTTTCAACCATTGTTTTTATTTCCGGACGGGCGCCCAAATCGGCGATGCAATTGCCATGGGTAAAAGTCTTGACTTTATATATCTTTCCGGTTCCGTTTATGGCTTTGCCGCTTTCCGGGAAGCGCGCCAATACGGGGACTTCTATACAGTCGATGTTCCGAAGGTTGATTTGAGTAAAAGCATTGGATTCATTATGAATAATTATAGCGGAACCGATAATATTACTTAATTGACAGTCTTCCATATAGAGTTTTTCAAAAAAACCAGCGTTGGTTTCAATTACAGCAGGGGTATTGCGGACCTGCATCCGTACAATGGTCAGGCCGGCTTCCTGAGTTTTGACGGCTGCCCGGCGCTGGCCTTCAAAGTATGTATCTACCATCATAAACGGCCATCCGGGAGAGGTTTTGGTAGTATAGATTCCATAATCGCCTCCAAAGAAGCGAACATTCTCGATTTCATTCCCGACATCAAAAATTCCCGCTTTCCCGTCGCCGATATGAATATCCACATGGGCAATAAAGCTGTGCTGGGCAAAGTGGGTGCGTAATGCCACGGCGGCCGGATTTCCGTCCTCAATCGCCAGATTAATATTGGAGATGGCGCTGTAGAAAGTACCGGCATTTGCATCCCGTACGGGTTCTCCGGGCTTTGGAACAGTATCGGTAAACCAGAACATATATTCGGCCTGTCCCTTGTCCTCCGGATCAGCTGTTTGAAAGCCCGGTGAGTTTTGCCCGAGAAGAATCAACGGACGTTCCTTGCCATATCCGATTAACCGAATGGCCTTTGGAATATAGATGGTCTTGCGAATCAGATAGGTTCCCTCGGGTATGAACACAATTCCGAAATTGTACCTTGCTTTAACCCGGTTGATTGCTTCCTGAATGATATCACTGTCATCTGAAACTCCGTCCGCATTTACCGGAAAATGATCGTTTGTCAAATAAACGGCTTGGGGATCTTCGATACAGCCGGTATAAATTGATGCGCCATTTGAGATGGGCGGTGTTTTTAGGTTCATCTGAATATCTCCTAAAAAATTTTCTGCAATCATTGTAACTGACAAAATTATAATATGGTTTATTTATGAATTCAAAGTAATTAATCACCCATTCCATGTAATATTTTGTCTTATGGCCGGGATAATAGTAACGGTTCTAGTTTTTTTAAAGTAAAAAGTTTTAAAGCAGTATTCTGTGCCGATTAAAATGGTTCCGATTGAATCAAGATTTTTATGAATGGCAATAATGGCTATGGAGGTATCTTGAAGTTTTGACGGGGATAAGATCAGCTTCAGGAAACGAAGAGAGAGGTTGATGGGATGCATTTAAAAAACGAAAGTGAAGCTCAATTTTGGATAAAATCCTCATCATATGGCAATAAAAATTGTGTTTACTTAACTCCCATTGAAACCAAGGCCAAGCGAATCAAAATGACTGGCGGTATCCCCTTTTTATGGGAGTATAACGGCACTGAAGTAATTGGCCCGGATTTGTATGATGATGATCGTATCTACCGGGTGATCGATGTGGATTATCGGCATAATGATATTTGGCTGGAGGAAGTGGACAACTAACAGGTCAAAGGTTTTCAGGTGGTTTCGGCAAGTTTATAAGAGATTATTATTTAGCCTTTTCTAAATTCATTCTTTTCCAACCACTTTATCATCCAGGCAGCCAGTATTCCCCAAATGATGGACAATAGATAATGAACCACAGCAGTTTTAAAATCGATTCCCACTCTGTCTTCAATCTTGAAGAAAATGTCGACGGAATAAATGCTGAACCATAGCATCGCTCCGAATATCAAAGATTTGACATAATAATATTTCTCCGTAACTGATTTGATGAAATAGTTTAAAATTGCTCCGGCTATTCCGGCAAACATGCTTTGCACGAAAAAAGAAAAAATACTTTCCCAGAGATCCGGTTTCAAGTCACCAAATGCTAAAATACTGACAAAATGGAGGAAATCCAATTTATCGATTTTTAGCAAGGTTGCTGAAAAATCAAGTATGAATACGGGAATATTTGCCACTACCCCGGCTAGAAAGCCGTTCATAAATCTATCTTTCATCAAATCACTTCACAATCATTTCAAAGAAATAGTTAATTCTACTTAGAAAATATCCTAAGTAAAACAGCCACCTGTACTTTCTTCCTTTAATGCTCCACTTATGAGGCGGATGACTTTTTGGGTGTTTTGAGTGTTCTTAGTGAGTAATTAAAACGATTGGCGGGATTCGAACCCAAGAAGGTTTTTTCAAAGCGGTAAACTCCCATACCTTTGGCAAACTCCCGAATCTCCTCGTAAATACCGTTGGGCATTCCGGCCATGGGAATCCGGTAACGAACCCGGATGATTTCGGAACGAATAGCTTTTTCGGTCCTGATGTCTAAAATTAAGGCTTCAAGTAGCCGTTTTTGGCCTTTTATGCGGTGTGCTTGAGTCCATTTTGCCCCTTTTTTTAGGGGCAGTCTTAGTAATTCCACATTTTTCAAAGTGTGGGGGAAGGGGGTATCCGCTTCCTGAATGTTTTCAAATACGGAATTTGAAGTAAAGGTATAACGCAGTTTAAAACGGAAGTTCCGGCTGGATTCTCCGCTGGAGACATCTTCGACTGCTCCGGAAATATAATGGTAAATCTTTTTCGGATCAGCTTTTTTCACCACCGAATTTAAATTCATACGACTGGCGTATTCTGCATATCCCTCGTAAGACCAGGTGGTACCGGCTTTTTGAGGGAAATAGGCAAGTAAAGCGGGCGCCGGGCTCATGTCTTTGGTAGGGATTGGACGGGTCTGCATCCGGAATAAATTACAGCCGGTTGCCAATCCCAATAAAAGAATAATGGTAAATACTCGAAAATATTTAATCATATACATCCTCCTTTCATTTCATCTTTCCCTGCGGTATGGTTTTCTACTCACAAAGTAAATAATTATCTCTTACTCTTAACTTCACTTCTATTACAAAGTAATCTTTATCAGAATCGATTCTATTTGCATAAATCAAATCCAATAATAAGGTCATATTCTATCATCGAAAGAATAAGGAAGATTTAATTGAATCCCGAAAATGAGAGGTGAAAATAATGTCCGGTTCAAAATGCCGAGGTTTTGATAACGAGGCTTTTATTATCTTTTTGATATTGATCTTACTGATATTAAGCAGCGGCGGGCCTCTCTTTTGATTTTAAATCTTAACATATTGTAGCGCAGTTAGAGCTAAAAATTATCCCCAAAATTATTCTATCAACAATTCTGTAATACAGAAATCTAAAACGACTTTTAACGCAAAATTATAGAGTGTTGGAAATATTCATAAATAAAAATAGTGAGGTTGAGTAGTAGGTTCAACTCACTATTTTTTGTCGGGTCGATTTAACCGTTTAAACCAGAGTATATTTTGGATATTCATTTTATAACGCTAATTCGACCAAATAAATTGATTTGGGGTGAAGGAGGTTTGATAATCAAGATTGAGGTCATAAATGTGAATATTTCGTAGCAGGCTTTTTGTTTACTTCATGGCGCTCATCTTGTAAAAATCCCGAAGTGATTTTATAATACAAACAGGTTTATATCATAAACCAGCAGAAAGACGTTCTATTTTGGTAAACGTTTCTTAGTTTTGCTAAACTAATGGAGGGTATCATGGAGAAAAAAGACCTCAATCTTAACGAATTGCTGGAAAACATCCGGCAGATAAAAGGTGTCATCCGGCAAAACTCTCCTATAACCCGGAGAATGTTTTATTCACCTTTGGTGCAATTGCTTTTTTTTATCACCGGGGTAACGTCTCTATTCCTGCCGTTTGTCTATTATGTGCTTATACGGCGCCACGTTAAATATGAGGCGATTCCCTTTGAGATTCGCTTGGTATTAATCGTGGGAGTTATTATCGGGATATTGATGGTAAGCATTGGGAAATATATGATCTTTAACCGGGCGCGGCAATTGGTTCCTCACGCTTCCTTTTTAAAAACCTTGTTTCGGATGCATTCCCGCCAGGCGATGCTGCTTTATCCGGGATTTGTAGTAGCGATGCTCTTTTTCACCTTTTTCTTCATCATGACCGGGAACAGCCATCTGGTAGTGCCCACAATGGCTATCGGTATCGGTTTCTGCTTTTGTACCATCGGTTCTTTTATTTCATTAACAGAGCTTTACCTTTTGGGTAATTATTTTTGGCTTACAGGAGTCATAGCCGTCCCTTTTATCATTAATGCGCCCCTAACTTCGCTGTTATGGACTTCGGGGATCTTCGGCGCGGGAATGTTGGCTTTTTATTTATATATTACCATTTTTCACCGCATGGACAAGGAGCAGTCCGATGACCAGTGAACCAGATTTTAGCCGGTATGAATTTAATAAAATCATTCATGAACCAGCCCGGCTCCTCATCTTAACTTTTTTGGCCAGCAGCCAGGAGAAGGAGTGCAGCTTTACCGAGCTCCGGGATGAGTTGCAGATGACTGCCGGAAACTTGTCGATTCAGTTGAAGAATTTACAGGAGGCTGGCTTTGTGAAGATCCAAAAGTGGTTTGAAGCCGGCAAATCCATGACTACGATAGCTATCACGGCGAATGGCGCAGATACTTTATTTAATTATTTCGAAGCAATGGAGAAGCTGATTATGACGGTGAAACGCGAACAATCCAAACCGGTTTTCGAACGCAAATAAACGAGGGGGAAACATTCATGGAGCTTTTACAGCTAACACAGGTGATCAAGAAATATACTAAAGGAAATATCGAAGTGACTGCTTTGCGGGGTGTAGATCTAACGATTGAAAAAGGCGAATTTCTAGCGATAGTTGGCCCTTCGGGAAGCGGGAAGACTACTTTGCTTAATATTGTTGGATGTTTGGACACTGCAACGTCGGGCAGTATCCGTTATAATGGCACAGAACTTGGCAAAATGGATGAAAAGGCTCTCTCAGTGTATCGTAAGGAGAATATCGGCTTTATATTTCAAGCTTACAATTTAATTCCGGTTTTGACAGTCCGTGAAAACGTGGAATTGCCGCTGGTCATTGAAAAGAAAGTCTCTCCCCGGGAGATTCGGAGCCGGGTCGAAAAGATTGTTACTAAAGTCGGCTTGGGGGATAAACTGGACCGTCTTCCGGCAGAACTCTCCGGCGGCCAGGAACAGCGGGTTTCCATCGCTCGTGCGTTGGTGAAGGAACCGCTACTGGTTTTGGCGGATGAACCGACAGCCAATTTAGATTCAAAAACTGCAGAAGAGATTATCGAACTGATGAAACGGATCAATCAAGAAAAGAAAACCACTTTTGTGTTTTCAACCCATGATGCGCTGGTACAACGGTACGCGGCGCGGATAGTTACCTTAAAAGACGGGAATATCGCTACGGATGAAAGGAGGTAGTTTTGTCATGATTCTTAAAATCGCTTTCCGGAATATTCTCCGCCATAAGCGCCGGACATTCATCAGCGCCATTACCGTTGCCTTCGGGCTGATGCTATTTATCCTGTTCGACTCTTTGATGGGTGGCATGGATCGGGCGAGTCAGGAAAATATGGTGAATTTGACCGATGGCTCCCTAAAGATCTATTCGCGGGAATATGCCGCGGAAAAAATGGCCTACCCGTTGAAATATGGGATTCGCAATGTTAATCCCTTAATGGAGTATATAAAAACTTTACCGGAGGTTACCGGAATAACTCCACGTGTCGCATTTCTAACTGAAATCATTATTGGCGAACGGTCGCTCCGGACAGTCGGTTCGGTAATCCAGCCGGATACCGATCCTAAGGTTTTTACCCTGCCGAAATATATTCATGGCGGACGGTTTTTCTCAACGAACAATACTCAAGAAGTGATTCTCGGAAAGAAACTGGCTGAAGATCTCGGGGTAGGTATCGGAGATACGGTTCTGTTAAGTGCGCGTACCCGTTTTGAAGCCAATAACGCGATGGATTTTGAAGTGGTCGGCTTGTTGGAAACGCCTGCGCCATTTATCAATGAAAGCGGAATATTCATTACCTGTCAAGCAGCTAATCAATTTTTAGATATCCAGGGTTTTGTGACGGAACTGGATATCCATGTCCCTTGGAGTAAAACCGAAGATATAAATGCTTATGTAAAACGGATTAATATCATCAAGGACAAAATAAGCGCTCAATTTTCGGGGTATACAGTAAATACCTTTCATGATCTCAATAGCGCATTTCTTGAGATGATGTCGGGGAAACGCGCGGCTCAATCTTTGATTGCGTTCTTTATCTTATTGATCGGCGCAGTCGGTATTGTAAATACGATCTTAATGAGCGTCTATGAGCGGATTCGGGAAGTAGGAGTACTCAGGGCATTGGGTATCAAACCGAAAGAGATCCGGAGAATGTTTCTTTATGAAGGAATACTGATTGGCTTGATCGGCGCTTTGATGGGTATGGTAGCGGCTTTTCTAATCAATATTTGGATGGTGAATTCGGGATTGGATATGACCGCTTTCATGAAGAATATGGATTCGTCCCAAATGCCCATCACGGGGTTGTTTTTCGGACAATGGAACATCAACGCCTTTATTACGGCCCTATTTTTGGGCACATTAATTTCAGCCTGCGCAGCTGTTTTTCCGGCCCGGAAGGCCGGGAAGATTACCCCGACCCAATGTCTGAAATTTCAGTAATTAGTGATTAGTCAAGTAGAAACTACTACAAATGTTCAATTAACGAAAAAAGGGTTTGATTGATAATTAAAAATATTCAATAACCAATTACCCAGTAACTAAAATTAATCACTAAAACCTTGCCAAGGAGGTTACTATGCTGGTTCTAATTAAAATGGCTTTCCGGAATATCCGGAGAAATAAGCGGCGTTCGTTATTGGCCCTCGTCTCGGTCTCTCTTTCCCTCTTTATGATCATATTTCTTCAAGGTTATATAAGCGGGATGAAGCGATCGGTCATTTATAACTCAACCAAGAATGAGTCCGGGCATATTCAATTGGTAACCAAAGACTACCTGGAGAATAAGCGGTTTAAGCCGGTAATTTATAATATTGAAAACCCTGCGGAATTAATCACTTATCTCAAAGATGATCCGGTGATTCAAAAAGAGATTGAATTGATCACCGAGCGGATCTTCTTTGGCGTGCTATTACAATACGAGGGAAATAACAAGGCCGTGATAGCCTTCGGAGGGGATAATGAACAAGAAAAGAAATTGTTAATGTTGGATCGTTCGGTGGTTCAAGGGGTATATCTAAATGAATCTGGGAGCTTGGGACATAAGGAGCGGGAGATCCTTATCGGCCAAAAAGTGGCTGAAACATTGAAACTGAAAGTTGGGGATACCTTTAAAGTTCTAGTCTCCGGAAGCGATTATTCCCTCCATATTCCAACACTCAAGGTGGCGGGTATCTTTAAGACCAGGTTGAATTCTTTGGATGATACAACTTTTCAGGTTTCTCTGAAAGATGCCCAGGAGATTCTGAATACTGGTGGTGGCAGTCAACAAATCTTGATTATGTTGAAAGATTATCAAAAAGCGGAAGAAATCACCCAAATGATTCAGCGGAAACTGGATGCGGATGCCCGATTTGCTAGTATTCAGGCCCTTTCGTGGAAACAATCCGGTGGTTTTGCGCAAATGATGGAGTCGATGGAACAGATTTACGGTTTAATTTATTTTATCATTGCCCTGCTTGGCTCCTTTATCATCACCAATGTAATGATGATGGTGGTATTAGAACGCAGGAAAGAGATCGGAATCATCAAGTCGATGGGATTCTCCCGGTTTGAAATATTATCCTTGTTTTTAATGGAAGGCTCGATCTTGGGATTGATCGGCAGCATCAGCGGAGTAGTAACGGGAACGATAGTTACCAGCTACTTTGTCATCAACGGGCTCGATTTAACATCAATGATTTCACAACTCAATATGCCGATTGACAATGTGATCAAATTCGTGATAACTATCCCGGGGATTATTAGCACAATGTTTATCGGGATCATTGTGGCGGCAATTGTTTCCGTGCTTCCTTCCCGGCAGGCCGCCAAGATGAAGGTGGTAGATGCTATTAAGAGCGTGTAATCAGAATTTACAGAATGACAGGATTTTAAATATTTGCGAGGAGGAAAATTACGATGAAACCGGTCCATTTGATCTTGTTGATGGTATTCTTGGGAATTGTTGCCGGGTTATCCGGTGTTGATGCCGTAACGGGCGAAGAGATATTGCGCAAAGTCGATGCGAATGTAAAATATGATACCATCATTTATACCGGGAAAATGGAGATATTCATCAATGCCAAGGCGGCGCCGCGGACGAAGATTATGAAAACCTACGGAATGGGAACCCAAAAAGCATTCGTTGAATTTTTGAATCCTGAAGACAAAAATACCCGGTACCTTAAGATTGATAAAAAAATGTGGATTTATGACGGTGAGGAAGAAAATGTGTTCCTGATATCCGGGCACATGTTGAAACAGGGAATGATGGGTAGCGACGTTTCCTACGAGGATGCCTTGGAATCTGATGGACTTTATCAAAAATACAATATTGAGATTACCGGAACCGAAACGGTTGATGGAAGGCCATGTACTATCATTACGCTGACGGCCAAGGTGAAAGAAGTATCCTATGAAAAGCGTAAAATATGGGTTGATACCGAACGGTTTATCGGGTTGAAAGAAGAGAAGTACGCCAAAAGCGGCAAGCTTTTAAAAGAAAGCCGGGTACTGGAAGTCCGGAAGATTGGTGAGCGATATTTTCCGGTGAAGTCGGAGATCGCCGATAAACTCCGGAAAGGTAGCAAGACGGTATTTACAATGCAGGATGTTCAGTTGGATGTACCGGTAAGTGAGAAGTTATTTACCATGCAGAATCTTCAGAAATAAACGGGGATGATTACCAATGAAAAAGGGTTATAAACGAATCGTTTACCTGGTCTTGGGAGCTTTCCTAAGCATGATGGCGGTGGGTGTTCCGGTGGAAGCGGCTTTCGACTTTTCCGGAAGTTGGCGCAGTGATCTCGCGGCCCGGCAATATGAATTGCCGGTTTCCGAATGGAAATACGGCAATCGGAATACACTGCGGTTAAACTTCAAGGATTCGCCGGGTCCGGCCATTAAAATGGAAGGAAGCTTTGATCTGTTGTTGCTGGCAGGGGATGATGCCGATGCTTATCCGGGACAGGAACACTCATTTTTTATTCAAGATACGCGTTTTACTCCGGTACTGGAGACACGGAAACTTTATCTGTCATTGTTTTTTGATCAATGTACATTTACATTGGGGCGACAGATTATCAACTACGGTGTAGGGTATGTTTTTTCACCCGTTGATTGTTTTTCCGCGGTCAATCTCCAGGACCCGGGATTATCCCGGAAGGGCAGCGATATTATCCGGGTAAGAATTCCGCTGGGGGATTTGGCGGGAATCGAAGGAGTCACCACTGTTTCAACTGCCGGAACCAACTCTGCAAGCGCTGTGAAAGTCTTTGGAAACCTGCAGGGCTTTGACTGGAGTTTGACCGGAATCTACAAACATCCTCAAGAAGAAACCCTGGTGGGACTCTCATTCAAAGGCGATATTTTACTTGGAGTATATGGAGAATTGGTGGAGCATTACGGCACCCTTGATAATACCACTTTTTTTGAAGGGATGGCGGGGGTGGATTATTCGTTTGAGATCAATACCAGTAAATTGCTGTTGTCAGCCGAGTACTATTACAACGGCAATCCGGTTAATCCTAATATTTTGACCCCGGAAGAATTGCTGGCGCTGAACAGGATATTTCTGGGAGAAGAGTATCTCTTTTGCCAAGCCAATTATGTTTATGATGAGATCCGGAACTTTGCCTTGAATGGAATATATAATTTAGCCCAAAAAAGCTGGGCGGGTACCTTATTATTTTCCTACAATATCCGACAAAACACCAATTTGATTTTTAATACCCGATACTACTCGGGCGATCTCAACGGGAGGAATATTCAATACGGGCCCAAAGCAGAATTGGGAGCAAGTGTTGAGGTGAGATTTTAATTTGGTTCTGCCAATACACATATTCGTTAAGAATAATTCGGTGACTAAGAACGGAGGGAACCGCATGAGAGATTACTTCTTTTTTAAAGAGTTGCAACCGGTGGATCTGCCATTGGATTATCTTTATTTAAACCCCGATCATCCGGGGGTTTTATTAACAAACTGGAAATACATACCTGATAGTAAGATCGATGATATTGTCATTCAAAAAGAGGTTCAAAAGCTACTTGAAGATGGGGGTTTGGTCGCAAAGATAATCGAAAATATGAAAATTTACGGATTCCTGTCAATGAACCGGGTGATCGTCCGGAAGTTTGCCGACGAAAAATACGTGGTTTTGGATGATAACCCAAGAATTTGCGCGGCGAAATTTTTGTTGCGGAAATACGAAGAAAATCATGCCAGTGTGGCGGAAGAGGTCATTCAATCATTTGGAGCGATTCCCTGTTTGTTATATACCGGTACGGAAACTGATGTTTCATTTTTAATGAACACGGTGTCGCAATATTTTGCAATAAAATAAGCTGTATAACATTTTAACCCCACTGGAGATAATTATTTTTGGCCGGGCAGCCCCATTTACTGGAGTTTTTACACCGCTCTAAGGTGTTTGTGCACCCAGCCGTGGGGTTTCAGCCCGCGGTGGACAGAATTACGCTCAGATTCCTTACCAATTGTCTAGGACAGAGCCAAATTAAATAATGGTTAGCGGTTTCTTTACCGAAAACGGGAGGAACTATGATGAACAAAAAAATTCAGGTCATTTTAACCTTATTATTCACTTTGCTATTTACAATTATTTTTACCGGTAATGCTTTCCAATCTGCTCCAACCCAGCAACCTGTTAATTTTAAGATAATCGACGACAAGTTTTATTTAAACGACCAAGTCTTCCGGCTGAAATGCATCGGACTGGAACCGTTTATGCCGGGTGAAAGCCCCAATATTGGGTCATATCCTACCAAATTGGATTATTCATATGCTATGGCAAAAATCAAAGAAATGAACGCTAATGCCGTGTATCTCATTACCGGTGATCCGGCCAATCTGCAGCCGGCATTCTTCCGGGAGGCAAAGGAGAAAGGGCTCCATATTGTCTTGGGGTTATGGTTTTCCGGTGAGGCGGATGATTATCAAGGACATCAGGGCGACTTTCAAGATCCTGGTTTCAAAAATCATGTCAAGTCACTCATTCGCCGTTTGGTTGACCGGTATCATAAAATCAACGGAACGGATTATTCTTCACAAATTCTCTATATCACGCTGGGGAATGAATTTAGTGAATGGACTATCAACAATACCAATTCATTACATCCGGATATTACGTCGTATTCCGGTAAATATGTCTCTATCGATGGCAACCCCACGGAGTGCTTTCTGGCGGAAATGATGGATTATATTAAAATTTATGAAGCAAATACATATGGCCGTATTCATTATATTACCTATCATACCTGGCCGGTGGTATCGCCCCAACTGATGAAAAACCGTTTTTTGGATATTATCGCCTATAATTTATACTCTTATTGGCCGGATAATGTCAGCCGGCATCCCGGAGGCAGCGCCACGGGTACCCCATACCAGGGTGCTTTGGAGGAATATGCTTCAATCTATCCGAAAAAACCTTTTATAGTGAGTGAATTCGGTATCTCGGTAGCACCCGACAATGTAACCGCAGGAACGGATCTAAAAGGTCAGGCTGATGAAATTGCCGACCGGTGGCGGGATATTATTACCGCAAACCGTTATATTGCGGGCGGTAGTATTCACGAATTGTTTGACCAATGGTGGAAGGATGACGGGGTTGAACCTGCCCCCAAAAGTATGGATCATAAGGAGCATGATCCGACCGACAGGGAGGAATGGTTTGGGATAATTGAAGTGAGCGGGACTGTAAAGGCTTCGGTGTTTAGAGAAAGACCGGTTTTTGATAAAATAAGAGAGATGTTTAAATAAATAGAGGTATCAATGAAATTATCGATAAATTGTTCCGGGAATAATCGAAAATTATTAGAGGAACTTTTGGCCGCAAGAGGTATCGGGATCGATGAAACCGCCTCTGTTTCCATTATCGAAAAGGGGTACCCGGTTCCTAAAAACGGGCTCGCCATTTTTTTCGATCCCCATAATCTAAATGAGTTATTAGAGTTTTTTGATGAACTTAGGCCATTATCCCCACAGAGAAATGAAAATGAGATGATTGTGGGAAAAAGAAATGACTCCTACGAACTGGTCAAGTTTGATGAGGTTGTTTATTTTGAAGCGGATGGAAACAACACTTATTGCCAAACCGGGAACCAGCGGTTTGAAGTGAAAAAGAAACTGTATGAATTGGAAAACGAATTAGGAGATAAGGGTTTCATCCGGGTTAATAAATCCTACCTGATTAATATCATGATGGTTCGCGAAATCATTCCCTGGTTCGGCAGCCGGCTGCTCCTGAAATTCAAAAATATTCTCACGGAAATTGAGGTTTCGCGTAAAAGCGTTCCCGTATTTAAAAAGTTTATTGATATGTAAAAGAGGTTATTGAAATGAAATTAAATAAAGGATGGGGCTTCCGAATCATGATCGCGCTTTTTTCCGGATTCGGCGGATTATGCATCGCGGTGCCGTTTATTTTCATTTACAAGGCTGACCCGTGGATGCTCTTAAGTAAAAATTTTTTATTCGGATTGATCATCGGCAGCAGTTGCACGGCGGTTTTTGAGCTTATCTACTGCAATCTCCGGGTGCACACTTTTTGGGTGTTTCTGGCGGTCGCGGCAACGATTGCGATTGGGACCCTAATTGCCGTTTATATCACGAATTTAACCGATCTTTGGGCCATCATTATTCTGTTGGGCTGTATCGAAACCGGTGGATTGACGTTTACTTTTTTCATGTGCCGCTATAAAACAAAGTTGAATGAAAAGCTGGTTCAAACCCAGGAAAAATTTAAAAAAATGAACGAATAGCTCATTCCTGGACCTCTCTTCGATATTTACCAGAGTTAACTTCTTACCATTTTGATCACGCCGGTTACCCCATTCCTTTTACCTCTTACCAAAAATTCAGTGTCGGAATCAACCTTTTCTGCTATTTTTATTATTAAAAAAATGAAAGGAGGGTTGGTGATGGGCAAAAACATTGTGCTGGTAATTTTAGGGCATGTTTGTATCATCGGTGGATGTTATTTAGTAACGTGGGGAATCAATTTGTTACCCGTAAGCAATCCAACTCCGCTTGGGATACTTTCACGCCCCCTGTTTTGGGGTTTGTTTTCAATATTTGGAGGAATTTGTGCTATCCGGCGTTCTTGATGCTTAGTCCATTGCATTATTAGGAATAATCACAAGCATTGAGGAATTATAGACGGTTTTTATGTTGTTTGTCCTGCTTTATCCATCCTCCTGACGCCATGTCTCATTATCTTCGGAGTTTGGTCTCTATTGGAGAGAACAAGACTGTATAAGCTCGGCAATTCTATTTTATGGGTTTTCATACCGCTCAAATTCAGCAGGTTACCTTGAAAAATCAACCACTCACCATTTTTCTCGTGTAATTTCCTAAAAATTTTTGTATCCTTAGATATGAAAGTTTTTTTCTTTATTGAAAGGAGCATATTTGATGGAAACACCAATCTTAACCAATCCCGCCGGTTTGTCCGAGGTTCAACCGGAAAGCGCTCCGGTGCGGCGTTTGTTATTCATTGACAATATTCGATGGCTAATGATTGTTTTTGTAGTCTTGATCCATCTGAATTGCACTTACGGTAACATCGGCAGGTGGTATTATCATGAATCTGGGGTTATGGATATATTTTCTTGGTCCGTTTTCGGCACTTTCGATGCCGGAACCCAGGCTTATTTTATGGGTCTGTTATTCTTCATCGCCGGTTATTTTGTGCCCGGTTCCTATGATAAAAAAGGCTTCGGCCGATTTTTACGGGACCGGATGATTCGACTGGGAATTCCAACGCTGATTTTTATGGTGATCCTGGAACCCTTGACCCGCTTAATTATGGATGCTTGTAATCACAGCCTGCCATCCAGCCTTGGTTTATGGTACTCGAAATATATCATTTCATTTGACTTCATCAGCGGGTCCGGGCCTTTATGGTTTGCATTCGCATTGTTGATATTTTCGGGTATTTACGCATTGTTGCGATTGCTTTTCAAACCATACAATGCCATGAAGGTGAAAGAATCTGTTTTGATAAGTCATATGCGAATTATGGTATTGATAGGGCTGATTAGCTGCTTCACTTTTCTGGTACGCCTGACCCAACCGATTGGAACGGCATTTTTTAATATGCAATTATGCAATTTCATTCAATATATCATTCTCTTTACCTTGGGAATCATCGCTTACCGCCGGAATATCATATTCAATCTTCCGTTTCAATTAAGTATCCGCTGGTTTAATCTGGCGCTATGGGCTGGACTTCCTTTATTGGGAGTGATCGTGTTTTTGGGAGGAGCATACCGGGATTTCACCCCGTTTGCAGGCGGTTTTCACTGGCAAGCCGCGATCTATGCTGTTTGGGAATCTTTTGTTGGAATCGGTGTTTGCCTAGGATTACTGGTTTTATTCCGGGACGGATATAATATCCAGGGAAAATTAAGCCGGTTTCTGGCGGAAAACGCTTTTGCAGTCTACGTGTTTCATACCCCTATAATGGTGGGGTTGACGATGTTGGGGCGGGGAATTACATTTTACCCATTACTGAAAATGATACTAATGGCAATAATTATACTGCCGCTCTGTTTTGGGTTCAGTTATTTCATTCGGAAGATACCATTGTTTATGAAGTTGTTTTCGTAAGTCGGATAATTATTCGATGCTCCAAAGATAGAGTTCAGTTTGTACAAAGGAGTTTTGAAATTACGGGGAAGCAGGCGCTATCGAGTTTTATGGTAAAAAGTATAATTTACCTTCCATGGTTGAAATGGTTGAATTAAAAAAAGCAAGATTATCGCTTCCAGTCAAGTATTGAAAAATAAAGCTGAGAATTTGAATACCATGATAAAAACGGGAATTCGGTTTATGACACGATTTCAATGAATACAACCCTGTTTTTATCAGTTGGTTACTCGCTTTTTTGAATGCCCTATCAAACTGCGGATTTTATAGTATCCGCGAATCAATCCGCCAACCGGCTCAAAATAAAATCCTTGCATATCTTTGGCCACTTCCTTTAAAGACTTGGAGATAGGCAAACTCTGCGGACACAGCTTTTCACATTTTCCACAATTTTGACATAGAGAAGCATAGGAAGGTTTTCCACCATCTGTTCCGGTTGTGAAACCGAGATACGCAAATTGAAATGATCGATCATGAAATAGGTGTTTATTGTTGAAAAGTGTGAAACACAGGGGAATATTTACCCCTGCCGGGCAGGGCATGCAATATCCGCATCCAGTACATCCGACCTTCATCATCCCGGCAAGTGATTTTTTCACATCGTCGATAAGTTCCAGTTCATCTATGGACAATGATAAGGGATATGAAGCGTTTGCAATCCGGATATTTTCCTCAATGTGGGCCTCTTCATTCATCCCGGACAGGACAACTGATACTTCGGGGTGATTCCATACCCATCGTAACGCCCACTCTGCAGGAGTTTTTTTAATTTTAGCTTGATCCCAAATATCCTGGATTGCAGGAGGCATTTTCCCGACGAGCTGCCCACCCCTGAGCGGTTCCATAATAACAATACCGAGACCTTTCGAAGCTGCGTGCAGAAGTCCTTCCTTTCCCGCCTGGTTGTACTCATCCATATAATTATATTGAATCTGGCAAAAATCCCAGCGGTAATCATCAACAATCTCTTTGAAATGGTCCTTGTTGCCGTGGTATGAAAAACCGATATTACGGATCTTACCGGCCCGTTTGGCTTTTTCAAGAAACTCTTCGACTCCGAGTCGTTTTAACCGTTGCCATCCTTCCATACTCATAATTGAGTGGACCAGATAATAATCGATATAATCCGTATGAAGCCTTTTCAGCTGAGTATTGATGATTGTCTCCATATCTTTGGGAGAGTGGATCAATGGCGGAGGTAACTTGGTTGCGATCATAACCTTATTTCGGCATCCTTTAGCCAAAATATTGCCGAGAATGGATTCACTTTTACCGTTGTGATAGAGATAAGCGGTATCAAAGTAGTTAACTCCCTGTTCAATGGCGGATATTATCTGTTTTTCGGTTCGCTCTTCGTCGATCCGGCCGTCCTTTTTGGGGAGGCGCATACATCCATAGCCCAAAATAGAAACTTTATCACCGGTCTGTCCCATTTCGCGGTATAGCATCCTCTTCATCTCCTTGTTGAAACCAAATATTCTAGTAAGAATGAACGTTTATTCCAATACCCGGATAAAATATTCCGCTTATCGTTTAATCATATCCCAGATAGCATTCAGCCCTGCTTCAAGATTTTCTTCATTAAATTTAACGGCGCCCGACAGGTAAAGTTTAATCAGCGCAATAATGGCGCCATAAATAATGGCTCCCAGTATTTCAAAAGGCATATCCTTCAATAGATTTGGTGCGATAGCCCGTTGAAACAGTCTCATAATAGGTTCGGCCAATCGTGAGCCTTCCTTGCGAGTGGCGGCAGTGATTAACGGTGAATTCTCATATTGTTCCGCAAAAGATAATTCTGCAGGATGTTCAATGTAATAATGGACAATTTCACTGAAAAGCTGCCTAAAACTCTCGCGAACCGGAGCATTATCCGAATACTTCCGGAGAATACACTGGGTAATGCGGGTCTTGGTATCAATATACAAAGCATTAATTAACTCTTCTTTGCTGTTAAAATAACGATATATAGTTCCTACCCCAATATTGGCCCGTTGCGCGATTTGCGACATCGGTGCGCCGTGGAAACCATGTTCGGAAATTAATTCCAGGGCGGCTTTTAATGCAGCAGCTTTTTTATCCGTTAGTTTTGGCGTCATCGGATTCTCTCCCGGAATGAATATTCATTCCGTTTGAAATTGACTGTATCAAATATTAGGAAGATTGTCAAGTCCCGGGGATTATTTATCAATGCCGGGATCTCTTTATGAAAAAGACCGTCCTAATTTTAGGCGGTCTCTAATGACTATCGGATTATAATCTTATTATTGAGCATTTTCCGGGGTGGATTGGGTGGAAGTACCGTTATTGGCGCCTGCGGATTCAGTTGGGACCGGGGTGTTAGCCGGTTGAAATTTTTACAAGATTTGAGTTGCAAAATAAATTTTCGTTAATGTAGTATTGTAAGAAAATTATTATTCTGTGATTGCAAATTCTCTGATTCGAACCGGTTAAGATCTGATACAATAAGCAAAGAAACAATTCGAAGGGAGAAATTCAGGTGAAAATGATTCAAAAGGTGTATATATCCGGTCTTGGGGCGATTGGCAGCGCTTATGCCGGAAGAATTTTCGATACGGACCCGGATTGTATAAAAGTTATTGCCGACCGGGAGCGGATCGAGCGCTACCGGCGCAATGGAATACAAATAAATGACCAGATTTACTCCTTTGATTTTATAGAGCCGGAGACGAAGACAGATCCGGCAGATCTGATTATGATTGCCGTAAAGCAGCATCATCTGGCCCAAAGCATCAGGGATATCCGCAATTTTATCGGGCCGGAAACCATTATTCTGTCCCTTTTGAACGGGATTACGAGTGAAGAGATCATTGGCAGGGAATATGGAATGAATAAATTGCTTTATTCTTTTGTTGTAGGTACGGATGCGGTTCGCGAAGGGACTTATACCCGGTTTGCCAATGTGGGCAAGATCGTTTTCGGGGAAAGGAATAATACCAGCTATTCACAGAAAGTGGAGCTTGTTAAGGACTTGTTTGATCGAACTCACGTCCCGTATGAAATTCCCGAAGATATGCTGCGGGAACTATGGTGGAAGTTCATGCTAAACGTTGGCATCAATCAAACTTCCGCTATATTAAGGGCTTCTTACGGGACTTTTATGGCGGTGGGGGAAGCTAGGGAGTTAATGGCGATGGCTTCCCGTGAAGTCATCCAACTGTCCCGCCAGGCAGGGATCAACCTGAGAGAGGAAGATATCGACGGCGCCGTTCAAATCATCAAAACCCTTTCACCCGAAGGAAAAACTTCCATGCTACAGGATGTGGAGGCAGGCCGGAAGACGGAAGTGGAGATTTTTGCCGGTACAGTTATTGAAATGGGGCGCAAATATGGGGTAGATACCCCGGTGAACCAAGTCTTATTCCGGATGATTCGTACCTTGGAACAGATGCATCGCAGGCAATTTTGAAAGTTACTTGCCGGATTCATGTTTAAAATAAACCTTATCAATGGAATCGGCGATGTGATTTGCCAAATGAAACATTAAGGACTGCAAGTTCTCAAATTGCTGCGGCGCAATACTGTAAAAACCAATATTTACTAAAAACGGGCCCGGCTTGTTATGCGAATTCGAGTCAGTATTACTGCAGCAATTGCAAAGGCCGTCCGTTGTAAAGGATTGATCTTCAAAGGCGACATGCACGTCCAGATGAACATTGACAGGAATTGGTTCCAAAAGCTGCAATTGGATGCCTCCAAAGTTGATATCCAGCACTTTCCCTTTGAAGACTGAACCAGCATCCAACCGGACTTGCGCTTTAATTAAGGCCATGGTTTTGGCGGTCAGCGATTCGGACCCGGACGTTGTTTTGATAGTCCTGGCTTGATGATCCGGGAAATGGTTCTCTCCGAATTCATTATCATTCTGGCAATATTTATTTATAAGATTCCAGGTTTTTTTCGAAATATGAATGAATTTGACCCCGTAATGAACGACATGGCCGCTTTCGGGATCGGTAAAATCCCGGTAGTAGCGGATCTCACCTAAAACATTGGTTTCGCCAAGCACGGGAAGATCAAATACAAAACTGCATACTTCACCAATGTGGAGCTTGGATACTGTATCCTGAATAAAGAATTGCATCCCGCCGATACTAATATTAACGATGGTCGCATCATGGATTTCCCTGCCGGTGGCATGGCATTTGATGCTCAAAGTTATTTTTTGGAGGATTCTCCTGCTGAGACGGCGTTCTATGGGCTTTTCGCTGGAAATAGCCATCACCTCCAAGGATATCCCATTAAATTCCTTTATATTATAATAATTCTTTCTATTGTGTGGTTTCCCTGCAATAAATTCATATATGGTTGTATTAAAAAAAAAATTAATTCATTAACATAATTTCAACAAAAAATTATGATAAATGAATTATAGTAAAAAATGTAAAATTTGATAAATTCAATTTGAATGACCGAAAGTATCGGAGCGTCTTTTAACTTCGATTCGGCAAGTCCCTATATAAGTGATTTTTAAAGTTGCTTGCCGCATGGAAGTTTAATTCAAATTATCATTCGAGTGAAAAAATTTTCCTAATGCGAATGTCTATACAATCCGCACCATTTCAGCGAAAGTTTTTCGATATCTACGGGGATATAACGTCTTTGACTGTTCAAAATAGCCCAGGACGATTAACATTACCACTTCTTTATTGATATCGAGTTCAAAGGCTTTTTTAATTCCTTCGAAGTCGATGCCACTCATCGGATGAGAGTCAACACCATAATATTTTGCCGCGTACATGATGGAGGCCGCCAAAAGGCCGGCATTGCTTTCGGCAAATTTCAATTGCCGTTCGGGAGTTGAGCCATAAAGCGCATAAGCAAATTGTTGCGTGTTCGCCAAGGCGTCTTTATTTTCTAACATTCGCCCCAATTCGTCCCAAACCGGATTATTTTTTTCATACCCGGCCGCATCCCCGATCAGAATTAATGTAACCGGGGCATCCAATACTTTTTGTTGATTATTGGTTAAAGGAAACAGTTTCCGCTTGGCTTCCTCCGACATAACGGCAATCAGTTCCCAAGGCTGCAGGTTAAAGGCTGACGGCGCCAGTGAAGCCAGATTGATAATTTTTTCTAATAATCCATCCTCTAATTTTTTCTCCGGGTCAAAAAAGTTAATGGAACGTCTCGCTTCAAAAATTTGTTTTAAATCGGTCATCGCAATGCCCTCCGTTTCGTAATCAATAACTATATTATATTGCAACGAAGACCGTTGCATTCGGGATACTGAGTTGGAATGAATTATTTAAATACTATATTTAATTTTAACATAGTTAAATAATATTGTCAAATAATTCAGTATCCAATCCGGCCTGGAGGGATAACCCTTAAATTGCGAACTTTCCAATGGTCTTCCATAATTTTAATTTTTCAGTGTTTTATTGTAACATTAAGTGGAGAATCAATAACATTTAAATGATTGATTATTTACGCCACTTGAGCTATAATTAATATTATTGAAACAAATTGTTTACCTAAATGTTGCAATATAAAGCAGGTGGGCGATCTATTTTTTTCATATTGCAAATAATTATTTTAAAAATTAGCCATCATTTATTTATTACTTTTTTTCATATTGAAATTAATTGCAAATTGATACGTCTTTGGTTTGTCAATATATAATTTTGAAATCAGTTTCGGTAATCAATTAACGTTAAAGGGGGTGCAAACCGTTACTGCGGGAATAAGTTCGGAAACATAATACAAAGAAGCATAGTAATAAAGGAGGGATAATTCATGTTTTCTTTTAAGAATGAAAAGGCTGGTTTATTGATTTTTAGCATGATTCTGTTAGTATCAGTTTTGCTGTTTACAACTCCGGTTTCAGTAAATGCAGCAGCAGCCTGGGCTCCGTATACAGCATACAAAGTAGGGGATATCGTTACATATAGCGGTACGAATTATGAATGTCTCCAAGCCCATACTTCTTTGCCGGGCTGGGAGCCGTCGGTAGTACCGGCTTTATGGAAAATAGCCACCGGTGGACCTACCCCGACACCAACGAGAGCAGCTACGGCTACTCCAACAAGGATCGCTACAGCTACCCCAACCAGAACGGTTACCGTGACTCCCACACCCACTAGAATTGCAACAGTAACGCCAACCCCGACTAGAATCGCAACTGTCACTCCTACACCAACGGGGATTGGGGACTATCCAACATGGAACTCGACTGCTGTTTACATTAGCGGTAATCGGGTCGTTTATAACGGCATCATTTATGAAGCAAAGTGGTGGACCCAAGGGGAAGCCCCTCCCGGTACCAGTGGAGTATGGAAGACTATCGGACCGGCCAATCCCACCTCAACACCGTCGCCAACTCCTACATCCATTGGAACTCCAACGCCGATCGGTCCGACTCCGCCTCCGCCGCCAAGAATGTATGTGGGTTATTCAAGTACCTGGAATACCAGTATCTATGATTTGACTCCGGCAAACATTCCAAATTACTTTACCCATATCAACCTGGCTTTTGCGAAACCGGATACCAATTATGCTCGTGGCTCGTACGCGTTTGATCAGGCAATAGCAGGTTTTGAATTTGTCGAGGGAGCCACAACCAACAATGGCCAAAAAAGATTTACGGCGCAACAGGCGCAGGATCTAAGGGCAAATATTGCAGCCTTAAAAGCGCGTGGCACGCAGGTTTGGGTTTCGGTAGGCGGTTGGTCTTACAGTCAAGGGAGTGCCTGGACTAATTTCAACGCGCCCCGTGTAGTTGATCTGGCTTTGGATTTAGGCGCCTCGGGCGTGGATATTGACTGGGAATCCAGCGGTTCCATCGCTAACAAGCTAACTGCGGATCAATTCGCTTGTACGAAGGATGGCGAGATTAAAGGGATAATATCCAGTCTCTATAATGAGATTCGTTCTCGCGGGGTAAATCTCGGGATCTCGATTGCCGGTTGGTCTACCGGCGCCTACTATGTAAAAGGCACTCCCTTTGAGGAAGGTTTGGTGCAATGGGGTTCGCCTTATGGTGGCACAATGTACCGTGTTGTGAAGGACAACGGGTATATGATTAACCATATTAACCTGATGTCCTACGATGCCGGAGCGTATTATGATCCACGGGAAGGATATGAATCATACCGGGCTATCTATAATGGCCCCATCAACATGGGAATGGAAATCGCTCCGGAAGGAGCCGGCGGTTCAGTCCTTAAGCTCAATGCTGCTCCTGGAACCGTGTATGATGCTGAGATGTTGACCGGCGTAAATAACGACGCCTCAAGATACTATAATGTGGAGACGATGGTTAACTATATCAAGTATAAAGGCAGACCATTTGACGGTTTTATGATATGGCAGATTTGGAAAGAGCGTGTTTATGCCCCCGCTCCATCGGGCGCGGCTTCGGTAAACAGCGCGGGACAGTATGTTTGCCGTAATTTACCACTGGCCGGTGATCCCAATCAAGCGGTCCCCAACCTTCCGAAGTTAACGCCGTAAAAACACGGAGTATAAAACCGGGTGAACAATTTGTTCACCCGGTTTTTCTTTCAGCGGTTATACTATGTCAATTTTATACTTATTTTTTCCCTAAAGCAGAAATTGCTAAGAGAGCGGCCGCTACAACCTCTACCCAAAAACCGGTCAGGAATTTAACTTGAAGATTTATACTGAAAATGTCTAAATATAGAAGAATTCCGATGATTGCCAGAACTAGTCCCGTCCACCATAAAAATTTCACATTCAACACCTCCTTGTTCGATTTTAAAAGTTGAAAGCAGAAAAGTTCTTTTTTGTTTAATAATAAGTATATCATATTTTATATAGAAAGCGAATTTTATCAGTGTTTTTAAACCAATAAATTTTAAGTACCAGGCTGCAACTTTAACCGGCCTTGTCGGCCGGTTTTAATTTTAAATTTTTCAAATTTTTCTTTACGTTTTTCGTGAAAGGATATAAAGTATTATTGATACAATACAACCACAAATCGATTACAACAGTCCAGAACAATCTCCAAGATTTTTACCTGATCAGTTCCGGCGGAGGTGAGACTATGAGCCAGGCAAACCGGAAACCGGGCCAAACCCGGCAAATCAAGAAAAAATGCAGCATTCATAACCCTCCCAAAGGCCAAAGATCCATTGAACCCGGATTTTTATTATTTCAAAACCCTCAATTTATTTATTGCGTTATCGGGATTGTGATCATCATCCTTTTATCCCATTGGCCGGTTCTGTCGGCAAAGGCGCTTTCAATCGATGACGACCAATACTTGATCAAAAACGAGTTGGTTCAACACCCCGGCTGGCTGTCAACCGGCCGGTTTTTTTCGGAAGTGCTGCAGCCCTCGTCAGTACGCGGGTATTACCATCCCTTAAGCATGGTATCCCTGATGTTGGATTGCGTAATCGGGGGAAAAATCAATGATGCTTCCGTTTTTAATTTCTCGGTATTCCACGGCACTAGTTTAATCCTGCATATTGTTAATGTTATATTGATTATGACCATGATATATTTACTGTTTGGAAATGTTTGGGTGGCGGCTGGTATTAGTCTGCTATTTGGTATTCATCCATTGACAGTCGAACCCATAACCTGGATCGCTGAACGCAAGACCCTGTTGGCAGCCTTTTTTACCTTATGGTCACTTGTTTTTTACATTTTTTATGTACGGCAGTCGAAGTCCAACCTTAAGTTTTATTGGGCTTCATTATTCAGCTGTCTTTTGGCGCTGTTGTCCAAGCCGACCAGCACTGCATTGCCATTGATTTTGTTGGTACTGGATTTTTGGCCGTTCCAACGGTTAAAACCGAAAGCGTTCATAGAGAAAATACCATTCATTATATTGGGTATCGCTTCCGGGCTTCTTACTTACATATCCCAAAGCAATACAGCCCGGATTGCAATTTATTCCTTGCGGCAATTTTTACTCATATTGTGTCATAACATTGTTTTTTACTTATCCAAAGCTTTTTGGCCGGTTAATCTGTCCTCATATTATGCGTTTCCGAAGCCGCTTGACTTATCACATCCGGACGTATTGGTCGGAGTAATCGGAACTTGTTTGCTAATATTGTTAATATTATTGTCGCTGCGTTGGACGAAAGCGTTTTTTGCAGGCAGTCTGTTTTTTTTGTTGGCCATATTCCCGACCATGAGCGGTATCGGGTTTAATAATGTTATCGCCGCGGATAAATACGTTTATCTTCCGTTAGTCGGGCTTCTTTTATTCCTGGGATGGTTTCTTACCTGGTTATGGGGAGGAATGTCCCGGTTTCATAAATTGCTCACAGTAAAAGCGGGCTTATTGATTTTTTTGGTACTGATATCTTTGGCGGAGATCATGGCAACCCGCAAGTATCTCGTTTACTGGCAAGATTCGGAAACCCTCATGCGGTACAATATTGACCGGGCTCCGCAATTTCCGTTTTTACAAAATCAATTCGGTTTGGTATTATCCGGTCAGGGGAAATATGAAGAAGCAATTGCTCATTACCTGGAAGCGGTTAAGCTGCAGCCGAACTTCGGCGAAGCGTATAATAATCTGGGAGTCGCTCAACTTCATTTGAAACGGTTTGATGAGGCGCTTGCTAGTTTTACGGAAGCGGTCCGTATCCAGCCATACTTGAATAAAACTTATAATAATATCGGCAATATATTGGCATATCAAGGAAAAAATGATGAAGCACTCCGGATGTACGGTAAAAGCTTGGAGATCGATCCCTTATACGCCAATACTCACAAACACCTGGGGAAGGTACTGATGGCGCAAGGTAGATTTAAAGAAGCCATCAATGAATTTCGGGAGGCTTTACGGATAAATCCCTATTTGGAAGAAGTCCGTGAATATCTCAATCAGTTGGAACCGGAATAAAATCAGGAGAGAGCTTGCTACGAAAAACTTTATCCATATATAATAAAACAAATCCTTTTTTGGCGAAAACAATACTAAGCGTTTCAGCATAGTATAGCGTTTTCTTACCGGATGATAAAAATAATGCATGGAAAGGCGGGTAAACATTCATACGATGAAAAACATTAAATATACTCCGTTTAACCCGAAGCTTGCCGAGTTTCCAAAACCCACAATTAATCCGACCGGAATCGCCGATTCACTAAATGAAGCGGAGCGATTAAGCGACAACAGCCAACCTAGTACAGCTTTGGATATCCTGGAAAACCGCATTAAAGATATTCCGGCCGAAGATCTTTATGCATATGTAAAATATTTTCAGGGCTTGTGTTACAAGAAAATGTCTTATCTGGAGAAAGCTACTGAGAATTTGGCCCGGGCTGTGACCGCATTGGAAGAATCACTAGCGGCTTATAAAAGCCAAACCAGAACATGGGAGTGCGCAGTCGTTCAAAATGACCTTGGCGCGGTATGCGCCTTGCTGGCGGAATACTCAGACAAGGAAAATAACAATACGAAAGCGATTCAAGCTTATGAAAGCGCCCGGACCATTTTGGAGGAAGAGTTAAAAGCATGGAACCCTAAGGAGTTACAACAGCAATACTGGTTTTTTATCCAGATGCTCAGCAGTATATGTAATGCGTTAGCCGATTTTCGTGAGACTGAAAATAATTTACGCCAAACCGTTCTACTTTGTCAAAATCCGGAAAACCGGTTCCTTAAAGAAAAATATCCTTCACTATATGCCGGCGTTCAATATAATCTCGGACACGCCTTACATACTTTATCGCAATTCCAGACACCCGAAGAAAACAGGAGAGGGGCGCTGGAAGCCTTCAGGGAAGCGCTTACCATATATAATCTTAAAGAGTTCCCCTTCGAATACGCTTATACTCAGAATAATATTGCCAATTTATATATTGATTTCGCCCAGAGCGCCAACCAGGAAATGTTTTTGAATCAAGCGATTATCGCTTGTAAGGAAGTTTTAAGTACTTTAACATCCGGTGCCGGATATTCGCTAGCATATGCCTTGATACTTCACAACCTGGGCTCCGCCTGCAAGCTATACTCCAATACCCGGAATCGATGGGAATACCTCGAAAAAGCCCGACAATATTTTGAAGCGGTGTTAGAGGTAGATAATCTACCTGTAACATCCGAGCTGATCGCTTCGACATATCTGAATCTGGGAATTATTCACAACTTAATCGCTGCACATCAGGACGCGCTGTTGAATTTGTCCCAGGCGGCTACATTTTTTAAAAAAGCCCTTCAAATATATAATGTACATGAATATCCAGTCAAATATGCGGTGGTTCAAAATAATTTGGGGGATACACTACGGTCCCTGGCCAGAGTTGATCAAGAACCCATAAATCTTAGCAAGGCTGAAGAGGCTTATCTTGAGTCATTATCAATTTTTAAAATGGATGCATTTCCGAAGGACTATATTCAGCTCCACTGCAAGTTGGGGGCCGTATTTTGCGATCTGGCCAAGAGAGCTTATCAAAAGGAGTTGATAGAGAAAGCATTAGCGGCTTATGAGATGGCTCTAAAGGCAGTTTCAGAAACCAATTCCGATGATTATAGAGCGGCTGTCACAGGCATTGCAGAAGCATATATTATTATGGGGGAAGCCGAACATAATCCGGAAATTATTAATAAGGCGCTGCAATCCTATGAAAACATATTGACCAACCTTAATCCCGGGCAATTACCCGAAGAGTATAGCAGTACTGTAATTGAAATCGGTTCTGCCTATCGACTCCTGGCCAAGATGCAAAACAAAGAAATCAATTTATCCTGTGCCATTAAACTATATCAAAATGCCATAAAAATTTTGGAAGCCGGACAATTTGGAAAGGTAAAAGCGGTGATCTTAGAACAACTTGGTTTTACCCTGATGGAAATGGGAGAACCGAACCCTAAGGGTAATTATTGGAATTTAGCGATGAAAGCATTTATAGAGGCGCTTCAGTTCTTCCGCTTTGAAAAATTTCCGCAAAAATATAGTGTGATCAATAATGCCCTTGGAAAATGCTACCAACGAATGGCCTCAATCGGTGAAACAACGGCAAATCTGCAAAGAGCATATAAAGGGTTTGAAAACGCCTTAAAATATTATACGCTTGAAAATTTCCCTCAGGAATATGCAACCAATATGAGGCTGATTGGGGTAGTATACCGGAGTATGGCTGAAAGTTTAAAGGATGTTGATATAAAGACTGCTAATGAGTGCAATGAATATAAAGTCGACCGGCTTTCAAACGCCAGCGGCGCTTTTAAGGGAGCTTTAAAGGTTTTTACGCTGGAGAACTATCCCGCTGATTACGCCGAAGTCCAGTTTAACCTGGGTGAGGTTTATAGCGTTATGGCCACGGTTCAAAATGCCAATGAATATCGGGCCAAAGCAATAGAGGCGTTTGAGGAAGCTTTAAAAGTGTTTACACCCGAAGCCAACCCGGCTTTCCATAAAAAGGTCAAGATTCATTTGGAGCGCGAACGGTCGTTGCAATAATTTACGGTATGTTAAGGAGCGGAGGGCATGAATCAGCTGTTGAATTTTGACCGGGAATTAGCCGGAATGATAGACCATACGCTGTTAACACCAGATGCCGATTCGGTCCGGATTGAGAAACTATGCCAGGAAGCGTTGGAGTATCAATTTAAATCAGTCTGCGTCAATCCGTTTTGGGTTTCTATGGCGGCCAAAATATTGAAGAATTCACCAATCAATGTATGTACTGTTATTGGATTTCCTTTAGGCCTTATTTCCACCGTTTCTAAGGTCCAGGAAACCCGGGAAGCGGTTTATAGTGGTGCTGTCGAAGTGGATATGGTAATGAATATCGGAGCGTTAAAATCAGGACAAGCCGGAGTTGTACTGGATGATATCCGGCAAGTTGTTAAAGCGGCCCGGGGAACAGCCATGGTTAAAGTGATTTTAGAGACTTGTTTTTTAACAATGGAGGAAAAGGTGGCGGCATGCAATCTTGCGCTGCAAGCCGGAGCGGACTTTGTAAAAACATCGACCGGATTTGGACCGGCCGGAGCTACGGTTGATGATATTCTTTTACTGCGGGAAACGGTTGGTTCGAAGCTTGGAGTTAAAGCCTCCGGAGGAATCCGTGATTATGAGGAGGCGGCGGCTATGGTCAAAGCCGGAGCCAATCGGATTGGAACCAGCGCCGGAATTCAAATTGTATCTCATGCCGTTATTGAGGGAAAAGCCAATAGTTTGTAACCTCCGTAGTTCCAGTTATATAAATTATGTCCAAATATTTTTATGATTTTAGATTTATATGAAAATATTTTATTAAAGAAGGTGGATTAATTTACAAATAGAATAATTTGTTATATTATTATGGATAGAGATTTGATAATACAAAATGTTTACGTATGTCATGTGAATGCATGGGATAAAACTCAACTATAGTAACGGATTTTCTTAAGCTGCAGAAGATATAAAAATATTTATGTAAGCGCTTACATAAATATTTCCGTATACCCTGGAGATCATGAGGTTTGGAAATGGTCTTATTCAAGTTAAAAGGGGGGATTGGCTAAATTTTACGGAAAAAGCAACCTGTAAATTGGTAGTCGATAAAAGGTCAGAAGGAGGAGAAAAATGCGAAGGATTTTTAGCGGTGCGATCTTTTTATTCATTATCTGCAGTACTTTTCTAGCGATTGATTCAATTACGACCGACATTCAAGCTGCATATACGCCGCCGGCCAACCACCGGATCCGGTTCAATTTGGACTATGACTGGAAGTTTATAAAACAGGATGTAGCCGGAGCCCAAAATGTTTCCTTTAATGATTCCGCTTGGCAGGACGTCAGCCTGCCGCACACCTATAACGACATCGATCATTATGACACCTGGGTAACTGGCAGCGGTGATTATGGCTATAATGGCAAGACATGGTACCGGAAGCATTTTACACTGGATGCGGCGTATTCCGGGAGAAAAGTATTTATAGAATTTGAAGGGGTCCGCCAAGCCGGTGAGTTTTATATTAACGGCACTTGGGTTGGACGGCATGAAAACGGAGTCGGTCCCTGTGGAATCGATATCTCCAACTATGTGGTCTTTGGCGGAGAGAATGTGCTGGCGGTCCAGGTTAATAATTCACTGGGATACAAGGAGGTTGCTACCGGGACCAGTTTTGTATGGGATACGCCGCCTTTTAATCCGATGTATGGCGGAATAATAAAGAATGTCTTTCTCCATATTACCGATAAAGTATACCAGACCCTACCCCTCTACAGCAACCTTGGAACGGCGGGGACTTATGTTTATGCTACCGATATCAACGCCAGTGCCAAAACAACCAATATCAACGCCCAGTTTGAAGTGAAAAATGACGGTTCAGCTTCGCAGAGCATCACCTATCAGATGGATGTGGTTGACCGCGACGGCAACACCGTACTCACTAGAACCGGCGGCCCTCAATCCATTGGCGCCGGGCAAAAAAGTACTTTTACGTTAACGGGAAGCATCACTAACGCTCGTTTTTGGTCGCCTGATTATCCCTATCTTTACAAAATTTACACCACAGTAAAGGTCAATGGCATAGCGGTGGATGTCTGTCCCATTACCTTGGGCATCCGGAAAGTCTCCTGGAATCTTGCCAGCGGTTTGTTGCTAAACAATATACCGCTTTACCTTAAAGGATTTGCACCCAGATCCACCATGGAATGGCCTTGCGTAGGGCAGACCCCCAATTGGATGGTGGAGTATGACATGAAAATGATCCGGGAATGCAATGGCAACTTTCTCCGGCCGATGCATGTGGCTGCGAGAAGAGCTGATATAGAAGCCGCGGACAAATGGGGAATTATTTATGACTGTCCCGCCGGGGATGCCGAGGGAGACAGTGCAGGCCGCCAGTGGGAGCAAAGGGTGGAATTAATGCGGGATGTCATCATCTATTTTCGCAATAATCCCAGCGTCCTGTTTTGGGAAGCAGGCAACCAGAACATCAGCCACGAGCATATGGCGCAAATGAAAGGTGTCAGGGAAACTTGGGACCCATACGGCGGCAGATTGATGGGGACGCGTTCCAATAATACGGAATTGGCTGATGTTGCGGATTATTATGCAACTATGGATAACCCCGGCACCTCAAATTCTAAGCCGATTTGGGATGATGAATATAGCCGGGCCGAATGCCCCCGCCGGGTTTGGGATAAATATTCACCTCCCAGTTACGGTTACCGGAATATTGCCGATCCCAGCAATGTGATTGACGAATATCCCACAGATAGTTTTAGATTTAACAGTTCCGAGGATTTAGCCCGGATGAACGTCAAAAAATATAATGACCGCTGGTCGAAAAGAGGCGGCCAGGGGCTAAGCAGTATTACGTGCGGCGGCGCTAAAATTATTTTCGGGGACTCCATCAGTCACGGCCGGATGGCCAATACGGAGCTAGCCCGGGTATCCGGAGCAGTGGATGGAGCCAGGCTCCCCAAAGAAACTTATTTTGGGATGCAAGTGGCCCAAAACTCCAATCCGCAGGTTCATATCTTAGGCCATTGGAACTATCCATCCGGAACCGTGAAGAATGTATATGTCATTTCCAGCTGTCAGCAGGTTAAACTGCTGACATATAACGCCAGCGGCGCTTTGATTCAGGATTACGGTTACGGAGCCCGGGCCAATAACTTTGAGTTCGGCTTCACCAATGTGGCCTGGCAAGCGGGAAAAATTGTAGCCATTGGTTACAATGGCGGCGTTGAAGCAGCCCGGCAGGAAAAGATTACTGCGGGAACTCCCGCCAGAATAAAACTAACAGCAATTACCGGGCCTCAAGGATTTAGAGCCGACGGTTCGGATGTGGCCATCTTCGACGTGGAAGTGGTGGATGTCAACGGGAATCGCTGCCCCACCGATGAGGGACGAATTGACTTTAATTATAGCGGCCAGGGCAAGTTTTTAGGGGGCTATAACAGCGGGATTCAAAACAGTATATTTAAAAATTACCTAAATATCGAATGTGGCATTAACCGGGTATTTGTCCGTGCCACCCGTACCGCAGGCAGTTTTACGCTGACAGCTAGCCGCAGCGGATTGCAGCTGGCAACGGTGACTATTAATTCTACAGCTCTAAGTGTAGTTGATGGTCTTACCACCACTCTACCGCAAGGATATGAAATTGCATTAGGTCCGGAGCCTTCAGGGCCGCCTCCCACTTCAACACCGGGTGCGGCGACGCCCACACCTACCGCAACCTCGATTCCTACACCCACCGGATCGGCAAATGCGGTGATGATTAACTTTCAATATACCGGAACTCAAGGCGGCAGTTTGATCCCGCCTATGCCTGACGCCCATATTGTAAATAATGCGCAGGCCGGGTTGAAAGTATATGTTGATAGCAGCAGTACTTTTCCTACACTGCCTGCTTATTTGGCAGGAGGCGATTATATTCAAGCATTTATGCGGGATGCACCGGATAATAGCTCGACCGACTTATATCAATTCTATACCAATAGATACTGCTATATCTATCAACTGATTGACGCCGCCAATCAAATGCCCGCTCATAATAACAACTCGACTTATGGTTGGATCAAACTGGCCGATACCATTCTGATTAATGGCAGAACTCATAATATATACAAGAGTAGGCTAATGGCCCCCGGTGAACAAGGGTATTTTGCCTCCAATGGTTATGGGATTACGCCGGCGCCGGGAAGCAATTTATATGTCGTATTTGCGGTGTCTGCCGAGAATGAAATTCAACAACCCGGCCAAACTGTTACCGTCAGTTCAACCCAAGCCGGAAATATTGCCAGTTATGCCATAGACGGTAGCATTTCTACCCGGTGGTGCGCTGTGGATGCTACGTACCCTCAATGGATTAAGATCGACCTGGGGCAACAATGCTTCATCGGAGGATATGAGATTAATTGGTATAGTAATGCGAGTCGATCATACAGGTATAAGATAGAGTTAAGCGATGATGATGCAATTTATAATTTGTCGATCGACAAGCAGGCGAATACCGCGACGGGGATAACTGCGGATCGCACCAATGCCATTAATGCCAACACGGGAAGGTATGTCAGGCTAACGGTGACAGGCGCTAGCGCTGGATGGGCATCGCTTTACGAGCTAAAAATTTTTGGAGTGGAAAATGGCGCCACATCAACCCCGACACCCACCAGACCGCCTGTTACGGTAACTCCAACCCCAACGCCGCCGCCTGCTACGGCGACGCCAACACCGACGAGGCTGCCCGTTACAGCAACGCCAACGCCAACAAGACCGCCTACAACGGTGACTCCTACTCCGACACCGGGTGGAACTTTGGCAAGCGCAACTTGGTATTTATTTAACCAAGCAGTGAGCGGAGTTAGTCCGGCAGGCCAAGGAATGCAAACTACCAATAGTGCCACCACCGGATGGCAGCCCACAAAGGCAATTACCACTACGGCAAGTTATTGGTATAGTGACGCTACCATCAACGGAACATATAATGCGGGCAGTTGGACCTTCGTCCTTTGGACCAATAATCCCGGATCCTCCTCCCAGGTTACGGTGGAGATTTATAAAGTAAATTCTGATGGGAGCGGAGCGGTATTAATTGCTTCTCAAACCAATGAAGCCGGAACTTCGGCCACAGGTAACCACGCAACTACATATACCTTTAGTAACCTGTCCGCTGTCTCTTTAAATAATCAGCGACTGATGCTGAAGATCTCCAAGGCTTCCGGAGTTGATTGCACAATGGCTTATAATACCAACGATTTTTCCAGCCGAGTGGTAACACCGTAATTGGTGTGGTTGTTCGCAAGGGCGGGGATAACTCCCCGCTTTTTTTATGCGCTTAGCAATAAATGATTTTCTCCGGGCGCCGATAATTAAAATAAAATATCCTTTAATAATGCGCTACAATATGCTTATAAGTTCTTTTAAGCGGAGGGGAATGTAAATTGAAAGGCTTTGGAAAACCATGGTGGGTATTATTATTAATTTGTTTTTTCGCTAGCGGGATTGCCTTAGGGGCGGGATCTGAACCTGTTGTACCGAAACGGCATAAAGTGGGAATTGCCCTTGGCGGAGGCGGAGCTGCAGGTTTTTTTCATATTGGTATACTGCGGTGGCTGGAAGAGAAACGGATCCCGGTTGATTATATCGCAGGAACCAGTATGGGTGGACTTATCGGAGGCTTCTATGCCATGGGAATGTCTCCGGCGGAAATCGAAGATTTACTTTATGAGATTGACTGGGACCGGATTTTTAATAACCAGCCGCCTTATGATGTCTTAAGCTTCCGTAGAAAGGAAGATCGGCGCAGTTTCCCCATAGATCTGGAAATCGGTTTAAAAGAAGGATTTTCATTACCCAGCGGACTCTCCATCCATGAGGTAGGGCTGGCTTTGAGTCGAATAGCGCTGCCTTATTCTCTATTAACTGATTTTGATGAGCTTCCAATTCCTTTCCGGTGTGTGGCCACTGATATTCGACAATCCGAACTGGTTATTTTTAAAGATGGATCATTGGTTGAAGCGATGCGGGCAACCATGGCCTTCCCGGGGGCTTTTACGCCGGTGGAAAGTAATGGCCGCCTGATGGTTGATGGCGGTGTGCTGAATAATGTTCCGGCTGATATTGTCAAGGAAATGGGCGCTAAGTTTGTATTGGCGGTAAATGTATTCCCTTCGGGGGGAGTCACCCTTTCAAAGGGAATCGACACAGTGTTGATGGAGACCATTAACACTGTAGTACTTAACCATACCCAGCAACAACTTAAAAATGCGGATCTGGTTATTAGCGCCGATGATCAAAGCCTGACATTAACTCAATGGAAGGCGATTAAGGAGTATAATGATAGGGGATATCAGGCTGCCGCTAAAGAAGCCGGTAGTTTGCTTAAATATGCACTGGATGAAGAGAACTGGCTAAGATATATTCAAGATAGAGAAAAAAGGCGGAGATTGACAGTCCCGATTCCAGTGGATATCGTAATTAACGGTACCAGCGAGCTAAATCAGACATTTATCAAAGCAAAACTAAAAAGTCATTTGGGTAAATCAATTAATATCAAGAAACTTGAGAAAGATTTGACTGAAATTATGGGAGTGGGTTTATTCGAAAGCCTGCGTTATGAATTAACCCTGCATGACGGCGCTCCGGTTTTAACAATCAAAGTTATTGAGAAATCCTATGGACCACCGTTTGTTAATTTTGCTTTATTGATGGATCTTAACGGGATTGATGCGGATGATGTCGATATTAACCCGAGGTTCCGGATTACTTCCGTAAATATAACCGGTCCTTGGTCGGAATTACGAACTGATATTGGTTTTGGCAGTGAGCCCCAAATGCAATGCGAACTCTACCAACCGCTTGGAGCAACTAACCTGTTTATAGCACCTGATTTGTACCTTAAGCATGAAAACTATAGTTTATACTCCGACGGTCTGCGGCTAACCGACTATAGTACTGCGGTATACGGTGCAGCTGTTGACCTTGGCACTGAGTTTTCTAAATTCGCGGAGGCCAGAGTCGGTTATAGTATTGAAAACCGGAATTCCTGGGTAAAAGTTGGCGCTCCAATACCTTCGAATTGGAACGGCATTGTCCAAAAGACATATTTGAAATTCAAATACCGAAACGCGGATAATGTGATTTTACCGCGAAGGAGATTGGATTGGGACCTAGAGGGGTGCTGGTATTCGGTACCAAGTCATCCCTGGCCATTCGGAAAGTTGGAAGCGCAATTTATTTGGAATATCCCGGTAGCAAACCAAGATTCATTGATGTTGTTGCTTTCCGGGGGAACAGCTTCGGAAGTTATACCTATAGACTACCAGTTTAGACTCGGAGGCCCCGGCAGGCTGGGAGCGTACCAATTGGGCGAGTTTTACGGCAGCCATTATTTTTTAGGTACCATCGGTTATGAAAAGAGTATACGAAATATTCCCTTTTTAGGCCAGGGATATTTAAGTATTTGGTTTGAAAATGGAGCCGTTGCCGATGATTGGTCCGGGATCAGCCGGAAAAGTGATCTGTCCATTGGCTTTAAAAGCCCGACAATTTTTGGACTGCTTTTTATTGGAATGAGCTTTGGCAATAATGAGTACCGGTTATTTAATATTTCACTGGGACATTGCTATTAAACACAAACAGTTTTAAAAGGCAACCGAAATCCGGAAACCCAGGAATGGTATCGATTTCCGAGCTTGCGGCTTTTTTATTGCGGGGATACTAGCAGCAGAAAAAATTATAAGGAGGGTTGGATTTGTATAATTTCTTGAAAAATATTTTTGGAATCAATGATACCAATGATCAAGAGGTGGGCTCATTTGATGATTACGAGGCAGGCTCATTTGATGAACACCGTGTTACATGGCGGCCCACAATGGTTAGATCGGGAGATACCATTCATATTAACTACCAAGGTTTATTAAAGGACGCAAATGCTCAAGATGTTTATCTGCATTACGGATTTGACAGTTGGAGCAAGGGACTTGATACGGCAAAAATGGAAAAAGAGAATCAAGATGGTTTCGGTATTGATATCCATGTGGATGGAAATCATGAAATTAACTTCTGTTTTAAAGATGACACCAATCATTGGGACAATAATGACGGATTTAATTGGAACGTACCGCTGCAATGAGTTAGAAATTTGGGGCCGGTTTTAGAAGACACCCGGTTCCCCCGGCAGGGCGCGTCAATAAAATTGACGAACCCTGCATCTTTAAAAAAGCTTGAAATACTGACGTAATAGTACTTGGTTTAACTTTAAAATTGGAAGCAGGCTTAAGGACAATAAGAAAAAAGAAACCGCTGCTTTACATTTTTCAGGAAAGTATGTTATCTTATTAATAGAATATAAAACTAATTTAGTCGAAAAGTCAAACTCATAATTGGCAGGGATGAATACTATCAAAGATTCCGAAAAAGAGCCGAAAGAACAAATAATCGCTGCGGGACGGGAGATTTTCGCCAGGTATGGCTTTAAGAAGACAACCATGGATGAGATCGCCAAAGCAGTTCGTAAAGGAAAAAGCTCCTTGTATCATTATTTTAAAAACAAGGAGGATGTATTCCGGGCTGTGGTTGAAAAAGAAGCCGGCGAATTGAAGGCAGAACTCATTCAAGCCGTCAACCGCGAAATCCTTCCCCAAAATAAAATACGGGCTTATGTTTTGACCCGAATGCAGGCTTTGCAACAGCTTGCCAATTTATACAGCGCTTTTAAGGAAGAATACCTGGAAAGTCCGGGGTTTATCGGCGAGTTAAGGGAAAATTACGATAACTATGAAATTGATATGTTTAAACAGATTTTATTGGCAGGTATAAAACAAGGGATTTTTTATATCCGGGATTTGGACTTAACGGCATATGCCATTGTGATTGCTTCCAAAGGATTGGAGTATCAATGGGCCATTGAAAGAAATCCGGCGGTTACCGAGCAGAGTATTGATAATATGTTGGAAATTTTATTTAATGGTATTGTTAAAAGGTGAGAAAATTTTTTGGGTTCTTATAGACCATGAAACTATTTTGGTCGATTATTCGAAACGGAGATGAGATCTATGGGCAAGAAAACAGTATTTTTAACCGGGGCATCGGGTTCCATGGGAGGGGAAGCTTTTCAAGAACTTTTACGGCGGCGAGACCGTTTTGAAATTATATTGTTATTATTTCCGGATAAGCACGGGAAAAAATTCTTCCGGAAATATAAAAATGAGCCGGGTGTAAAAATTATTTGGGGAGATATCAGTTGTTACCAAGATGTTTATCAAGGGGTTTGCGATGCGGACTATGTGTTGAATACGGCTGCGCTAATTTCTCCGGCTGCCGACCGCCGGCCAGAACTTGCCTGGAAAGTTAATTATGAAGGAGTATTGAATATTATCCAAGCCATCAAGGCGCAAAACGGCGGGGCTCAACGAATCAAGTTTGTAAATATTGGTTCGGTGGCTATGACCGGCGACCGGCGCGGTAAAATCCGGCTTGGTAGGGTAGGCGATCCTTTGAAGCCAAGTGTTTTTGATATATATTCTATTTCTAAAATAGCAGCCGAACGGGCTTTGATTGATTCCGGCCTAAAATACTGGGTCTCTTTACGAATGAGTTTTATTGCGATACCCAACATTTTTTCATTGCTTGATCCGATCTTATTTCATCAGCCGTTGGATACCTATGGCGATCTGGTTACCAAAAGAGATGCCGGCTATATGATTGTCAACGCCTGCGAGGCGAAGATTCCGGAAGAATTTTGGGGCAGGGTTTATAATGCCAGCGGCGGTCCTGCCGCCCGGTTTTATTATGAGGAATACTTGCGGGATGTCTTTAAACTGGTGGGATTGGGAGATTATCGCAAATTAATGGAACGTAAATGGTTTTGTTTGCATAATTTTCATTGCCAATACTATGAGGATGCCGATGTGCTAAATAACTATCTGCAGCAGCAACGTGATTCCCTGCAAGATCATTACCGTCAAATCCTTCATGATCTGCCGTTCATGTTGAAGGTATTTCGTTGGCTCAAGCTGGGGAGGATCATTCCACCATGGATTATTAAGCAGCTTATCTTTAAACCAATGGCCTTTGCTGGTGACGGTCCAATGGCTTGGGTACGGAATAATGATCTCTCAAGAATTCACGCTTTCTATGGATCACTGCGGGAATTTACGGCAATTCCGGATTGGGACGATGCAATCAACCGGTCTGACTTGGAGCCGGAAAGGCTTAATCATGGTTACGATGAGCGGAAACCGGAAAATAAACTGGATATTTCCGATATGAAGTTGGCTGCCCGATTTAGGGGCGGGGAATGCTTATCTACAGGAATGACTCCGGGGGATTTACGGACAAAACTGCTATGGCGCTGCGAATTTGGGCATGTATTTGAAGCAAGCCCGTATTTAATTCTAAAAGCGGGTCATTGGTGCCCGGAATGCGTTCCGCCGCCATGGAACTATGAAGAAATTGCCTCCCGTAATCCTTTTTTTGCTCAAGTATGGGATTTCGACAGTATTCAGGCAGAGTTATGATGAACCTTTTTTCCCCGAGAACAGCTTAAGCCAAACTCGAGTTAATTTATCTTTATAAAGTGGACCCAGCTTGTGAACGATATTAATTACCCTATCCTTATAAATAAGACCGAGAACAAACAATGTGCCGACAATCCCGGAAATAATTGCAACCGGTAAATAATTCTGTTCTTTAATATGCGCTCCAACAAAGGATGAGACTAGAATAAACGGAAATCTTGCCACAATAAAGATCACAAAAAAATAAGACGGTTTGATGGGGGTTAATCCTGCCAGATAAACCAGAATATCTTTGGGAGTCCCCGGAATTAAAAACAAGATGAACATGGTAATTTCCGACTTGGGATTATTAATTAGAAAGTTGAATTTTTCTAGATTTTTTTCCGGGACTAAATCTTTTACCAGGCGGAACCCGATGAGACGCGAGGCATAAAAAGCAATTATTGCGCCCAGCAAGATTCCTACCGTGGAATAAATAGTACCGAACAAGGTTCCATACACATAACCGCCGGCAAGCTGAGTAAATTCACCGGGAATGGCTGCAATAACCACTTGAAGGATTTGAAAAAATATAAACACCAATATACTGATGGATTTATAAGAAGCCAGGAAATCCCGGAAACGGTCCGGATTCCGGATGATTTTAATAATTCCGGGGCCGTATTTTATTGATATAAAGGCAACTAAGGCAATAAACACAATTAATATAATCAAGTGAATTCCTAGCTGCACTTTTTGTTTTTTCATGTATTAACCTCCTGTAATTTAGAAGTTATGTGAAAAAGGTTCCTTTCAGTAAAACAAAATTATTCACCTTGCTTTTTCACATAACTTCTTAGGAAAAAGTGTACACTTGTGTTAAGCACAGAGTTGATCACACTTCTTTTAGGAAAGGCAATTCTCAGGCATTAAACCATTTAATTATATTGGATTTATATAGTACTCGCAAGATATTTTAAAAATCCAGGGGAAAGATAAATACAAAAATACTTATTTTTTGAGGGCCACTCAAGATTAAGCCTCTTTCTTTGATGGGAAAAGACGTTTGCGAATAAAACGGACAACCATCTGCAATTCATCCATCTTTAGCAGCCAGGCGACAGCCAGAAAAGTAATTCCGCCGATAAGCATACCCGCAAAAATAATTAAGGCCGCACCTAAATGGCCGTGCTGTTTGACAAATGCTTCGGAGAACAACATCATAACATAAATAACTCCTCCCATAGCCAGCGAAGCAGTAAGGGATTTCAAGAAAGATCGTCCAATATGACGTCCTCTAATTCCGCCAATTTTGCGCCTCAAAATTTCCGTCAGCAATAGCATATTAATCAATCCCATGATGGTATAAGAAAGGGCAAAGCCTTTTACCCCGAGGGAGGTATGGTTAAGAAAGAACCAGTTTAGAAAAATACTGGAGCCTACCGCTATAAAACTGACAATGACCGGTGTTTTCGTATCCTGTAGCGAATAAAATGCTCTGGGCAGCATAAGAACCGCTGCGGGTGCAAAAATGGCGAGGCTATAAAAGAGTAGGGCTTCTGATGTTAAAATAGTGTCGCTATGGGTAAATTTCATCCGTTCAAAAAGCAGCATTACGATGGGTTCTCTTAATACCATCAAGCCGATTCCCGCTGGAATCATCATAAAAAAGATGGACCGCAACGAAAAGGAGAGGGTATCTTTATAGGCGTCGATTTTTTTCTCCGTGGCCAGACTGGAAAGCAAAGGGAAGAACGCGGTTGAAACCCCGGCGGCAAAAATTCCGATGGGAAGCAGTATTAAACGGCTGGCGAACCGGATCGCGGTGATTCCTCCTTCGGGTAATTTGGAGGCCATGGCAGTAGTGGCCCAAAAGTTGATTTGGTCAGCCGAAAGCCCGATTAATGCGGGAACCCATAAAAGGAGCATTCGTTTAAATCCGGGATTCTTTAAGTCAATATACCCGAACCGGTAATGTTTACCTCCGGCTTGCCGCAAGAATAAAACCTGGGTCAGGAAATTCCCGACAGCCCCCGCCACAACTCCGACGGCCATTCCTTTGATTCCGAATCGCGTTCCTAATAGGGCCGCCCCCAAGATGATCCCGATATTATATACATTGGGGCCCAGCGCCGGTCCAAGAAAGCGGCGGTAAGAATTTGAAACACCGCCGACTAAACCGGCCAAAGCGGTAAAACACACAGCCGGAAACATAATCCGGGTTAATTCAACCAAAAGGTTTAGTTTGTCGGCTTTAAAATGGGGAGCTACCAACGGGGTCAACCACTCAGTGAAAGTAACCCCTAAAATGGTAAGCACAGCTAAAATAAGAACTACGATATTAATAAAAGTGCTGGCGACTTTCCAACCTTCTTCCTCCTGCCCCTTGGTGAGGTACTCGGTAAAAATGGGGATGAAGGCCGCGGACAATGCCCCGCCGACCAGTAGATAGTACATGACATCGGGGATAACAAAGGCCGCAAAAAAAGCGTCGGTTTCAAAGCGGTTAAAAAGGCTTCCTGCTTGACTTTCCCGCACAAAACCCAGGAGGCGGCTGACCAAATACATCAATGATATTAGTCCGGCCGCTTTAGCGGCGTTTTTAGCGTGGGTGGTATTCATCGGATACTCCTTTGAGGGTTCGGCTTGGGTATTTGACAATATGATTCCAATTTAATATTTTGAGTTTTCCTCCATAGTGTAATACAATTCCTGGAGCGAATCAATTAAAATTACATAAATATTTTAGCCAAATTAAACGAAAATCTTACCCTCCCACTTACTGTCGGAATGAAAATTCCTAGCCAAACGAGTTCTTCCGGTAACATCCTTCATATACTATGGTGAATAATTAGTAGGGGAGGGTGATTGGCCGAATGCTGGAAAACGGTCATGAACTTCTTTTTTGGATTGATTCCCTGCCGTGTGATCGCCAAAACTGCATATATTTAACTCCGGTGGAAACTTCATTGAAACGGATCAAATTAACCGGTGGTATACCTTTTTTATGGAAGTATGATGATGAGGAAGTGGTTGGGCCGAATTTATTCGATGATGATCTGACCTACCGGGTGGTGGGGGTTGACTATCGTACTAATTGTATATGGGTAGAGGAGATTTAGCTGGACCAAACGTTAAATACCCGGTTGATTTAATATTCAAGTAAAGAATATTTATAAAAATTTGCTACTCGGCCTCAAGTTTCAGTGCATTAATATCTTTAATTTTAATGGATCCCTTGTGAAAATCCATGATCCCCTCATCGCGCATCCGGCTCATCTCCCTGGAAAGGCTTGGTCTGGCGATATTTAAAAATTCAGCCAGCTCATTCCGGTTCATCCGCAGCATAAAAGTGTTCCGGCCGTGTTTGAGAGATTCATCCAGTAAATAAGCGGCAATTTTAGACCTTAAACTTTTTTTGGACAGGTATTCGATCTTTTTAGACAGATATAGAGCCCGATTGGAAACCATTTTTAACATATTGGCAATCAATAAACGATGGTTGGGACATTGCCGCCGGCAATAACCGACGATTTTTTGCGGAGGCAGGAATAATATGGCGCAATCCTCCAGGGCTAAGACTGTAGCCGGCCAGACACCGTCATCTGCAAATGCCGCAATCTCCCCGAAAATTTCCCCGGGATGCAAAAAAAGCATGATAACCCGGTTGCCGGAAGCATTTTCCCGGGTCACCGCCACACGGCCCGAAAGAATCACCCCTATGCCGGAGAAAGAATCTCCCTCCAAGGTAACGAACTCATTCTTACGAAATTCTTTGGGCATTACACCCAGACAGTGAAGGATCTCATTCAATTCATCGAATGGAATGTTTTGGAATAACCGGCAAGATGCCAATGACTGCCGCCATTTTTGCAGCATATTCTTCACCACCAATTTAGTAACCTGGGTTACATATAATTATTTATTATTGTAGTACAATAAAAATACGAAAGCAAGATTAACTGATTTTTTTATAATGGTTACGTCAAAGTTATTAAAACATTTGCTCGCGCCGAGACGCAGAGTTAAGAAATCTTAAATTTGAAAGAGGCGATTACAAGTGAAGCGAAAAATTGTAAAGATTGATGAAGCGAAATGCAACGGCTGCGGGTTATGTATCTCCGCCTGCCATGAGGGGGCTTTGCAACTGATAGATGGCAAAGCCAGGCTGATCTCCGAATCATACTGCGACGGTCTGGGGGCTTGTCTTCCGGAATGCCCGGCCGGGGCCATTGAGATAGAGGAACGGGAAGCGGCGGTATTTGATGAGGTGGCCGTGCAAAAGCGCCAGAGCATAACCAATATTCCTCAAGCGGAAAGACTGACCCAAGGCTGTCCGGGTGTTCAGCTCAAGACCATGGAACGGAAAACGGAAATGCCGGATGTTCCTGCTTTCCATCCGGCTGCAATGAGTTCGGAGTTGCGGCAATGGCCCTGCCAGATTAAACTGGTTCCCGCCCATGCGCCGTATCTGAGAAATGCTCATTTGTTGGTGGCCGCCGATTGCACCGCTTATGCATACGCTAATATTCATAGCGATTTTATGAAAAATAAGATTACCCTGATCGGGTGTCCGAAACTGGATGATGAAAACTACGCCGAAAAATTTACCGCGATTCTCAACCAAAATGAGATTAAAAGCATCACGGTGCTCCGGATGGAAGTTCCGTGCTGCGGCGGAATTGTCAATGCGGTGAAACAAGCCTTGCTAAACAGCGGTAAAATGATTCCCTGGAATGTGTTTACCATTGGCACGGATGGGGAGATCATCAAGGAATAAAAGTAAATAGAGGAAAAACAGCCTGATGTAAGGGCTGTTTTTTTGATATAAGTCATAAATTTAGTCAAAATTGGTGAATTCGTTTGTAGTTGTAAAGTCGTACCAACCGGTAAGTTGGTCTGCAGGATCATATATCGATGAAACTACAAATTTTGCATATCCATTTTGACATTTTACAAGGTATATCCCGAACGGACTATCTTGAACACTTTGGCTTGGTATCAATTGCACGTTTAATCGTGGCTGATATGTATAGCTATCAGGGTTAAAAGTGAGATAATTAGCAATTTGTTCATAGTTCCAGTCCAATTTTGTAATCCCATTTTTCGCTAACAAGTAATTTTGGTCAAGTGAATTTTGATCACCCAAATATAAATCGGCAGCATCTTTATTACTTACTGGCGTAAGGGTTCCATCCGGATTAAAACTGTAGCCTTGACTGCAAATAAGAGAGTCGGTATTCTCCATTAGGGGGTTGGTAAACCAGATCCCGCCGTAATAAACGGCTATCCCCTCGAAACTTAGATCTTGATAAATCCCGTCAAGGTCGTGGAAGTCAACCCGGATTCGGTATTTTCCAGGAGTATCAGGATCGTAAGGCCGAATAATTCCATGACCAAGCTCTATATTGCAACTTGGCTGGCTGGGAGTGGCGGTAATATACCATGTATAATCACCATCTGATGTTTCCGAAAGAACTTCGGTTCCGTCAAAACGAAGGGAGGTGATTTGAAACTCATTGTACATAATTACATAACCGTTGCGAGCAATACCGAAAAATTTGGTAGTGGTGCCGGGAACCACTGCATGGGCGGTAAGCACATTGGAAACCGAAGCAGCAGATGTATTTCTGGTAACCAAAGTCACCCGCATCCCGGTGCTTCTATCCGGGGGTCCCCCCCCACAACCTACAAGCATACAGATAACTACAAAATTTAACAACAAGGCTTTTTTCATTAAAAACCTCCTTTATTACAAAATATTACCTGGACGCTATTTTTATTCTATCAGTAATGGATATCTTTGCAAGTAAAATATTTATTGTCTTTACAAAAAATTCAAGAACATCACTATCAACAAAGGAATTGGTTATTAATCCACCAAATGGGATTAATTTCATTTGAAAACTGGGATTATTGCTTCGAAAAAAAATCATAATAGCTTTATAAATGATAAGGGAAATGACAGTATGTTTAACTATTTTAACAGGTAAAACCATGTCGAATCGCAAAACCAAAAAATTAACCCCAACCCAGCAAAAGTATCAAAACTTTGCAAAAGCCAGAGAACCTAAACGCCCGGTATTTAACAATCTATTACGGGCTTTTTTGGCTGGAGGAACGATTTGCACTCTTGGCCAGGGGATCCAGTGGGTATTCATCACTTATTTCGGTTTTAACGAAATCGATGCCGGGAATCCCACAGTGGCGGTGTTGATTATAATTTCGGTTTTATTAACCGGTTTTGGTGTATATGATACTCTCGCCCAATGGTGTGGAGCCGGAACCGCCGTGCCGGTAACGGGTTTTGCCAATTCCATTGCCTCGGCGGCCATTGAACACCGTAGTGAGGGGTATGTTTTGGGAGTCGCCGGCAAAATGTTTGAACTGGCGGGTTGTGTAATTGTCTACGGCGTATTTGCGGCCTTTGTAGTGGCAATCATAAAAGTGACCTTGAATGCTTTAGGGTTTTAAAAATAAGGGATCTTAGATTTAGGCCTTTCATCTTGGGCGTCTGGGGGCAGGTGCTTTTAGAGTGATACAAGGAAATCGATCGTGGGTTTTTCCTTCCAAGCCGGTTATTATGGGCGCGGCGGCAGTCGGTGGTCCATTTGAAGCTGAAGGGGCTTTGGCAAATGATTTTGATATTTTGCATGGAGATATTTGGCTGGGACAAGAGAGCTTCGAAAAGGCCGAACAAAAATTTCTGGAACACGCTTGTGATACCGCAATGGCCAAGGCCGGCATTAAAAAAGCGGATATTCAGTTTTTTTTAAGCGGGGACTTAATGAATCAAATTATCTCCAGTAGTTTTACCGCGCGGTGGTTGGGAGCCCCCTTCCTGGGACTTTACGGCGCTTGTTCCAGTTCAATGGAAAGCCTGGCTTTGGGAGCGCAGCTGATAGATAGCGGGTCCGCCCAAATAGTGCTGGCCGCGACCTCAAGTCATAATGCCGCCGCTGAGAAACAATACCGGTATCCCACCGAATACGGCAGCCAAAAACCGCCTACCGCTCAATGGACTGTAACTGGAGCAGGGGCAGCCGTATTAACCGGTGCTGGCGGCGGGCCCAGGGTTACCGGGGCTACAATTGGACGGGTGGTGGATATGGGGATTTCCGATCCGTTTAATATGGGAGAAGCCATGGCTCCAGCGGCTGTAGATACTATTGAAGCCCATTTTCGTGATTTCCAGCGCAAGCCGGATGATTATGACTTGATTGCCACTGGAGATCTTGGCTGGGTGGGGTACCGAATCGCCGCGGATTTGCTTAAGGAACATGGATTTGCGATTCAGGCGGACCGGTTTACCGATTGCGGCATTTTGATATATCGAAATGATCAACCCGTCTTTGCCGGAGGGAGCGGCTGCGCTTGTTCGGCCACAGTAACATACGGTCATTTTTTAAAACGGATGCTAAGGGGCGAGTTGCGGCGGATTCTAATTGTGGCAACCGGAGCTTTGCTTTCGCCCCTTTCTTACCAGCAAAAAGAGAGCATTCCTTGTATTGCTCATGCCGTAGTTATTGAAATGATCTGATCGAAAAAAAGAGTGTACGGAAGGGTTATTATATGGAAAAATTCATCTTGGCATTTTTAGTGGGCGGAGGAATCTGTGTTATTGGCCAAATATTAATGGATGTTTTTAAATTGACCCCGGCGCATACCATGTGTACTTTGGTGGTTATCGGCGCTGTTTTAGGAGGATTCGGCCTATATGAACCATTGATCAAGTTTGCGGGAGCCGGAGCTACGGTACCTATCAGCAGTTTTGGAAATTCTTTAGTTAAAGGAGCCCTTTTTGAAGCCAAACGGGACGGAATCATCGGTGTGATCACCGGGATTTTCGAAGTTACCAGCGCCGGAATATCAGCGGCGATTATTTTTGGCTTTTTGGGAGCTTTGTTGTTTAAGCCGAAAGGATAAAATTGTATCAGTTGCCATATTCCAATTCAAGATTTCTTTTACCGCTGGTTTGTTGGCGCCGATAATTGATTAAATCAATAAAAGCCTCCAATCTAGTTTCGATGCCAGCCTGCGCGGAGTGTTCGTCAATGATAATAGTAAGTACAGGTATCGAAAGTTTTTTGGCAATATCCGGCAATGCCTGCATAGCAACAATTTCGGGCATGCAGGTAAATGGAGCAAGCTGAATAACTCCTTGAAAGCCATTGACAGCGGCCTTCACAGTGTGGGCAATGGTCTCTAACCCGTGACCGCCAACGGTATTTCCAAGGTAAGGCTTGGCTAAAAGCAGTAATTGCCGGTACCAATCGGGTTTAAATATACTTAAGCAAAGGTGTTCGAGTATCCACTCCGTCAAATGAATGGTTCGCACAACTTCCACGCCCATCTCTCCCAAGAGCTTTTCAATTTGAAAATTTACTCGCGGCTCCAAAACCATATAGATCTCTCCCAATAGGGCTACTTTTATGGGATAATTTGTTTCCCTTAAAGGAATCGCCTGCATTTCGGAGATTGAGTCGTCTAAAACAGAGTGGATATCCTTTATGGATGAAGCATTATCGATAAGACGATAAAAACGGTTTTGAAGATTAGAGATTGTTCCTTGTTTTTGCTCCAGCGGGCGGATTTTATTTGCCAGGCGATCAAATTCTTCAATTGCCCGGGCTTTTTGCCAAAAAACATATAAAGCTTTTGCCAGTTTGGATAGAGTATTGCGGGGGACAACACGCTTAATTTTAACCCATAGTTCTTGAGGATGGGTTTTCGGCGCTTCGAATACGATGAACTCCATCTGATAGCCAGAATCCTGCAGAATTTCCCGTTGGATTTCGCCATAGTAACCAAATCTGCATGGACCAACACCTCCGGCCATAAAAATGAATTCCGCGCCTGCTTCGACAGCTTCAATATAGTTGCCGAGATTTACCTTCAAAGGAAAGCAAGCAAACTCCGGAGCGATTTTGGTGCCCAGCATTATGGTCCGTTGTGAGGTGAGGGGCGGGACTACTGGCTCCAATCCTAATTCATAGAGTAGCGCGGCGCATGGGATATAGAAATTTCCAAGATGGGGAAAGGTTGCTTTTATCATCGAAACTCCCGCTTAATTATTTAATATCATGCAGCATTATTTTGCGTAGTTAGGTTTCGATAATTCGGGAAATTATAGGGAAGTAAATCCGCTCTCGGTTTTAGAAGCAAAATCCTTTTCGGTACGGCCATTTTCATCTTTAAAACAGATTTATCATCCAATTTGAGACCATAGTCCTAAACATAATTTTTGCTTAAATGACGATATAAATATTAGGAACCAAGTTATGTAAGATTGGGAAGTTTACAGCCAGACAAATAAGTCAAGTGGCGTTAGGGGGGATGAATGGAGGAGTTTTACCTTATCCTGCAAGCGGGGTTCCAAACATGGATGTTAAGAAACACACGGAGGAGGTTTTTTTATGAAAATCGCCGATTCACAGGTCTCAATGTCGGGAAAGTCCGAATTCCAACAAACTCACCAAATAACTGAGCTCCAACGTATGATTACCCTTGTTCCCCGAACCGACTCTGGCCGGGATACGCTGCAGATTTCGGAGGAAGCCAGGAATGCTTTAAAACAAGCTCCAGAGCAAGAGCCCATCCGGCTGAAGGAATTCCAACTCGAATTTCTGATAGAGCCCAATCGAAAAGTAATGCTGCAAGTATTCGACAAGACATTGGAAGTCCTGAGTCAAGGACGGATTCGCCTCATATTTACCCAGCGACAGCTCCCAGTGACCATCATAAAAACAGAACGCCATGAAATTTATCGGGAATCCGAGAAAATGTCATTTGAGGCACAGGGCAAGATTAAAACCGCTGATGGCAAAGAGATTGATTTCAGCGCTGAGCTTACGATGAGCCGGGAGTTTGCCGCCGAGCATTTTTCGACCCTTACAGAGAAGATCCAATTTAAGGATCCTCTGGTGGTTAATTTTGACGGTCCGGCGGCCGCGCTGACCGATACCAAATTCAGCTTTGATCTGGACAATGACGGAGAGTTGGATCAGCTTTCCTTCCTTAAGTCCGGCAGTGGTTTCCTGGCACTGGATCAAAACCAGGACGGCATAATTAACAACGGGAGCGAACTTTTCGGAGCGATGAGCGGAAATGGTTTCCTGGATTTAGCCCAGTACGATCTGGACCATAACGGATGGATCGATGAGAACGATTCGATCTTTGAAAAATTACGCATCTGGTGCAAAGACCAGGACGGTAATGATGTTTTATTCGGCCTCGGGCAGAAAGGAATCGGCGCTGTCTTTCTGGGGAACATCGATACTCAATACAGTTTTAAAAATGAAGCCAACCAGACCCAGGGAGAACTACGCCGGACCGGAATCTTTCTCCGAGAGGACGGGACCGCCGGAACCATCCAGCAGGTAGATCTGGTCGTTTGAGCTAGGCCTAAAATATCAAAGATACAAATTGATCACAATCAAATATATAGTATTTACAACTTGTTTTCAAAGACAGCCAATCATTCGATGGAATTCTTGGCTGTCTTTGAATTTATTTGTTAATATCCGGTTTCTTTAAGTCAGTTGATCAGCTAAGCAAAAATATCCGGTTACTTTGGAAATGGATTTTATTCTTTCCGACTAAAACAGTTGGACTAACAAACGATTATACTATATAGTGAACCAAATTCAATAAAGATAGTTGTGCAAAAGAATTTTAGTCCAATAACCATTTCTGGAGGGATCAAAATGCCGTGGCGAACTAATCTGCCTTATTTAATAAATCAGCCCGTGGGGGTATCTCTGACCAATGGGCAAGGGGTTTCCGGGGTACTTTGCAGTGTTGAACATGGCACTGTTTATCTATTGGAGTATCTGTATCAAACTCAATATGCGACCAAACAATACCCATTCAATCAAATTCAAAATATTACACCATTCCCGGGATGCCAATCCGGGAGGCTTTATTAAACCATTTATGCTTGTAAGGCACAACCAGGAATGAAAAAATTCTTTTTGACAGGATGAACTGGATTAACGGGACTTCATTAAATTCATCTATAGCTCATTTGCATAAAATACTATGATTTGAACTTTATATAATCCTGTAAATCCCGTAAATCCTGTCAAATTTAAGCGGTTAGTTTCGATTTATTTCAGGTATATCTGATACCGTTTCAAATTGAGAACCGGGTGAAACTTTAATTTGTAGTCCCTCAGGCCTCCTGCGCCAAGGTCACTGCCTACATTGATCAATTCGATATCGGGGTTGACCTTGTTTAACTCGCGCACAAACTCCACTGAAAGCAACTCCGATAATCCTGGTATTCCCTCCCGGTATTTAAAAAAACTGCCCCATGCCTGGCCGGTGGGTAATTCCCCGCCGGAAGACATTCCGATGATTTGATTGCCGTTTTGAAAAACCAAGATAATCTGCTTTAATTCATCGCACTTATTTATGATCTCCCGGTAGTATACCTTATCAAATATGACGGCATATTTTTCCCCCGCACTGTTGTTCCAATGTTTCCCTAAGGCAATTAATCCGTCGTAATCACTTTTTTGATATCTGCGAATGACGACATCCGGATTTTCCCGATGAAATTTATTTATCCGGTTTCTTATATTGCTGAAATCTTTACCGGCAAGAGAAACCAGTCTTTTAACGTCCAAATGCCTTTCAATTCCTTGTAATGTTACCAGTCGAAAGAGACTATCAAATTCAGAAAAATTTTGCAGAAATTCAAGCTGGCTATGGTTGATCATCCGGACCATTGTCCGGCTATTTTCTTGATGATTCCAATCATAGCAGTATTTCATACATTTAAACACGACGTTGGCCAGCTTTTCGGGAGTTCCTTTCCCAAAAGGCAAACAAAATAAATATAATGAATTTTTATAAGAATGTCCAAAGGTCACCAACATATCGTCGACAATTTTCCACAATATTTTGCGTAAACGGGATTGGGATGAAGCCCAAAGATAGGCGAAATTCGACGACCATAAATTGGCGGGGTATTCGGTTGCTTTGATGAATTCGGAATAAATATGGATATCTTCCAGTTTTATTTTGTGAAAGTTCCATTTACCAAGTTGAATATTGCTTGATGATGGTTCAACCAAAATAAACCTCACCTCACAATGGGATTACCGAAAATTTACGTTAATCCCCCGGTTTTCGGGAAATCGGAATCATTTTTTTCCATAAAACCCGCCAGGTATTTTGCATAAAAAAGAGGGCCGGTTTTCAGAGTATAGTATAATTGGACGTCATGGATATCCAAGGCAATTCCCGGATCAGGATCCCGATTGTTGATTTCAATAAGCCAAAGGCGTTCTTGCAGGTCCAACCCGATATCCAGGCCGAGGGTTCCACAGTTGATCCCGTATTTATCCAGTTTATTGCATACATTTAGCGCGAACGCCCTGATTCGTTTCGTTAGTTCAATAATTTTTGCTTCGGATCCCGGGATAGCTTTCCGCAAGATGTTTTCGGCGGTAAAAGCGGCTCCGCCGCTGGAAATATTGCTCACAACACTCTCTTTGATACCTGCCCGCCCAATGATAGCATGACATACCCATGCATTGGATTGATTTTTCTGGACAACACAACGGAAATCAATAATTCTTTCTTTGTATTCAAGAAGATCAATGGCTTGTTGCACCAGGTATTTTCCATGGCGGAAGCGTTTCTGAATAAATTCCCGGGCTTTAGCCGGATCTTCAAAGGTTACAATGCGATTGGCTTTGTTTTCCCGGTACTTGAAGATGAACATCTGGTTTTCTGCGCTGATCCGGAGAATTCCGCGGCCTTGCAATCCAAAAACCGGCTTTATGTATACCTTGGAAAACCTTTCAAGGATTTCAAGGACGCCGTCGGGCGAATGATATAATACGGTATATGGAATATGCGGCTTTATATCGGGATCGTCCGCAAACCACTGCGCCATTTCCCATTTATTGAAGAAACGATTATTGAAGATTCGGTCTCCCAGCACTGACAGGAAGTGGTTTTTCCATTCCGCACTCAGCCCGATGGTACGATAGATTGACGAAGGGTAAGGGAATATTCCCTTTTGCCAGTATTTCTTGACCGGGTTATAACAGTATCCCTCAATTAACCGTTTCTCCGTATCGATTTTGTCCAAAGCAAAGACTACAATGGCGCCGTGCAATTTGGGATAATCTTTTACATAAACCGTTATTTTATTTAAACGGGAAGATGTTAATTTGCGGTCTGCATCGCTCATTAAAAGGCCAATATACGGGCCGATAAGTATTTCGTTAAGATTTACGCATATTTCATACAGCGGATAATCGGGCAAGAGGAGTTGGTAAATGAGATTTTGTGGTACCAAGACATTTTCCGGAGAGATCTCCTGATCTAATCTGATTTTTACATAGTGTCTTTGATTACCGAAACTGATATAGGCAAATTTCCTGCTTTCAAGACCAATCACAGCAGCTTTTTCCGGATGAATAATTAATTCGGATTGTCGACCCATATTGCTTTTAATCGTGACAACATTGTCCATGTTCCTTCACCCCAAAGAGCCCTAAATTTTTGCAAAAAGTGAAGCTGCATAAAGCAGTGGAGTATAACGTATGGAGAGGTAAGTGTCCGGATCCATTTTTTTAAAGCCCTTAAAACTTGGGAATACATTGGCTTCAATAATCCATAGTCTTTGGTCCGTATCAACGGCAATATCCAAACCGAATTCCGCAAAATGTTCCCCGGATTTATCCATATAGGAACAGAAATTGTGGCATAGTTCATAAATCTGTTCCAGTAACGGTTTAGCACATGTGGGGTATGCCCGCCGCAAAGTTTCGTCCACAGGCAAGGCATAACCTCCACGCGAAATATTTGTCAAGTAACCGTTATTTGAAACCCGGCATTCAATGCCGGTGCTTCCCCATTTTTTGTCAGGCCCCTTCTGCATGACGACCCTGATATCAAAAGGTGAATCATCTATTTTAGACAGGGGCAGATATTTTTGAATCAAATATTTGTCGAATAAATCCTGATAAACCGCAAAAAAGTTTTCCAAAAGCTTATCATTATATAACTCATAAACCAGCGGATGTTTGGGACGGAAATCAATGACTTTATACCGGGTATCGATTTGCTCGACGATGCAAATCCCGCGGCCCCTTGATAAATGAATCGGCTTTAGAATAGCCTTATGATGCAGATTTATAAAATTTTTGATCTGGTCAAAGTTAAGGGCAAACTCCGTGGGGGGCAGGTGTTTTTTTAGCTCGCCGTTCAGTTTGATAAAATCATGAAATTGATCCTTGGTGAAGCGGTATGAATTAAAAAGCCCTCCTTTTGTGAATTCAACCAACCGTTTGATAACATCCGGATCGGAATGAAAGTCCCTGCGGTAAATGACATCCGGAAGCGGGAAATAGCCATATTCCCATAATGATGTGTCATTATTATAATAAAGACCGTAAACGGTATGGTTCTTCCAGCGGATAAACTTGGGAGAAAAGGCGTAAATCAGTCCTCCGACTTGATGATATATGCCAAACCGATCGGAATATTTCATCATATGGATAGGATTATAACGATGAGACGCATTGCCGAGCAAAAATCCGATAACCGGCCCGAAAGTTATCCCGGAATCGGAGATTTTTACTTGATAAACCGGTGATTCGGGAATAAGGAGCTTATCCCTTAACTTGTCCGTAATTTGAATTCTTACCGGATTTTTAAATGAGTTCTCAGTTGGAAAGTCAAGGTCATCCCGGTACTGAATGCTCACACTAGCGGATTTTCCACCGAATCGCGCCACAGCAGCCAATCTGTCAAGATCAGCCAGCGACGGCGGCAAATAAACGATTTTTTCATCGCATTTAACAACTTCTATTTTGGCCCACATAATCTCACTCTCTATCCCTATAAAATAAATATATTGTTGAGATCTACTAAAAGCGGCATGAAAAACTTAAATTTGCAGCAGTGTACACCGCTTTTTTAGGGTTTATCACAACTCTGCTAATGGCTTATTAATAATGTAGATGTTATTCTTCAAGGGCTTCATTTATAGCAGGATTCTTCAACTTTTGAATCAGTTCTTTTACATACTGCAGTTTAACTTTGGTCATTATTTGAATTTTGGTGATATTCCGAATGATATCTTTGGCGGACTCATTGATAGTTACAAATTCATCCAGATTGACGGCATCTTTTTTTGCTTTTTGGATGATATCATCCTCGAAAGCAAGAATGTTGGCAAGAGCGGTTTCTTCAATGACCACTGCTTTAATTGCATTCTCCAGAAATTGGTCCGGGATATCCGGGAATTTCGGGCGATTAAACATCAAGGTTACCATACAAGCGCCTCCCATGGGTCGCGGGCTTGAATCACGCGACATTACATATTTTTGACGACTATTTTCTCCATCAAGTTTTTATACGAAGTCAACATTGAAGTCTTAACAAGGGCAATGGAGTCTTTGGTTAAAGACTTTTTGAGGATTTCATAAGTGTCGGTGGAGTCCTTACAAAAAAATACATTTTCCTGACCCATACCGTTTTGTAATGCTCCCAGACCAAAACCTGCAGCTTCGTCGCCAATTACAATCAGCCGGTCTATTCCGATAGCGGCGACTTTGGCGCCGGTTTGGAAATGGTATTCGGCGCTTTGTTCTCCCAAAAGCGACATTTTACCTAAAACCACCATGGTTTTTTTCCCTTGCGCAAGAGATTTGAGAAGATTAAGGGCCGCCTCTACGGATGTCGGATTGGTAGACCAGGTATCATCAATAATGGTGCTGCCGTTAATCCCCTCCTTGAATTCAAAATGTCTTTCGATATTTTGAAATGAGGCGAGCCTACCCCCGGCCTCCGGGATATCGAACCCGATGGCATGAGCCGCGGCAATTGCGGCCGCGGCGTTACAGACATTAAATTCACCATGCCCCGGAATCACAAAAGCATAGGTCCCATCTTCGTATTGCAGGGTAAATTTTATGACTCCATTTTCAGGTGTTATTTTTGAGAGTTTAAAATCAGAGCGGTCTCCAAATCCGAAATAGATTACTCTTCCTTTAAATTGTTTTAAGTCAATGGCTTGAATATTTTGATCATCCGCATTCAAGATAAGCGTTCCCGTCGAACCGAGGCCTTCCAGAAATTCGGCTTTGGCGTTTATATAAGCCTCCAAAGTCCCGAACTCCTGCAAGTGATCAACTCCGATATTGGTAATGACTCCCACCTGGGGCTTAAAATAGCGGCAGGATGTCTTTAAGTCACCGGGAAAGGCGACTCCCATTTCAAAAACCGCCGCTTGAATACTATCATCGATTTTCAATAAATAACCTAAATTACGAAACAAGGCGTTATTACTTTTATAGGTGGCGCATACCTTGGCAGTTCCCGTTAGAATGTGTTTGATCATCTCCTTGGTAGTTGTTTTGCCACATGTTCCGGTAACGCCAATGACCGGGATATTGAAGATACCGCGATAAAAATCAACAAACTTCCAGTAAGCACTGCTGATCTCCGCGACAGTGACAATGGTAATATTGTCTTTTAATCCTGCAAATTTCGCAGGTTTATCGGATACTATGACATACGGTCCATTTAATTGGCATAAATCCGGGTAATATTTGCTCCGGTTTACATCAAAAAACAGTGAGCCCCGCTTGATCCTTTTGGTATCGGTCACGACATCATGAATTACCAGATTATCCGTTCCCTGTCCGATTTTTCCATTTATGATTGCCGCGATAATCTTTAAGGGTAGTCTCTTCATTGTTACACTCGCATATTTTTGGGAATTTACAGATTATTCTATGCAGCGATAAACTTAAACGTTCAAATATACCCTTATAAAGGCTTTAAAAACTATTTTCTAGTTAGTACGTATGCAGACTTTTTCCCGTATAATGAATCAAAAACATCGGGAGGTGAATGATAATTGAAATCAGCAAAGCTCAGCATTGAAAGTCTTTTGCTGGAAATTCGCAACGAGATTAACGGTTTGGACCTGGAAGAGGGGTTTCAGCATTCTATTTTGGACGATGTGGAACTGGCGGTGGAGTGTTTTGGGGGAAAGAATATCTTGAGCGTACTTAACTGTCTGGCGGTGCTTGTGGGCAAATTGCAGACTTATTTGATTTGGTCGGATTGCCGCAATCCTGTCATTGAAAAATTATTGGTCAATATTCATCATTTACAGCAGATCCTGATCAAGCTCCCTGTGTGTATCATCGGACCCACCGGGCCTACAGGAGCGACAGGGGCAACCGGTGCCACCGGAGCGGCAGGACTTGTGGGGCCGCCGGGTTTCGTAGGTGCTACCGGTCCGGTGGGAGCGACGGGCCCATCTGGAGCGGCGGGACCCGCCGGAAAGACAACCATAGTTACGTGTTCATCTTCGGTTTCCGGAGTTTCTATCCAGAAAAAGCCGTCAGGAAAATCCGGTTCTTTTGACTTTGGCACCCACACCGTAACTTGCGGTAAAGCGCCTTCAACAAAGTGAATAGTTCATTATGGAACCCATCATTCAACCCCGAAAGAAGCGGATACACCAGAATCCGTCTTCTTTTTTATCCGACATGGACTGGGATTTTCATTTATGATAGTTATTATTCGCCCAAATCATTCCATGTTTCTTTCATTTCTTCCAATTCAGCGAGGGAACCGGGCTTATTTTGAGATTTTAAATAGCCTTTTAAACGTGCCAGACTGTGCTGAAAATTATTCACTTCATCTCTTTCCACACTGAATTGGATTCGGGCTAAAACTATCCGCCACGCTGATTGTAAATTCCTTGTATTTTCAATCGATTGAAGCCATTCATTTTGATGGATGCTTTTTTCCAGCAATCGAAAGTGTTGTACAACATTATCCTTTGCTCCGGTTGATTTTTTCAATAATATACTGCTATTCATTATCAATATAAAAAAAAGTAATATCAAAAATGGAAGAACCTTAGATAGAAAGAATTTCATTTTATCCGCCTTTAAGTGATATCCGGAAGATCACTGATATCTGTTTTGTTTTGCAAGCGATCAGCATACTTATCTACAAACAGTTTTCCTTGGGTATCTAAAACAGCTAAAAAAACCTCTCCGGGGGTTCTAATATTTAAAGATTTCAAATAGCCTTCCAACCAAGCCCGATCCAGATTGACCTTTCGTAAATTTTCTTCAATGATAACTCCATCGTAAATCAGCTCGGTACTGATCCCTTTATATTTACTTGGAATATTCAGGTCGTTGGGAGTGACCGGAACGTATTGGCTCTTTTTTAACACTGATATTTTTCCATTAGTTTCTAAAACAGCGAATTCAACGATTTCCAGGTCGAAAATCTGATGATGCCTTAGTTGGCCTAAAAGCTCATCAATGGTATATCGCATTTTTCGTAAAGCGCCTTCCATGATCTTGCCATTCATAATCAGAACAACCGGTTCACCATTGATATACTTGGCAACTGCCCGTGAATGCATGGTGAGCCATTGAAAAACAATTACCATTAAGGTCCATGAAACCAATCCTACCCAATGAGGCCAGGCCCGGCTTGATAAATCGGAGGTTAACGTGGCGGCAATAGATCCAATGGTGATTCCCAAGACATAATCAAAAAAAGTCAATTGGCTGACTTGTTGCTTTCCCAGTAATCTAGTGAAAATATGTAGGGTTAGAAAGGCAATAATACTTCTAACCAGGACAACCACTGTTTCATTCATATTTTCATTTCCGTTCGGCAGCTTTGATTTTATTTACAGTCTTCACATTTGTATTATGTGATGGCCCTAATTGAATATCCGTTGAAGTATTTAACTGTAGTAGTAAATATTCTCTTGATGAGCTCTTGTTAAGCGCTAAAAAGTCTAAAAAGTATTATGGTTGGACCCTAGTATAATGATTGCAGCAAAGGGAAAACTAAACAAGGAGGTATTTATCTTGAAACAGGATCCGATTATATTCGGGGGAATGGCCGGGATTGTCGGAACGGTTGCCAAAGAAGCCGCTGACTTTGTTTCGGTTACTGTCGGGTTTTCGAAACATTTATACTGGCATGTTGCGGCCTCCATTTTTGTTCAGCCGGAAGAAGTCACCAAGGTTGGTGGATGGATACTGGGGGCATTGGCGGATATGATAACCGGTGCAATATTTGGCGTTATATTGTTATATTTCATCAAACTGGCCAAAAAAGATTACCTTTATCTAAAAGGCTTGGGTTTTGGATGGTTCATCTGGCTATCTTTATTCGGATTCGTTATCAATTTACATGTTGTCCGCATTACACCGACGGATCTTGGATCTTCTTTGAGCGCTTTCATTGAGCATTCAATATTTGGACTAACTGCTGCCTGGTTCATCGGAAAATATGCAACGGAATTAATTGAGAACTGATGATTTAGGTTCGATAATTCAGGATTATTCTCTATAAGTTTTGATTAAAAGTATATGTACCGTCACACTGACAGCAATCAGCACTAATACTCCCTTCATAATCAGACTGGACAATAAAAATAGAACTGAATATCCGATCGATAGCCATAGCAACGAAATGACCGATATTTTAACACGCAAGGGGATACCTTTGCCGGCGCGATAATTTCTGATATATTTCCCCAATAATTTGCCATTTAAAAGCTTTTGATAGAGTTTTTCCGAGCTTCTGCTGAAACAAGCCGCGGCAAGCAAGATAAAGGGCGTGGTAGGAAGCAGGGGCAAAAAAATACCCAAGATCCCCAAAAAAGTAAATAAAGATCCGGCGGCAATTAAAAGTACTTTTATGTATTTATTATTTTTTGTCATATATTTAGTATATACATATTTCGTTTAAAAAGAAAACCCTGAAATGATATTTTTATTTCAAGGTTTTAGCTTTATTCTGAACTAAAGACGAATGAGACTAAGCGGGTGCTAGTTCTTTTTGCAGTTGCCGCGTCCAATGACGATGCTGGGAAATTACATTGATGAACTCCTGGCTGAAATAGCTTAAATCCGCCGCATTACGGATGGTTATTACTCCAAGCTCGGAGAAAAGCTGCGCTTGCGTCTCCGGTCCGGCCAATGCCACACCCTGAATCTGTGAAGCTGCCAGTAAATCAATTCCTTCGTTGGCGGCGCCGATGGCTTTGGCGTGCTTAAAGGCTTCATTGATGAAGTGCAGCGCGTCACCCCGAGCCAATAAACTATCCACGCTTTGCCGCCCTCCGGCAATGTAAACCGCGTCATACAGAATGGAACCGGCAGTGAGATAATTCTTGGTCACTTCTAAATTCCGGCCGTCAGCGCTAGTGATCATCCCCAGATTCGGGCTGACAATCTCCGTTTGGATGCCGGCAGTATTCAGGGTATCAATCACCTGGGTTACTTCAGGGAAATTAAAGCCATTCTCCGCCAGGACGGCCACTTTCCTGGTCCGGGGATTCTTGATGGTGTTTTCCTGGCTTAGAGCCGGCGATGATGCCGTGACTCCGGTGCCTCCCGGAGAAGCCGGCGGATTGGCGCCGATGCCCACAGCAATTTGAACCGCCAGGTCTCCGGCCACATTGTTAAACATATCCACTACCCGTTGTTTTATCTGTTTATCTTTGACATTTCCGACCTCAAAATGAAAGGCCTGGATAATATGCTGTTTTTCAACCTCCGACATGCTGTTCCAGAAAAGGGTCGCCTGGCGGTAATGATCTTTAAAGCTCTCACTCCGCTGGCGAACCTTTGCGCCATCCAATTTCTCCGCATAATGCACATAACCGCCTTCGGTTTCCGTAGCGGGCTGAGGTGTATCTCCCTGGAGAGAGTTTGGAAAGTAACTGACGCGCCCCTCATCGATAGTCGCCCGGTGATAACCGTCCCGTTGATTATTGTGGACGTGAGCCACCGGGCGATTGATAGGTATCTCATGAAAATTGGGACCGCCTAAGCGGATGAGCTGGGTGTCCAGATAGGAAAACAACCGGCCTTGGAGTAAAGGATCGTTTGTAAAATCAATACCCGGGACCACATGTCCTGGATGGAAGGCCACTTGCTCGGTCTCCGCAAAAAAGTTATCCACATTCCGGGTTAGGGTCATCTTGCCGACTCTTCTGACGGGGATCAATTCCTCCGGCCATAGCTTGGTGGGGTCGAGGATGTCGAAGTCAAACTTGAACTCATCTTCCTCCGCGATGATCTGGACGCCAAGTTCATATTCGGGATATTCGCCCCTATTAATGGCATCCCACAGGTCACGCCGGTGATAGTCGGGATCTTTCCCGGCCAGTTTTTGGGCTTCGTCCCAGACTAGGGAGTGGACCCCCAATGCCGGTTTCCAGTGAAACTTTACAAAACAGGCCTTGCCTTGTTGATTGACGAACCTGAAAGTGTGGACTCCGAAACCTTCCATCATCCGGTAACTGCGCGGGATACCTCTATCGGAAAGCAGCCACATAATCATATGGGCAGTTTCCGGAGTGCCAGTGACGAAGTCCCAAAAAGTATCGTGGGCTGAGGAAGCTTGCGGTATTTCGTTTTCTGGTTCTGGTTTAATGGCATGGATTACATCCGGAAACTTAATAGCATCCTGAATGAAGAAGACCGGGATGTTATTGCCAACCAGGTCATAATTGCCATCTTCCGTATAGAACTTGGTGGCGAATCCGCGGACATCGCGCACGGTATCCGCCGATCCCCGGGAACCCACAACGGTGGAAAAACGCACAAAAACCGGAGTCTTGACGGAAGGATCCTGAAGGAATTTTGCCTTGGTATATTCGGCCATGGACTCATAAACCTGAAAATAGCCGTGGGCGCCAAATCCCCGGGCATGAACAACCCGTTCCGGAATTCGCTCGTGGTCAAAGTGAGTAATTTTTTCCCGGAAGTGGAAGTCCTCCATCAGGGTCGGGCCTCGTACTCCCGCCTTGAGTGAATCATCGGTATTTGAGACGCGCACTCCTTGATTGGTGGAAAGTTTTGCACCGGCATGCCTCACTCGAAACGCAGCCAATTGTTCATTCTTGCTGTGTTCCCCTATAGGTCCGGATGGTATTTGTTCTGTTGTCACTATTCTCCTCCTCGTATAAACGTATTTAAAATGTCATGCTTTATGGCCGGCATCTACAGACTACAAAAGTTATACTATGGCCAATTCCCGGGTGGAGTGGGATTTCTGTTCCATGCCAGGAAAGAAATCCGGGGAAGTAATTACATCTACTACAGCGGGTTGCTGACTTTGGATTGCTTGATGTAAAATATTTTTCAGATTGCCGGGTCGTTCTACCCGAAAACCGGTCCCACCACAGGCTTGTGCGAATTTTGCAAAGTCGGGATTGGAGATGGCGGTCACTGAAACGTTCATAGCCATCATTTCCATTTTATCTCGTTCCATGGCCAGAAAGCCATTGTTTACCACTACCACTATTATTGGCAACTGGTAGCGAACCGCGGTCAAAAAATCACCCAAACACATGGCGAATCCGCCATCTCCGGTTATGGCCACGACCTGGCGCTCCGGTTGGGCTAATTTAGCGCTGAGTGCGGCCGGAACCCCAAATCCCATGGTACGCCAGGAACCCGAAACCAAGATCTCCTGCCCCGTCCCGTTAAAAATCCGGTTAAACCAGACCGTATGGTCGCCAACGTCAAGGGTGATTATTGCATTCCCGGCAATAGTTCCTTCCAGGGTTTTCATTAAAAATCCCGGTGAAATCGTGTCCCGGTCCAAACCGGTTTCCAAAGCGGTGCGCTCCGACCACCGCTGGGAGAAAGAATGCAGTCGGGAGAGCCATTCCGGTTTTTCTGTTCTGGAAAGTCCCTCGGTAATCGCCGGCAACAAGCGGGATAAATCACCGACCACTCCGTACTCCACCGGGATTTGGCCGCCAATATTTCCTGGAACCACATCCAGTTGAATAATTCGTGTTTCATCAGGTACATATTTATCCGGCCACCAGGTAGCGCCGATAATCGCTATCATATCTGCCTCGGAAAGCATAGCTGTAGAGGCTTCACTCCCTCCCTCGCCCACTCCCCCCATAACCAAGGGATGGATGGGAAGTCGGCCTTTGGCAGCCATGGTTAAACAGATTCCGGCCTGCCATTTAGAGGCGAATTCGATCATCTGCGTCCCGAGATTCCGGATGCCGCGTCCGGCGAGAATGGCAGGACGCCGGGCTTCATTCAGGCGCTTTACCGCTTCGGCGATAACCTCGGGGGGTGATTGGGCCGCGGTTTTTATATATGGTTCCATGGGTCTTATTTTTTCAACAGTCGGCAATTGCCAGACATCTTGAGTAAAAGCCACATGGGCCACGGTCCCTTCTCCCAAAGCCGTCCGAAGTGCTTTAATTATCACATCATTGCAAGAATCCGGGACCGATACCAGGCCCGAGTAACCGGCTACCGCGGACATCAATAAACTTTGGTCGATGTATTGCTTATAATCGGTTCCGATATTGAAACTGTCCACTTGACCGGTAATAGCCAATACCGGCGCCCGGTCGCTTTTGGCGTCCGCCAGTCCATTAATGAGATTGGCACTGCCTGGTCCGCTGGTGGCGACACAAACGCCAATCCGGTCCATTAGCTTGGCTTCGGCCGATGCCATAAGGGCCGCAGTTGCTTCATGCTTGACGCTGATAAATTTTAGGCGGGGATGTTTACTGATAGCATCCAGAAAAGGCAGGATCGCATCTCCGGGAACTCCGTAAACAGTCTGGATTCCCCAGGCATCAAGCTGTTCCGCCAGATATTGGGCGACAGTATGGGAGGCCATTTCCGGATTCACTCCTTTTTGGTTATTATGTTCAGTTATTAATCCTTTATTCAAGGGAATAGAGCATGAAGGTAGTTTGTTTTCTCATACAAGATATAGCCTCTGTTGTTGATAAAAAAACAAACCCGGTACTTGCGCGGGTTTAACACGGTTATTTATAGAAATTCGCCGTCGAAGAAAGGGAAGAAGAAAATAGAAAGATAACCCATCACCATACGCCGAGATAAGGCTTATTTTAATCCAATTACTTTAAAACTAACTTGATCACGAATTTTATCAGGGATTAAGCGAACAAGATTATATACCCGTGATTCAAGGCCGGGATAATAATGCGTTTTTGGATTTTTAGATAATAAGGCATGCACCATTGATTTTACCACGTGACGCGGAGCGATGGAATGCTCTTCGAATCTCTTAAACGTATCATGGAATTTTTGAAAACCGTGAATATAACGGGATATTGCCTCCGGTGACATAGTGGTTAGGAAGCGGTTGAAATCGGTATCCAGAAAGCGCCAAACGTTTGTCTTGGTGCTTCCCGGGTTGATAATTATCACCTTGATTTGGGAACAGATTTTAAGTTCCATGCGTAAAGCATCCGAATAGGCTTCATAGGCGAATTTCGAGGCCGCATATGGACCGTGAAAAGGCGCGGCAACTCTTCCCAATGCGGAGCTGACATTTATGATCCTGCCATTGGTCCGGCGGATGCTTGGCAGGAAGGTTTGGATCATTTTTACATGGCCCCAGAAATTGATCTCCATCAAACGGCGAAAATCAGCCTCGTTCATATATTCCAACGGTCCGGCAACTACAGATCCGGCATTATTGATTAAACCGTATAAACCATCTTCATCAAGGTCCGAACTGATAATTTTATAGGACATATCAATGGTTTCCGGCTTCAGAAAGTCAATCTCCACCGGAAAAATATTTTTATTAGCGGTGATCTCTGCATCAAAGTCCGCTAAACTCGGGGCGCCGGCGTATACCTTAAAATCCTTTGAAAAGTGTAAAGCCGCTTCACGGCCAATTCCCGAGGAACAACCCGTAACAACGATACTTTCCAAACTAGTATCTCCTATATGTAATTTCAAAATTCAATAATATTAAAATATATTTCTATATTTCTAATTATAATCCTGCCAAAAACGGGCAGGTGTCAAAAAAATTAATGAAGCACTTATAGGTGCACGACAGCAAAAAAGGCCTTGCGAAATTCCGCAAAGCCTTGTCAATTCTTATGGTGGACCACCGGGGACTCGAACCCCGGGCCCGCTGATTAAGAGTCAGCTGCTCTACCAACTGAGCTAGTGGTCCATTTTAAGTTATTTGTTATCAGTTATCTAGTAACTGATTTACAACTTTACAAATAGCTACTTCAAACTTTATCCTTATATTTCACACTTGTTTTGTACTTCAAAAGCATGGTGGCGGTGACTGGGATCGAACCAGTGACACTGCGGGTATGAACCGCATGCTCGTACCAACTGAGCTACACCGCCAGCTAAGACAAGTGCATATAGTATTATAATATAAATTCAGATCCAAATCAATAGTTGCGATGAGGATTTTTTTGGTAGCAACTGCTGGAACTAACGGACTAGTATTTTAGCGCAATAAAATACGGTTAACCAATTCGGCGAAACCTTCACCGTAAGGTCTTTCACTCACATAATCAGCTTTTTTCTTGAGAGGTTCTGCGGCGTTGGCTACTGCCAGATTCGTGGTGCCGATTTCAAACATTGGCAAATCATTATGGGAATCACCGCATACTGCAATTTGACTTGGAGCAAGGGTGAGATTCTTTATAACTTGAAGGATTGTCCGGCCTTTGGAAACCGAATGATCAACCAAATGAAGCATTACATTAGTTACCAGCAACGTCACCGGAAGTTGTTGTTCTTCAATGAACTGCTGCAGCAGTTCCGGATTGATCCCTTTCCGGAACGTAATGTCGACCATACGGTAGCGATTATCATCGTGCAATTCGATGCAAAAATTCTTCTGCAACAAGGGAAGGGCACTTTGCGCCGCTTGCGCATGGCCAAAAATGACTGTTTCGGCTCCGTTTTTCACTACGGCTCCGTTTTCAGCAATCACCGGCCCGCTTGTTCCCAGGTATAAAGCCAGGCTTTCTACGAAGGGCAAGGGCCTTCCCGAGACTAGGATCACTGGGATTCCCCGTGATTCAAGATTGCGAATCGCTTCCACGGCTGGAAGGTGGATGCGTCCCTTTTCATCAGTAATGGTTCCATCAATGTCGGTGGCCAGTAGTTTGAATTTCATACCACTTTCCGCTTGCAATATTCGACCATCTGCCGGGCGGCTTTCTTACCGGCGCCCATGGCGGCGATGACCGTTGCGGCCCCGGTTACAATATCCCCTCCGGCGTATACTCCCGGGATATTTGTAGCCAGGGTCTCGGGATCGGCTTGAATATAACCGTGTTTATTCAAATTCAAACCTTTAGTGGACCGTAACAAAACGGGGTTGGGTCCTTGGCCGATGGCGACAATGACATTGTCCACCGGGAATTGGAACTCGGATCCCGGGATGGTTACCGGGCGGCGGCGGCCGCTGGCATCCGGCTCGCCCAATTCCATTTCAATACATTCCAAGGCGGCCACCTCTCCTTGATCATTGCCGATGATTCGGGTAGGGTTGGTGAGAAGCTTGAAAATAATTCCTTCTTCCTTGGCATTTTCAATTTCTTCATGCCTTGCCGGCATTTCGGCGGCGGAACGCCTGTAAACGATGTAAACTTCCTGAGCCCCCAAACGTAATGAGGTGCGGGCGGCATCCATGGCGACATTACCAGCCCCGACCACTGCAACCCGGGAACCAATACGTACCGGAGTATCATATTCCGGGAAACGATAGGCCTTCATCAAATTCACCCGGGTTAAAAACTCATTGGCGGAATATACTCCATTGTAGTTTTCGCCGGGGATCTCCAGGAAATAAGGCAATCCTGCCCCGGTCCCGATAAAGACGGCGTCAAAACCGGAATCGAATAATTCTTGAACTGTTATGGTTTGTCCTACCAGGACACTGGTATTTAATTTGACACCTAGATTTTGGATATAATCCACTTCCCGGGCTACGATCTCCTTTGGCAGCCGGAATTGGGGAATTCCATATTGTAATACACCGCCGGGAGAATGTAAGGATTCAAATATTGTCACATCAAAACCTTGTAAAGCCAGATCGGCTGCTGCTGTTAAACCGGCCGGCCCTGCGCCGATAACGGCGGCTTTGAAACCGTTTCTGCTGATCTCCGGGAAGGATTCGTTTCCGGAAGCAGTGGCTTGATCGGCGACAAATCGCTCCAGAGCGCCGATAGCCACAGGATCGCCTTTTTTCCCCAGCACACAGCGTTCTTCGCACTGGCTTTCTTGCGGACAGACCCGGCCACAAATAGCTGGCAGACTGTTTTTTTCCTTAATCTGCAGCAAGGCCCCCCGGAAATCGCCGGTTTTAATCCGACTGATAAATGCCGGAATATTCACTTCAACCGGGCATCCGTCCACACAAAAAGGTTTTTTGCAATTCAAACAACGGGCAGCCTCCATGACAGCCTGTTCTTTGGTATAGCCCAAGGCTACTTCGGAAAAATTTTGGCTCCGGTGGAATGGGTCTTGCTTGGGCATCATTTGGCGAGACATCTGCATCCCTCCGTTCCGTGTTCCTGATAAGCTTGATATGCCGCTTTTTCTTGTGCGGAATAATATCGTTGCCGTTGTCTGAGCTCGGTAAAATCAACCGCCAGACCATCAAAAGACGGTCCATCCACGCAGCAGAACTTGCTGGTCCCGCCCACGGTTACCCTGCAACCGCCGCACATTCCAGTACCGTCAACCATTACCGCATTCAAACTGACAACGGTTTTTACATTCAATTCACGAGTGATTTTGCAGCAGGCCTCCATCATGACCACCGGCCCAATGGCAATCACTTCATCCACCTTCTCTTGATGCAACACTTGCCGCAATAAATCGGTGACAAATCCTTTGTGGCCCAAACTGCCGTCATCAGTGGAGATTAATAGCTGGTGGCTCATTGCCTTCAACTCATCCGCCAGGATTAACAACTCCTGGCGCTGTGCGCCCAAAATGGTAATAACCTTGTTGCCCGCTTCGTATAAAGCTTTTACTTTCGGGTAAAGGGGGGCTGCCCCTAAACCGCCGGCAACTCCAACCACAGTACCGATCTTTTCAATGGGATAGGGAGTTCCTAATGGTCCCAGAATATCGGCAAATCTATCGCCAACCGTCATCTTGTTAATCAGGGCGGTGCTTTTGCCGACTTCTTGAATGATCAGGGTAATGGTTCCTTTTTCCCGGTTAAAATCGGCAATGGTTAATGGAATTCTTTCGGCGCGGTCATCTAAACGGACTACGACAAAATGCCCCGGTCGCGCCTTAGCTGCAATGGCCGGAGTTTTAACCACCAACCGGACAATTCGCTGCGCCAAGGTATCTTTGGCTATAATCTCCAAACTACTTCCCCACCTTTTTCATATAGTGAAATTGATTATCACCATAGAGAAACTTTTAAACCTTTCTTAAGTATATCACAAAAAAAATAAGGAGGGCAAGTTGTATACGTTGAACCTCGATTCGTAACGTCCTTGAAGGATATTAAACGTCCCTGGGGACGTTAATCTATAATTGAATTTTTCCAATCACGCTTGGAAAAATTGCCGGATTCAAGTGAATAGATTAACGGGTTAAATGATTTGTTTTTTTCAAAGGGGTAACTGATGACGCCGGTTTTTTATTCTCCGCCCCCTTGAAGGATTTTTTGCAATCGTATACTGCGGCTTCTATTTTAGTGGCTATCAATGATACCACCGGACCCAAGCTACGCTGCAATTCCTTAATTAGATTCACGCCCAGCCGGGATAGAATTAAATCAATGGCCTTGTTTTTGATTTGCAGCGCCTCGTCCGGGGTTAATTTGCCGTCCGCCCGGGCTTTCTTCAATTCCGCCACGACTGTTTGATTTAGATCCTTTACAACATCAATTACAATATGATCAAGCACAACAAGTGCCTGTACCAACTTGTTGTTCCGGTAACGGTTATTTAGATAAATCCCGGCCACCGTCAGGACATAAGCGGCTCCGGCGGTTGCAACAGGCAGAGCGGAGACCAACAATTCATTTACTGTTTCCGGATCCATAATCATCACTCCTTAAACAAAAATTCTTTCCGGGACATTGTATGAATCGGATTTCGCCAAAAGTTCCTGTTTGGAAGAAGTTTTCGGAAAGAAACAAGCTAAAAATATGCAAAAACAAAAAGCCCTGGAATAGTTTATTCCAGGGCTTAAACAGCCTATCTTCGGGTAAAGATATTATGCCGTAGCAGCTGCTGATGCCGCGCCTATCCGGTTACTTAACCAGGCTATGTAAAGCGCTATTAAAGCTCCTACAATTATCACCACATGGGGCAGCAAGTATAAAGCGGCCGACGTGCCTTCTTGCCGGAAATACTTATCCAAATGAATAATGGTAGAATAAAGTTTGGGAAACATGGCCAGACAACCGCCGATTAAAACCGCCAAGCCCACGAAAATCGGGGCCCTTGGTCTGCAAAAAAAGATAATAACAAGCAAAGAAAGAGTCAAGGCCACGATAAATGAGATTAACCAATACCAATTCTCGGATATCTCCGTGCTCCCCGGAGCTACGGAAATAACCCGGTTCCCATAGTGGCCCATTATAACTTCCAATACCGAAAATATGGTATAAAAACTGAAGACCCCCAAGATTAAATTTAGCCATTTATTTTTATCCAACAATTGAATTCCTCCTTTTTCAAATCCACGCATCTCCATACATCTGATCATATTGGACACAAATATGCAAATTCCTTCAAGCAAAAAAGGGGGATCATTCATCAAATTAAGCAATAATGAATCGGATGGAGGGCAGTAAACGTTTCAAATCCTGTACCAGGTTATTGGCGTTAGATTCCGGGGTAGCTCCCAAGATCATGGTGGTTATCTGTTGTTCATTGGCGAAATCAGTCAAGGTTTTTACGATATTTTTCGAGCGTAATACGTTCATCTCGGCCCCGACTTCCTTGGAGACTTGAAAAAGGTATTCCAGAGCCTCACCCTCGTTGGGATTCCCCAAATAATTCTCTCCGGGTTTAAGGGCATGCACCACATAAAGCTCGCCTCCAATTTCACTAACTAGAGATCTGCCTTTTTGAATCAAGCGTTCGCAGTTCCGTTGCCGGGTTACACAAATCATAATCCGGTTGTTTTTATCCATAAGACACTCCTTGTGGAAATTTATTCAGGCAATTTATCGGCAAAGATTCTCCCGGTATCACAATAATGTGACTGTGACGAAAACACCAATACTATTACGTATTTATTAAAAAAAAGTTCCATTCATGTGTTAATTTTCTCCAAAATCAGCGGAAAAGAATTTTTCAAATGAAGGTGCACAGGGAATGTTTTGGTCATAAAATAACTGGGGATTGTGGCCCCAAATTTTTAGGATACCTATTGTAGCATAGCTACAATTTAAAAATTATCCGCAAAAGGTTGCTAAAAAAGCAAACTTTTTGAGGATAATTATATAAATATTGTTGGCAAAATTGATAGAAGATGGGGATGATGTAAATGAGTAAACCGGCTAATCCGGTTACGATTGCGAGCGCAGTAATATCGCCATGGGCTTTTATGGCAAGTCCTACTGACAGGATAGCCGTGGCGGAAATAAAAGGCGGTCCTTTCGCACCACAACTTAGGGGTACAGTTTTTTTTCGGGATGTCCCCGGCGGAGTTTGGGTATCGGTAGAGGCTTCCGGTCTCCCAAGTTATCGTCCCGCCGAAGATGGCTTTCCTCCGGTGGGTCCGCATGGATTTCATATTCATGAATTTGGAGATTGCGCGGTCGGCAATCCGGTAAATCCGTTTGAGGGCACAGGCAATCATTATAATCCTGACGGCCAACCCCATGGCAACCATGCCGGAGATTTTCCGGTGTTATTTTCCAACGAAGGCCGCGCTCTAATGGGTTTCTTCACCAGTCGATTCAGGGTCAATGATATCATAGGCCGTTCCGTAGTTATTCATCAAAATCCGGATGATTTCCGGACTCAACCGGCCGGAGCTTCAGGAATAAAATTAGGGTGCGGGGTGATTTGTAATTTTAATTAATGAAGAGGATTCATTTCTTGCAAGTAGAATTTATTTCTTCGAAAGAATAACCAAGGAGAAATGAATTGGATTATCCTACTTTTAAAAAACTGGCGGGCGCCCTTACCGGTCTGGAATTAAGCAATTATAAAAGCCAGCAAATGGACCGCCGTATTAACTCCTTAAAAACTCTATGGAATATTGAGACATACGAGGATTTTCTTAAGTTGTTGCAGAGTGATCCTCAAAAATTCAAGGAATTTATTAACCGTTTAACTATCAATGTTTCTGAGTTTTTTCGGAATCCGGAGCGATATGAGGATTTGTGGAATCGGGTGTTGCCGGATTTACTCAAGCGAAACCGCGAGGTCAAAATCTGGAGCGCAGGTTGCTCCAACGGCGCGGAACCATTTTCAGTGGCAATTATTGCCAGTGAACTTTATGCGGCGGATCGAGTAAGGATTCTGGCCACGGATGTTGATCGGGAGATTCTGCACAAGGCCCAAAATCAACCGCTTTTTAATGACAATGAGGTAAAATGCGTTCCCGATGATTTGCGGAAAAACTACTTTGAGAAGCGCGGCGAATTTTTTCGATTGAAAGAATCGATTCGGCAGATGGTAACTTTCCGTTTTCATAATTTGCACGAGAATCATTTTGACACCGACTGGGATCTGATTATCTGCCGTAATGTGGTGATTTATTTCACCAGCGAAGCGAAAAACATACTTTATCAGAAATTTTTCGACGCCCTGAAACCGGGGGGATATCTATGGGTTGGAGGAACGGAACCGTTATTGAATTATAAGTCGTGGGGTTATGAGAACCCGGCCCCGTTATTTTATCAGAAACCGGTAAATAATGTAGCGTAACACAGTCAGATTGGAGTCTTGGCATTGATCTTCGGCAGTGGTGTTGACTTAATAGAGATTGAGCGGATTAAACGCTCAGTCCAAAATGACCGTTTTAATGAACGGGTATATACTCCCCGGGAGTTTGGCGAGAGTAAGAAACTAAGCCATCGCTTGGCCGGCTTTTTTGCCGCCAAGGAAGCAATGTTAAAGGCGATGGGTACGGGGCTGGCGGGTTTCTCCTGGCAGGAAATAGAGGTTTGTCATGATTCCAAAGGAGCACCTTCTTTGGAGGTTTCCGGAAAAGTGGCTTTATTTTTAAAGGAGAATCATATTAGCCGGGTTCATCTTAGTATTTCCCATTGCCAGGAATATGCCATAGCGCAAGTAATTTTGGAAACAGAGGATCGATTGCCATGAAGGTTGCTTTAGCCGAACAAATGCGCCGGATTGATGGATTGGCTCAAGAAGAGTACAGGATTTCCGGCGCAATCTTGATGGAACGGGCCGCTTTGGCAGTTTTGGAGGAGATCGGCTCATTACTTAGGGATCTGGCCGGAAAGCGGATTTTTATAATTTGCGGCAAAGGTAATAATGGCGGCGACGGTATAACTCTGGCCAGGTTGTTGCAGGAGACGCCCGCTTCGGTTACCACGGTTTTAATGTATGAAACGGAACAATACCGGGGATTAGCCCTGGAAAGTATCGAGCGGCTTCAAAAATTCGGGATATATTATAAGGGTTGGACCGATTTTCAACCGGAGGAGTTGGGGCGAGCGGACTTAATCGTGGATGCGCTTTTAGGCACAGGCACCGCTGGAGCTCCCAGTGGTGTTATCGCTGCGGCAATTCAGGCCATCAATAAATCCGGAAAACCGGTTATTTCCGTAGATACTCCATCGGGTATCAACGTGGACACCGGACAAGTTGAAGGGTTGGCTGTCAAAGCTAGCCGGACGGTTACCTTCGGGTTGCCGAAACCAGGATTGTTAATCTATCCGGGAGCAGGCTACACCGGGGAATTGGTCATCAGCAACATTGGTTTTCCAAGAGAATTATTGCAAAACCCATCATTGGAAATAAATTATTTGACTCCTGAGGAGGTTGGGGCTTTACTTCCCCATAGGCAACAGACAGATCATAAAGGTAGTACCGGCCATGTGCTGGTGGTTGGAGGTTCCCCGGGCATGACCGGCGCTCTGGCCCTTTCATGCTTGGGCGCATTACGGGCGGGATGCGGGTTGGTTACCGCCGGGTTACGGCCCAATCTATTTTTCCCTGAAAAACCACTGGAGGTTATGTCTGGTTTTTGGCCGGATCTGATTAACAAATTATCCGGCTATTCCAGTATTGTTTTTGGACCGGGATTGACTACCGGCGTTGATGGCCGGACAATTTTTAGTGAATTGCAAAAACAGACCGACATTCCCTGGGTCATAGATGCTGATGGTCTAAACCTGATTGCGGCGGATAAATCATTATGGCGATCAATTTCCGGACCTGTCATTCTTACGCCCCATCCCGGGGAAATGTCCCGTTTAACGGGGATTTCCATTGCCGATATTCAAAAAGACCGGCTGGGAATCGCCCGGCGTTTTGCGATGGAGTGGGGGGTAACCGTAGTTTTAAAAGGGGCACGCACTATTATTGCCGGTCCGGATGGTCGGATATATATTAATTTAACGGGTAACCCTGGAATGGCAACCGCCGGTATGGGAGATCTCCTGGCCGGGATGATTGGCGGACTGATTTCCCAAGGGATGCCGGTTATGGAAGCAGGAATCATTGGCACTTACCTGCATGGAATGGCCGGGGATTTGGCGGCTCACAACACCAATTCTCCCGGGATTATCGCCAGCGATTTATTGCAGGAGATCCCGGCGGCGAGAAGAAGATTACTTCAGAAACAGAAATAAAAGGAGTTTTTTCAAAATGAGCAGATACGAAGCCGGGCTGATTCGGCCGGTTTGGGCGGAGATCGAGTTGAAAGCGATTCGCCACAACCTAGCTGAGATTCGAAGGTTGGTTGGTCCGGCGGTGGATATTATGGCGGTTGTGAAAGCCGAGGGTTACGGTCATGGAGCCGTTCCAACGGCTAAAACCGCCATTGAAAACGGCGCCGGTTGGCTTGGAGTCTCGCTGCCCGAAGAAGGGATCGCCCTTCGAAAAGCCGGAATTCAGGCCCCCATCTTGGTTTTTGAGCCGCTACAACCCAATCAAGTCAAGGAATTCTTACAATATGACTTAAGCGCAACCGGTTGTATATTGGAAGCTATGGTCGCCCTGGACCGGGAGGCGGACCGGACAGGGAAGCCGGCTAAAGTTCATATCAAAACCGATACCGGTATGGGGCGAGTCGGAGTTGCCAGCGGCGAGGCTGGAGATTTTATCAGGAGAGTTTCCGAACTTTCCGGGATTCAAGTCGACGGAATATATTCACACCTGGCTACCGCTGATGAACATGATAAAAGCTACGCCCAACAGCAAATTAAAGTTTTCTCCAATTTGACGGGGGGGTTAAAAACAGCCGGTTTATTGCCCCCAAAAGTTCATTTGGCCAATAGCGCCGGCATCATTGATTTACCGGCTTCCTATTTTAATATGGTGCGGCCGGGGATTATGCTATATGGGTTATATCCTTCCCCGGAGGTGAACCGGGAAAGCGTCGCCTTACAGCCGGCCTTGTCTTTAAAAACCAAAATTGTCTTCCGGAAACGGGTGCCTGCGGATTCAGGAATTAGTTACGGATTACGGTATCATACTTTGCGAGAAACTACGATTATTACCATTCCAATCGGATATGCGGATGGATGGTCCCGGTTATTGACCCAAAAGGCCCGGGCTTTGGTGGGAGGAAAATCATTCCCCATTGTGGGAACCATTTGCATGGATCAATGCATGATTGATGTTGGGGATGAACCAGTGGAACTGGGCCAAGAGGTTGTCTTAATCGGAACGCAAAATGACCAACGTATCACTGCGGATATGGTGGCCGCAGAAATGGGAACCATTAATTATGAAATAGCTTGCATGATTGGGGACCGGGTTCCCCGGGTTTATATATAAATTCATATAGAGAATTTAAAAGAAAATGAAAACTAACACAATTGAACTGAAATTTTCGTGGCTATTCGAGGATAGCCCGTTGATTAAAATCAAAAAATGGCTGGTTTCCGAGGGAGACCGGGTTGAGATTGACCAGGACATAGCGGTTGTAATGATTCAGGATCAGGAATTTATTTTTCCGTCTCCAGCCGATGGTTTTATTCAATCAATCCTGGTAAAACCCGGAGAGATAATTGATACGGAACAAATACTGGCTGTAATTCGCCAATCCGATTTCAAACAATAATATATCTTTGGAACAGAAATCGAATAAATCCGGCATACCGTTTTACCCTCAGGCATAACCTATGATGGGGGTGATCTATTATGAGATTTGGGCTCCTTATATTGGTGTTGTTTGCCATATTATTACTGTTTATGGGTGCAGCCGAGCAAGGGGACTACTTTCTTATGTACGATAGCGTCGGAGATGACAATGGTTATGGCGCTTATCAGTATCCAACGAATATTGCATTTCAACCATATCAAGGGTTGTTTGATATTTTACAATTTAGAGTGGCGGCCGGACCTGAGCGGACAATACTATTCGATACTACATTTCGTAATATGAGTAACCCTTGGGCGGCCCCCGAAGGATTTATCCACCAGAACCTTAGAATATTTATTGACTCAATACCCGGCCGGGGGTCAACAGTCCTTCCGGAGAAGGGAGCTTCCATCAGGTTTAACCCGAAGTTTGCCTGGGATATTTGTTTGCGAATTACGGGCTGGGGAAATAGCCAGATAATAACTATAGAAGACGGGGTTTTAAAAACCAAACCTTTAAAGGCGGGATTACTTAAGGATGGCCATACTATTCGAGCGCTCGTTCCTGAAACTGAATTAGGGAAACCCGCTAGAAATTGGCATTATTATGTTCTGGTAGGATCATATGACGGGTTTGGCGAGGACTTTTTTAGAAAAGTTGACCCAAAACCGGGGGAATGGGTGATTGGCGGCGGAACCGGGCGCAACATAGATCCCCGGATAATGGATTTATTAGCGCCGGAGAAAGGGCCTCACAGTCAGGAGAAACAATTATATTCCTTTGATCCGGAAACCGGGCAGTTGGCCGAAATATACCCAGTAGGGCGGGATCTGAAAGAATCTAACCTCCGGGTTTGGATATTAGGCACATTGTTTATTTTATTATTGGCGGCAATGATCTACATGTTGCGGCATAAAATTGTCAATATTAGCTGGTTTTGGGTGAAAGGCCCCAAAAATGAGATTTCGGGGTGAGTAAATAAATTTTTACGGTTTTGTAATTGACATCCCGGTTTTTGTTTGATATGTTTTAAGTTAAAGAAATTTTTCAAGCAGCAAAGAAGGTAATTTCTTATGATAAACGAGGTAAACGTATTTCCTCTTTTTCGTCAAAGGGAGTATTATACCTTTTAAAATGTAGTTTCGCGAATCGTCAAACTACATTTTTATTTTTTTGCAGTCTTTTTAGGGGGCTCTTCCGGTGCTGACCACAAATCAGATCATTTTCAGTGTCATGTTATCGTTATACACTCTCAGCGCTTTATGCGCACTGGTTTTCTATCGCAAACAACGGCTGGCCAATATCGTTCCCAACATTTTAAGCGGAACCGGAGCCCTTTGCGGAATCTGGCTGTCGCTAACTCAATTGATAGGCCTGCAACCAGAGCAGGTTGCTTTGATAAGATGGATTAGCTCCATTCCGAATGTAACAGTTAATTTAAGTTTGGACAAGCTGAGCGCTTTTTTTCTGTTCATTTTGTCGGTGGTAAATGTCGGCGCGGCCCTCTACTCCATAGGTTACTTGACTCATTATTACAATCGCCGCAATATCGGTTTATTTAACTTCTGCTTCAACATTTTCAATATAACGATGATCGGTGTAATCACCGCATCGCATATGATCTTCTTTTTCATTGCCTGGGAACTGATGTCCCTATTCTCTTATTTCTTGGTTGTTTTTGAGGCGGACTCGTCTGAAAACCAAAGAGCGGGCACTATTTATCTGATTATGACCCATTTGGCCGCGGCCTTTTTAATGATTGCCTTTATTTTGATTCATCAGTTCACCAATTCCTGGCAGATTGGCGGGTCTTTGCAGGATTTGCCGCCCCTGATTAAAAACCTTTTATTTGCTTGTTTCCTGATCGGTTTCGGGACCAAGGCCGGCATTATTCCGCTGCATATTTGGCTCCCATACGCTCATCCGGCAGCGCCCAGTAATGTATCGGCATTAATGTCGGGAGTTATGATTAAAATTGCTATTTATGGGATGATCCGTTTTATAATGGAGGCTTTGGGCTCCGGATTTCAATGGTGGGGGATGGTGATTTTAATCATTGGAATCATCACCACGGTTTTAGGCGCGGCTTACAGCTTCATGGAAAACAATATCAAACGTTTACTGGCTTACTGCAGTATTGAGAATATCGGTATTATTTTAACCGGTTTCGGAGCCGCTTGCTGGTCCTATGCGGCAAATTATCCAGTATTAGGTGCACTGGCTCTATTGGCCTGCCTGATTCATATCTTTAACCATGCCATAATTAAAGGCATCCTGTTTTTCGGCGCCGGAGCTATTTATAATGCTACTCATACTAAAGATATGGAATCGTTGGGGGGATTGGTGAAATCCATGCCATTCTTGGGTGTTTTCATGCTGGTTGCTTCCCTTGCCATTGCGGCTATTCCACCGCTGAACGGATTTGTGGGCGAATGGTTGATTTATCAGTCCTTATTTGCCAGTCTTGAGGTGGCTCCGTTGGGTCTTAAAGTGGTCATAATGCTTGCAGTAGCAGGATTGGCCATTGGGAGCGCCCTGGCTGCGGCTAGCTTTATTAAAATGTTCGGTATCTCGTTTTTAGGATTGCCCCGCAGCACTCGGGCGAAGGAAGCCAAGGATCCGTCCTTCACTATAATTTTGAGTATGGGTTTATTTGCTTTACTTTCGCTTGGAGTGGGAATTTTCCCCGGGGTACTGGTCCGGCTCCTTGATGGAGTAGTGTACAATTTATCGGGTATCACTATTTCCGGAGAGTTACAAGGGGATTCATTTCTCTTATACTATCCTTTAACCATCGGCAAGAACTCTCTGGCGCCTTTGGCTGTGCTTATCGGCGGTTGTTTCATAACGGGAATGGTCTTTCTGGCCGTAAAGCTATTGGGAGGCTCAACCCGGCAGCGCAAATATATCACTTGGGATTGCGGATTTACCGGCCTAACCTCACGAATGCAATATACCGCTACCGGGTTTTCCAAACCGTTGCGGATTATTTTCCGGATTATTTACCGGCCATCCCGGGAACTGAAAGTTGAGGAAGGCGTTTCGCCATATTTTCATAAGGCGATGAAATACGTGGTTACCACTCAGCCTGTATTTGAACAATTCTTATACCGTCCGCTGGTCAAAGGCCTGGTGGATTTTGCCAAAGTGGTGAAAATGAAGGTTCAAACAGGCAGTGTTCATACTTATCTCGTCTATATTTTTGTTACTATCCTGATATTATTTGTATATTTTGCCGCATCTTGATGGCGGAGGAGAAAAAATGAATTATCTTGCTTCTTTTGGTTTGCAAATTTTGGTGATGGTGGCTTTGGCTCCATTGGTCAACGGTATTATTAAAAAAGTCAAGGCGTTCTCCCAAAAACGCAAAGGACCGCCGTTACTGCAACTTTATTATGATTTATGGAAGTTATTTAAAAAAGATACGGTGGTTTCGGAGACCACCTCCTGGATTTTCAGGATTACACCATATATCGTTGCCGGGGCAGTAGTACTGGCGGCTTTGCTGGTTCCCGTCAATTTAAATCTGCCGTCTTTCCATTTCGCGGGAGATGTGATTTTGGTAATTTATTTGTTGGGAATGGCCAGGTTTTTTATGGTTCTTTCCGGGCTAGACAGCGGCAGCACTTTTGGGGGCATGGGAAGCAGCAGGGAAGTAATGATCTCCGTTTTATTGGAACCTTCTTTATTAATATCAATGTTCACCATCGGGTTAATTGCGGGATCAACGTCAGTATACTCAATGATGATTTCCTCGGCGGGAACCGGTTTTCTTCTTTTCCAGCCGGTATATCTTTTGCTGTTCTTAGCGGTTTTTATTATCCTGATTGCGGAAACCTCCAGGATACCCGTGGATGATCCCGCTACTCACCTGGAACTAACCATGGTTCATGAGGCCATGATTTTGGAGTATTCCGGGAAGCATTTGGCATTAATGGAGTGGGCGGCTTGTATCAAGCAACTGATTTTTATTACCTTACTGGCCAATATTTTTTTACCGCTGGAATCGTTCCTGGCATTTGCCAGTCCTAACTCGACATTGATGTCTTCACTACTGCTGTATTTGGCAAAGGTAATCTTCATCGCGGTCTTGGTTGCCGTCACCGAGATTAGCACTGTGAAGCTGCGATTGTTTAGTGTTCCCAATCTGGCGGCGCTTTCATTCATTCTTGCCTTTCTGGGTTTCTTTCAATATTTATTGGTGGGGAGGTAAGGGATAGTGATCGAGAATTATCTGCACTTATTATCGATAACCATTTTAATTACCGCATTTATGCTGGTGGCTAACAAACGTGTCAATGAATATATCAAGACTTTTCAGTTGCAGTCGCTGCTTTTAGCCATTATTGCCGGAATACTTGGTGTACATCACGTATCCCAAACAGGGGATTGGGAGATTCTTTTGGTGGCGGTCATTACGGTTGCGGTAAAGGTGGTATACATTCCTTATTTGTTAAGAACTACGGTTCGTAAAGTGGAATACAAAGTAGAGAAGGATTTTTTCTGGAATATCCCGATTTCCATTCTCATCTGTTGCGGTTTAGTCTTGTTGTCCTATTTCACCATAACGAATATTGAAGATATTTCGGATCGATTCGTTAAAATATTTTTGATTAATTCTACAGCGGTGGTTTTAATCGGGTTATTCTTTATGATCAGCCGTAAAAAAGCCATTGGGCAGATTATCGGCTTTTTGGTGATTGAAAACGGACTTTTTACGGCGGCCATCCTTTCAACCAACGGAATGCCGATGATCGTCGAACTGGGTATCTTTTTTGACTTGTTGACCGCGGTATTGATTATGGGCATTCTGGTCTTCCGGATTAATGAAAGCTTTGAATCTATTGATATCGATAAATTGAAAAATCTAAGGGGTTAAACGGGATGGAAATCACCTTGCTGCTGGCTTTGTTGTTATTAGCCGGACTCTTCTGGACAACGGCCAAGCGTATTCATTTTAATATCATGAATTGCATCGGGGCGGTTATGCTGTTGGCGATGGCAATATTGACGACTTATAAAGTAAGCGTCAGCGGCCCAATCCATTTTTCAATGTTAGATAACTTATTTTACATCGATGAGTTTAGCGTGGTTGTTTTGGATACGATTTTGATTGTCAGCGCCTTGGTTTGCATTTATGCCATTGGCTATATGAATCATGAACTGAACCACCAATCCGTTTCTTTGAACCAAATCCGGCTCTTTTACAGTCTCACTTACGTTTTTATTTTTACCATGATTTTGGTGGTGACTACCCAGAACCTGGGGGTGATGTGGATTGCCATCGAGGCGACCACCTTGGCCTCGGCTTTTTTGGTCGGTTTCTATAACAGTAAGGAATCTATCGAAGCGGCCTGGAAATATGTTATCATCTGTTCGGTGGGGATTGCTCTGGCGTTATTGGGAATCGTTTTGTTATATATATCGGCGGTAAACGTATTTGAGGGCTCGCATTCCAATTTGAACTGGTCATTTTTATTAGAAAATGCCAAGCGCCTCCATAGTAGCATTCTAAAAATTGCTTTTATCTTCATTTTGGTTGGTTTTGGGACCAAAGTAGGCCTGGCGCCCATGCATACCTGGCTTCCGGACGCCCACAGCCAAGCTCCCGCTCCCATTAGCGCCTTGTTGTCGGGAGTGCTTCTTAACAGCGCCATGTATGGAATCATTCGCGTTCTTACCATTGTAAACAAGAATCTGGGGAATACCCTATATACGGGACGGTTATTAATCGGCGCCGGTTTGATTTCAATAACCGCCGCAGCCATATTTATCTTGGTTCAGAAGGATTACAAGCGGATGCTAGCCTATTCCAGCATTGAACATATGGGAATCATCACTTTCGGACTCGGAATATTCACTCCGGCAGCCATATTTGCTTCCTTGTTTCATATGTTGAATCATGCGTTCACCAAATCGTTGCTTTTTTTGGCGTCGGGAAATATTTATTTGAAATATAAGACCCGGGAGATTTCGAAAGTAAGCGGCATCTTCAAAATGATGCCCGTCACCGGGGTGTTTTTTTTGCTCGGCCTGTTTGCTATTGCGGGGATGCCCCCGTTCAGTATTTTTGCCAGTGAATTAAATCTTATCACAGCAGGGTTTGCGGCTCGGCATCCTTGGTTAGCTTCTTATTTGGTTTTGCTAATTGCCGTTGTTTTTGCGGGAATTGCCAGTATTGCTCTGAAAATGTTTTATAGCACAGGGTTGCCTCCAAGAGATCGCGATGCAATGAAGCCCGGGGAAGTTAATTTTTCCGGAATTGCGGTCATGGGAGTTTTGCTATTCTTGATTTGCGCGGGAGGCCTATATCTGCCCTCCGTAATTAAAGATCTTTTGGTTTCCGCAGTCGGGATAGTCAAAGGAGGCCATTGAAATGAGTTCGCAAAACTTCCTGGATTTGCTCAAGCAAAGATTTCCGGGAGAGATTCACCGGAGCGCTTTAATTAATGATAATGAGTTATATGTAGAAATATATCAGGAAAAGGTGCCGGAGCTCAGCCGGTTTCTGGTTGAAGAAAAGAGTTGCGCCTTGGTTTCATTGTTTGCCGCGGATGAAAGGGCCAATCCTTCCGGCTGTTTTGCCATTTATTATGTATTTGGCGTGACTGGGGCCAATCTTTTTATCGTATTCAAAACCCTTATCCCTGAAACGAAACCCGTGTTCCAATCCATTGCCTGCCATATTCCCGCTGCCCAGCTTTATGAACGGGAGATTCAGGATTTATTCGGATTAGAGCCGCAGGGACATCCGGATCCAAGGCGTTTTGCCCTTCATAATAATTGGCCTCCAGGGGTATACCCCATGCGGCGGGATTTTGACGGCCGCCAAAAACCGCCTTTTGTGGTCACGGAAAAAGCGGACCAGTTTACCCGGGTTCAAGGCGCCGGTGTTTATGAAATTCCAGTGGGGCCGGTACACGCCGGGATCATCGAACCCGGGCATTTTAGGTTTAGCGTGGCTGGAGAGCCAATCATCAATCTGGAAGCGCAGCTTTTTTATGTTACAAAAGGAATTGAGAAGCTTTGCGAAGGCCAAAGCATTGAGAAGTGTTTTTATTTCGCGGAACGGATCTCCGGCGATGAAACTTTCGCCAATTCATTGGCATACTGTCAAGCTATTGAAAAAATTGCCGGGATCATACCTCCCGAGCGCGCTAATTTTTCCAGGGTCATCTTTGCCGAACAAGAAAGGCTGGTGAGTCATTTGGGCGATCTGGCCGGAATCTGTGTGGATATCGCACACGGGTTCGGAGCTTCCCAGTTTCGAATGCTCAGAGGCTGGACTTATCAAATGATTGAAGAGGTATCCAATAGCCGTTTCCTGCGCAGTGTAAACAAACCGGGCGGGTTGCGAAAGGATTTCATCACCGGAAATGAAAAAAGGATCTTGGAATATTTGAACCGGATCCGGAAAGAATTAACGGAAACCCGGAACATCATTAAGTCCAACAGCCTGTTTGCCGATCGCGTTGAGCATACCGGTATTCTTTCAAATCAGATAGCCAAAGATCTAAATGTGGTAGGCCCAGCGGGCCGCGCCTCCGGAGTGCATAAAGATCTGCGTAAAGATCACCCTTATAGCGCATACGGTAAATTGTCATTCGATATTCCCAGGCATCAAAATGGGGATGTCAATTGCCGGTATCAGGTAAAGCTGGAAGAGTGCTTTATCTCGATGGATTTGATCATCCAATCCTTGGAGGCCATGCCGCCGGGAAAGGTGAGGGAACCGGTTACCGAAGTCGAAGCGTATCGCTTTGCATTGGGTTATTCCGAGGCGCCGCGGGGTGAAAATATTCACTGGATAATGACCGGACCGGATAATACGGTATACCGGTATAAAGTTAGGACACCGTCCTTTTGTAACTGGCCAGCCCTTTGTCATGCGGTAAAAGGCAATGTGGTTCCGGATTTTCCGTTAATTAACAAGAGTTTTAATCTTTCGTATGCGGGGAATGACCTTTAAAAACAGTTATCAGTTAGCGGTTAAAACCGATATAAAAGCGCTTTATTTTTGTTTAAATTATTATTTCAAATTATATAGTTATCTAGTTATCAAAAAACTGGCGAACTACTGAACTGGAAAACTAACTAACGAATTGACGAACTTGAAAACAAGGTGGCATAATTATGTTGGGAATGATAAAGAAAATAATTCAGTATCCGCGGGTTACGGTATCTTATCCGAAGGTTCCGTTCAATTCGCCGTATTTAACCGGAAAACCGAAGATTAATACTTCTTTGTGTAACAGGTGCGGGGCATGCGTTGCCAGTTGCCCGACTTCCGCTATTACTGTGGATCAAACCGGTCAAAATATCGGCATAAATCTTGACGAATGTATTTTTTGTTCACTTTGTGAAGAAGTTTGTCCGACTAAGGCGGTTTGGATGTCTATAGAGTTCGAATTGGCCGAAAAGGATAGAAAGATCCTTCGTACCAGTCCTCTAATCATCGAAGAGCGGGTTGTTCCCGATGAATCCTATCAGGCCATTGGAGAGCAAGTTAAATCAAAACTCAAGAAGACATTCGGCCGGAGCTTACAGATTCGTGAAGTAGACGCCGGTTCTTGCAATGGTTGCGATTATGAAATCAATGCCCTCAACAATCCTTTTAATGATTTGGAACGGTTCGGAATCCATTTTGTAGCTTCGCCGCGGCACGCCGATATGCTTTTGGTCACCGGAACCGCCTGCCGCAATATGGAATTGGCGTTAGTGAAAACCTATAATGCCGCCCCCGATCCCAAAATGGTGGTGGCGGTAGGGGCCTGCGCTTGCAGCGGCGGGATATTCAGGGACAGCTTTGCTACCCGGAACGGTATTGATTGTATTGTGCCGGTGGATGTCTATATCCCTGGTTGCCCGCCCAGGCCCCAGGCGATCATTTACGGGATTCTCAAGAGCCTGGATCGAATTAAGCAATAAATTATTGATTCTCTGTTCGGCGGACCGAATTTGAAAAATTTCGGATATCGTTTTGAAAGGCATCAATTCGCAAGGTGGGCCGTATCTTTTTGGGCTCGAGATAATTACTGGTCTCGATGGATTTAAATATTATGAAGATAATGTTGATGAAACAGTCATCCATATGAAACATACATTCGCGGCAACATTGTTTGGCGACGTCCGACACAGGTTTAACGGCTTCACCAGGTAAAAATGAAAGGTTGTCTATATATGTTTTCAGTGTTTTTAAAACATCGGGGCAAGAGACGGTGTTTTCTTTTTTATAAGCGGTAATTAAGCTCAGCAGTTTATCAATTGTTAAAGCGGATTTGGGATATTCCTTGCCGATATCGTGCAAGTTTTTTTCCAAATCCAGCAGTAATGATTCGGAAAAGTTTTTTTCCGTCATTTCAGTCAGCTCCTTTTTCGTTAACGTCATCCACCCCGCAAGGAATTATGGTAGCTAATTTTAATTAAAGCTTTGTTTTAACAAAGCGGAACTTTAAAGAAAAAATACGGGGTGGCTGCAAATAATAATTAATATTTTATGATCGTTTTGGGCAGGCCACTAATGATTTGATAATAGGAATATCCCCGGATTTCATCGATTTGAAACCATAACATTTCGTAATCCGATTTCGCCTCCGAATTTAACAGCCCTAAAATTTGTGGATTATTTTCCCCCAATACCTGAATTCCTTCATTGAAATATGGCGAAAATTCATCGCAGGTTTTAAAATTCCCGGATATCGAAATATCGTATGATAAGTTCATATCGCTCTCAATTTTCGAAATATGAAATAAACCACGGGAGTTCTGGGCTACATCATTTAATTTGTCGCTTCCTTTTTGAGTTAGCGCAAAAATACCTTTTCCAGGTACATATCCATAAGTCATGGTGCGTGAAACAAGCTGGGTTTCGGATATTGTAACCATCGTCGCATACTGGCTTTGTTTCAATTTTTCATGAATTAGTTCATTGGTTAATACCATGATGACCACGCTCCTTTGATTATATTCCCTGCCTCGATATCTACTTAACTATAGTAATCGTCGTCAATGAAATTTTTCTAAAGGCCTATTTAATTTATAATAATTTACTTATGCGCCAAAGCGCATCAAGCTTTACAAAAAGAATAAAAAATTCCTTTACTGTTATATAATTGTCGCTCCATGGTTAAACTAATTTGGCTTTCTGGGTTTGGTTTATGATCCAAACTTGGTGATGGTTGGAAACTACTGCATGAGGTGAGATGATGCGCGTATTAATGTTAAGCTGGGAATTCCCTCCGAAAATAATCGGCGGAATCGCCCGTCATGTACATGATTTATCTTTGGCAATGGTAAAACAAGGCGCGGAAGTTTATGTTATTACTTGTGGAGTCCAAGGGGCGCCAAGTTATGAAGAGGTTAAAGGGGTCAAAGTTTACCGGACGGTCATGAATAATCCTGCATGTCCGGATTTCCTTACTTGGGTACTGCAACTCAACCTGAATATGATTGAGCAAGCTAACCAACTGGTGACAGCCGGGGTTGAATTCGATGTTATTCACGCCCATGACTGGCTGGCCGCCTTTGCCGGGAAGAATTTGAAGCATTCCTGGCGGATTCCGTTGGTTTCAACCATTCATGCCACTGAGTACGGCCGTAATAATGGGCTTCATAACGAATTGCAACGTTATATCAGCAATGTGGAATGGTGGCTGGGCTACGAATCCTGGCGGGTTATCTGTTGCAGTAAATACATGAAGGAAGAGCTTCAGCGGATATTCCAAATTCCGGCCGACAAATTACGGGTGATTCCCAATGGGGTTTATCCCGAGGAATTCAGGTCCACCAATCTGGATCCATTAAAGGTTCGGCAGCGTTATTGCGCCTCCGATGAGAAAATGCTTTTCTATGTAGGAAGAATTGTGCGGGAAAAAGGGTTGGGCGTGTTATTGGATGCCTTTTCCCGGGTTCTGGCCATAGAACCCAAGGCAAAACTAGTAATAGCGGGGAAAGGGCCTTATTTTGAGGAATTGCGGCACCGCGCCTACCAGTTGGGAATATACAACCGGATTTTTTTTACCGGGTATATTGATGACTTCACCCGGAATGCCTTGTATAAAACCGCGGATGTAGCAGTCTTTCCCAGTTTGTATGAGCCTTTTGGAATCGTCGCCTTGGAAGGCATGGCGGCTGGTGCCCCGGTGGTGGCTTCGGACGCCGGAGGCCTGGGGGAGATTATCAATCATGGAGTGAATGGTTTGAAAGCGTATACCGATAATGCCAGTTCTTTGGCGGATAATATTATATGGGCCTTGCATAATCCCGAACATACCCGGCAAATGAAGCTTAAAGGGATGGAAGATATTGAAAAATTATATAATTGGAATCGGATCGCCGCTCATACCATTACTACTTTTGAAGAAATTCTCAAGGAACACCGGGATTCCACGTGGCGGGCGGTGGTGCATGAAGAGGCGGCCCGGAACGTTACCATGTCGAAAATGGTGAAAACGATTGGGGCTGAAGAAATGACGCGTTATCGCGATTTACATTAGCTTTTTAAGGAGGAATTGCCAGTGAAGGCCGTAATTATGGCAGGCGGTAAAGGGACCCGGCTCCGCCCTTTAACGTGTGGTAAACCGAAGCCAATGACCCCCATTGCCAACCGTCCGATGATGGAGCATATTGTTAAGCTTTTAAAACAATACGATTTTACGCAAGTAATGGCCACCCTTTTTTATATGCCGGAAGCCATACAAAATTATTTTGGCGACGGCGGCAATTTGGGAATCGAGATCCAATACGCCATTGAAGAAAGTCCCCTGGGCACTGCCGGCAGCGTAAAAAACGGCGCTGATTTTCTGGATGAAACTTTTTTGGTGATTAGCGGGGATACTTTGACGGATATTGACTTGGGGGCAGCGGTTGCTTTTCATCGCAGCAAGGGAGCGACGGCTACTTTAGTGCTTACCAAGGTAAATAATCCGCTGGAATATGGAGTTGTAATCACCGACGCGGAAGGCCGGATCCGGCGGTTTTTAGAAAAACCGGGATGGGGAGAGGTATTCAGTGATACGGTGAATACCGGTATCTATATTCTTGACCCCAAAATTTTTAGTTATTATCAAAAAGGACAAGTTTTCGATTTTAGTAAGGATCTTTTTCCGTTATTGTTATCCAATAACGAACCGTTATATGGTTATATCGCTGCTGGGTATTGGTCGGATATCGGCAACCTGGAACAATACCGGCAAGCGCATTATGATATTCTAAGCGGCAAGGTAAAAATCAATTTGCCCGGTAAGGAAATCAGCCCCGGAGTTTGGGTTGGCGAAGGCGTCCAAATTGCGGACGATGCCAAAATAACCGGCCCGGTTCTACTGGGAGACTTTTGTGAAGTCAGCTCCGGGGCTGAAATCACGGAATATAGTATTATCGGTGATTACGGAATGATTGGAGCAGAAAGCAGTATCAAACGGAGCATCTGCTGGGATCGTTGTTATATAGGGAAGGGTGTTGAGCTAAGAGGGGCAATTCTCTGCAGCAAAAGCTATTTAAAAGGGAAGAATGCCCTATTTGAAGGAGCTGTTTTGGGAGAAGGGGTATCGATAGGACAACGAAGCGTGGTAAAGCCTCAGGTTAAGGTTTGGCCGGAAAAAATCGTGGAAAGCGGCGTAACGTTAAATGAAAGTCTTATCTGGGCGAAAAGCTGTTCCCGAAGTTTGTTTGGAAATAATGGCATCAAGGGAACGGTAAATCAGGAAATTACACCGGAGATTGCGGTTAAACTGGGGGCGGTATTTGGAGCGCATTTGAAACCTGGGGCGCAAATCGTGGTTAGTTCCGATGATTTCCGTGCTTCCAGGGTATTCAAACGCGCTTTGGTAGCGGGCGCTTTATCCGTAGGAGTTGGAGTGTACGATCTGGGGACCATAACTACTCCAATGACTCGTTATGCCTTGATGGCGCTGGATGCACGCGGCGGGGTCCATATTCATCAAAATCCCGATGAAAGCCAGGAAGTTATTTTTGAGTTTTTAGATGATTTAGGCCTAAACATAGATAAAAAGACGGAACGCGCCCTGGAGAATTCATTTTTTACTGAGGATTGTCCGCGTGTACCGGCGAACTCCATGGGAGAGCTTACTTTTGTGCCCAAACTGATTGAACCGTATTTGAAAGGATTATTCAACACGGAGACGCGGGAAATAATCGTCAAGGCCGGTCTCACCGTGGTGGTTTCATATGACGGCGGCGGTTTGTCGTTGGTTTTGCCACGGCTCTTACATGAGTTGGGTTGCCAAGTTATCGAATGGAACCCCGAGCGGAAAGAAGGGAAGATCCATCATCATAAGAAGGAAAAAACAATTCGGGAGTTAATTAATATCATTGATGAAGCCGGAGCAAAGATCCGGGTCAGCGGGGCCGATATGGGAGTAGTGGTTGACAGTAACGGTGAACGTTTGATTGTCCTGGATGAAGCTGGCGAATTGGTGAAGGAGGAAGAAATTACCGCATTGCTTTCATACCTGGTCTTCAAAAACCGGCCGGAAGCAGTTGTCCCGGTTCCCGTTACCGCGCCGCATTTTATTGAAAAAATGGCCCAGGAGTTTCACGGCCGGGTGATCCGGACCAAAGCAGACCCCCGATCGCTGATGGAGAAAAATGTTCAAGAAAAGTTATTCCCGGCCGCCGAGGACCGTAGCGCCTATCACCCCCAATTCGATGCTTTATTTTGTTTCATCAAGCTGCTGGAATTGTTGGCCCGTGAGCAAAAAAGCCTGTCGGAGGCCAAGGCGGCGATTCCGCAAATCAAACGGGGCTATCGCGAGGTGGAATGCCCCTGGGAACAGAAAGGCCGGGTGATGCGCAATTTATTTGAAGAGAACAAGGATCGTCAATTGGAAACAACGGACGGTTTAAAAGTGCTCCATGAGGGAGGCTGGGCGCTGGTATTACCGGATGCCGAGGAGCCGATTTTTAAAATCTATTCGGAAGCCGATACCACCGAAGAGGCCGATGCTTTAACCAATATATACATGAACCGCATTCAAGAACTGCAATTACAGTAAATGATAATAGCTTCATTTTGGTGTTTGATGGGAGCCGGAGAATGCTTCTTGACATTGACCCAGCCAATATGTTAGAATAATTCATGCCATTCACTGGGTGATTTTTTGAAGAACTCGGAGGAGTGTCCGAGTGGTTTAAGGAGGCGGTCTTGAAAACCGTTGTACCGCAAGGTACCGGGGGTTCGAATCCCTCCTCCTCCGCCAGAGAAGAGCAAGTTTGAAGTTCGAAGAGTGAAGTGTAAAAAACATCGAAAAATAATTAACGAATTCGGATTGTTAGTTTTCAAACTTCACCATTCACACTTTTATTTTTATCCGGAGAGGTACCCAAGCCGGTTGAAGGGGACGGTTTGCTAAACCGTTAGTAGGCTAACGCCTAGCGAGGGTTCGAATCCCTCTCTCTCCGCCAGAATGTTTATAAAAAACATATAACACCAAAAAGCCCGTAATCACGGGCTTTTTGGTGTTGTGACCAAGTTAATATCGAGGTGAAATTAGGCAGAAGTAAGTTTTAGTCCTAAAATACCTACCAGTATTAGGAAAAGAAATGCAATTCGCAATATATTAACCGGCTCATTAAAAAGGAAAATGCCCAGTAATACTGCACCTAAAGCACCAATACCGGTCCAAATAGCATATGCGGTGCCAATTGGAAGTGATTTGGTTGCGAGTGACAATAAATAAAAACTAATTACCATGCCGCATATTGTGATCAAAGATGGGTATAATTTTGTAAATCCATGAGAGTATTTAAGTCCCATTGCCCAAACCACTTCAAGAACCCCCGCAATTAATAGGTAGACCCAAGCCATGCCCATCACCCCTTTTGGCAAAAATAAAACCTGAGAGATATTATCTTAATACCTCCCAGGCTTTTATCCTTCCGTGACACGGCTTCAAAGCCGTGAGTTCTCTCTTGGTCACAGGCCAGCTATACTGCGGAACCCTAGAAAACTTTTAAGTTGTATTGGTTTTATATAAGTATTTATGTTTGAAAACCAAAATCATTATACGCGCTTTTAATGAATAAGTCAAATCCCTTTTCCGGAGGAGGAACTGCATCTATTTCTAATGATCGTGCGTCTCTCCGTCGTTTCCGAATTTAATCCCGTCACTCTTATGAAATCTAATTCTTTTGCGGTAAAGACACCTTCTTGAAACAACGTTAAATATTCCTCGGAAACACTTTTATTAAAAACAATAACATCATCGGTGTTTATCGTAACAGGAACGCCATAATCAAAAAGTTTTCGAATAGGATGATTTTTATAGTCGGGGACCCGATTCAAGACAATATTGCTGGTTGGACAAATATTCAGTTGAATTTTGTTGTCGGCAAGCCATTGAGCGATCTCGCCACAGCTATGGGCCGCTATTCCATGCTGAATTTGGTTTAAATGAAGCGTTTCTATGGCTTCCCGAATTGAATATGCATCCCCAAATTCACCAACATGGGCTTTTAAAATCAGTCCCTTGTCTTCAGCCGCTCTATAAATTCTTTTCAAATTACCAATTTCCTGACCAAACTCATTTCCGTATAAGTCAAGAGAAACAAAATAATCCGAGTCAAGAAACGGCTCAAACCATTGGTAAAGTGTGTCTGAATCAACACTTCGCGTCAACCCCAATTGGGGTAAAAATTTCATTTCAGGAGCAACTCGCTTATGGATTTCAGCCAATTTTGAAACAAGTTTTGCAACTTTTCCGTCATATAAAAAGCGAAAATACACATCAATGCTCATGGACAAAACACGGACTCCATCTTGGGTGGCTTGCGTAAACGCAGCTTCAATAGCGCATTCAAACCCTGCGGCGCCTTGAACCATAGGAAGAAAATGCTCTTGTACCCATGCGTCCATGGCTTCAATATTTTGCAGCTTATGGTCCAGCCTTGGAATCCGCTTTTTATAGAGGGTTTCGAAATAGCTTAGATTTCCTCCAAGAACCCCATGATTATGTAAGTCACTCTTTTCAATAGTCCTCAATAATTCCAAGGATTTTGATTCCAAAGCGCTCACAAAGTTTATCGTCATTATTTCCCCTTATTTCATGCCGGAGTTTTCCACCTATTTTATTTAAATCTTTTTAGCTTGTTTTTTGTCTTAAATATTCCCGTATTTTTTCGAATAAAAATGGTTGAATGAAAGGATAGGTCAAATTTTCTTGGAACAAATCATCAACCAATTTGGTTTCTGCGATTTCCAGGGCTGGCAATTGACCAAGTTCTTTAACATCAGCGTAAAAAAGCTTGCCGTAAGAACATTTTTCCTCAAATCTTACCGAATAGACACTAACCGGAATAAGGTCAAAATATTTTGCCCCGGTTTCTTCATATAATTCACGTTCGGCGGCTTTTTGTAAATCTTCGAGTTCTTCCCGGTGGCCTCCGGGAAGCTCCCAGGTCGAACGTGCCTGGTGTCTTACAAGTATCCATTTATCGTTATATCTCGAAACTATGACAACAAAAATAATTTGTTCGTCCGCAATTTCAGCAATCTCATAAAAATCAACCTTCATTTTCTAATTTTCTCCTTATAATAATCACAAAAGTTCTTTATTTAAATATTTATATTTAAATAGCGATTGTCAAAGATTATTTTTTTAACTCGCTTTAAGACGCTTGGATCCTTTGGTAGATTGGTAATCCGGCTTAATAAAATCCAGCGCAGACAGGCAATAGCCTCAAATAGCACCGAATCTTCCAATGAGTAACCCGATAACCCCAAGAAATCTGATTGATAAATCCCTCCATACCTCTCTCCGGTATAGATGTTTATTAAAAATACGGACCAAGCAATATCATATCTAGGATCACCGAGTTGGCCATTGGTCCAGTCAATTATTGTATAATTGTCTCGTTCCTCTAATATATTCCCTAAATTATAGTCGCCATGGATTAAACTATCCTGAGATATATCTACCATATTCATAAGATTCGTCAATAAATGGTTGATATCATGATGCAATTCTATGGCAGGAAAGAAGTAATGAAAAAAATCATACCTTGGAATAAATGTTAGGTCCGTTTTATCCATACGGTATTGGTGGACTTGAACTAACATTCGTGCTAGTTTCTTTAGTTTAGCTTTGTTTATTTTTGAGATTGGCTGACCATCATAACTGGTTAGTAGAACTTGATTATCATCTGCATCAACTCCCCAACCGTAAGGCTTTGAGACACGTACACCTTTTTCATAAAGACTATACAGGAGTTTGTATTGGTTTCCGACGTTGGGTTTAGAATCTTTATTCCATAGTTTGAGAACAAAAGACTTATTATATAGTTCTATCTTCACGACTTCCGCTTCAAGCCCCGGTGATAGAGGCAATAATTTATGTTGTCGCGATATTTCGTTTATAGTATCTTGTTCCGACTCTATCCAATTGATACTGTTGAAAGTAATAATTATGGTTTCCTGCCTTTCGCGGGGAGTTTTTTATAATATCCATTGAGGCTTGCGACAGCCATTCAGTTGATAAACGTTAGGATTGAAACTTGTGAATTTTTAATTCCATCTTTTTATAATAAATTTTCATAATAAATACACCTTTTGGTTTCAATAATCTCTCGAATTAATTTTGCTGTAAATGGTCCTATGCCTTTAGTACTAAGCAATTCATCATAATCCATTTCTTCAACGGTTTTTTTTATCTGTGATAGTGTATATGCTGCATAGCTGTATGGACTTTTATTTCCTTTCAATTTAACCAGATAATCTAGTTGTTTAAGAATAATAATTATTAATTCTTTTGGTGAAACAATGCCTTCAAACATTTTTGCAGGAATTCTTTTGGGGATTTTATGCTTGGTTGTTATTTTATCAAATATTCTTTCAATTTGACTTATATATTTTAAATCGGGAGTACCCCATGGATTTTCATCCCCATATATTTGCTGATATTTGGCCACGAGTTCCGGATACTGGTTCTTTAGAAATCTGATGAAATAATCCTTTTGCCTCCCACTCTTCAAGGTTAGTCCGCCAAAAATTATAAAATCTATCCCCGCATTTTTAGCTTTAGCAACTGTTGTTTCAATCATCCCGCAGGTATCTGTAATAAAAGGTATAACTGGCATTAGATACATGCCGCAGGATATACCGGCAGAGTCGATTTTGAGTATATCCATGCTTGTTCCAGTGTTTCCAGTTTGATGGTTTTTAACTGTAGCTTTCGTTCAGTGATTCTTGGACGTGATGTTCAGAATAGGGACAGCGGTTAGGGTAATAAGCAACATATCCTTGTTTATCGGGGCATTCACGCTTTTTACCGGATCATTAAATCGCGGGCTAACAGCATTATGATTAAAATCCATTGAAATAAGGCTGAATCCTGACGGAATGTTTTCGCGGATCGCAAAGCCTTGGTCCAATAACCATTTGGTATCGCTCATAAAATGATATTTTTTGGTTCCTACTACTGTTACCAATCCTTCTTTCCTTTGTTTTTTAGCATCATCAATAGCCTGTTACAATAAGGGTTTTCCATGACCCTTCCCCTTGTATTGGCCGGAGACCCAGAAGCAACCAATCATCATGTAGTTATGGGAATCCATGCTTTTTCAGCCGGACCATATTCGATAAATACTTTGGCACGCTCGTCGATCCGTCGGAAAACATAGCCATTACTAAATTCTTTTTTCAGCCATTGCTTTTTAAGTTCATAACTTTCCGAGTACTTTTTGTCTGAGATCGCACAGCAGATATGATGCGGCTTTTTATAACCGATGTCACGATTGATATTAAAGCCTCCAGATATGTTGCCTCTTAGATTTTTCTATCAGCAGTGTATTATAAATCAATTGTATCATTATACATAATCATTGGCAAGATTCGGCTTTTTTGGAAAGAGGCTCTCATAATAGCTTTGATGTAATCTTGGGTTCCATTTTTAAAAGCTTTACTTTTTACACAACCTGTGCTATAATAATTCCTTGCCAAGTATAAAAAAACAGAAGCGCCCGTAGCTCAGCGGATAGAGTATTTGACTACGAATCAAAGGGTCGAAGGTTCAAGTCCTTCCGGGCGCACCATGAGAATACTAGGTTTCTAAAATTCTTAGAAACCTTTTTTCATGCCTTTTCTAAGAATTTTTCTAATAATTTCACAAAACGTTGATAATGCTGGATTGGATTTATTATATTTTATTTTGCGTCCTGCATTCTGGGTGGCTGCAAATCAGGTAGTTGTAGATCGGGCTGCGTGGAAGGTAGAGGTATTAATTTTTCGAGTGCTTTGACAACCGGTCGCTGTGATTCGGCGTCCGGGTGAAGGTATCTGTGTTTGAAAAAATTATAGTCTTTATGCCGAGCTAAATTACAAATAGCATTTGGATCCTCGTTATCGTTTGCGAGGATTGTCAATACCGAGTGGCGCAGCCCATGAAATTTCATTGCCGGTAAGCCGGCCTTTTTGAGGGCTGTTTTAAATGTACGGGTGTTTAAATTCTTGGAATCGATGGGTCCTCCCGTTTTATTCGTAAACACGAGATCGTATTCTGTCCAGACCAGCCCATTTTCTGCCGCTACTTCTTTTTTAAGTTTTTTAATTTCCAGTGCTTCTCGGATGGCTTCGATCGTTGTATCTGACAAGGCAATAACGTCTGGCAATTCATTGGCGCGATCTTTTGCTGGCCCGAACACCGGACTTGTGCCCGATTTGATGACCTGTTGCCGAACATAGAGTATCTTTCTTTCAAAGTCAATGTCGGATTCCCTCATGCCGCATATTTCGTCAATTCGCAGGGCAGTAGTCAGCTCCACCACAAACACTGCTCTGTAAATGTACCGCTGAAGTCTGGCATATTTTGTATCATACTTTTCGGGCGTAATGACAGCTTCAAGCAGCTTGGGGATGTCTTCTTTATTCAGTAGTACATATTCCCGTTCGGCCACGACTGGGGCATCGACAAATTCCATAAGATTGTCAGCAATTTTTCGTTTCTTTATGGCCCATCCAAACATAGCGCTCATGGTGGAATAAATACTGTCCAGGGTAGTGTCTATTTCCCCCGTTTTAGCTACTTTTTTAGCTGCAGCACGGAGAACATCGTCTAGGTCGTCTACGGTTAATTCGATGATTTTTTTAGCGCCGATTTCCGGTATAATGTAAATGTCGAGCCTGCTTTGATAGAAAATCTGTGTGGCTTCTGCACGCGGGTTGACCGGGGATTTGACATGCTGCTCCATCCACATTTTCGAGAGTTCATAAACAGTTAGGTTCGGATCGATTTTGATCCCTTTGGAACGTTTATTTTTTAAATCGTCTTCGTATTTGTCGGCTGCTTCCCTGGAGGTCACCGGGATAGGGGTCCATTTTTGCTTATACTTTTTTTGCCGTCTACTATAACCGGTCGACTTTGAACGAGATACCAATTTCCATCTTTTTCGGCTACGGCCATTTAGAATGATTTTCCTCACTTTCTTGTTTTTAGCAGTCATTTTTCTTGCTAGGCGCCGATCCTGGATGCGCAGAGTATAGTGCCCAGGATCGGGCACCGGTTATTATGCGAGCGGAAGAAGTGTATAAGAAGTAATTCAAACTATAATAGTAAACTTATTTGCAGCCCCCTACCTTGTCCTTTTAATCAGTTAAACATTGCAGGGAACTTTAGAAGGCTTGCAGACTATATCGAAATATAAGCAATCTTCATCTTCGACCTCAATAGTTTTTTCTTCATCGTGGTCGAGTTTATACTCTTTATCGCCGCAACAAAATTCGATTGACAATCCATCGTTTAATTGGTTTTTTACATGTATTTTCGGCATATGGTAACCTCCTAGTATTGATTTGGCATATAAGACCGTTCTTTATATGCCTATTTTATAAATAAAATAGAGGTAAATCAAATGCCAAATAGTCAGGATCGGTACTATATATCGCGGATCGTAGCGGATCGGTCAATTAGCCTACATATTGCTTACTTATGCGTTCTGCATTCACTGCATTGAGCCTGGTCTCTTCTCATGGGTCGCTTTGGATTGCTGTTTCTTCCTTTTTCTCCAAATCCATTCGCACTTTGTTTTATAGCTCGACAGTTTGGATGGGTACATCTTTTGAGAAGATCTGTACCATCGAATCCAACAATGTGCGTTACCCTATCTCCATTTGCATCATATCCTGATATACCATCAAAGTCCGGATTGTTATCAATTAGAAAATATTTTTCATTTCCGTTAATAATTAACCCATTGTCCAATGTTACAGGGAATACTACTCTCATTTTATGTGCCACCTTTCATACCCGAGGCTAGGAAAATTAGGATAATGTCGTTGGTGATGGTTTCTATTGGCGAATTCTACTATTACTGAAGGGCAAAGATAAACTGCAAATTAACGCCCCGAGCTGACTTTTTGGATTAAAACGGTTTTCTCAAGTGATAGGCTATTCTAACTTCTTCGTTAATGTCTTCCAGTTTGTTTGCCATGTCTAAAATTAAATCTTTCTTCTTCGGTGACAGGTCATTTGTATTTACCCATTTTCTTGTATCGCTAAAATCCCATAATACTCTTTTTTCATCCCCTTGATTTTCATTTTCGAAAAATTTAAAAAGTTTTATATCAAAATTTTCAATAAGTTTGTTTAATTCATTTATATAGTTTTCATATTCATCAGTGCAAATTAGATTATAAATAAATTTGAAATAACTTAGTAAGATTTTTACATAGTAATTATTATTTGACAAATTAAGTATTAATCTTTCTCTTTCATAATTTTCTATTTCATTTTCTTTAAGAAAGCATGAAATTTCAATAATACATAGGTGGTAATATATATTATCTTGTACGTTTTGAGTTAATAAATTAAACCATTTTCTCGCTTCTTTGTATTTTTGCAGAGCGTAATAAATATAAGCTAATTCTTCTTGGCATTGAATCGTTTTCTCGCAATGCACATCAAATTCAATAGCTTCGTTTAAATTGTTTATAGCACGTGGATAATGTCCTTGGTTTTTATTACATATACTTTCTAGAAAAAGTATTTGAACTTTTTTCTTTTTTAGTAAATCTTTATCACATTCACATTTTGGTGATTCAGAACAGATCCTACATTTCTCCAGTTGATGTTCAAAACATACATAAGCCTCAGAATATGTTTTATTATTAAAGTAATTCAACCCGTTAGTAAAATAGAAATCACAATTACCTTCAATAGGATAATTAAAACCTGCGTAAAATAAAGTCTTTTCATCTATATTGAAGTATGTGCTTAATTCTTTTAAGATAGTTTTTTTATTACCCGCAGGAACATCTATCTTATGAAAACATTTCTTGTCGATAGGAGGAAGACCAAATATAAAAATACTATCTTGTTGTTCCGCTCGTTTATTGTTTATATTCATCGGTTCCCAGACCCACATTTTATTAAGGTAAAGATTGTCGTATAGATTTAATGTCTCTTCTAATAGTGTTCTTATAGGTCGTTTTGTAATTGTATCATCTGTAATTTTTTGAAACTTGTCAATATTATAGTTTGAAGTTAAATCAATAGCAAATACACATCCGTTTTCGTCAAAATGTTTTCTACAAGCAAACCATAATGAAATCAGAAAATTGCGTGTAAAATCTATTAGACATGTTCCGCTTGAAGTATGCTGAATTTTTGCTAAAATGATTAAATCACATAATTCAAATTCTTGAGGATATGATCTTTTGTGACTTTCAATTAAGACTTCATGGTATCGTATAAAATCGCCTTGTTTTAAAGTAGACTTAGAATCTGATAGTTGAAATGCTGCACTTGAACGAATAGTATCGGAATATCTACTTATACCACGAAAAATAATTTCATGGCTTGGGAAAGCATCCTGATCGTGTGACAATTCTTCTTTTAACTTATTTAAATATTTAATAACTTCCATATCGAAGATGGCTCCGCATTTAGTGCATGATTTGTTAAAATCAAGGTTGTCTGTTTCACATTTATCACAGGTTTTCATTGAGAGGTCACCCTTTTTTATTTCGTTTTCCTTTTTATTCGTTCAATTCGCTCTGAAAAATTGCCTTGAGTATTATCGCTTAACCCATAATACAATGCAAATTCACAGACCTCAATTGTTTTTTGATATTCGCCTTTTCGGTTAACAGTCTATGTAAATAATATTGATAAGTTTTACAATCCTAACTTTCCCTTTGTTTTTGAGCCGCATATCCCGTCCGGAACAAGACCATTGTCTTTTTGGAATTGTTTAATAGCCTCTTTTGTCTTTGGCCCGTTAACACCATCTGCCGGCCCGGGTTCGTAGCCTAATTCGATTAGTTTTTCCTGAATGGCTTTAATTTCTTTGACGTTATTACTGGACTTTTGTGGTTGTAAGTATGGGCACACTCCATTAGGGTGTTGGTGAGCCGGATAACCATGATGATAATGATAGCCTGTACCATATTTTCTGTCCCAGTGCCCGCCCTGGGAATCTGTTCTTCCGGAATGTGAAAAAACAAGGGATGTAAGGGACGTGTTGATTGTCAATAGAGCAATGAGAGCTAAGATTATTGATTTTTTCAAAGATAACACCTACCTTTATTTTTTAATGATAGATGGTGACCCCGAAATTTCCCGAACCTTCGATCTTTTTGGTTTGATGGCGGCTAGATATTTTGACTTGTATACCATCTTTTTAGCCATGCACTAAGTCCATCTAGTCCAGGGAATAATACTCTTTCAGTTATATTTGCTTGATCTAATTTATCTCGTATTTCCCATTTTAGATTGGATGGTATAATAATCCTATAGTATAACTCTGGGTAGTTATCAAGCCACTCATCAAACCTTTTTGAAGGATTTGATATAACTGAAAATAACGCAAATTGATTGACGATCCTTTCATCAATTGAAGGTGGTTCAAAAAAAACTATAAAATCTTGTTCTGTTTGTTTTAATTTATCAAATTCTTCTAATGTAGGGCATACTTTATTCAAAATATCTACCGAAAATCCATTTGCTTCTTCTTTGTTGAGCGCTTCTTTTAATATTTCTGGTAATAATTCCTTTGCTTTTATAAAATCAACACACCAAATTGCACCATCTATATTGCTTTTAGAAATTTCAACTGTGGCAAAATGCAAAGCTACATATGGCGAAAATGTCCAATCTAAAAGACGAGTGGGTAATCCGTGATGCTGCGCCACTGAAAGCCAATTCCAATCTGAATCTACTGATACTAAATCTTTTTGTGCATATTTTTTGAAATTCCTTAATAAATGTTTTTCCATTTTTTGAGAATTACCTTCAAGCCTAATCAGACTTGTTGAAAGTTTATATGAAGAATCAAATAAACCTCGGAAAACGAAAGGCGATCGAAATCGTTTTATCTCTGGAGTATAGCATTTTTCAAATAATAACTCTTGCAAATTAACCCAATTTTTTGCTTCAATATCATTTTTCATATTGTAAACGCTCCTTAAGTATTTTTCTTCATTTTTACTCTACTTCTCCTCTTGTAGCGTTCCTAAAAATTTTGTGATGCCAGCTCGAGATTCATTAGACTCAAGATTTTCTGTTCCGTCACTGTTTTCATCCTAAAAATAATATTGTTATAGGTTATAATTCTTTAAATAATCCTTGTCTTGTTTTGTTAACTTTATTAACTTTTTAGAAGGTTTTTCATTTAGTATTTTTATTCCGCTTATTGTAGCAATATCTCCGCCTATGCGCAAAGCTTGACCCCTAAATTTTTTATGCCCATTGTCGATCGATACTAAAAAGACTCCTCCATAATTATCAACCTTTGAATGCCAAGTCCCAAAAATATGAGGGTATTTTATAATTCCTTTTAATAAAAAATGCCAATTTTGTTCAGAATTATGACCAATTCCTATTACAGAATTAATGCCTTCTAAAACAAAATAAGTTTCACACTTGACCGGAATTTCTTGTTTTTCATAGTCCCAAACTATATTCCAAATCCCTATGATACTTGATTGATTTGATTTTCTCGTTTTGTTGATATTTATTGAAATATTTTTTTGAATAACCGGCATTACTTGTATTAAAGCACCGATAATCACGCCTAATGATCCAATAATTGCCCCAATGATAGTATCACTCATTTTATTTCTCCAGTTAAAAATTATGGTGCCGCCGCAGCCCGCGCCGAAACGGCTGCCTGAAAAAGTAACTACGCTTGCGCTCGACAGGAATCGAACCTGTGGACCTGGCAGGTAGGGTAATACTCTTATACTCTTAATATTAATTTTTTTAGCTTTTTGGATCTATTCTGGGTTGCAGTGAAATACACCTTATCAAAATTGGTTTCTAATCCAATGCAACCACTAATAGAAAATCTTTTGATCTCCTTGGCATGGATATTTATGATTTTTAAATCATCTACTCTGCTTCCACTCGCTGAAGTTTTTTCAGTAGCCTCATCTTGAGGGATTGATTTCCCGATTATTTTTTTATTTTTGTTAAATTGTATCTGAAGATTTCTTAATATCCTTGGTGTTTCGGAGCTATTATAAATCTCTATATCCATTGAAAAATAACAATCGTTCTGACCTTCAGTTGATGGCAAAATTTCTTTCTCAATAAATTGCCCCAATTCGTCGTATCCTATTTTCATATATTTGAAACTGCAATTTTGAAATTCAATGTGAGTTTTACCCATGTTTCGCAATGCTTGTGCACCAAACATCCCCGCAAGTACGCCAATTATCCCTTGGTAATCACGTAACAAGTCTAAAATACTAGTCATCTTTATACTTATCCTTCATTGTTATTATGAATTCAAACCCTCAGCTTCTTTAAGTAGAGAGAGGGGAGGGGGATTGAAATTAGTCGGAAAGGTTTAAAATTAAGCAAGCTTAATCTAAATCAACATGAACATCTAGTTGCCCTGCAATCTTTTTAAGAGCTTTATTTTGCTGAAGTATTAAATTTCCAATATTAAAACAATCTATTACTCCAACTACAGCACCACAGGAAGAGCATTGAACAAACATTAATTTAAAATTAGAACCAGCAGGAGTATTTTCTTGAATTGTAAAAGTATGATTATTACATTTTGGGCAAGTAGACATATCCAAACACCCTTTCTTGATTTATTACATCCTCGCAAGCAATTCAGCCTTTTTACTGGCGAATTCTTGTTCCGTGAGTATCCCGGATTCTTTGAACTCGGCAAGTTTTTTGATTTGAGCGGGGATGTCATCTGATTGTTCAGAAACGACTTGAATTTAAGTCGTTTCTTGTTGCTGTTGCTTTTTTTCGTATTCAATAAAGATAGAATCATTTTTTCTTTACTGGTACCCATTTAGTGCCATCCTCAAACTGAATTTCCGTTATCGAAGGTTTAATTTTACGAGTGTTTTCATACAAACGAAGGGGCCAGGAACCTATTTGTGTTTCTGGAGACAGTGCCGGAACCGGTTCATTTTGACATAAAAAATTAAATCGATTTTCGCTACCGCCCCACGTTACCGGATGGTTCATTTTGTCGAACATTAAGAACATACCCTTAAATGCAGCTATAACTTTTTTCGAAGTATTTTTGACTATTAAATCCACGCTCACGGTATTGTATTCGTCAATGTTTATTTCATAGGCCAATATTTTTAAAGGACAGGTTGTTTTATCATCCCAACTAATATAATAATCATAAAGATTTTCCGATAGTTTGGGATTTATCCTATGTAAATCATATTTAATCTTATCAGTTTTGCCTTCAAAAATTTTATAGTTCCATTCATTGTTTTCTCGATATGCCAATAATGTTAAATCTATTTGTTTATCATTATTCCATTTATCCTTTGCAGTAAATGTAAAAACACGCTGTATCTCAGTATTCCAAGAAAGCGTATAATCTTTTATGGCAGATTTAATAATGCTTTCATTAATATCTGAATTGAATTGGTATGAATCCGGGGTTCATTACAATGTATTTTATTTTAGCACCATACACGTCCTTTATTAAAAACGAGCCATATTCATTAAATGTCTTAATAATATTTAAATCAGAGTCCGATAGGTTGGATTTTTCGGTTTTTTCGGGAATTTGTTCAAAAAAATATTCCCAGGTATAATCATCTTTTAATAGGATTTTTTTACCGTCTTTATTGGTGACAATCTCTTCTGAAAAACAAATTGGATAGGAGATTATCCAGGTTAAACTAATTAAGAGATAAAGCTTTATTATTTTGTTTTTCATCGTATGACACCTCTTACTGACTAATATAAGTTTTGACGGCTTCTATTATTTCCGTTTTATGATTATAAATATCATCTATATTACTGATTAATATCTTGTTTTCCTTATCACCACTAGGAAGACTTAAATACTTTTTACTGCCATTGAGATATAGGCGGCAAATCCACCTCCAAGTGTTATTATCAAGCAGGATAGTAAAATATGACAAAGTGTCTTTATATGTAATACGTTTTGATTCCACTACTTCTCGGCAGATGGATTTTACTAAGAAAAAAGCTTCCAGTTCCAATGCAGTAGTTACGATAGATCTTTTTTCCTCTTCTTGCTCTTCCATTGTTGGGGCTACCTCTGTTTCAACTTCGGAAGCTTCTAAAGCCGACTTGATTCTTTCATTCATTAAGTCACTTATGTATTGGCTTAATGCTCTTTTTACTATAGGCTTAAATTTGTCCACAACATTTTGAGTAGCTTTTCCGGAATATATTTCTCTGATAAAATACCTGATAAACTCATCTTTAGGATCTTTTAATTCTTCATCAAACAAAGACTTGATTTTATTCGAATACTTTAAAGCTGTTGCAGAAGTAAATAACTCGTCTGCATTATAGGATTCTTTTTTGAATTTTTTAAGTTCAGTAACGGCCGATTCTTTTATATCGAGCAAATTAAACTCTAAAAAAGGAGCATCATCCATCTTATTCGGTTCCTGAATATCAGAATAAAACTTATAGATGATTCCGTTGGTTAAAATAGCAAATTTAGATTCAGTAACGGAGAAATACCTATATAGTTGAGCGTCGTGAGATTTAAGGGGATCGTCAACAGGCTTGGCCTCGATTAAAATCGATGGCTTTCCGTCAACCAATATTGCATAATCAACTTTTTCACCTTTCTTCGTTCCAACATCGGCAGTAAATTCGGGAACAACTTCATGGGGATCAAAAACGTTGTAATTTAATAATTGCAGAAATGGCATGATAATTGATACTTTTGTTGCTTCCTCAGTTTTGATTTTGTCCTTAATTTCTTGAATCTTTGCTGAAAACTGTTTAATTTCATCGATAAAATCCATGATAACCCCTCCCGTTGTTTTTAGTTTTAAATTTATTTACAGCTTAAAAAACCATACATGCTTATTCTGGATTAATAGCTTCTTAAATAACCCCTTGCATTATTCGTAATTTTCCGTTATTTTTCGACAAAATTACCGTTAAAATTCGACATGGCCTTAAAAACGTCAGAAACGACCTTCTGGGTCGTCTCTTGTTGCTGCTGCTTCGTTTTCCTCAACACTATAATGTTCTTCGTTTATTAAGTGGTATTGTTTTTGATAAAGATTTATAAAATGTCTAAATTGTCTCTTTATCTTCGCTGTAATTTCAAGGTCGTTTTTGTATGCGATATACGATTTTAAAAAATTCGCTTTAGTGTTTGCAGCTTGCTTTGAAACTCCACAATAACGCTTGATTATTGTAGGTTTTATTAAGTCGATTTCTAATAATATCGGGGTGGGCATTAAGAGTTCGCTAGAAAAGATATCGGCTTCAAATTCAAAGAAATCGTATTGTTCATTAGTTAATTCGTATCCATTCTTTTTTGCTTGTTCTAATTCCAATACGTGACCAAGCGTAATGTGTCCAATTTCATGTCCTAAGCTATAAGGAATTCTATCTTCATATGCTTTTTCGTCATAAATAATGCAATATCTACAATTTTTAGGGCAATACTTTACTTCGCCATCCAAGCTAGATATGGTTTCTTCGCGAGAAAAGCCGGTTTTCTTTGCTAATTCTCCGACGGAAATCAAATCCCATTTGTGGATTTGAATTAATGAATAAGGGTCAATTGGCAGAAGGGTAACTCCTGCTTCGCAAAGAAGTTCCCAAGCTGTTTTTCGAATTAAACTGTATCTGGGGCTTAAACTATTTTCCTTCTGTGTCGTCGTTGCCAAATACATCGGGAAATATCTCCCTATTTATTCTTTTCCATCTTTCTAATTGTTCTGGAGTCATTTTTTGACGGGCACGAGCAAGAGTAATAACCTCGGGATCTGAAAAAATTTCAGGATTACAAACATCAGAACGTCCCAATAAATAATCTAAAGTCACATTAAAATAATCAGATAATTTTTGAAGCGTTGAAGAGTCTGGGTCGCGTTTACCAGCTTCATATTGAGATATAGTCGAGTTAGCTAAAGACAAATATTTTGCTAAATCTATTTGAGTAATACCCTTTTCTTCTCGAAGTTGTTTTAATCTTAAACCAAAAGTAGCCATCCTTACACCTCTTATATAAGAGTATCACAAAACGTGAAAGTACAAAATAATTTTCACAAAAAGACTAAATACATATTGACTTTTACTCTACGTGAAACTATAATAGAAATATAAAATTCACATTAAGTAAAAGGTAGTGTAAATATGGAAAACAAAACTGTTTTAAGACTTATTCGAGAAAAATCAGGGGAAACTGTATCAACTATGTCCAATAAGCTTCAAATAGGAGTTAGTAGATACTATATGGTTGAAACGGGAGAACGACCCGCAACTCCTGAAATAGCCGACAAAATAGCCTCTTTACTTAAAGTGAAGAGAGAGGATATTTTTTTACCTCAAAGTTTTACTGTGCGTAAAACAATTACCACTCTCGAGTCAATGAGGATATCCCTTATCTGGGGGATTTGGGGTAACTGTGAGGGGGTTTTAGTATGTGCTATGGATTTATTGATAGCAACGGCAACTACTATGAGATTGCCGGATTTACCGAGAGAATTAATATACCTGATCAGCAAGTACCTCTTCGGCCGTCAAAATATCACATATGGGCAGCTGGTGAATGGGTTTTTAATCTTGAAAAATGGCGACATGAATACGTGTTGCCAAAAGCGCGGGAACTCTTAGCCGAAGCCGACACGGTTGCTCGCCAATATGAGACCCAAAGGGCGGCACAACTGCCTACAACCGATACAGAAGAAATCTATAACGAAACCCTTGTTTATATGCAGCAAATCCGAGATTTGGTTGTCTCCATGACTCCGGAAGCAGAAATTTGGCCTGAAAAGCCGGAATGGGCATGATGGACCCAGTAAGGCAATGAACAAAAAAGTCGGAAAGAAGGATGAATTGAATGGGAGAACCTATTGAAATCTTTGAAACACAAGTGACATCTGCAACTGAAGCACTAGCGCTTATAAACGGTGTTTTTCAGTGGGCGTTTGGCCCAACTGAACCGAGTATTGTATTTCCATTTTTAAATTGGGCCGACACTGCAAATAATCTCTGGAAACAACGGAATGAGGATAATAACGGATGGGTAATTAAAGGCAAATTAACAAATCCTTTCTTGGGGCTGGTTCCGGTTGATGACGATAATTCGCCCATCGTCGCAAACGGCAACTACATTATTAATCCGCGTTCTGAGATAGCCCAACGAGGGACTAGTTTTAACTCTGTAGGTTATACGCTGGACCGGTGGCCCCTGCATAGTTTAGGTTCCGGGGGAGCGGCAACAGTATCTCAACAATCGTTTACCCTTGGGCAAACTGCGGTCCCGGACAACCCCAAGAAATATTTGCGATGGCAACAGACTGGCGCAGCGTCAACCGCCCCCGAATTGCAACAGCGGATCGAATATGTTGATACCCTGGCCGGACAGACATGTACGGTTATTTTTTGGGCAAAGGCGAATGCCGAACAAACAATGAGCGTGGGCTTCAGGCAGCATTTCGGGATTGGCGGCAGTCCATCAGCGGATGTGGACGGGACTAGTCAGCAAGTCCAATTGACGGCGAATTGGCAGAAATTTTCATTTGTATTTACATTGCCGACTGTTGCGGGGAAAACTCGAGGAAGTGATGGTAATGATTATTTAGCGTTACGATTGATACTGCCAATTGGACTGACGTATACAGTCGACATTGCGGATGTGATCGTTGCGAAAGGAATAAATGTTAGCACTGTGCGTTGGAGACCAATACAGCAGGAAATAGCGTTAGCATTAAGGTTTTGTCAAAAAAGCTATAACATTGATGTAGCCCCGGGAACTGTGACTACTATCGGACGACGAATTGGATGGTCGCTTAATACAACTGATATGTATGATAACGGTATCGAGTTCCCTGTTATAATGCGGACAACACCAACCGTAACTATTTATAATCCCGAGACAGGCAATGCCGGAAGCATGCGCTCGCCAACAGACAGCCAAAATAAAACGGCTTCAGTTAGCGATGTATCTCAAAGAGCTTTTCGAGTTACGGGAACTGATTTAACCCCTAATAGATATCATTATTATCATTGGATCGCACAAGCAGAATTATAAGGTATTTATAGGCGGCGGTGTTTTTGTGGTAATCGATTGGACAACAGGTTTGTATTATACATGGATAAAGTATTTTTCCAAACCTCCCGAAAATTAAAATAAAACAGGAGGTCATTTTATGAAGAAATTATTAATAATTTCGCTATTTTTTATTTTAATTACAGGATGTTCGTTTTCCCCAAGTCCCCCAAGTCAAGGACCGACTACATTAACTATACAGAACAATTATTATAGTTTATCTGATGCTCGGTGGAACCATACTTCATTTGGACCGATTATAAAGGGAGAGGCAGTTACTATGGACGTAACTTCGGGTGATAAGTATATATATTTAAGATTTGTAGAAATTTATGATAAATGGTTTCAAATTTATCCTTCAATTAAAATAAATCCCGGAGAAAACAAAACATTCATCTTCGAGTATCCTTTAGAAGGAACTTGGGTACCAGATCCTTTGAAAGAGTTTTAAGATTATATTAAGAAGCTCATTGCAGGACTGCATAGGCTTAAAGCTTGTCAGGAATTAGGACTTGAAGAAATCGAATGCAATATGATTGATTTATCAGGGCTGCAGGCGGAATTGGCTAAGATCGATGAGAACTTAATCCGGAATGATTTGGACTTGATCGACCGGGGCGAACATTTGAAACGCCGGAAAGAGATTTATGAGGCAATTCATCCGGAGACGAAAGCAGGACAATCTCAATCTATTGGCATGAATAAATCTTTAGGAAATAACGTTACCGAAATAATTTCGCCGACGTTCGTTGATGATACTGCCAAAAAAACTGGCGTATCAACCAGGGTAATCCATGAAGAGATTCAAATCGCTACAAACCTAACTCCCGAATCAAAAGAAAGATTAAGATTCAATGTGAACCCATAAACTTACAAGAATATCGTTCGATTCGCGCGAACCCCAAGCGAACATGATTTCCCCGGGGGGTTCGCGCTGCAGGCAGGATAAGGGTTTGAGTCAGTTGGAGCCCCAAAGAGGAGGTGTTTTTTCGGGCGAAAAAAGAGGTTCGCGGAAACGGCGTGTCGAAGTATTATTAATAGTGGATTTTGAGTAAGTACTGTCGCTCCCCGTGTGGGAGCGTGGATTGAAACTTGCCTACATTACGTCGCCTAATACGTAACTCTTGTCGCTCTTCTTGCGAGAGCACGAACCGTCCTATTTAGGGCGGTATTTTCTGTTATCATACTATCATACAAAATCACATAAAAAGGCGGTGGTTTATTTGACAAATGAAAATGTACCAAGTTGGGCAGCCAAGCTTATTAACGATGTCGGCGAACTAAAAGGCACCACTCGACAGATACTCGACCAAACAACCAAAACAAATGGCCGCGTATCTAACTTGGAGCGTCGTGTTGATGATATTGAAGCTAAAAACGATACCGCCGCCGGAGGCGGAGCTGTCAAAAAATCGTTTTGGAGGCATGTTTGGGATGTGGGCAAGATTGTTATTGCTGCTGGGATTGGGGCGATTGTAGGCAATATAGGGAGGTGGGGAAAGTAATGCTCACCGGTACTAAAATAGCTTTTATCGCGGTGGTTTGGAGTTTAGTCTTAACTACCTTTATTGTTGTATACGGAGTGGTTCAGTACGGAACGGAACCGGAGTATTGGAAAAATATTGCGGCGATCATCGGCGCGCTGCTAGTGTCTGATGTTGGTATATACGGTTTTAATGAGTGGCGAAAACGCTTAAAGCCATACGATCTAAATAAAACGGAGGTAAAAGACCATGAAGGCGACGGCTAAATTGATTGGCATCGACCCTGGCCATGGTGGGACTGATAGATCTAATCATGGACCTACCGGCTATATCGAAGCAGACGGAGTTTTGGATATCTCCTTGGCCTGCCGGGATGAGCTGGTTAGCCAAGGATATGGCGTCATAATAACCAGGAAGACAGACAAGACTCTTTCACTTAGCCAAAGAGCAGCTGTTTTTAACAAAGCAGGATGTAGTTTGGCAGTGAGTATTCATACCAACGCGGCGCCTGTTTCGTCGATAAGAGGAATTGAGACTATTTATTCTATCTTAGGTGGTACCGGAAAAGAATTGGCGGAAGTCTTGGCCAAACAGCTAAAAAATGATTTACAGCTGACGATCCGACGGATCTTTTCGAGAGAGAGTGAGGTCAATCGAGGGACGGACTATTATGGGATTATCCGGCAGACCAAAATGCCTTGTGTGATTGTAGAGGTGGAGTTTCATTCGAATCCCGATGCAGAAAGTCTATTGAAAGATCCAGGGTTTCGGCGGCGAGCGGGGATTTCGATAGCGAAGGGGATTATAAAATTTTTAGGCTAAAGGAGGAGATATATTAATAATGAAGAAAGTATTATTATTAGGTTTGTTAGGGGTCGTAATCGGCGCGTTGGTTACGGCTTTTTTGTTTGCAAAATTTCTACCGCGGCCTGATCCGGGGGAGCCGGTAGTTGTGACTGTTAAAGAGCCAGTTTACATTAATACGGTATCCGGACAAGCAACTATTCCGGAGCGGCTAGCCGGCGAATCAGAAGTAATCAATCCAAATTTCAAGGTATCCATCCCGGTCCGAGGAGAGTTTGCGACAGAATCCGCCAATGTAAAGGTGTCCGGAGAAACCATCGTCGAGAAAACCGGTGAGCTATTAAAGGTAGATACTTTGTTTTATAATGCAGAGATAAACGTAAAATACAAACCGCCGCCGGTTCCGGCGGCGAAATTGTGGAGCGTTGGGGTGTACTTGGCAACCGATTTTGACCAAGTTCAGCCGGGTGGGTTTATTCAGCGGGATTTTCCTTTATTTGAGTTTTGGGGGATTGAGGCGATCGCTTTTGGAAGGGTGGAGGTGGATGGCGAGGCCCGAATTGTGTCCGGGATAGAAGTATTTTTTTAGGCTAATCTAAGTATCCGAATTAAAGCATTTACGTTAAATTGAGTTCCACCAATTTGTGCTTCTAAAGCAACCGGGTTAAACGAAGTATGGTTTCGAATATGAAGTATTGACGGAGCTGTTATGGAGATGATTACTCTCCCTGTATTTTGGACATTTGCTGAGCCAACACTATAAATCGATCCCGGAATTAATACGCCGTCCAAGAACAACGCAAATTGATTTGCTTGATCCCCTTGCACCATGAAAGTAATTTCATAGATACCACTTTCGTTGATATGAATATCCGGACTTCCTGGTGTATGAGAAAATCCGCCTATGATTAGCCCATTGACACTTAAAGGAACACCCCCTTCCAAAGGAATCTCCTCGACTCCACCTGTATTATAAATATATGCAAATGTTGTCGGGAATCCAGCCCCTGTAGCTCCGGTTGCCCCAGTTGCTCCTTGTGGTCCTGCTGGTCCGGTGGCCCCCGTAGTTCCGACAAGTCCAGTAGCACCAGTTTCCCCTTGCGGTCCTGCTGGTCCAGTTGCTCCATCCGGTCCAGTAGCCCCCGTAGCTCCAGCAACTCCAACTGCTCCGACAGGTCCGGTCGCGCCAGTCACTCCCGTAGCTCCTGGTGTTCCTGCCGCTCCAGTAGTCCCAGTAGCTCCTATTGCCCCAGCGGCTCCCGATGATCCTGCAGGACCAGTTGCTCCTATTGGCCCAGTTGGTCCCGTAGCACCGATGAGATTTGGAATAGTAGGCTGATACTGAATCAAAATTTGTTGTAATCGATGTAGCTCAATTAAAAGTGAATCAAAAGCAGGATTTCGACGACAGCGAGAATGGGCTTGTTGTGTGTGGAGCTTTTCGCTGATTACGGATAAACTGTTCACAACACATTGGATATTTCCTTGCGTTAAACAATCAAGGGCTAATTCAATATCCTCTAATAAGAGATCTTTAAAGAATTTTTTCAGCGGCAATTGACGTATTTTCCCTTGTAGTATTAACAGTTGGACTTTGATCTTGAAATTAGTTATAGACACAAGCTCTCACCCCTCTTCATTTGGAATATATTATTAATTCCCTTAGCATTTTGCGCCAAGCACATTAAGTAGTGATAAGGCAAATGGCGTAACAATTGGTTTTAAGCGGATCGACTGGATTTTGAATTTAATTTTTATTTTAAAGCCCTGCTGCTTATAAAGGCGGCGGGGCTTTTTTGGTTTTTATAAAAATCTCTCATAAAATAAGAATTATCAACCGATAATAGTAATGAAATCAACTGGAAATCGATCAAAAATCATAACGATTTAAATCCAATTGAACAGCAATTAACAAAAAATAAAGCAAATAAAAGGCAATATTGCACCTATGCAAGCATATGATATTTATTGACAAAATATCCGGTTTGTGATATTAGTTTTGAGGTGTTACAATATGAATACTTATAATAGATTTAAATTAATTAAAGGAGGCGCTGGAGCAATGGAAGCCATTATTCATAACGGCGCAATGACCACCAATTCAGCGGAGATTGAAAACAAAAAGTCCAAAACTGATTGGGATGAATTAACGGATATTTGTTATTCCTCTGCCCAAAAAACTGGTCTTACATATGAACAAGTGCAAAGAACTTTAAAGTCGGTCCGGAGACGTTTGAATGCTGGTTGTCGTTGATACTAATGTTTTTATAAAGGCTATATTTTTTTAAAAATGAATGGTGCCAACAGCTATTAAGTCATGAAGCTCAAGGTACCATTCAATTTGTTTTTAATTTAAGTATGTTGAAGGAACTTAATTACGTAATAATTACCCAATTAATTCTAAATGGAATCACTGAAAAGCAAATGATTAAAGCTAGCGATAAAATACAAGATATCTTTTGGCGGTGCCATAGAATTAATCAAAAAACATTTTCAAATCTATGTTCGGAAGACCAAAGTGATAGTAAATTTATAGATTGCGCTATAGATGCTAGGGTTGAATACATAATTTCAGAGGATGGTCATTTAAATCCCGATTTAAGTCAACATGTCAAAAGTAAATACAATCATTCGGTAGAGATTTTAAGTGCATACCAGTTTATAACACGTATTTTGTTGTCAAATAGATTGAAAGGTAAATTTTCATCTTAAAAAACCAGGCTGATTAACCTGGTTTTTATATTTTGATTATTGATAAAAAAACCAGGCTATCAATGAGTTTCCTCTCGGCCTGGTCCTTTTCGAGTGAAACAAATGTAAAATATTTGTTATTTCTATTTATATCCAATTCCTATTCTAGAAAAATATGGTACAATATGGCTATATCCATTAGAGAGAGGGGGATTTAAATAGACAAAGTAGCTTTCTTCCAACCAGAAACAAACGAACATGAAGAACAAGAAATAATTTATTTGGAAATACTCCCAGCATCCGGGGCCCGAGCTAGGATATATATGAAAAATCTTGATGATAAGGAATCGATTGAAACTGAAATAATAGTTTTTGATGTTTGATGATGGGTAATATTTTAACTTATCACGATATTAAGCCCAGTCTCTCTTTTGAGGGGCAGGGCTTTTTTGAATTTCATGGATTTTGGGGGTTACCCTTCTAATGGTTGAGATTCATCTTTAAGTATTTTAGTGAATCTTTTCTTGATTTCCGGCAAAGCGATACGTTCAACATAACCATTTTCGTGCTTTGCATCCCAATAATATCCGCGATGTCGCTTGATTACAACATCTATATTAAGTACGTTATCATGATGGGTTGGCTTAAAATCGTTTGGTAAATTTATTTGTTTGATTTCGAATTTCATTTTCATTCCCCTTTCAGTTGTAGATTTTATAAATGCCCGAAATCCACTTATTCATTGTCCCTTCCCTTTAACCATTTTATGACTTCTTCCAATTCAAATCTAATTGCTTTTCCGATCTTAACATGGGGCATACCTAATTTGAGCTGCCTGTCAATCGTCGGAATGCTTATTTTCAATTCTTCTGCCAATTCCTTCTTGGTAAGCATCAGTTAATCTCCTATCTAAAAACATCTTATTATATCTTGAGATATTTGTAAATATCTATTGACTTGGCAAAAAACTGGGTTAATTGACCTGGTCTTTTTATATTTAAGCAAATATAAAATAGCGAAAATGGTTTCGCTGACAAAAACCAGACTGCAAGATATCATTGAATTATTACTCCCCCTAGCAATCCGTACTGCAATAACGTTACATTTTTATTTGCTACACCATCCATTAAAATTAAACCATCGGTATTACTCGTATTACCAATCAAAAAAAGGAGGCGTTTTTATGGGCATTTTATCCCAAAAAGTCGTATCAAATGACAGTGGCCGCAGCTTCGACAAATCGTATTGCCCAGATTCAAAAGTCAAAAGCAAAGTGTTTCAGGCTGTGATGGCTCCGGCGGAGACAAACTTTAACTTAACGGTCAAGACCGAACCGTCGGACCTCTGGATTGACTATCAACCCGGCAATAACGGCTATTTTTCCGGATTCCCCAACCAAAAAGAGAGTTATCTTTTGGCTAATCTGGCTATCCGGCAAAAGCCAAAAAGCTTAATTACCGACCGTGACGGCGACAAATCCAACCGACAAAACATCATTCAAACGCTGGTGGCATGCTCGTTTTATGCCAAAAATGAAAATATCGTTCTACTTACTAATGTTCCGGCCGGGGAGTTTTCGCGACAATATGACAGTTTAGCCAAATCATTTAAAGGCGTCCATCGCGTCACCCACAAGGCTGGCGACATGACCGGTGTAGTGTCGGAATTTAATATTGCCAAATGTTACGTTTTCCCGGAGTGCGAGAGCGCTTATTTCGGAGCTGCCTATGATTTAGACCTAAACTTGGTCAACAAGGATCTCTGGCAATACCCCACGTTAATCATTGATATTGGCGACGAAACAACCAACTACGTTTCTATGGGCCCAGGTGGCGACCCGATTGATGACGCGTCCGGGACGTTGCCCTATGGCGTTGGCAATGAGGTGTATAAGCATGTTTTGGCTTGGGCGACAAAGAAAGGTGCGGTAACAAGTATCCCGGAGATTGCTCGAAAAATCATTTACGACGAGACGCTGTTCGTTGGTAACGAGAGGTTACTGCTTCGCCAGGAATATAATAAACGCTTGGCCGATTTCGAGTATACGATTTACAGCCAGCTGAATTCATTGCTCAGTTTGAAAAGGTACAGAAACCTTCTTCCGGTGGGCGGGATTGTGCCGGATTTGAAGCCGTCTCTTGATAAGAGATATCATTTTATGGAGATTTGTCACGCTGCCGGCAGTCAAATGTTGAATTGTTACGGGCAGTATATTATTTACCGGTTGAGCCAGGGGTGATATATCCATGTCCAACAACCCAGATATAATCATCAAATCATTCAAGTACGACTCCAACAAGCACCCCAAAATCCACGCCTGGTTCCAAACCCTTGAAGCCGCTGGGCAGGATTATGCTGAACCACTTCGCCGGCTCATTGAGGGCGATGTACAGGAGCGGGACCATTTCCGGGAGCAAATGCAGAAAGATATTCAAAGTTTGAAACAAATGCTTTCCCGGATAATGAGTTCCGGGTTTTCGGTGGCCGCCGGCGGCGGTGGAAATATTGCCGGGAGCAATAATCTATCATTATCTCCGGAACAGTTGGACGGAGTTTTGCAAATCGAAGAGGTCGTGGCAGCCATCGAGGAGCAGCCGGAGATTAAGAGCGGACGTGAGCGCGTTAAAAAATAGGTATAAGCTAGGAGGGTAACCATGCCTCGCCCAAAAGGATCTAAGAATAAACCCAAAGGCGAATTGATGGGATTACAATACGAGAAGTTGCCAGATTTATTGACTCCCGAAGAGGCGGCCATATGGCTTCGCACAAGCCGCGGAAAAATCATGAAGCAGATCCGGGAGAATATTATCCCACAAGATTGTTATGAGATGAACGGTCCCCGGTATCAATTAAAAAAGTACAAATTAGCCGTTTTAAAAGGTCTTCGGCCAGCGTCCTAATGGACGCTATTTTTTTTGAAATACCCTTCTAAGAATTTTTCTAAGAATACTATCCGAGAAACCCGAACAGAAAAAAATAATATTAAAACAGAAAATATTAAAAAACCATGTTTAGCAGGCATTTTTTATCAGAATAAAACAGAAAAAAATCTCTAAAAATCCCAAAAAATCATGACGATTTGACTACGAATCAAAGGGTCGAAGGTTCAAGTCCTTCCGGGCGCACCATGAGAAATGAAAAAGGGTTTGAGCGGAATTCAAACCCTTTATTTATTATTATCTAAAAATGTCTGTTTCACTTCTTTTCAAAGATATTTACCAGTCGCAGCTTTCTGCATTTTACGAAGCCGTTGATGCTGTCAATAAGGCATAAAATGACAAAAACGATTATAAATACCGTCAATCCTCGGCCCATAAAGGTTTCCAGCCTGCCGGCCGACGTATTAAAAACACCGGCCATATGGGAAAGCAGGTCCTGGTTGAACAGACTGCAGTCATTCACCATCAGGCAACCCAGAAGGCCTACCCCCAAGTTATTCAGCGTATTGACGACTGCTAGCGGCAGGGTCCATCTGCGGGCTATAAACTTGTAAACCGCCATGCCGAATTGGATGACCGCCAGGATCACTATCGCCGGGATATAGGTTTGCAGCCGGACAATATTAAAAACAGGAACGACAAGCTGTAGACCGCTATCTCCCGGCTTATACCAGCCGAATAAATCCGGTCTGAATAGAAAAATCGATATGAAGATAACGTTGAAGATAAGGGCAATAACTACCTCAAAACGGTTGATTCTGCTCCCGGGGTGCCGGACTACCGGCGGCAGGTCGTCAACAGACCATTGCTTCTTTTTGAAGGGCAGGCTTCCTTCCGCTACACCTGTTCGTTCCAGCAGGGCAAAAACAAGTGTGACCCACAAAAAGGCCATTACGGCACCTTGGAAGGCCGCCGAAAGGACCTCGACAATAATGCCGGTTATATGCTTGCCAGGCTCCGTTATGACTCCAATCAACGCCAGAAAGGCAAAGGCGATGGCGGCGATGCCTGCAACAAGCTTTAGCACGGAAAGATAAGTGTCGTACATAGCAGGGCCGATCAGGTATCGTTTTACTTGCCGGTATTCATTGGATAGAACTGCGGGATTCCCGAGCTTTTCGAGGACCGCGCGGACATCTCTTTCCGTTGCGTTGGCCGGTAGCATATCTTCGATATTTGCGCAAAGCTCCCGTGCGACGTCTTCTCTTGTATCTTCCGGCAGTCGATCCGTAACGGCCTGAACGTACCGATCAATCATTTCCATTATTACCATCCTCCCTCATCAAAACTTCGAGCTGATTCGCAAGATTCAGCCATTCGTTTTTCAAGCGTTCATATACTTCCTTTCCATCCTTGCTTAATGTATAAAACTTTCTAGGACGGCTTTCCGAAGTATCCCACCGGCTAACCAGCAAGTTTTGCTTTTCAAGCCTGCGAAGCAAGGGATAAAGGGTTCCTGCCTCGATCATCGCATTTCTTCCCTCCAGCTTCTGTACAAGGGAGTACCCATACTCTGGATGGTTCAGTTGGCTGAGGACCGATAATACTAGGGTTCCGCGCCTGAGTTCGATCACAAGGGAATTCATCAATTCTTCTATGGATCCCATTTTATCACCTCAAGGTCATTATACTATATGATATACATTATTATCAATATATTAATATTTAAATTCATTTCATAATGTAAAAGAAATTTATGAACAAAAAGTGCTTGGAGTATAATAAAAGTATATTAAGATTGACCTCTGATGGCCATTGCAAGTCCAATCCGAGTCGGGTTGGCCTAAACTTCAAAAAGAGATGCAGGCCGCTGCCTTGATCTAATTTGGAGAAAGAGTTTGGAAAACAAAAAGCCAGGAGAGCTTCTCCTGGCTTTTTAACCATAAGTATAAATAATCAGTCTAAACTAACAACCGCATGAGTTTAATAACGAAAATCACTGATAAACAGGTTAAATGAACTTAGACAATAGTTGCGAATATAAATTAAGCGAGTATAATAGATTTTATATTGTTGAAAAAATTATATTCACAAAAACCCATAGTAAATATATCATAAAAGGCATTTGAAATCAAGTGGTTTTCGAAAATTGTTATATAGCAATTAGCTGCGAAAATAATATATGGGAAGGGGAATGGGATGGACCAGCGGGAACGGGAGTATGAACTGCAACGGTTGGAAATAGTATTACAACAAATCCGGATGAAGCTTCGGGAGGGGAATGAGCAATACAGGGGAGCCCGGGGAGAGTTGCAGGAAGCGTTAGCCGAGTACTGGGATAACTCAAAAATGGACTATTGGGGGTTATCACAGTTAACTACGGCTATTAACCGGCAGCGCAGTTTAACCATGGCTTCCTATGTGAGGCGGAGGCAATTCCAAAAGATGCAGTCCTCTCCTTATTTTGGCCGGATTGATTTTCAGGAACGATCTGAGGAGGTTTTTTTGGATCCGGAAGCGGTTTATATCGGAATTGGTACCTTGACCGAAACAAATACGGGAAAATATTTGGTTTATGACTGGCGGTCACCGATTGCGGGCATGTTTTACGACTATGAAAAGGGACCGGCCGGGTATGATTGCCCGGCGGGTAGAATTAGCGGCGAGATAATGTTAAAACGCCAGTATAAAATCAGTGATGGCCGGATGGAATACATGTTTGACGCTGATTTGAAGATCGATGACGAGATGCTCCAAGAGATTCTTGGGAAAAGCACTGATGATAAAATGCGGACCATCGTCACCACCATTCAGCGGGAACAAAACCGCGCGATCCGGGATGAGCGCCATCATATTTTACTGGTTCAAGGGACTGCCGGCAGCGGAAAAACTTCCATCGCTTTACACCGGGCCGCTTATTTGCTTTACCGGGACCGGGAAAGCATTACTTCCCGGAATATTCTCGTCTTGTCTCCCAATCAGATTTTTAGCGATTATATCTCCAATGTTCTACCGGAACTTGGGGAGGAGAATGTTCTCCAGACAACCTTCCAAGATTATGTCACAAATAATAAAGCCCGAATTCCGGGCAAGGTTGAGGATTGGAATACTCAGATCGAATATTTGCTAAAGGGATGCGGGGATCAGGCATACGCTACCCGGATGGCCGGAATTCATTATAAACTCACCGGCTTCATTACCGTAATTGAAAACTATATTGGCTTTTTGGAAAATGATTTGATCCGGAATTACGGAGATATTCGATTTCAAGGCCGGATGGTTTTTCCGCAGGAGGATTGGGAAACTCTTTTTTTTGAAAATCTGCGGTATTTACCAGTGCTGGAACGGTTAAAACAAATCCGGCAACGGATTCAAGTGAACCTCCGGCCGCTGATCCATGAGTTGCGCCAGGAAAAGGAAAAAGTCATTGCGGCAACGGGCGAGGAAGTTAATGAGAAAACAATTAAGGCTTTAGCGCGGCTTGCTACCCGACAAGAATTGGACGGTCTCCTTGCAGATGTCGACCAAATGACATTATTGGATCCTTTTCTACTCTACCGCCGCCTTTTTGAAAACCGGGATTTATGGGAGCGGCTGGCGCAAGGAACTAAAGTGCCCCGTGAATGGGCGGCGATATGCAAGCAAACACTGTCCCGATTCAATGACGGAATAATTCCATATGAGGATTCTCTTGCATTATTGTACCTTCAAGGATCTCTGGCAGGATTTCCGGTACGGAATGATATCCGGCATGTAATAATTGATGAGGCCCAGGACTATACGCCTTTTCAATTCAAAATTTTGGGGCGTCTTTTCCCGAGATGTTCTTGGACAATTTTACGCGATCCGGACCAAACGGTGCTGCTTCACATTCCGGTTGCCGGGACTGATGAAGTGATCAACTCGCTGGAACAACCATTATCCAAAGCAGACGCTGGCGATACCTGTGATGATAAGACAGGACCAAATAGTTTGGTCATTCAACTGACCCGCAGCTATCGTTCCACCCGTGAAATCCAGGTTTTTTGCCGGGCGCTGCTTTTGGATCCGGCCCCCGTGGCCAGTATCCGCCGTTCCGGAATCCGGCCGCAATTAATACCGGTAAAACATTCCGGATCAATTGCGGATGACGATTATACCGCAGCAATTACTCTTGGGATTGAGGAGTTAGTGCATGAAGGGTGGCGGTCCATCGGCGTGATTTGTAAGACCGCATCCGAAGCTGCTGTGGCTTATAAAGCTTTTAAAAATAGAGTGGCAATAAACTTGATAACCTGGGAAATGGGAGAGTTTGAACGGGGAACCATAGTAGTGCCGGCTTATCTAGCCAAAGGTCTTGAATTTGACGCAGTATTGGTGTATGACGCCAGTGCCCGGATTTATCATCGCGAAGTTGAAAGAAGCCTGCTTTACATTGCCTGTACCCGGGCTTTACACCGGCTAAAGCTTTATTACCGTCATGAGTTATCGCCATTTGTAGCAAAGATTGATGAAGCATTATACACAATATCGATTTCATCATGAACCAAGAGACTCCGGTAGAAAATACCGGAGTCTCTTGGTTAGAATCACAATTGGAGTCTTTACGCCAAACTAATAATTGCTATAGGTGAATGGGAAATTTATTCTCGCTTGTTGCCACTGAGTCTCCCATTCGGACGGCCAACCAAAGGCATTGGTAGCTAAAGGTTTTAAATTGGTTCCGGCTGCGCCGCTCCAAAAATGGACAAATTCGCCCCAGTTCATATTACGGGCATAAGTCCGGCCGTTCTTCGGGAAATGTTGAGACATCAATCTGAAGAAATTTGACAATACCGCGCTTCGACCATATTGGCTCCAAATGGGGTAGAACCAATTTTTAAACCACTGGGTTCCGGCCCGGGGAAAACTGTCGGTACTATTAATCATCTCGTTATACCAGCGATTGGCCTCGCTGGTTTTGCCAAGGCCGACATAGACATCATAATTAAATATTTCGCACCATTTGCTATCCTGCCACAACGAGAAGCAAGGAGAACCCTGGGTGCTATTCGTCGCTGATTCCACAATATGACCGATTTCATGGACTGTTGCATTAAGATTCCAACCTGTACTGCTATCCCATGGTCCGGCGCCGATATCAATGACATTGCGGTAGTCATGGCTAGAATCAAAGTAATAAGCGGGATGTCCGCCGCCATATTTGTTGGTATGAAAAATAGCGAACAGCCTGGGATCATTTCCTCCGCCATTCATATCGCCATATGTTTGTTTGACATAACGCCACACATCACCACACAGCTGATTCATCCAGGTGATCGATCTGGGAGTGTCATTATCAAAGTATATCGCCACATCATTATCATAAAAGACCCGTGTAAGTAATTGGTTGTGTTCGAACCAATGCTCCTGCCATGTTAACGGAGGAGTCGGGAGCGGAGTCGGAGTGACGCTGCTATGAAATGTCCCAAAGATCTCCCATTCCGCTCATTGGAGGGTCGTGCCGCTGGAAGCAGTGAGATTTAACCGGTAATATACATAGCCGGTGTTATTACTGAAACTATATGACTTTTTCTGAAAACGGGCCGGGAAGGTTTCATTGGAGCGGCTGTCTAAAGTAACCCAAGCCGAGCCGTTATTTGAGCCTTGGAAAGTCCAGTTTTTCGGATCCCGTTCCGGCGCGTCATTGGCGGAAGTAATGCTATATTGAGTTACAATGTAGCTTGCGGTAGCGTTATATTGAATCCATCCGGAATTATGAAACGTCAAATATTTGGTATTCACATTATTGTCAATTACTTTGGCAATATCTTCGCCGCTGGGTGAATCGGTGTACTGGGCGGAAATAGTACCGCCTAAATTGGTAATATCCTGCCCTCCTGGAGTCGGTGTTGGAGTGGAAGTGGGAGTTGCCGTCGGCCTTGGAGTTGGAGTGACGCTGCTATGAAATGTCCCAAAGATCTCCCATTCCGCTCATTGGAGGGTCGTGCCGCTGGAAGCAGTAAGATTTAATCGGTAATATGCATAGCCGGTGTTATTACTGAAACTATATGACTTTTTCTGAAAACGGGCCGGGAAGGTCTCATTGGAGCGGCTGTCTAAAGTAACCCAAGTTGAACCGTTATTTGAGCCTTGGAAAGTCCAGTTTTTTGGATCCCGTTCCGGCGCGTCATTGGCGGAAGTAATGCTATATTGAGTTACAATGTAGCTTGCGGTAGCGTTATATTGAATCCATCCGGAACTATGAAACGTCAAATATTTGGTATTCACATTATTGTCAATCACCTTGGCAATATCTTCGCCGCTGGGTGAATCGGTGTACTGGGCGGAAATAGCACCACCCAAATCGGTGATATCTTGCCCATTGCCTGGAGTCGGCGTTGCCGTCGGTGCCGATGTTGGAGTTGTTCCTCCTTGAACTACTTGCCATAAGGCCGGAACATTCGGGGGCTCCCAACCCACTAAGGAAGTATGTGCCTGAATGCACTGATAAGTAACTCCGTTGTACGTGACTTGAGCTCCCACACTGTAAGCGGTATTGGGAGCCCAGGCGGCTGCATCGACTATAGCCGGATTGAGGCCTATCAATAACATAAATAACAAAATGGTTCCGACAATCATTGCCAAACTCTGGTTGATACTCTTTGTTTTCATACCTTCACTCTCCCTTATTATTGTCTTTTTATTTTTTAGTTCATTCTATAAGGCCTGAATCACCTCCTTACTATCTTTGATTTCAACTTTCGCAAGGCGCTTACAAGAAATTTTTGTTAGTTTCATAATGAAAAAAAGATTTTTTACGAAAGTTGAGTTTAAATCGCTAAAACCAGCGTCAATTATTTAGAAAACGCTTACACAATCCAAATTATATTAATATACCAATAATTATATCGATTTGTTTTTTAAAGATCAATATCTTTGGATAGATACCTGTTCCATTAGTTTAGTTAACCGGATAACATAAATTAATTTGTAATGTGTACCTTGATTTGATATAATCAGATTTGGTAGAGGATGGATAACAAAGAATATTCCTCCTGTTTTCATGGACTTACCGGTGGAGAATTGGTGAAAGGGGCAAGATGATGATTGTTAAAATACCCAAAGAACAAAAGGCCCAGATTATTCAATTCATTCAGCAATACTTTGCCGAGGAACGGGATGAGGAGATCGGGGATTTGGCGACCGAATTTTTGTTGGATTTCGTCATGAAACATATTGGTCCATTTATATACAACCAGGCAATCCATGATCTTCAGGCCGTGGTAGGCCAGAGAATGGCTGCCCTAGATGAGGACATATATGCAATGCGAATTCCGATCAGACTAAGTTGTGATAATAAACGTTAATTTTGAGGCCGACGATGATAAATACCGTAATTAAAGGTGTTGAGCTATCATTACAAACCTCCTCCGCAGTTTTTTCACCGAAAATTGTTGATCAGGGTACTTTAGCCATGCTGTCTATGGTTGAATTTACCGGCACCGATAGAGTTCTAGATCTGGGCTGTGGCTACGGAGTTGTAGGCATATTGGCGGCGAAGCTCATCGGACCTCAAAATGTGGTAATGCTCGATATTGACCCTGTAGCGATAGAATTGGCCCGGAGAAATGCCGCCTCAAATGGAGTGCCGGGCATACAGATCATCCAGAGTGAAGGTTTCACCAATTTGAAAGAAAAGGATTTCACCTTGATTCTTTGCAATCCGCCTTATCATGTGGACTTTGCCGTACCTAGATTATTTATTGAGAAAGGGTTCAACCGGCTCCGGACGGGCGGGAGGATGTATATGGTAACCAAAAGGAGAGAATGGTACCAAAATAAGCTGGCCGCTATTTTTGGCGGGGTTAAGGTTTGGGAGATTGATAATTATTATGTATTTATGTCGCATAAAAAAACAGAGACTTACGCCAATGCGAAAAAGAAGTGAGTCCTAATAGGAGTCTAAAATGGGTGATCCAGCCATAGTTAAAGCAATACATCAAGTTCATTTTGACAATGCCAGGGAATTATTCCTGGAATATGCCGCCTCATTAGGGTTTGAACTTTGTTTTCAAAATTTTGAGGAGGAGTTGACCAGGCTAGCCCAGGAATATGCTTTGCCAGGCGGCTGCCTGCTTTTGGCCGAAGTTAACGGAGAATACGCGGGATGCGTTGGTTTGCGAAAATTTACCGCCGGTATTTGTGAAATGAAACGGTTATATGTGAAACCGGATTATCGGGGACTGGGTATTGGAATGAAATTGGCCAAGAGCATTATTGAACAGGGGAAAATTATGGGTTATCAGTGCATGCGATTGGACACCGTGGCTTCCATGAAGGAAGCGATTTCCCTGTATCAATTCCTGGGTTTTCAGGAAATTGAACCATACCGGTACAATCCGGTAGAGGGTGCGATATTTATGGAATTGGTTTTATAAGAAATACGTAATAACCTGGGTAAGCGTCTTGGGAAATACATTCAAACGGAGAAATTTTCAAATATGATAAGAAAATCCGTATACCGGGTATGCTTGGTTGGAGCATTAGCCGATATCGCCAGGGAACATCTCAATGCAATAGAGGTGTTGCCCTATTTTTCGTTGGAAGCGGTTTGCGATTTGGACCGTAAACGGTTGAAGGAAAATTATTCTCATTTGGCGGATGAAAATGTGTATACGGATTATAAAGCGGCGGTAAACAATCCCCAAATTGACGTGGTTGTTAATGCAACCCCCAACCAACTTCATGGTCCGGTGTCGATTGAGGCAATAAGGGCCGGCAAGGCGGTGCTGTGTGAAAAACCCATGACTCATGATTTGGCCAGTGCGCAGCAACTGTGGGAAGCCATGAACCAATATCAGAATTTGTTTGTGGTTTCATATCATTTTAAGTTTTTTCCCGAGGTTCAGCAATTCCGTAAAGAATGCCAGTGGTTTGGAAATATTCGAAGTTTCAAATTCATGAGCAGTGAGAACCTGGATACCGGCAAGAAATGGATTCTGGATAAAACACAGGGAGGCCCATGGCTGGATTGGGCGTCCAATGCCTTAAGCGTGCTGCGGCAAGTTATTAGTAAAAATGAACACTTTGATACTTATTCGATTTTAGGTGTCACCTGGGACCGGTCCCCGGAGTACGAGATTGAGTTAAAGGCGGAGATTCAGCTAAACTTGAATGGAATATCCGGTTCCATCGCAGTGGATTGGCAGGCTCCCAGAGGAGATTTCATGGCCAGAACGGTGTTGTTAAATCAAAATAACGATGAAGTTGTATTGAATCATGCCGCCGGGGAAATTCTTTTCAATGGGAAACCCTATTGGAAGGGGGAAGACCGGAGATATGTCGGGGTTTATGAGGACTTTTACGAAAGGCTCGGAACCGGAACGACAAATATTCAGATTGGAATGCAGGATGCTGACATCATACAAAAAGTAAAGGATTTTATTTAAAGAATAGCCCATCCGGCAAGAATTTTAATTTGTACCAGGAATTATGGGGGGGTTATATCGAAATATATAATATATACATCGTATACAAGCTTGTATACGAGTGATAAGCGATAAAGGAGTAAACGTGTTGAAACGGGAAAAACGCCTTTATATCTTATTGTCATTGAGTACTTTCCTTACTGCCGCCATCTGCTCGGGAGCTTCACAGGACGAAATCGACCAGGCCAAGAAGAAACTTTCGGAGACCAAGCGTAAGGAGAATTCTGTGATGGGGGCATTGCTAAGAACTCAACAAGAATTGGAAAGAATCAATTCCAACCTCTCCAGTTTGACCGGCAAATTAACCAATGCCGAACGGCGGATGGTTTCAATTACGACTGAAATTAATAACGCTCAAAGGGAATTAGACCAACTCAAAGTTCAAATTGGCGGACATAGGGGCCTTTTGGATCAGCGGCTGGTTGCTTATTATAAATACGGTTATCAAAGTCCGTTGGAAATATTGTTTTCCTCCCGAAACTTTGCGGAATTTGTAACCCGGTGTGAGATGGTCCGCCGTTTCACTCGGGTTGATTTGCATGCCATCAAGAACCTACAGACAGAACAGGATTTAATAATCCGCAAGAAACAAGAGATCATTCAAAAACAACAAGAATTGGCCGCCCAGAAGAACTTATATGCCCGGCTGGAAAATCAAAATAAATGGGAGCATGAGCGCCAATTAAGAGAAAATGAAAATAAACAAAAGGAATTGGCGGCTTTACAAAGTGATCGCCAAGCCCTGGAGCAGGCGCTGGATGAATTCGAACAAACCTCCAAGGATATGGAAGATCAAATCCGGCTGTTCCAGAACCAAAATCAAACCGCATTAGGTACCGGGAAATACATTTGGGCGGTTCCCGGAGATGTGATCCAATCTTTCGGGTGGCGGGTCCATCCGATACTTCGGCGCCGTAAATTACATACCGGAATCGATATTGTGGCTCCCCTAGGCAGAACCATCGTTGCCGCCGATTCAGGGATAATAATTTTTAGCGATCGGAACGGCGGTTATGGAAAAATGATCTCCATTGACCATGGCGCTGGTTTTTCCACCGTATACGCACATTGTTCCGTACTTCTGGTAACTGTTGGACAGCAGGTGACCAAAGGGCAGCCAATTGCCAAAGTCGGTACCACCGGGTTAAGCACGGGACCGCACTTGCATTTTGAGATTCGAAAAGCCGGAGTACCCGTTGATCCTTTAAGTTATTTATAGGAGTTAGGATGAAAAACGGTTATTAGTTATCTAGTGATTAGTGGACGATTTTGTCAATAACTAAAGAACTGGAGAACTAGTTAACTACAGGTATGGAGGTAAAAAATGAGAATACGTTGTACGGCATGGGTTTGGAAAGATGGATATGTTATGGTTGATGGCGATGCCAAGGCTGACCGTTTGCCGGATAGTGCTTTGTTGAATGAGGCCAAATCAATTATTTTGAATTTTGAAGTCCCCGATGATTTCTGGGAGCCCAAAACACCGGAAACAACTGCAGCCGTTTCCCTCCCCGATAATCATCCGGAGATTGAAAGCATTTTAAAAGAAAAGTAATTACAATGGAGGAATCATGAAACTTACCGATATCCAAAGAAAGTTGATTCTGGTTGCAATTGGATTGATTTATATTATATTGGGAGTTGTTCAGGGAGTTTTTAAGGTAAAAATAGAACAAAATATCATAAATCAAATTGCTTTTGTGCTTTTGGCAGTAGCTTTATGGTTGTTTTTTGGAAAGTCGAATTCGGCCCGGAATCAGAAACAAGAAAACAATGCTCCCGTTGAGCCCCTTGAAGACAAAGATAATACCCGGCCTTGACGGGGTCCGATAAATACTGACCTGAAATCATTGTAGCGGCAATTTCCCAGGTTTAGTATGATTGACAATTTTATGCAATATGATAATATAATCTTGCATTGGACTATCATTTTCTTATTCCATTTAACGGAGGTTGAACATGAAAAAAATAAACCGGGCTTTATTGGTGTTGGGGATTTTTTTTATAATGATTCCTTGCGCATTCTCTGAGTCAACCAACGTAGATTCGGATATCGCTTCTCAGGATTTTACCGTTGATACAAGTAAAAGAATAGCATTCGTTTCAAAGCGAAACGGCAATGCGGATATTTTTACAATAAACGATGCTGGCTCGGATCTTAAGCAACTCACTTACGGTAAAGAAGATGACATTATGCCCCAATGGTCCCCTGATGGAGGAAAAATACTCTATATATCGATTAAAAATGGAAAACATACTATCTGGATCGTAAATAGCGATGGCAGCGATCCAAAACAATTAGCTGAAGATTGTGATAAGCCTTATCAGCCTTTATGGTCTCCGGATAATACCAAAGTCGCTTTTGTTTTCCAAAATAAAATTTTTGTTAGAAATATGGATGATAATGACGCTATTTGCTTAACAGAGCCGGGGACACAGGCTATCAGCCCTTCATGGTCCCCTGACGGAACTAAGCTTCTGTATACTAGGAGCCAAAATAATGAATTATATCTTTGCCTTGTCAATTCGGATGGAACGGGTCAAACTAGATTGGTGCCGCAAAGCGGAAGTTATTTAAGTCCGTCATGGGCTCCCGATGGCAAAAAAATTGCTTACATTGATACTTCAGGTTTTTTATTCTTTGCTAAATCGGAAATTTTTACTGTCAATCCGAATGGTACTGATAAACTGAACATCGTAAAAGGGGATGCTCTTGTATGGTCTCCGGACAGCAGTTTATTGGCCCTTATGAAAGTCGCCCGGCAAGAGGTTACCATGTCGAATGGCAAGGCCTATCCAAAAAGTATTTACGGACTATTCTTTATTAAGGCTGATGGAAATGGATTTGAGAAAAAAATAGTTGAGACCGGTGAGCAACAATGTGTTCCGTATTGGGCTCCGGATTCCTCTAAAATAGCGTATATACTGGATAATCGGTTGTATGTCTATTCGCTAAAAACTGATAAAACTATCCGCATAAAAGTTCCAACACTCATAAGCCAGCCAAAATGGTCAAGCAATAGTTTACAAATCGTCTGCGCCGCTAAGGCAGGGTTGTTTAAAAAATCAAGTATTTTTATTGCCTCAGTTGACGGTTCATCAATTCGAAAGATAACCAGCGAAACCGCTGATGATGATCCGGTTTGGAGACCGGGTGCGATTTGAGAAGCTATATCTAATTCTTGTAAGTTTATAAATTAATCAGCCGCCCTGTTAAGGACGGCTGATTTTTATATTGACTGGTGATTATAAACTGGGGATAAAATAATATCTCTGATCCCCGGCCTTAATATTATTATAGGTCTCTGTTTTATTGGTTAGTAAGGTGAAATTGTTCTTCACTTCAAGGGTTTGGGAGTCAAGCACGATGATTTCCTTATCGGAAAGAACAATCGTCCGGGTATCATCGGAAAAGAGCAGAGCCCCTTCAAGGCTTTCCTTAAATTCGTATATGGGAATCAAGGCATTGTTATCGTAATCCAACCTATTGATCTTCTTTTTGGTAATGACCACGGTTTGTAAAGCGGGCTTTTTAATCAAATACATGCCGATACAAGTATCGCCTTTCACCACGATGTAAGTCTGCTTTTCAAAGTTTCGACCATATACCGTGATATCGTCACTCTTTCGATTGAAAATGAAATATTTGGTTTTATCGGGGCTGATGCTTACGGTTGTTTCCGTGAGGGTGTTATGCCCGAAAAAACTTCTAATCATTGAATTGAAAGCTTTAGTGGCCCTCCGCCCGCAAGATACTTTCTTTACCATTCTATTTTCATTAAGATCAAAGAATTTGACCGTGCTTTTCTCAAATTTGTAGATGATCGCGATATCGGTCTCCGGCAGGCGGTAGAATTCGAAAAAAGAACCGTTAGTGTAACTGCCGTTGAAACCCGTCTTGTAACTATTGGTAGTTCCGGCGGTATAGTCGATAACCGCAAGGTTATTCGAAGTGATTATATAGAGCCGGTTTTTATCGGCTAGGTATTCAAAATTTCCGGTTGCCTCCTTGAATTCATTTACTTTGATTTCGGTAGGCGTAATTTTCACATAGAATTCTTTGCCATAGCTTAACACTGAGCCAGAAACAAAATAATCGAGAATCAATACCTGGTCGTCTTTATAATAACGTCTGTAAACCGGCATGGGGGCGGTCTCATATTCGTTTATCAAGGAATTATCTACAGGATTGATGATCTTAATCGTGCCTGTTTGGATAAAATCGTTTTTGCGATCATTAGCGTCAAGAACCCTGCGGTAATCTTGGCAGATTATAACCGCGCGTTCCGGTGCCACCAGATACATAGTTAGCGGACATTTTCCTAAGGACAGCTCTTTGTTTACTTCCAACGGCGACATATTCAATGTCATCAATTCAGGGCTGCCCGTAATTTCTTGCTTTTTGGCAAAGATACCGATTTCCCGTTTATAAACCTCCCGTCGCTCATTATCCAGCAACAGATAGATTTGTTTGGATTCTGGGGAGATTTTAACCTGATTTACCACTTTCGTAAATTTGGGGAGTAACAGTTTTTAACTCTTTTGCTCAGCGATATTATAATAGAGTGTTTCAAAAGTACTGCTGTCTTCTAGGGAAGTCCGGTATGTAATTGCAAAATGCTTGCGATCTTCAGTGCAATCATAATTAAATGGACCGTAACCCAATTCAATCAAATCTTCAGTCCTTCCCGTTGCCACATTGAAAAGAATTAATTGACCCGGTTGGGCGCTATCCAGCTTTTTACGACTGAATAAACCGCTTTTACCCTCGGTTATTTCCGGGGTATAAATCGCCAGAAACTTGTCGGGTTTATTCGTAGGCATTAAATAATCAGGGTTTTTATTCATTTCCAGTTTTTCGATAAACTCGGCGCTTTTTCCATCCATATACAAAATCTTTTTAGTCTCGGCGTCATATAAAAAATATTCGCGGGCGGAAATTTGGGAAGAGATAAATACAAGCATCATTGCCAAAAAAACCAGAAAATTTCTTAATTTCAACACGAAACTCCTCCTTTATTAATTACTACATAATTCTTCGTCAAATCATAGTTATTTCCAAACACCTAAATTTGGGAGACAAAAATAAAACCCTACTTGTAAATTTAATAAATTTCTATATAATAGATTTAGCTATTGCTGGCGGTTACAGCTAACCCGCCTGAACAAAACTGGAGGTGTATTTGTTTATGTCGCAAAAATCCATCAAGGAAGTTTCTCCGTTGTTTCTTTTCAGCGCCTGTCTCTTTGTCACCTGTCTTCTGATCTCCAACATTATCGCCGGAAAAATCATCATGGTGCTTGGGCTAACACTCCCGGCGGCAGTTATTCTATTCCCGGTAACTTATATTTTGGGGGATGTGTTAACGGAAGTGTATGGCTACGGCAGGGCCCGCCTGGTAATCTGGAGCGGCTTTGCCGCCAATGCTTTCATGGCCCTCGTCTTTATTATTACTTTGAATTTACCGTATCCGGATTTCTGGCAGCATCAGAACGCTTTTCAGACTGTTCTGGGTTTCACGCCCCGCTTGGTTATCGCCTCATTGATCGCTTATCTTTGCGGCGAGTTTTCCAATTCACTGGTACTGTCCAAACTTAAATTACGCTTTCAAGGACGATTTCTGTGGGTTAGGACCATCGGGTCAACTTTGGTGGGAGAAGCCTTTGATACTTTGATATTTATCACTGCAGCTTTTTGGGGTGTGTTTCCGGCGCCGGTTTTGGCCGGAATGATAATCTGGCAGTATTTATGGAAAATAACCTATGAGATAGCCGCTACTCCGCTAACTTATTTGGTGGTGGGATGGTTAAAAAAGAGGGAAGGTATTGATGTTTTTGATTATCAGGTTAATTACAATCCATTTAAAGTAGGTGCTGATCATGGCAGCAAATGATTTTGCCGTGCTGGGAAAAAGCGTCCGGCAACCTGTCCGCCGGCTGGACGTTTTTCAAAAACCCCCCGGGGTCGAAACGGTGATCCTGGAAAGCGATGAAGTGACCAGCCTGTGCCCGGTCACCGGGCAGCCCGACTGGGAGACGGTCCGGATTGAATTTGCTCCTGATAAGTATTGTATTGAAAGTAAAAGCTTGAAGCTATATTTATGGAGCTTCCGCGAGGAAGGAGTTTTTTGTGAAGCCTTGGCTGCTCAAATAGCTAAAGACGTATTTGATAGTTGTCAGCCTTTTTGGTGTACTGTAACTGTCACTCAAAAGCCGCGGGGCGGAGTTAAAATCGTGGCTACGGCCAGGCTGGAAAGGGAATGAATCTTATCTGAACAAAGTGATTGCCTGTCCCGGGGGGCGCGCTATTTTACGGCTTGAGTTTGGGCACAATGCGCGCATTAGTATCTTTATGGGTGGAGATGAGTTGTATTTATAGGGGGATAATCATGGAATCAATTCAAACTTTACATTTTTTTAGTAGAGAACGGTTAATGCTGTTCAGCTTCATTGCTTTAAAGTTATTTCTCTCCTTGCTCCCATTCCAATATGGCATCTTTCGCGACGAGCTCTATTTTCTGGCTATGAGCAACCGTCTTGATCTCGGTTATGTCGATGTACCACCATTGACTCCATTCTTATTGGCAATCAGCCGGTTTCTTTTTGGAAACTCCATTTTAGCTTTGCATGTTTTACCGGCAATCTCCGGAGCCTTCTTTATTTGGCTGGCATACCGGTTGGTAAAAAAGCTGGGTGGCAATAATTACGCCCAATTTCTGATACTAAGCGTCGTACTGTTAGCCCCCTATTTTGTCGCGATTGATAGTATCACCACCTATGATACCTTTAACAAGCTTGGTTGGCTTCTTTTCAGTTATCTCATGATCCGTTTGATTCAAACGGAAAATCCGAAATACTGGCTTTTAATTGGAGTCGCGTTAGGGATTGGCTTGTTATTTAAGATTACCTTGCTTTACCTGGCGCTTGGCTGGATAATCGGGCTATTGGCAACGCCGCAGCGAAAGTTGCTGTTCCGTTGGGAGGCAATCGGTAGCGGGCTCCTGGCATTGGTAATCTTCTCACCATATTTAATCTGGCAGTTTCAGCACGGATTTATTTCATTGGAGTACTATGGCAACTATACCGGCAAGGTGCTGGGTTTTTCACCGCTTCAATATGTCTCTGAACAAATTATGTATTTGAATCCGGCTACATTTCCCATCTGGCTCTGCGGGCTGTATTACCTGTTGTTTCACCGGGATGGAAAAGCGTTGCGTAGCGCCGGGGTCGCGTTTTTAATAGTTTTTGTTACAAGCTATCTGCTGCATTCCAAACCGGACTTAATGGTTTCTTATTATATTGTCCCGCTTGGCGCCGGTTGTATATGGCTGGGAAATCTCCTGGCGGAAAAGCGCAAGCTCTGGCTTCGGGCCGGTATCGCAGGCTTGGTGATTTTGATAGGATTGGCTGCGCTTCCCATGAGTAGGCCGATGATACCGGTGCAAACCTTTATCCGGATTTACGGGGGAACTTCGGCCGGCAATGTAGAGCGGCTTCAGATTGGGAGACTGCCGCAATTTTTTGCGGATCGTTTTGGGTGGGAGGAAATGACAGCAAAGCTCAGTGAGGTTTATCAATCCCTTCCAGTTGAGGACCGGGAAAAAGCTTGTATTGCAGCGGGAAATTACGGTGAAGCGGGGGCGGTTGAGTTTTACGGACGGAAATATGGACTGCCCTTGCCGCCGGTCAGCGGGCATAATCAGTATCATGTTTGGGGCCCGGGCAGGTTTACAGGTGAGATTGTAATTGCGGTGGGGCTGCCCAAGGATTACTTGATGGAAAACTACGGGACGGTTGAAACCCGAACGGTATTTACCAATCCTTATGTCATGCCCTATGAGAATGATTTACCGATCTATGTCTGCCGCAATCCGGTAAAGCGGTTTTCTGAAATCAAGCCCTGGATTAAGTGGCTGAATTAACAGGTTCCATTTATAGCGGGCAATGAAATCATCGATGGGTACAGGCATTGGGATGAAAACTATAACCGGTTTGGTTTCTTGGTTATATTTTTTTGATATGGCATTTCACGTCATACTCAACCGGATCGTGTATCAGCGGATGATCGCCGCAAAGCGGACAAGAGCTTCTTTGGCGCCAGGGGATCTCCCGGAAGGACAATTTCAAACCGTCAAAGCTCAAGATCCGTCCCGTTAAGGTTTCGCCAATGTCTAATAATAATTTTACAGCCTCGAGGGCCTGCAGGGAACCGATGGTTCCAGTCACCATTCCTAAAATCCCCGTATCGGCACAACTCGGCATTACTCCGTCTTCCGGCGGTTCGGGATAGAGGCAACGGTAACAGGGAGTAATACCGGGCCGAATCGTCATTAAAATGCCTTCAAAGCCGGTTACGGCTCCTTCAACCAGAGGTTTTTTTAAAAAAAAGCAACTGTCGCTGACGAGGAAGCGGGCGGAGAAATTGTCCACCGCATCAATGACCACATCATAATGGGCGATGATCTTCAATACATTATCGATGGTGACCCGTTGGGGATAAGTGTTGATGCTGATATCCGGATTGAGGGCCGTTAATTTCTCAGCGGCAGCCCGGGTTTTCTTTTCACCGAGGTCAGCGGTGGAATACAGGATTTGCCGCTGCAGATTGGAGACTCCCACCAGATCGAAATCGGCGATACCGATGGTCCCCACACCTGCCGCCGCCAGATAATAAAGAGCGGGAGAGCCAAGTCCCCCGGCGCCGATAACGAGTACCTTCGACTCCAACAGCCGTTTTTGGCCGGCGACGCCGATTCCGTCGAGAATGATCTGCCGGGAGTAGCGTAACATTTGCTGGGTATCCAACCCAATTACCTCCTATCAGCCGCCGCCGATCATTTTGATGACTTCCAGGTTGTCATTTTCCTGGAAGAAGATCCGGTCCCATTCCTCCCGGGATGGAAGCTCGTAATTATACTCTACAATCACCATTTGGGGGTTAATGCCGCGCTGCCCAAGAAAGCTCGCGATGGATACCCCCGGTTGGATATCTTCCGGTTTGCCGTTAACTGTAACTTTCATTGCTTTATCCTGCCTATCAGAAAATTATTTCTCGCTCTCTCTTTTGCGAAGTTTGAAGAGCTTTGCCGAATTGTATGTTGCGCCGTGAAAAGCGGCGAACTGCGTCGTTGCTCGGTCTCTCCGGTCCTTTGCGTCCCAAAGGACGCGACGTACATCGAGTACATTTCCGGTCCTCGCTCGGTCGTGCCTAGCATTTCACCACTTTTGACGACGCGTGTGTGTAATCAAGGGAGAACATCCAATCCGGCAAGGTTCATCCCGGCGCACGCGCCTCTCTGGAGAGGCGAGGGGAAAAGAAGCGCCGGACTGCATACATTTTAGGCTGAAGAAGTTACATTTGTTAATTTTTCATCTTTTCGATTGCCCCAGCAAAACTGGGGTGGGAGACTATCTAGAAAATATTCTAGTAAAAACAGTCACCCGATTTTCTTGCTGCGTTGACCTGCTTAAAGGATGGATGACGACTATATATCGACCTTGGAGCCGCTTAAAACCAGATTGACATTTTTCATCGCACATAATTTGCCGCACATGGTGCAGGTTTCGGAATTTTCAGCATTGGACTCACGCCGGTATCTCCGGGGTTTGACAGGATCCAGCGCTAGTTGGAACATGGTTTCCCAGTCTAAAGCAGCCCGGGCGCGGCTCATTTGAAGGTCCCATTCCTTGGCGCCGGGGACGCCTTTTGCCAGATCAGCGGCATGAGCCGCGATTTTGGCGGCGATAATTCCTTCCGTCATATCTTCCATCGTCGGCAAGCGCAAGTGCTCCGCCGGGGTAACATAGCAGAGGAAATCGGCTCCGGAGGCTGCCGCCAGCGCTCCGCCGATGGCGCTGGTAATATGGTCATATCCCGGCGCCACATCGGTAACCAGCGGTCCAAGAACGTAAAAGGGGGCGCCATGGCATAATTTTTTTTCCAAAATCATATTGGCGGCGATCTCGTTTAAAGCCATATGGCCCGGGCCCTCGATCATGACCTGAACTCCGCGTTCCCAAGCCCGCTTCGTTAATTCTCCCAATACAATAAGTTCCTGAATCTGAACACTATCGGTAGCATCCGCGGTACTACCGGGACGGCAGGCGTCGCCCAGGCTAATGGTTACATCATACTCCGCGCAAATATCCAATACCTTGTCGAAGTATTGATAAAAGGGGTTCTCCTGGCCGGTTAAATCCATCCAGGCAAACAACAGCGAGCCGCCCCGGGATACAATATTGGTAACCCGCTCACTTTTTTGAAACCGGGCTACGGTCTCCCGGTTGATGCCGGCATGGATGGTCATGAAATCCACACCGTCCCGGGCATGCAATGCCACCACCTCCAAAAAATCGGCGGCGGTTATATCTTTCAAATTTCGGTCATAATAGCCGATGGCATCGTAAATCGGCACAGTACCAATCATTGCTGGACTCTCATCAATGATTTTCCGCCGGAAGCCGGCGGTTTTCCCGGAAGAACTCAAATCCATGATGGCTTCGGCTTTCAGTTCAATGGCTGTATGAACCTTCGCCAGTTCAGCCTGGAAATCGCAACAATCATGGGATACCCCGATATTCACATTAATTTTGGTGCGGAGTCCTTTGCCGACCCCTTCCGGATCAAGCCGGGTATGGTTCTTGTTAGCCGGTATGACGACCAGCCCTTCCGCCACCAATTGCCGCAACTCATGGGCCGCTATGTGTTCTTTCGCGGCAACCCGGTTTATTTCCTGCGTAATGATGCCCTCTCTGGCTGCTTGCATTTGGGTTTGAAACGCCATTATGATCCCATCCTTACATGATTGATTTCGACCCGCAGGTCATTAATTTTGGCGGCAATATCAGTTGCCCCCGTGATCTCGGTAACCAGGGCGATACATTTGGCGCCATGCCGGACTACTTCCCCGGTATTGTGCTGTTTGATCCCGCCGATGGCCACAAAGGGTATCCGGTGGCGTGTTACCACATAGTCAAGATATTTCAATCCCACTGGATCACAGACATCTTTTTTGGTAAAGGTCCGGAATATCGGTCCGACTCCAATATAGTCCACACCCGCTTGTACAGCCCGGTCGGCCTGTTCCGGGGAATGGGTTGAAAGGCCGATGAACATATGATCAGGTAGCAGTTGGCGCGCAATCTCCACTGGGAGATCATCCTGTCCCAGGTGGACTCCGTCGGCGGAAGCCGCCATGGCCAGATGCAGATCGTCGTTTACGATGAAGGCCGCGCCGCAGGATGCAGTAAGTTCGCGGATTTTCAAGCATTCCCGGTATTTTTGGAGCATGGAAAGCTCTTTTTCCCGGTATTGAATCAGCTTGATTCCTGCATCCAAAAGCTGCCGGACCACCTCGCAATTGGAACGGCCCAAGGAATGCTCCCGGGCGGTAATTGCATATAGATCGGTCTCCGGAAAGGACCGGAAGGCAACGAATTTTGCGGCCGCTTGTTTTTCCAGCCCATATAACTGAAACCTTAGTAATTCAAATTCCTTGGCGGTTGAGTAAAAACTCAGGGCTTTAAAATGTTCTTCCAGAGAACGCAATCCTTCCTGAACCCTTTTAAAGTTGGCCCGGATCATTTCCGCGGGAGTATTTTTGGCGTCCAAACAAATAGTTTGGGAGATTGCCAGCCCAAGGTCGTTAACCGAATCACGGCCAGCTATCATTTGCGCCTGGAAAGGATTTGTCAAAACGGCGACCTTGTTACGGACCGATTTAAGTTCAGTGGTAATTGCGGTTTCTTCCCAGTTGAACCGGGCAATATCTTCGAGTACCCGTAAACCTTCGGTTACCCGATTGTTTTCAACATCAATAATCCGCCATAATTTGGTCAACTTAAGTGCGCCTCCAGCGAATGCCAGTCTTTAAAGATGGGTTTATAGCCACTGGCCGTTATAACCTGCCGTATTTCGGCGATGGAACGGGCATCGGATATTTCAAACTGGCCGGTTTCATTCTTGTTGAATGCATAACCACCAACCCGGGTCGATGATCCGGCCGACATTTTGGTGATGCCGAGACGGATCAGATTGTCCCTTACATACTGGCTTTCTCGGGTCGAAATTGTAATGCCGGCCCGGGGCATGAATAAACGGAAGGCCAGGATAATCTGGACCAGGTCGCTGTCGGCCACCGGAAAGCGAGGCTGATAACCGCCATATTGAGGGCGGATACGCGGGACGGAAAGACTGATTTCGATTTCCGGAAACCGGTTTTGTAGATACCGGGCATGTAATCCGGTAATGAACGCTTCCCGGCGCCAGTCGGCCAATCCCAGCAAAGCCCCGATATTAATGGTGCGGATTCCGGCGGAACCGGCCCGTTCGGGGGCTTCCAACCGAAAACGAAAATCCCGTTTCGGCCCTCGGGGATGAAGTTCACGATAGACGGCTTCATCATAAACTTCCTGATAGATTGTAATTCCGTCAACTCCGGCCGTTATTAATTCATGATACTCCTCAGTATTTAGCGGGTATATCTCAATTGAAATCGAAGCAAAGTAGCTTTTAAGCACCTGTACACATTCTTTGATGTAAGAGACCGGAGAGTGATGCCGGGATTCGCCGGTCAGAATCAAGATATGCTTTAGTCCGGTTTTCGCTAAAGACTCAGCCTCCTGATCAACTTCATCCGGAGTGAGACGGTTCCTGGCGATAGTGTGGTTGGCGCTGAAACCACAGTAAATACAATGATTGACACAATAATTGGATAAATATAACGGAGCATATAGTAGAATGGTCCGGCCGAAATGACGGAGGGTCAAATCCCCGGCCCTCCGGGCCATTTGTTCCAGGTAGTTTGCGGCGCGGGGAGTCAAGAAGGTTTGAAAATCAGCCGTTGTTAACTCTTGTTTCTCCAAAATCATTAAAATCGGGTCCGGTTCAGAAGGAAGCTCACGATTCAGAACGGCTTGAATATCATTTTGGTTCAAATAATCATTGAATGACATTTTCATTGCTCCTTATAATTATCCTCAAAAAGTTTGCTTTTTTAGCAAACTTTTGCGGGTAATTTTTGAATTGTAGCCATGCTACAATATGACATCATTTCGTAAAAAACCGGTCAATGGGGAGGAGGCCTCGGCGTATTGCCGAGGCCGGCCTAGCCCGGACAGGTAAGCCATGCGGCCTGATATAACCGCCAAACCAAATGCTTTAGCCATCACTACCGGGTCTTGGGAGGTGGCGACGGCGGTATTTACTAAAACTGCCGCGGCTCCAATTTCCATGGCTTCGGCCGCTTCCGACGGTTTGCCGATACCGGCGTCAACGATGACCGGCAGTTGAATTTCGGAGATTATGATTTGAACCAATTCCTTGGTTTTCAAGCCACGATTGGTGCCAATCGGCGCTCCCAAAGGCATAACTGCCGCGGCTCCAGCATCAACCAGCCGTTTGGCGGCGATTAAGTCGGGGGTCATATAAGGAAGCACGGTAAAACCTTCCTTTGCCAAGATTTTGGTGGCTGCGATGGTTTCAAAATTATCGGGGAGCAAATATTTCTGATCTGGAATCACTTCAATCTTCACCCAGTTACCGCAACCCGACTGGCGGGCAATCCGGGCAATCCGGACGGCTTCCTCGGCATTGCGGGCGCCGGAAGTGTTTGGCATTAAAATTACATCCGGAGGTAAAAACTCCAGCATATTCTCACCGGGTGTGTCAAAATCCACCCGGCGTAAAGCCACGGTCACTACTTGAGCTCCGGATTCCCGGATGACTTGTGGAATCAGATCGTAAGCGGCAAATTTCCCGGTTCCCAGGAATAACCGGCTTTTAACTTGGGTTCCCGCTATCAAAAAGGAATCATTCATCATATCACCTCAAAAAAAGAAGCTTACCCGGAGGTAAGCTTGGATTATTTTTCAGATCGCTTCCCTACGTTGGTATTACCCAAATCAGGTTCAAGGGTTGAGTATAAGATACTCTCTCAGCCAAAGACGGCACCCCTAGCATATATATTTAGCTATTAATAAATATACCGTAATCAAAATAATATGTAAATGATTTTCTTAAATTAATTTGGTTAAATTATCTAATAAAGGATTTAATGCTTCAAGCTCTGCTTTACGCATGGAGTCTAACATGCTTATTATCCTGGTTATTATTGTTTTGTCGTTTGATAAACGCAGCTTTATCATCAAATTATGGATCATCCTTGATTCTTTTTCCAATTCTACATACTTTAAATACGGCGAATGAAAGCATTTATAATTAAAATTATCCATAAGGTACTTAAACCTTGATGCCATGCATTTTTTATGTTCCCATATGAACGAGGTAATCCTGGCATCGCGTCGCGCTTTATCATCCAACAGCAAATTGAAATATTCAATGACGGAATCGTAGGTTGATATCCCATATACAAAGGTTTCGATGGATCCACAATAACGCAAATAATGTTCGGACGAATTGGTGGAAAATAAATAGTCGCTTAAGGATTGGTAAATCAGCTTGGAATTAAGCGCATATTCCGTTTTTTCATTTTTCTTCAGGAAATAAAGCTTATCACTCCAAAAAAAAAGGTCTTTGTCAAAATTATTGTGTTCAAATGCCATGGAAAAATCAGAGTAGCTTATTTCCGAAGCTGAAAATATCCAGGAACTATTGTAGCCCGTTATAGAGAATTTTTCGTTAATATCATCATATCCATAAATAAAAATATCATGGGGACCATGGTATTTATTATACATATACCTGTCCTGAACATAAAATTCATCCACATACCCATAAAAATAGTAATTATTGTCGATATGCTTTTTTATTAAATTGATAATATCAATTTCGCTTTTTCCGATCATATCCCATGATATGGTTTCCAAATCAATCCAGGGACTGGAAAGCGCCTGATAAGAACCGAAAAATTCTATTAATATGGTGTCCTTTTTCTGAAAATCCTCTTTGTTGTTCGGAATATAATGATTGTAATACCATGGCATTCGCTTAAAAAAAGGCATATCGACTTCAAAATAGCTTTTATTGCAGAATACTTGAATGTAATTACTGTAAAACCACGGCAAGTAATCATCGTCAACGGCTAAAATTGACAGAGGAAAAGCGTCATATTGATAGCATTTAATGATAGGTTCGCCCAACGGTAATATTTTTTGATTCATTGTTTGTCCCCTCTCCAATATTTCGATATTATTTTCGTTGGCTACCCTTGAGGACATCATGCCGTGACTTTTTGTGCAACGATTTTGGTTAATTTATTAATGGTATCGATATATTCCATTAAAAGCAGGTCATCCTCCAGGCAAAAACCAAATTCTTGTTCAATATTGACGATAATATCCACACATGTCAACGAGTCCATCCCTATCGTTTGCAATGATTGATCCCCGGATATTTCTTTTACATTTTCAATGGCTATTTTTAAAACCAAAGCGATACATTTGATGATTCTTTCTCTAATGTCCATCTGGTTTACACCTTCTTACCTTGACTTTATAAGAAATGTATTAGTTTTTGAGATTAAGGATCTGTATTCGCTCTACAACACTTGTGTTATTTTTTTTCCGTTGCCATCCGATGGTTAAAGACCCCGTCCGTTTGTGCCTTGGCGTCAAGATACCGGGACATGCCCGAATATTGCTGGGAACTCAAGTTTAGAACCCGGTTGGTATCGAATAATCGGGTAAAGAAGTCGTATTCCCAGATAGAAGCCGCCTCATTTTCGATTCCATATTCGTCGAGATAGGTTAAATCATCAGGTCGCAATGCCGTAGTTACAAATGCCGGTACAATTTCTCCAAACATTAATTCAATATAGTGGAAGTTATAATAAACCACTTTTTGCAGGTTATAACCGGAGACCCGTTCCACCAATTGCTGCCAGTTGATATGTTCACTGAATTTCTTGATAAAAATATACAGGTCCGCGAACTTATAAATCTTTAGATCCCGCAAATCGGTAATCCACATCATCAAGGTGGCTTCTTTATAGAGATGACAACTCAGTTGAATGATATTATCGATATAATCAAGCATGTAACCTTGGGTGCCGTTGATCTCAACAGGGATAGCCCGCTCAATCAACTCCCGGGTGGGCACCTTATAAGGACAGCGGCCTTTCCAAAGGATATCATGATTTACATCCACTTGAATCAACTTGGCAAACCGGTTGCCGGTCAACTTCTGAAATTCCTGCAGTTCGTGGGAGACCATCTGTTGCAGCATCTTCTCCTGGCGGGTGGCTTCCACGATAATGCCTTTCTTTTCATCATAATGACCTTGAACAAATCCCAGCCCTTCCAGCGCCTTGGTAACCGGAGCCACATCATCGAGTTTCATCAGCATATCGATATCGTTAAAAATCCGGGATTCCAGCGCCGGATAGATCTTGCTCACCAGCAGATTGCCTTTGACTATGGGCACCACCAGATTGTATTTGGCAAACTCATTTAAAACAGCGGTGAGTTCTTGCAGATAATAACTATTCCGCTCGGCATAAACCTGCCATTGAGTCTCCATTAAGCGTTGCAATTCTTTTTCGAGCTTTCCAAAGAGGTCGTATTTTTTTAGATTGTAACAAAACATGTTTAAGGTCCGGTGGGTAACAAGCTGAAAGATAAGATCCGACCAGTCCAGGTTGGTCTCCATCAACTCTTTAAAAGAATCAGCCCGGTTTTCCTCCACTTCAATGGAACCCATTAATACCAGCTGCCGTTCCGGCGTCAACTCTTGGCGGTTCATCCGACATTCCTCCTAGTTTCTTTCTTTTCAATAAATTTGCGGTAATACTCCCGAATCATTTCCTTGCTAATCTTGCCAATGATATTCCGGGGGATTTCATCAACGAAGTGAATCTCACGGGGTACTTTTTTCGCTTCCAAGTTCCGGGTGCACCAGGCGTAAATATCTTTAATATGCCAATTGGCATTCCGGAAAGGACGGATTAAAGCCACAATCTTTTGTCCCAATATTTCATCGGGCATCCCAAAGACGACTAATTCGTTGACCCCAGGGTGTTTGAGTAAAACATCCTCAATCTCCACCGGATAAACTTTGGTGCCTCCCTGAATAATTAAATCATCACGCCGGCCTACAACATAAAAGTAACCTTCACTGTCACGGTAACCAAGATCCCCGGTACGCAGTCCCTGGGCGGTTAATGTTTCAGCGGTTAAATCCGGTTGTTTATAATATCCGTTCATGACATAGCTGCTTTTTATATAGATCTCACCGACCTCTCCAGGAACGGCTTCAACCTCGCCCTCCTTCAAAATCCTCATTGAGCAACCCGAAATGGGTTTCCCGATGGAACCGGGGTGTTCCAGGATCTCCCGGGCGCCTAAAAACGATACTCGCGCAGAAGCCTCCGATATTCCATAAGCGTTATATAATCCGATACCGGGTAATTTTTGAGCAGCTTCTTCAAATATATGCTTCGGATTAAGCATTCCACCCAGCATGATACGCCTCAGTGAACGCAAATCGTAACTGGAGAGTTGCGGGTAGTCCAAAATCTGGGCTAACATGGTGCGAATCATAAAAACATTGGTGGCCTGATGGTCCTGAACCGCGCGTAAGAAAATCCCGGGGTGAAAGATATCGTTCAACAAGATGATTCCGCCTCCCCGGCTAATGGCCATCAAAATGTCGCCGGAGATTGGGCTGGCCTGAGCCAATGATCTGGGTATGATGGTACGTTCATGGCTTTCAAAACCCAAATAGTCCGCCACGGCTAAAGCATTCCCCGTAATTGCTTCGTTGGAGAGGAGAATCCCTTTCGGTTTTCCGGTTGAGCCTGAAGTGAAACAGATACAAAAAACCCCATTGCTTATGGTTACAGGTGCTGTCAATCTTTCCCGTGCCTGGAATATCTCAAAGTCTCCGGTTTCCTGCAAAACCATATACCATTTCAGATCAGGCTGTTCTTCAAAACCGGAGATCTCCCGGTAACCTTTGTTATCAGTAATGATTAGTTCGATATCGGAAAAGCGGATTACCTCACGCAGGGACTCCCCCTTCAGCTGATAAGAAACCGGGACGGTCACTTTGTTGAGTTTATTCAAGCCCAGCATGGCAATGATAAATTCGGGGGAGTTGGGCAAAAAAACTCCGCCGATTTGAAAATTCAGATCGTTAATCAGCGTAGTAAAGGTGGTTATTTTATCATTGATTTCCACATAGGTAAGGCTCCGGTTGTTATGAACCGTCAAGACATTATCCGGGAAACGGTTGCAGCTTGTAATGAATAAGTTCCATGGAGAGTAACGGCATTGGTTCATTTTTCAACTCCCCTTTCATTGGTACCTTTCGCCAATGACTTTAATCCGGCCCTCTTCTTTGGGGGAAACAGTTCCGGAACTTCTTAAATAATCAACCACCACGTCTTTTAATAATCCACCCCTAAGCACCAGCCTGGCGTCTTTAAATTCTTTATAATTATCGCCACCGTTATACAGATAATCATTAATTGCCACCCGATATATCTTCTCCTTGTCCAGAGGAAGATTGTCCTTGGTAACCTCGACCAAACGCTTTCCGGCGGGCTTTGATCCGTCAAAAACATATTGGATTCCAGAAACATGTAAAAAACCGCCGTTGTAAGCCCCGTTGGGGTACTGCTCCACCCCGCGCTCAAGCGCTTCATAAAGTTTTGATCCTTTTAATTCAATGGTAACGACTGAATTATAAAAGGGGAGGGATGTTCCGATCTGATATAAGTTGATATTACCCTTGGGAATGCTTTCCCGGATTACACCGCCATTTACCAAGGCGATCTCGGCCTGTCCGGCGGTCCGCATGGCATCCGCCAGGAAGTTGCCCAGATTGGTTTCTTTGGAACGGACCTGCCAGCGGACTCCGTTTAAAACCACTGCGGAGCTTCCAACAACTTCTTTCATACTTTCAAAAGCGATACGATGGTATTTTTCCACCAATTCAGCCATGGATTTGTCTTCTTTGGATTGGTCGTTTGTTTGATAGACATTCCAAAGCACGTTGGATACCTGGTTTCCCCGGAAATAAACCTCGGCAAGCCCAACATGGGTACCGTACCCCCCGGCTTCCACCAGATAAGTGTTCTTGACTCGTATGGGTTTTTTAAACAGAAAATGATGATGGCCGCATAATATCAAATGAATGCCATCCACCTTGCGAACCAATTCCTCGTCCACTTCCGAACCAAGATGCGAAATAAGTATTATCAGGTCTGTTTGTTTCTTTAGGATAGGTACTATTCTGGCTGCGACACTTATGGGGTCCTCCAAGGTGACACCCCGGTTATCCGTTGAATTGGTATAAAACAAGGCGTCTTTTACCGTTAAGCCGAATAAACCCACCTTTTTGCCGTTAATATCAACAATGCGGTATTCTTCAAAGGCCGGTTTCCCGTCTTGATAGATATTGGCGGACAGGATCGGAAAATTTAACCGGTTTTTTATCTCCAGCAGACGGTCAAATCCAAAGTTAAAATCATGATTTCCCGGCGTCATGGCATTGAACCCCATTTGGTTGGCGGCTGCAACCACTCCGGCGCCTTCTTCGATATTCGCTTCATTGGTGCCGTGAAACATGTCGCCGCTGTCTAACAACAAGGCTTGGGTATCTTTTTTCCGGAAAGTAGTTACAAAATATTTGATGAGCGGGAAACCCATGATGGTACCGACCTCATCCAAAGAATAATATCCTCCGGTGGCGCTATCATAGGCAAGATGGCCGTGTAAATCAGCGGTATTGATAATACTGATTTTATCCGTATAATAGCCCAGCGTTAAAAGGGTTTTTTCAAGGAAATGATTCTTGCTTCCCCAAAAAACCACTGCGATCAGGATTATAACTCCTAATCCTATCAAATTTTTGTAGCTCTTGGTTTGACGCCCCTTATCCTTTGTTTTATTCATGGCATACCTCTCAATAAAATTTAGTATAAAAATTAACGTAAAAATTAATGTCAATTCATTTGATTATTTGCTAATACAAGCTTCTTCGGCTCTGCTGGCAGAACATTCTTTAAATATCGTGCAATCAGGAGGAACGTTCTTCCAAAGTATGGTGTTCAGCCATACTAATCTTCCGGATTAAATCCTCTAGTTTTCCATTAAGGTCATTTACCCGTTCCCAGTCAGCGGCGATTATCAAACCAAAGAGGCGGCCGGAGTAAATACCGCCATCGGATACCGGGGCGGCCGATAAAGTTCCGGAAACGTATACCAATACACCTTCAGCCGTTCCGGAATCATAAAGCAGGCCTTCTTTTTTCAGCATTGCCAATATTGTTTGATAATCCATCCGGAAATCGGTCATTAACCGGAAATAACGTGACAGGATCTTAGCTTTACCCAAGACGGTCTGGATAAAGGAGATATAAGTCGATAATGTAAAACGGCCATTAATTTCAATAATCGGGATTAGCGTTCCATCAGAAGTAACAATGGCATCTACACCGGCGACTCCGCTGTAGCCGATGCGGTGTAGATACTTCCCGATTTCAATCCCGCACTCATTTACCCGGTCAATTATTACCGGATCGAGTTCCGCGGGCATCCGGGAACCGATATAGACGGAATCCCGAAGCAGTTGTTCCTTAACAGAGAAAACATCCGCCTTGCCTTCCGGAGAAACATACAATTGATAATTCAGATCCGCTTTTTTGGGGTACCATCCTTCCACCAGCCACCGGGAGTTTTCCTGGTTCCTGGCAAACCGGGCCAGCCGGAGTAAAAGCATTTTTAAACGCTCCGGATCAGCGACGATATACAGGCCTTTCCCGGAAGCGCCAAAGGGCTCCTTGATGATTACCTGTTGGAAATAGGGCGGCTGCCCGGTCAACTCCTGAAAGACTTGGGTTATCTCACCGACGGAATTGCAGACCTTTCCCTTGCAAACAGGAAACCCCAGCTCTTCAGCAATTTGACGGTTGTATATTTTATCATTTACGGTAGCATTAATGTTAGCCGGGGAGCCTGCTAAGGTTAACCCGGTTTTGGACGCAATCTCCTCCTCAAGACGGGTTATCGCGTAAGGCAAAAAGTAGGTCTCATCTCCTTGCGCAAGATGGCTTAACCGGGCAAGAAGCGCCTCATCTTGTAATACCAGTTCGGAAATGGGAGTAACCAAATCGGCGTTATTCGGAACCAAAATTGTCGGGACAGAAAACCCAAGTTCTTGAAGATATTGCAAACAAGATTGATCCGGCATTTGCCGCAGGATTAAAAAGTCCTGTTTCCTGCAAAGCAGCAGGTTCATTTCTTCAATCCGGTTTACAATGATGTCCTCGTTCCGATCAATAACCCCCGGGTTGACCCGGTTCCAATATCTCTCGGCGCCGATGTTACAGATCCAAATGATTTGAGACTGGCCGCGGCGGGTGGTTAGTAATTCAACCAAATTAAATGATTGCTTCATCATGATTTAAGAATTTGCCAGAGGCGTCATTTCAGGGATGAATGACTGCCCTTTGACGAAATCCTCGAGTTTCCCCCTTTCGCGAATAATGACGGTTTTATTTTGGTAATGAACCACCTCGGCAGGCAACGGGTGGCTTAAGAAAAAGAGCGGGCTATTGGATAAGCCGTAAGCGCCTGATTTGTCGATAGAGATAATATCGCCGGGTGTAACGGCCGGTAACATTACTTTTTGGCCGATGACATCGGTGGGAGTACAGAGGGGCCCTACGACCGTCAGCTCGGTTGGGAGTTCGTGCTTACCAAGAACATGCATGGGAAAGTTATTCCGAATATGCCGGCCTAAAAAAGCCGAATTGGCGTGTTGGTTTGAACCGCCGTCACAGACGGCGTACTTGAGTCCTTTACATTCCTTGGTATAAAGTATTTGGGTCAAGAAAACTCCGGATTCGGCCGTTAAATACCGGCCGCTCTCCACTGCCATATTAACACCACCGGGCAGTTGGTTCCGGTAAGTATCCCAAACAGCGGCCATTCCTTGCCGCAACCCGGTTTCATCAAAAGGGGCTTCTCCCGGGAAATAGGGGACGCCGAACCCGCCGCCCAAATCCAAAAATTCCAGTTTGAACTGGTATTGCTCCGCCAACTCCAAAGCTAGCTTGATAATGGCCTCCATGTTGGCTAAAATGTTTTGGGTACTGAGCATCTGAGTGCCGGTATAAACGTGAATTCCGATAATTTTAACAAACGAAAGGGATTTTAATGATTGAAAAGCTTCGGCAAGCTGGGATTGGTCGATTCCAAATTGAGTTGGAACACCGGCCATTTTTATGCCCGCGCCGGATAAATTGAAATCCGGGTTAATACGGATCGCTACGTTGATTTGTCTGGAACGAAGGCTCCCGATTTGGTTAATCAGTTCCGCCTCAGCGATTGATTCAATGTTAATGCTATAAATCTGATGTTCAACAGCATATTCCAATTCCTCCCGGGTTTTTCCGGGACTAGTGAAGATGATATCCCGGGGGTCGAAACCGGCTTGCAACGCCAGATATAATTCGCCGGCTGATGCCACTTCGATTCCGCTGCCAAGGCCGCGAAAAAGTCCGGCAATACCAAGGGTAGGGTTTGATTTAAGGGAATAGTAAACATTAAACTCCTTGGGTAACATCCCCTTCAACCGCCGGTACTGGGATTCGATTCTATCACCATCATAAACATACAAGGGGGTGCCAAATTCTCCAGCAATCTTTTGTAACAATAAATCATCCATCTTTATCACCTGAGCCTTCTCGTTTAGCCGCTCGCGGCTATACAATTATTTCCTCCAAGGAGCATGCCGCTTCCGCTTCATTTTGATTTACGGCCGCAGTGTCCCGGAATGTTAGGTAACGGTTATTGCAGTAAAATACGGCATCATGAAAAAACAGCGGATTATTGTCAAATGAATTCAGCAAACCAATAAGTTCTTCATTTACGGTATTGCCCCGAATATAGACAATCAACCCCAAGTAGTCATTGTTATAAGGATTGCGGCATTTTACCAGACAAAAGAGATCGTCGCTGAATTGATGCTGCCGGAAAGAGATGCCGTTGATCCCAATTTTGATTCCGGCATCGGCTAGCAACTGCTTTTGAATAACGCCGGGTTCCTTGTTTCCGTCAATTACCATTACAATATTCGTCCCGCTTAATTCTCCCGGGGAAATCTCATTTTCAAAACATGTATTGAAGCGATATAAGCGCATTCGTTCCCGTAACGGATTTTGAAGCAAATAATACAATTTGGTATAAAATGCTTTTTGATCCACAGCGAACGAAATAGGCTTCAAAATTACACATTTCCGGGTATATAGCTCCTTGATGCCCAAGCGATTTGAATCAGCGCCGATATAGTCATAATCCTCTTGAAAATCCCGGGCGGAGATGGGGATCACAACAACTTCCCAATCTTGTTCCCTACGGGCAATCAGCACTTTGGAATATTCAAACAGGGAAACTGATTTTGAATTCCCGCCGACTTCCAGGTTTATCATACGGTTGAGCCTCATTAATTTCGGGCTGAACAGCAATTCAAAGCTTTGAATGTTTTTGGTTTCAATAGCTATGAAGCTGCGGGAGATAATTTGGGCATTGATGAATGCTTTTGCGCTCAGATCTTCGATGTGTTGAATTTTTAGCCAATACGATTTGTTATAAGCAGGCTCACATAATGTAAATTGGATGGTGCGCGGATATTTTTCCTTTCTTTCGCGAATCAGGGCGCGCATTAATTTCGCCGAATTAAGAATTTCATCGAAATCGTCATGGGAATAGTTTAGGAAACGCCAGGTCCTGCTTTTCTCCAGATATTGCAATGGACTCATCACCCGGGCGTAATTAAACCGAAAGTCTTCCACTCCAGATAATTGATAAACCTGGATATTCCGGATGTTTTGCAGATATTCAAAATCGGGATTCAAAATATCCATCCGGAAAGTTCCATTGATACCAGCTACGGCCGCCAATAAATCCGGAAACCGTAACGCGATGTTAAAGCCTTTTAAGGTGCCCATGCAGGTACCCACCAGGTAAATCCGTTCCCGTTCAATTGCAAATTCCGCCACTACTTTTCTGATTACCTTCAGGACCCCGATTTCATTGATAAAATCATTGTTTAAATCGCCGCGGCCGCAAATGTTCAGGATGATTGCCTCCGTAAATAGGCCTTTTTCAATATAACGTTGTGAGGTTAAAGGAAATTGGCCAATCCCTTGCCCAAATTGGACTGAAATCAATAAAGGATATTTCCGGCGCGGACTGTAATTTTGCGGCAGATAGATACCGTAAGCGATGAATCCGTTATCAAGTTCACTGGGTTGAAAATAGAGGGCCTTATTGGCAAATACCTGGAAATATTGAACTGGTCCTTGGCGCGGCGCTGAATCTAGGTACCGAATGAATTCCCGGTATTTTTCGAAAATAAGATGATACATCCGGTGATACATGAGTTCGGGATAACCCTTCAGGCAACCGGTTTGAAAATTGGGGATATCCGTTAGGTGCCGAATGCTGCTAATAATTTCCGGATTATAATCGGACCGTTCTTTGGCTTGAAGAAACAAGCTTTCGCGCTCAGCGGGCAAATCTCCGACGAACACATAAGTGTTGGAAGTCTTTCTGGTTGAATAGCGGTGGCGCACGCGAATGTCAAGGAGTCCTTTCGTGTCGGGCTCCAGATTTAAAGTGATGTATGTCGAGGTTTGCCCCTGAAATGACTTGATTAATTCATCCTTGGCATTGTATACTTCAATCCTTATTTTAGCGGAGCTAAAATTCAAAATTATTCGCAAAAGTTTGCTCAAAAAACTAACTTTTTGAGGATAATTATATATCGGTTCCGGAGAAGCCGTGAACCAATTGGGAAAAACAATGAGCTGGATTGGCCGGCCCGCTTCATAAAGTGCCCGATCCGGGGCCAGCGTAAATGAATGCTTCAAATCGGCAAAATACTCTTCCCCGAAGAAATAGTTCAATCTCCGGTTCCGTAAATAGCGGCATGGCTTGGTGGTAATCATAAAACCCGCTTGGGGGAGATTTAGCGACTTATGCTCTTTAAAAACTGCTTTTTCAATCAAAATGGTATTGATTCCTTTATGGAACGGATAAACAAATGAATGGGGCCTTATATGGTGATTGTAGCTGCTGGAAAAAACCAGTTGGCCGTTAATCCATATCCGTGCCGGGGTAATTGAATTTGCATAGATAAAAGTTTCTTCCGCTTTCCGACAGTAAACACCGCATAACGCATAGATATATATGTCTTCATCCTTACCGAACATAGTTTCCGGTGAAGCTGACTGATAAAATGTATCTTGGGATTCCGAATGGTAGTAACGCCAGTTTTGCTCCAATTCATTTCCGGAAAGAGTGGTGAGTTCCGTTCGTAGAATTAACCGGGAATCCGGTTGCACGGAAGGCGCCGTACTTGTTACGTTGCACTGACTTCTGGGAACGCTGGAAACCAGCCAACGGTTTAATATACTTGGCTGATCCCCGCTGAACGTGATCGGGTAGTAGCTGATGGTCAATATTTTGTGAAGTTGCCGATTAAACACTGATATCGTTTCTCCCGCGAAGAAACACCGGATATATGGCGGAATTATTTAACGGCTATACTGGCGTTAATAAATCCGGCTTCATCAGATGCTTCATCCAATAAATTGGTTGCAACGGAATCTCTCTGGATGCGAAAAGTTTGGTATTCATTGTTGCAATAGATGATTACGTCATTATAAAACAGTGGATTATAGTCAAAGCCATTGAAGGCATTGAGCAATTCATTTTCAGCCTGCCGGCCTTGATATAATACAAGTAAGCCTAATTTACCTGAGTTATATGGATTTTGGATTTTGATCAATCCAAAGAAATCACCCGTTAATTCCCGGCCTTGGTAGCTAACTTTTGCGGTTCCCAGTTGGAAACCGGCCTGCTTGAGCAGTTGTTCATGGAATTCCAGCGTGAGATTGCCCAGGTTAATAACGGTAATAAAATTCCCTGCGGATAGTTTTTCCGGTGTCGCCTCATTCTCAAAAAGAACCGGAAACTGATAAACGCGCATCCGTTCTTTTAATGGGTTCTGTAAATAATAATAGAGTTTGGCTAAAAACCCCTTTTGTTCCGGGGGAATCGGATTCGGTTTCAGAATAAAACATTTACTGCAATAGAGTTCCTTGATACCCAGCAGTTTAGGGTTAACATGAATACCATGGTATTCATTTATAAAACCGGCTAAATTTAACGGTACCACACTCATCTGATCAATAACACTAACGTTGCTAGCGCCATTATCAGCGTTAGCGATATTAACGATAATTTTTGAAAAGGGAGCTAAGCGGATCCGCTGGGGACGGTGATTGACGGTAAGTTCAATTGAATTGGCAAGTTTCATCAATCTCCGGTTTAAAACGATGCCCAAAGCACGTACATTGGCAGTTTGAATCTGGATTTGGGTTGCAGATTTAATTTCGGCTTTAACGGTCGCTTTGCGATTCAAATCTTCCATATGCAGGATTTGAAGCCAATGAGATTTGTTATAAACCGGTTCACAAGAGGAAAAATCCACTTCCCGGGGGTATTGCCGCTTTTTGGCGCGAATCACGGTCCGGAGCAGCTTGCCGGAGTTCATCACCTCGTCGAAATCATCGTGGGAATAATTATAAAACGGCCACGCCTTATTTTCTTTCACATGCTGTATGGCGTCCAAGACCCGGAGTCCGTTAAAGCGAAAATCATCTATCTCGCACAATTGATGAACCGTAGTATTATCAAGATTTTTCAAGTAATCAAAATCGGGATTTTCGATATCCAGCCGGAAGGTGCCGTTCACTCCGGCTACCGCCGCAAACAGATCGGGGAATCGTAATGCCAGGTTTAAGGCTTTCAAAGTCGCCATGCATGAACCCACCAAATAAACCCGGTTGGGGTCGATATTGTACTTGTGGATCACTTCCCGGATAATTTCCACAGTCCCCAGTTCATGAATGAAATCGTTGTTTAATTCACCCCGGCCGCACATATTGAGGATAATTGCTTCTGAAAAATGGCTCTTTCTGGCGTAGCGCTGGATTATCGGATATTTGCCGACTCCGTAGCCGAATTGAAAGGATACCCAAAGCGGGTAATGTTTCCGGGGATTGAAACCTTTCGGCAGGAAGATATTATACGCGATGAAACCATCATCGATTTCACTTAATTTAAAACAAGTGGCATTCGTTGGAAACACATCGAATATAGCAACCGTCCCGGTTGCATCGGGCCGGTTTAGATAGCGTTCAAACTCGGCATATTTTTCCAAGATGGAGTACATCAGGCGGTTGGGAATTATCTCCGGGGCCCCCTTAATACATGGTGATTTCGGCGTGGGGATATCCGTCAAATATTTAAACGAATTTAAAACTTCGGGATTCAGATCACGCCTTTGGGTGGCCTGTAAAATCAATTGTTCCCTTGCTTGCGCAAAATCACCGCTAAATATGTATACATCGGATGCTTTTCGGGAATTTGCGATACTTTCGGCCTTAATCCGAAGCAACCCTGTTATTTCCCCAGGCAAGTCCAGTTCAACGGGAACCGAGGTTTGGGCATCAATATCCTGAATCGGTTCGCCCAGCCCGTTTGATATGTGAAGTTTAATTTTATCGTCAGCCCCGGTAAACCATCCCGGATAGACTAACAACCTTATTTTTTCCCCGGGATGATAGAATGTTTTTTCAGGAACTAAGGTGTAGGATTGTTTTAGGTCGGAGAAAAGCTCTTTGTCAAAAAAATGATTCAATTTGTTATTCATCAGATAGCGGCAGGGCTTCAGTGTAAACAAGAAATGCTGCGATCCGATATTTAACGCGGTGTATTCGGCAAAGAACTGTTTTTCGATTAAAATGGTATTTATCCCCTTTTGGAGCGGAAATACAAAAAGATGCGGCCTGACCAGGTGCCCGATATTACTTGAAAAGACGTTCCGGCCGTTGATCCAGACTCGGGCCGGTACCACCGAACCTAAAAACAGCAAGGAATCCTGTTGGGCTTCACAATATACTCCGCATAACGCATAGATAACTTTATCTTCATCGGTTGAGAACATAGTTTCCGGGGAAGACGGCTTGTTGAAGGAATCTTTGTTTTCCGAAATATAATAACGCCAATTGGATTCCAATTCCGGTTTGGGCAAACTGGTAACCTCGGTTCGAAGAATCAACCGCGAGTTTTGATTAAGGGATGGTTCAATATTTGATAGATCGCATTTTTCCCGTTGCAGGGAGGTAACAAGCCACCGGTTGAGAACCGCGGGTTGATCCCCGGAGAAACTAACCGGATAATAACTTATTGATAAAATATGTTGCAGATATTCATTAAATGTCATAAAGGGCACCTTCTTATTTTAACATGAATCCGGCAAGTAACCTTTAAAATTACTTGTAATATGGACTTGACGGATTTTGTAGAAAACCCGATCCGGCCAATTTTTCTGCGGCATGCGGAAAATTGTTTTGACTTGCGGGAACGAGGTTTAATCAGTACTTAACCCGGAAGCAACTTCAATACCGGATAGCTGCTTTTCATTTTCTTTATCAAAATCGATTCCCTTTTGGTAGATCTCCCGGATAATTCCCTCAATCTCAGGTTCCTGAACGGTGAGATCGATAATATTATAATCCTGAGTCAGTTTGGCGATTAAATTTGAAACCTGTACTTCATCTTTGCTAAACCGGAGCCACTTTTTATGCTCTTGCTCATTCACCACTTCAACTCCGGGGGGCAGATGAATGCTACTGTATTTTTCGCTGAACTCCACCACTAAAGTCCGGGTTTTGCCGAACCGGTGTTTAATTTCCGCTACCGATCCGTCGTAAATGATCACGCCCTTATCGATAATCAGCATTCTCCGGCAAGTTTTTTCAATATCCACCATATCATGAGTGGTGAATAATATGGTGGTGTCCTTTTCTTTATTGATATAATTAATAAATTCACGGATGTTTTCCTTGGCGATAACATCCAATCCGATGGTAGGTTCGTCGAATAATACGATATTGGGATCATGGACTAGCGACGCCGCAATATCGGCCCGCATCCGCTGGCCGAGACTGAGTTGCCGCACCGGGGTCGCAAAGAAATCCTGCAAGCCCAGCAAGTCATTGAAAAGTTCCATATTGCGCCGATAAACATCATCCGGGATCTTATAGATATATTTTAGAAGATCGAAAGTATCACTTGCAGGCAGATCCCACCATAGTTGAGTGCGTTGCCCGAATACCACTCCGATATTGGCGGCATTTTTCTTACGGTCCTTATATGGACACAAACCGCTTACCCGAATCGCGCCTGCAGTCGGCACTAAAATGCCGGTCAGCATTTTGACGGTGGTTGATTTTCCGGCGCCGTTGGGACCGATAAAACCCACGGCCTCGCCGGAATCAATAGCAAAATCAATAGCATCAACCGCCCGTTTATAAGTGTACTCGGGTATAAACAGACTGCTTACAGCACCCAACAACCCTTTTTTCTTTACACTGATCTTATAATCCTTGACTAGATTGGTAACTTCAATTAAGGCCACAACTGCTCCCCCTTTGCCCCGGCAGGAATTTATACTGCAAATGCTTGTTCCAGTCCCAATTTTTGAGCCACCGAATTACATAATTTATTGACAGTATTGATATTATCCATTAATAACTCATCATCATTAAAATTGATATTAAATTCATTTTCAACCGCTACCACTATATCAATACAGTTGATGGAATCCATACCAATCAGGTTCAATGGCAAATCGGCGCCATGATTGGCCACGGTTTCCGTATTGATTCGCAATACCATGGCAATACTCTCCAAAATTTTATCCTTTATTTCCATCCCAATAAACCTCCGGATTCTTAATAATTATTTGTCAATAATTATTTACCGCAAAAAGCATAGAATTTATCGATTGCCTGACGTTCAACATTACTAATCGATTGCAAGTGACGATCCAGGTCATCGATTAATTCAATTTTTTTGGCGATTCCCAATTTTAGCGATACATTCGCAGCAATATCCCAATGCTTCGCGGAATCGGTCAGCAACTGAGAGCTTTCAGCTATCAGATTCTCCGGCAAATAATCTTGAACTTTGTTGATAAACGCCTTGAAGCGCTGCCGGCTCCGGGCAATATACTTAAAAAACATGTTGTAATAAGTTTTATATAAATATAAGTGATAGTCATCCAGAGAAGTTGCTTTTTTTGATTGCAACCGGCCGCGCAGGGCTTCCAATCTTGAAAAGCCGCAATCATGACCGAGTATTTTCGTTTCACCATACATCCGCCGGCAACTCTCGGCCAGAATGGACCTGATCTTCGCTTCGGTGATTTGAAATTGGGGCGCAACATTAATTTCCATCCATAAATTACGGATGGGGCGTTGGAAATCCCCAGCCATGGGATTACTCACCGGGTTATTGGAGCTGCGGCCGGCATGAACCTCATTCATGGGGAGCTTTCCATCAAAATCGCTGCTGGATAAAGTGTATCTATCAAAGAGTTCGTAACAGCCTTCCGCTTCATCATACCCGGTAATAACCACGCAATGTAAGCCGTGTTCTTTTTGATACGCCCGGTGATAAGGCATATGGTACAAATCAACCACCGCAATTACCGGTTGTCGATCGGAAATTAACTCCTTCAACCGGGAAGTGGCTACTTCCTGATCTTCATGAATATACATATTGATTTGTACTTTATCTTGGTAACGTAAGTTCGTCTGAGTAAAACTGGATGGTTCAAATACCTTGGTCCCTGGCTGATATACAAATTCCAACGATGTATTCAACTCTTCTTCCGTAAATTCCACGGAGGTTGAATAACGGTGGAAATAGTTTACCCCGATATATTCGGTTTGGGGATCATATAGAAATGATAAGTAATCCGCCAGTATAATATGAGGGTCTAATCCCATATGTAATAATACAGTGGCATACGCGTTATGAAAGCAATCATTGACAAATGGTTCAAAATAACGCGGCACGTTTAATACGGAACCTTTGGGCGCGGCCTCAAACCGGGGCATTGGTGGCAGCCTCCAACTGTTTAGAAATATATTCCGCTATAGCTCCGGCGGTGGAAAAATTATCATAAGTTAACATACTGCTGTCGAAAGTGATTCCGAATGAGCCTTCCAACTCAACCAGGAGGGTTACTAAAGCGATGGAATCAATTCCGTAATTCTCCCGCAGGTCCTTTTCCAATCCGATTCCTTCCTCAGCTCCGAATTGGCTGATTCCCTTGATACTTTCACATACCTTCATTTCAATTTCTTGCCTCTGCATACAAACAACTCCCTTTTTAATGATTAAATAGACTCTGTAAGAGCCAATTATTGATTTGAACTATAACAGATGGGGATCATCCATGTTGTCAATGATAACTAGCAATCAGTACATTGAATTGCCGGTGCTCACGTAGTGTTTCAACCCTTTTTTCCAGAATAAATAGACCAAAGTAAACAAGGCTGCTCCCACTAAGGGGGTTAAATATAAATAGCCATTCCAAAATCCAGCCAAGTCAGGTTTTCGTAAGAAATACTGGGCTGGAAAATAATTTACAAACGCGAAGGGAATGATATAAACGAGCAATTTTTGAATAAAGGAGGGGTAGAAACTAATGGGGTACCCCGCAAATCTTCTGGCGTTAAAAAAGATCATGTTACGCAAGTTCATGGTTTTTATCGCCCAGAAACTGAAACAGGAAGAAACCATAAATATCGAAGCCTGGATGATGGCCCCTCCGATAAGGGCAGAGATAAAATAGGCGGTGTTTTGGAGATTCCAGTCGATTCCCACGGAAAATGCGGTGTTTATGAATAAAATGATCCCCACAATGCCATGTCCCAATGTTGCCGGGAAGTCCACCCGGGAAGCAACAATCTGAAACATTAAGCCCACCGGCCGGAGTAAAATCCGGTCAAACTGCCCCCAATACACCATATCTTCAAAGTCTCTGATGCCGGTAAACAAAAAGACAAACAGGCTGTATGACAGGAATAAAAAACTATAAAGGAATAGCATCTCGTTAAGTTCCCAGCCTTTGATACGGACAAACCGTAACAATATCAAATACATAATGGTGATACTGATCATTTCCCGGCAAAAAATGGCGATGGTAATAAAAATCCGGTCGAATTTATATTCCAACGTTGTTTTGACGCCGATCTTCGCATATTTAAAGAACAATTGAATTAATTCCAGAATATTATGCTTTTCCATCGTTAACCTCCTTGGACTACCAGCCGCCGGGTGGCGGTTCGCCACAATACATGCCCGATTCCAAACAAAATTACGACCCATAACACTTGGCGCAGCAGATTCATGGTGATTTCATTGGCGGGCATCTGGCCAAGATAAATTGAAATGGGCGTGTAATAGATGGAGTCGAAGGGGGTGTATTTTATGAAATCCACCATCCATTGCGGCATGAACCATAAAGGAAGCAGCGCCCCGGATAGAATCATGATAGCGGCGTCCTTAATAGTGACGAGGCTAAATGTCCAATAAAACCAGAAAGAGCTTATCCAGGCCAGGAAATTTAAATTATATAAGACCAGGAAACCCAAGGCCGCGCTGATGAAAAAATAAAATGTCATGGATATTGAAAAGGGAGGTAGCAGTTTGAATAAAAAGACAGCCATGACCAACATCGGCAGTAATTGAAATATCATCCGGAATCCCAAAGTTCCCAAATTGTAAGAGAATAGATACAATCTGAAATCGATGGGTTTGATCAGGTCGGAAGATATAAAACCGGTTCTGACTTTGGATTCGATAATATATTCTTCCATGGTATAAATACATTGCATTAAAAAGGCCAGAATGATATAAGTGATTAAAACCCGGAACTGAACTCCCCCCAGTACTTGTTCTTCTTCGTATATGGCCTTCCAAATGGCGATATTGACAAAGATCATAATCAGGGTGTTGATTATTCCAACAAAGAAATCGAGCCGGTATACCAGGTTGTTCATAAATGACTTTTTAGCAAATTCAAGATAGGCCCTAAACACGCTTAATACCCTCTTTCCATGCGGCTGCATCAATAATAATATTTTTTGATATAAATTCCTCAATGAACCCTTCGATGACACCTTTAGAACTAATGATTATTTCAACGGCATCCAAATACTCCATTATCTCCAAAAGAATGGTAACACCTGCAACAATTACATCGGCTCTCTTGGGATTCAGACCGGTAACGGTTCGCCGTTCATCAAGTTTTTGGGCTATCAAGTTTTGACAGATCTTTTCGACTTGCTTCTGGGCGAGAGACAAACCATTTATCTCCGCCTCCCGGTGATAATCGATACCGGCAGATATGGTACCCAATGTTTTAATTGTTCCGCCAACTCCCACCAAACCATTTAAACCGGAAATGTTTAAATTGTCAGCAAGATGCTGCCGGAGGAATAGCTTCATTTCATTCAGTTCCATCGCGGAAACCGGATCGCTCCGGAGAAACATCTCCGTTAACCGGACTGCCCCGATATTTAAGCTGAAACGCTGCTTGATCTCTATTTCATTGCCGACGGTTAATTCAGTACTTCCGCCGCCGATATCGAGAACTGCGGCACCGTCCCGTCCGCTGTTCAACAGGCTGTGACAGCCTTTAAAAGCCAGATATGCCTCTTGTTCACCACTAATAATCTCAATAGTCACATTATAAAGGTCTTTGATTCTTTTCACCAATAAGTTGTCACGGCCTGCATCCCGTAAAACACTGGTGGAGAAAATGGATATCAGTTTCGAACCGGTTTTTACAGTTTTATGGATATAATCTCCGATAATTTGAACGGTATTTTCCACATTTTCGGTTGAAAGGTGACCCTGGAGATACATTCCCGAACTCAACCGGTTTACAATACTGCTTTTTTCGATGACCTCATAAGAGCCACCTTTTACAGCAACATTGAGAAATTTGGTGGAATTCGTTCCGATCTCAATCGCCGCAATTCGCAAAGAACCACCCTCACTCAAAGAATCTATACCTCTAGACCACTTTTTCAGTAAGAGAACTTGGTAAATAATTCTCATTGAGTTTTTGTTTTAATAAAGTTTCTATCTTTAGCAAGGTATCCGAATTATGCTCTTTTGCAAAAACAAACTTTATGTAGCCCATTACCGTTGGATTCGAAAACAACTTCAGGTATTCCCGGCGGATTTTCCGTAAGTAGTATAAATCCTTATTTTTCAAAAGCTTGTTATTTAATATGACTTGATTGGGATGAAACAGTTTCTTGCCACGAATTTTAATACGCTCATAACATAATTCAAGGTCCGTATCCTGAAATACAAGGAAATCAGGTTTTCGAACCGTATGATGTATCAACCAACCAAACCAGTTAGGGGAGCCGTTTGTAGCATCCCGGGTCAATCCCGTATAAATATACCGGTCGGCGATCACAATAATATTTGACCGAAGACGGGGAATAATTTTAAAAAGATAATCAAAAATAAAACCGGTCCATTGGATAATACTATAGATTGTGGAATTTAAAAGACGATTTTTGTTCAATTTAAGAATTAACTTTCGTACCAGATGATTGGAATTCCACTCAAACAGGAAGCACGGGTAATTTTTTTTCACGAGAAAATCAAAAATTTGACCAACGATCTCCGTTTTTCCGGAGCCGCTGACCCCCTCGCAAACAATTAAAAATCCCTTTTTATTTTTAGGCTTCGTTCGCATTTTGATCATAACCTTAAACTATTATTTCCATGATATAGTTTTCCAGATCTGGCTAAAAAATATCGAGCAAATAAAATTTTACAAACAGTAGTGATATTTCCATTATTTTTACAAAAAAGGTGATGTTTTAAACGATTATAACACAATGAAATATATATGTAAATATTAAGAATTAACTTACTTTGCCTGGTTTTGTCGATTAATAACGAAAATTGCAGGAAATTGGCGGAAAATAAATCGTCGTGTTTTTTAAAGAATTATATCATATTTGATTGACTCATAATAATAAAGAAAAGAATAAGAATGTAATATTTTTAATCAATCTGGACCATTTGATAATGGGGATGCTAATTTCAACAAAAAAATAAATAAAACATCAAAATATCACCGGCTTATATCAAGTTCGCACAGATATTATCAAGTGTTTGTCATACCGGAATGGCTTTGTATGTCGCGGGAATGGCGTTTATCATGGAAGAGCAACAAAATATTATTGACATTAAAAGGACCATCGCGACGCGCTTGTTTAAGACTACAAGATACTAAAAATATATTTTTTGATCTCGTTGAATTCCCCGGTGGTGGTTATTTCCCGAGTCCGGGCTTTAGGGAGCGGGACCCGGAGTTCCTCTTTAACCCGTGCTGGACGATCGGTCAGGATATAGATCCGGTCCGATAATAGAATAGCCTCCTCAATATCATGGGTGATGAATAAGACGGAAGAGTTCAGGGCGGGCAATACTTCAAGGAGCCAATCCTGCATCCGGCTCCGGGTAATGGCATCCAGCCCTCCAAAAGGTTCATCCAGCAGCATGATATCCTTGGAAAAAAAGAAGGTACGCATCAGGGCCGCCCGCTGGCGCATTCCGCCCGATAGTTGAAAAGGATATTTATGCTCAAAGCCAGCCAGACCGAATGTTGGAAAATATCCGGACACTTCTTGCCGGGCGTCTTTTTTCCGGTAGCCTTTAATCACCAACGGCAGACTTGCATTGTCAATAATATTTTTCCAGGGGAGCAGCAAATCCTTTTGATACATATAGCTGACCCGTCCTGTTTTACCGGTGAACTCCTCGCCGTCGATGATGACGGACCCTTCATCCGGTAACAACAGACCCGCGATAATGTTAAAAATCGTACTTTTCCCGCTGCCGCTCAAGCCGATTAACGAAACGAACTCTCCTTCATGCAACTCCATTGACACATTCTTAATGACCGGAGTATCTTCAAAGGTTTTTTTGATATTGTTTACTGCCAGTTTTATTTTATTTTGCGGGCAAAAATTCATTGCTAAAAGCCTCTTTCGCATCCAGGCGCTTTTTTAATAATCCATTCTCGAACATCCAATTGCTGTAATTCTGCCAAACAGCTAGTCTCATTTCTCCCCAGCGGGGCGCTTCGGCTTGGTATTCTCCCGCCAGATATTTTTGGCTGGCTACCGCTAGCTTTTTATCGATTTCCGGCGCGTATTTGGTGAGGATTTGGGCTGCTTTCTCCGGATTATGTATGGCGAAAACGTAACCTGAAGAGGTAGCTTTCATAAATTTTTTAATTAATGCGGGATTTTTTCGTATCAAGTTTTCATTGGCGATGATTACTGGTGTATAATAATCCAAGCGTGGGTCTACATCACGGAGCTTGATGAAAGTAATGGGAAAATTACGCAGTTGAGCGGCGACTCCGTCCCAGCCGTAGTATATCCATGAAAAATCAACATCCTTTCCAACGCTGGCAAAGAAATCAGCGGCTCCGATATTCACCATCCGCAGTTTGGCGAAATCAACCCGGTATTTTTGCATCAACCCTTTCAACACCGCTTCTTCCATGGGTGAACCCCAGCCGCCATATGTTTTGCCGACAAAGTCCGCGGGAGATTTGATTCCTTTGCCGAGAGGCGCCGCGAAGCCCGAGGTGTTATGCTGAATAATTGCAGCGATTGCCTTGACTGGAAGGGAAAAATTGGCGGTCCGGGCATAAGTTACTTGTTCCTGGTAACTGATACCGAAATCGGCTTTATTAGCAGCCACCAGAGCAGCGCTATCGCTTTCCGACGGCTGGAGGATATGTGCCTCGATCCCTTCGTGCCGGTAATATCCTAATTCTTTAGCCACATAAAGACCAGTATGATTGGTATTTGGCACCCAGTCAAGCAGGATACTTATTTTCGTCCCGGACGGTTTTGCCAGAATTCCATTACTCCAGATAACTGTGGTTATCAGGATAATTACTAAAAAAGACTTATTTAGTTTGGCCATTGCTATTTACCTCCGATTGATTTTTATTTAATAGGCGGCGCCACGGCATCAATAAATTTTCCGACCATGCAATTCCTTTAAAAATTAGCATACTTAACGCGACAATAATTAAAATTACTGCAAATACTTTATCCAGGGCATATGAATGTTTGACCCGGATCATATAAACCCCTAGGCCGGTTATGCCGCCGAGCCACTCGGCGATAACCGCTCCCATTATACTGTAGGTGGCCGCGATCCGTAAACCGGAAAAGAAGTTAGTCATGGATGCCGCCAGTTTTAAATGGCGGAAAAGATGCCATTGTCCCGCGCCCATGGAGCGGAACAGGTTAATCATGTCCGGATCCACCGAATTCAAACCATCCATTAGGCTGATAACAACCGGAAAAAAGCAAACCAACACAACGATAATTATTTTCGGAAGTTCACCGAAACCGAACCATAGCGCAAATAGCGGAGCCAAGACGATGGCGGGGATAGTCTGGGAAACGATTAAAACCGGATAAACCGCCTTTTTCATCAATGGAAAACTATCCATTAAAAGAGCCAGTGTCAAGGAAAGTATCACCGCAATAAAAAGTCCAAGCAAGGCTTCACGGATAGTGGTCATTAAATGAACCTTTATTTCCGGGAAAATCCTTAGTAAAGTTGCCAGGATATCCCAGGGAGACGGCAATATGAACCGTTGAATCAAGCCCCGGTCAACTACTAATTGCCATAACAATCCAATCAGAATTAAAAACAGCCAAGGGACCAATTTATTGGCGATATTTACCGATTTTTTCGGCAATGGTTACACCTTCCGGCTTATAATCAATTTTAACAACCGAGAGTATCCGGGTAGCTCCTGCCCGGACACAGATCTCCTGAGCCTCTTTCACAATGACAAGCAGTTGATCCAGTTCACCCTCCATGGTGGTCTCCATCGGACCCACTTCGTATTTGACCCCGGAGGAGGCGATATGGGCAATAACTTTATCGACCACCTCATAAGTTCTTTCGTCCGGGACTTTGGGTATGACTTGTAAACTGAGATTAATGGCGGCCATTCTTTTCCTCCTCCAATATAAATAAACCCTTTATCATTCGAACCGATAAAGGGCATTACCAAAAAGAACTTTGAGATAATCCTCTTCCTCCGCTGGCATTACCCAGATCAGGTTCGCGGGTCGGAACCAATCAGTTCCCTCTCAGCCGGTTTCATCCAGCTCCCCAATTCCAGTAATAGAAATGATATCTTCATACTAATGGAAAATAGTTATAATGTCAATATATGACGATAAAGGATATTGGCAATGAAAAGAGAGGTTTTAAAGATAAGCGATTAATTAACTTGGTAATTTGAGAAAATTATAGTTAATATATGTTCAGATAAACAAATTTTATTGAGCGAAGGATTTGCTGAGTTCCATCCGACAAAACAATCAAAGGAGGCAGTTCGGCGGATGAATAATATTACTGTCTGCGCATCAAGCACGCCACATGTACGGGCATTGGATGATCCAGCGTTGGTCCGCGAGATTCAGCACGGTAATGAGACTGCCATGGAAGAATTTTATCAGCGTTTTGCCGCGGGGTTGTATGCGTTCATCCGTCGCCGGGTAGGAGAACCGGCTGATATTGAGGATATTCTAGCAGAGACTATGACGGCGGCAGTTACTGCCATTATGAGATTTAAAGGACAGAGTCAGGTTTTTACATGGCTTTGCCGGATTGCCGGTTTTAAAATCGCGGATCATTACCGGCGTTGCGGAAATAAGAAAGCTATACCGCTGGATGAAGCGGTTCCGGTGGCCGATTCGGCCGAAAAAGATCTGGATACCAATTTGCTAATCCGGCAGGTTTTGCTGCATCTAAATCAAGAATACCGGCAAGTTTTGGAGGAGAAGTATATTGCCGGATTTTCAACCCGGGAGATTGCTTTTCGGTTGCGGCGAAGCGAAAAAGCCGTGGAATCGATTCTGGGCAGGGCCCGCCAAGCTTTTGCCAAAGAATACCGGCGATTGGCGCCGGAGATGGAGGTGTAGATAATGGATGAAAAGTCATTGCAAGAATTGTTTGAGCGCACCAAAGAGATTCGCCGGGAAGAACAGGAGGCTGTAAATGCTTGCCGGGACCGGATTGTTTCCCAAATGATAACTGCGGCGCATCATGAAGCCGACCGGCTGGAGCATCATCTGCTGGAGATGCCGCTATCGGTTATTATTTATCAATGGATAATCATTCGTTTGAAACACCGCCCCTGGAGGCTTCTGGTTCCCGTTTCAATGGTTCTGACCTTATTATTGCAGGGAATTCTTTTCCGGTTCAATTTGTTCCAATTTTTTACCCGATAGTGAATTCTGGATGTAAAAATAAGCGACCGGGATGATTCAAGCGAACGAATAACCAATTACTATTAACTAATGGGAGGGAAAACAATGCGGTGTGGGTTAAAAAATGCCTGGGGGCTTGTCGCGCATCCCTATGCTTTTTTTGAAGAGGCAATTCGTAAAGGCAACCCAATCCCGGCAACTATTTTTTTTGCCGTGGGCTTTTTATTAACATACAGCGGCTGGTGGATAGTGAGAGGGGGGCCGTTTTTAACCTCGGATTATCGCCATATCTTTAGTTTAATTGTGCCGTTATTGACTTATCCGGCGGCAGTCATTATAATCTTCCTGGTCTGCCGTATTTTGGAACGCGATATTCGGTTGCGCTCTTTCTTTGCGACGTGGGGGTACAGTTATTTGCCGACTTTGGCATATTTTTTGATAGATATTATGCTGCGTGGCCTGGCCCGGGTTCCCTGGTTCGCAAGCGTTTTGCAGCTGCCGGTATTGATAATGGTTTTATGGACGCTATTGCAGTTAATGTTTCTCTGGAAGCTTCTGTTTTTGGCAATAACCTTGCGTTTGGCAGGCAACTTGAATCTCGGGCAGATTATTGCCGCTATGTTCATATTGGCGTTCTTTATCGGTATTTATTGGGCTGGAATCTTTAGTCTGGGATGGTTGAAAATACCCTTTATATAACAGGAGTAAAATATTGCAAACGTAGATTTTGGAAATTAGCTCAAATTCAAAGGAGTGGTAATGATGGAAAAGCTGTTCAACCGAAATTCAATCAGTCTGCGGTTGTTTATCATCGGATTTTTAATTATATTGCTCATGATACCTTCGGCAATGATAGCTGCATTAGTTAATGAAAGAGAAAACCGTAAAAAAGAGGCCATCGCAGAGGTTACATCCAAATGGGCGCAAGCCCAGACCGTAGGTGGCCCGGTTATTACTATCCCTTACGAAGAAAACCGGAAAGATGATCAAGGAAAGATCCAATCAACCATTGAATATTTACAAATCTTACCCGATATGCTGGAGGTTAAGGGGGATATAAAACCGCAAATAAGGTATCGGGGTATATATAAAGCAATACTATATAACACTGTTCTGGATTTACAGGGGAGCTTTTCCTTTCATGAAGCTGCCAATTTAAATTTGATACCGCAAAAAGTCAGATGGAACGATGCGTTTATATCGGTTTATATTCCCGATATGAGGGGCATCAAAGAGAATATCCGGCTGTATTGGGAAGATCGCCATATTCTATTTGAACCGGGTATCAAAAAAGGCAACAACTTCTTCAATTCCGGGGTGAGTGTCAAAATACCGCTACGGGCTAATGATTTTAATGCTAACTATAAATTTGCCTTGAAACTCAATTTGAACGGTAGTGAAGAGTTTAATCTCTTGCCGCTGGGGAGACAGACATCGGCACAATTAAGTTCAACCTGGGCTCAACCCAGTTTTGACGGTGCTTTTCTCCCGGAAAAAAGGCGGATTACCAAACAAGGGTTTACAGCGAACTGGAAGGTGCTTGATCTAAACCGTAACTTTCCACAACAATGGGTTGGTGATATTAACACCGGGAATATCTTCCCGTCCAAATTCGGGGTCAAGCTGATTTCCACGGTGGATGAATATACCAAAACGATACGTTCCGTCAAATATCTGATTATGTTCGTCGGTTTAACCTTTTTGCTCTTTTTCTTGGTTGAAGTTTTTAATAAAAAAAGAATCCACCCGATTCAGTATTTGCTAATCGGATTCGCTCTGTGTATATTTTATGTATTGTTGCTGTCTTTGTCAGAGCACCTTTATTTCGAACTGGCATACGGAATCGCCAGTGTAAGTATTATCGGGTTAATAACTTATTACGTCAAAAACGCCTTGGATAACAAGATACTGGTGATGACCACAGCCGGTTCTTTAGTTTCATTGTATGGATTTTTATATGTACTTCTCCAAAATCAGGACTATGCGTTACTGCTGGGAAGTATCGGGCTGTTTATCATACTGGCGGCGGTGATGTATCTGTCAAGAAAAGTTGATTGGTACAAGATTGAGCTTAGTAGTAATCAGCAAGAGCATCCTGATCAAAAGATGTAGCTATCTTTAACTGGTTCGTAACGCCCCTTGCCAAATTCAAGTTTAAAGCCCGGAAACCATATGTAAAAAGTACCTGCAGTTTTCAATCAAATCAGGACCATGTTGATGCAGACCCCCGCCGATTAAAAAGATAACATCACGCTGGTATACTTCCAACATGTCCGGGATGCGCTGTAGATTCATACCGCCTCCCGGGGCGGGGAAAATGGGTTTTAAAGGTCCCATGGCGACGGTGGTCCCGGCGACAATATTCTGGCATTCATCTCGGCTGAAGGAGAACCTGCCGCCATAATTGGGAAAGATGGTAGCATCGGCTCCCGCAAGGCGTACTAACTGTCCAAAGAGAGCGAAGTGGGATATTCCGTGATCCGGATGAATGACAAAACTGCCCTGGAAGGCCGGATGGCTGATAATTGGCAATGCCAATCCGTCATCTTCGGCTAGTTCCCGTATGATATCCATTCCCACCAGTCCTGGCGAGATCAGAAGGCCGCCTGCGCCTGCTTGCTTGGCATAGCGCGCTCGATTCATTATCAGATGGGCAGGACTGGTGATATTGGGTATATAAATGCATTTTCTGCCGGTTTCCTGGTTGGCTTTGGAAACAGCCGCAGCACAAAGCTCCACCCGTTCCCGGAAGGGAGCAAAAGGTTGATCGGCTAATCCATGATCATCTTTAATCATATCAATTCCGGCCAAGGCAAATTGATATGCCAAATCAGCCAACTGCCGGGGGGATAATCCCATTGGCTTTAACGCAGTGCATAGTAAGGGACGTTCCGGTATGCCCAGCAAGTCGCGTAAACCTTTCCGGCCAAAACGGGGGCCGTGAAACAACCGGTAAAGGCTACCGGGTAATTCCAGACGCTCAACCCGGATGCCTGGTTTGATACTGCTATTTCCGAAGACCAAATTGAGCAGTTGGGTTAACTCGGAACCGCTACACTCCACCGCATAACTGATTTTGGCGAGGAAGCGCCGGGGGGAGATGGATTCTAACGATTCAAGCTTTCCGACGATTTGATCCCGAATAACCCCTTCAGGAATAAATTCTTCGGGAAATTCGACGGTTTGCTCAAGGCAGATATTGCGCGCCATGGATTTGGCTTCATCGCAACTGCCGTTGAGACAGTAGTCTATTATAATTCTTTCACCAGACAACTTGATAATGGAAGGATATTCCATATATAACGCCTCCACCGGGTTTTGAACCCTTAACTCCAAAGTTTTGTCAAAATGGAAGAAAAACGAAATAAATGCCGCTCAAGCTGGTCAAAGAGCATTTTTAGACGGGATTAACGGGATTTATAGGATTAAAATCGATCAGGACTTAATAATCCTATGAATCCTATAAATCCTGTCAAAATTCATTTTTTGGTTTCTGCTCATTAGCCGAAGAGTTTGGTTAACCCGGTCTCATAGGGCGGGTAAAGGTTGCCTTTTTCAGTGATAATTGCAGTCACATATCTAGCCGGCGTGACATCAAAGGCCGGGTTGTATACTTTTATGCCTTCCGGAGCGGTGCGTTTGCCGTAGCCACAGGTGATCTCCTCCGCTTTTCGCTGTTCGATGGTGATTTCCTTACCGGAGGCGGTGGCCATATCAATTGTGGAAGAAGGAGCAGCGACGTAAAAGGGAATATGATGTTCTTTAGCCAATATGGCCACGCCGTAGGTCCCGATTTTATTGGCAAAATCGCCGTTTCGGGCAACCCGGTCACAGCCGACGAAGACCGCTTGAACCTTTCCTTCGGCCATGACCATGGCGGCCATATTATCACAGATTAAAGTAACATCAATGCCCGCTTCTTGCAGTTCCCAGGAGGTTAATCGCGATCCCTGATTCAAAGGCCGGGTTTCGTCAGCATATACTTTGATCTTCATACCTTTCTCATGGGCCAGATAAATGGGTCCCAAGGCGGTGCCGTAGCGTGAGGCCGTGGCAATGGAACCAGCATTGCAATGGGTTAGAATGCCCATCCCGTCCTTGATGAACTGCAGGCCATATTCGGCGATTCCCTGGCAGATATCGCAATTCTCCGTCTTAACACGGTGGGCTTCTTCTAAAATCAGCTGTTTGGTTTGGCTGACGGTTTTTCCTTGAGCTGCCAGGACCAGCCGTTTCATTCGTTCCAGAGTCCCAAAAAGGTTGACCGCCGTTGGCCGGGATGAGGCAAGATAGTCGGAGTGCTTTTGAAACTCGTTCCAAAACTGATTAAAATCTTCAGTTTCAAAGTTCATGACGGAGAGATAAAGACCGTATCCGGCAGCGATTCCAATCGCCGGCGCTCCGCGAACCTTCAAATGATAAATCGCATCCCATACTTGGTGGACGTTGGTAAGTTCTTCATAAGAAGTTTCCAAGGGGAGTTTGGTCTGTTCCAGAATGATCAGCCGATCATTTTCCCATTTTACGGCATCGATGAAAGCAGGTGCTGTCTTTTGCATCGCTTCTACCCCGGTTTTGTTTATTTTTATTGCCATTTAAGCATATTTGATCTTTGAGATAATAGCCATAGTTCATAGACTCATTTTAGCAAATCCAGCCGGTAAATAAAACCATCTTTTTCATAAAATAAATTAAGTCAAGATGAAATATAGAAACAATCATCAATAATGTTACATAAAGAGAAAGAAACCTGCTAATGGCAGGTTTGATAATACTTCCGAAAAGCTTTTTAAAATATAAACTCATACGCTTCGGAGGTTGACGAATAATGAGAGTATACGGTTAGAAGGAAATAAGAGTGCTTTACTCAATACAAAACGATAGATCATAAAAATCCTCATCCAGTTCAAAGGTGAGCTTATGCGATTTTAGCCGGCTGATAACCAGATGAAGTTTCTTGCCAGTCACTACGGTGGGGGGAGAATAATCGATGTGGGAAACGGCGGTTATTTTGGAAACGGCGGAACCCATGACCATATTGGTGAATTCCGCCAGAGCGCTTTTCGCCATATGATCAAGCGTATTGACTTGGGCGCCGTTCATCATAGCGGAAACAATTCTGGTGGCGGTCACCTGGTCTAAACCCAGTATGATATTGCCGCGTAAACCGGCATTTAATCCAACCAGGATATTGACCGGGCTCACCGAAGCCAAGTACTCTTCTTCGCTCTCGCCGATATAAAGGGGATTCATGCCAAATTGAAATAATACTTCTCGAATACCATCGATTAACGCTTTTTTGATTTCCATATTTCGTATACCCCCTCTAATCTGGTGTCCATCAATATGGATGTGATTTTTACAATAAATGAAAAAGGGAGAGTTATCATCAAACGTAAGCGATCATCCAAATTTTATACGAAAAAATGGCTTACAGCCAAATGAACATCTTTATAAACAATATCGGTATGATCACCCAACTTAATAACCATTATCGTAATTTTGGCAAGATAAATTATTGTTATGGTTTGCAATCGAGAATCCGGATTAATGAGTTCTTCATTGACCGGAATTGATCTGAATAGTTCTCGTCTGTACATGGAACGCTTATTTTGGAGGCGCTAAAATTCAGAAATACTGTGGTGCCCTTATTGGTCTTGCTATGAACGTTGATTAGTCCGTCATGCTTTTGCATTACTTGATAACAATAGGACAATCCCAGGCCTAAATTTTCCCCACAATTTTTGGTGGAAAAAAACGGATCGAATATCCGGGCCAGATTTGCTGCGGAAATACCAACTCCGGTATCGTTGATGGTTACAATAAGCCATTGAGTATCCCGGTCGGTTCTAATGGCTAAATTACCGTTTTCATCCATGGCTTCGATTGCGTTTTTAATACTATTAAAAAAAACCTCTTGTAGATGGACCGGATCGCAAATTAGAACCGTATCGGCTAAGTATTCTTTCGTAACAGTAATATTTTTCGATTGGAGCATAGCAGCTGTCCGGTTTAATGATTGTTCAATAATACCGATTAGCCGGGTTGGAGTTTCGTTTAAGGATATCTCGCGGATTGGTCCGCTGATTCTAGTTGCCATTGCCAGCATACAGTTAATCGAGTTGCGGATAAACTGGAGGTTCTCTCTCAAATCTTGGGTGGAGTTTTTCGTGAGGCCTTCAATATTTTCAAGACAGATCGCCATGTTTAGCAGCTCATTTTTCATGATATGGTTTATAAAGTATGTTCCGGAATTCAGCGCTCGCATCGCCCTGGTCAGCCGGAGCCTTTCCAATCTTAACCGGCTGCCTAATAATCCATGCTTTATCAATATGATGCCAAAAAGAATAACAAACAATAAACAGTTGTATAAATTTAAAGCAAAGATGCTATTATGGGTAATCTCGGCATATATGGCGTAGCCGAGTTGAAAAATAGTGACCGGCAAGACGATAAAGGATATTTTTAATCTTTCTTGTTTGATTTCAAGGTTTTTCGTAGCTATATAGGAATAAATCAACAGGAAGTCGGCAACTATGATATAAAGTATCCAGTATGGGAATAAGGGAAAATTAAAGTAGCCAATTTGAACAAAGTAATAGAGTAACAATAAAAAAAGCGGGGGAAGAAGAAAGATCCACCTCCAATATTTTGTTACATACGGCGGACCCGAACATAATCCCGTAAAACTCATGCTAAACATTAAAAGTGAATAGGGATAGAGTATGGTGATGAGGATTTGGTACTCATGCCAATGGAATTGTTCCAATAAAAAAGTCAATCCGCTTAGGAAAATGCAACCACTACCCCAACGATTGGCATTGTTTTTTGGGTTAATCATTAATGTTATTAAAGCAATTATCCACAATAGCGAAATTGCTATAGCTTGCACCCAGATTACCCCCCTGATAAAAAGGTGTATAATGAAAAACATGTATATTTACCGGGGTTCGATCATTCGAATTGGAACCGATTTCGAGTTTTTTACCGAATTTAAATGCAGTGATTTTTTTTGCCTAAAGTTGAGAAATACTGTTGTTCCCTTTCCTTCTTCACTATAAATATCAATCAGGCCCCCATGTTGTTGCATTACATTATAACAATAAGACAAACCCAGACCATAATTTACGCGTTGGTTTTTGGTCGAAAAAAAAGGGTCGAATACCCTAGCTAAGTTCTCTTTGGGAATCCCAGCCCCGTTATCCTGAATGGCTAAAACAAGCCATTTATTGGTCCGGCTGATTTGAATGGTAATTGCTCCCCCGGGATTCATGGCTTCAATGGCATTCTTTAAGATATTGCATAGAACTTCACAGATATGAATCGGGTCGCATAACAGGGTAACGTCAAGAGCATATTCTCTGACAATGGTAATATTTTTTGCTTGTAGAGAAGGAGTTATAAGGTTTATGGACTGCTCGACAATGTCAATTAAGCGGGTGGGAGCCTCCTGCAGCACAATTTGTTGCATTTGTTCCTGGATTCGGGATACCATTGACATCAGATGATTGGTGGAGTTCCGTATGAAATAAAAATTATCTTGTAAAGCTTGATTTTTAGAAAGCCCGGACTCAATCTTATTCATATACATCCAAATATTCTGAATCTCATTTTTTATCGTATGGTTTAAAAAGGCCGTTCCCGAGGACATAGCCTGAATCGTACTATTAAGCCGAGACTTTTCCAATTTAAGGGAAGCGCCCAGAATATCATATTTAAAAAGGATAAAGGTAAAAATGATACTAAAAGTTATTACCGTAAAAAATTCAAAATTCGGGATATATTTTTGGGTGATCCCGTGATAAAAATTGTAAGACAAATCGATGGTTGTAATTGGGACTACGATTACACAAGTTAGTAACCGATTCCGCTTGATCTCCGGGCTGCGTGTGGTTATATAAGAATATAACAACAAGGCATTGGCAGTAAAGAAACATAAGATCCAGTAAGGGAAATAGGGAAGAATAATGCGAAAATCCGGATGAATCGTATAAATTGCATGTATTATGGCCACGGGAATTAGGGCGATTCCGGCAAATCGGCGTTTTAATCTTTCTGGTACCATATACAGTCCCGTATAACTAACGCTAAACATTAATATGGTATATGGATATAAGATGAAATATATTATCTTGTACTCATAGAACATGAAATGGTCCAGGGAAAAAACGATTCCATTTACGAATATGCATGCGCCCGCCCAGAGATTGATTTCTTCTTTGGGGTTGAGTATCACAACCAGTATTGCAATAGATACCAGGATGATTGACGCTATCAAAAACATCAGACGATCCTCCTTACAAACCGGACGATGGATAAGTATATTTTATTATTCTTTGGAAATTTTTGAAAGAGTTTTTTGTGCGCGACCGAATATTTTTATTTAAAGTTCCGTAAAAATGAATTTTAATTAAATTATTTGGTTTCGGATTGTAATCGCCGTACAAATGCAACCCGGGGAAGGGCGGCCTCTTCCGTCTGCAAAAACCAGTCACTGTTTGGGGGAGTACGGGGCGCTTGATTTTCTTTCCATTCCGCCGCATATATTTCCAAATCCCAACGCCGGTGTGTAAAGACCTGAGTCATTGTTGAGATAAACCGGAATTCCAATATCCGGCCAAGTTGGTCGTGTGTCCAACGGGCCCCCAGGGTAAGAGCATCTTCATTGAGTTTCGCCGCTATGTTTGGATACTCCCAGAGTCCCGCCAATAAACCGGTTTCAGGCCGTCGTACTAAAAGATGTTTTTCATTCCACTGAATCCGGAGAATGATCCTGCGTTCCGAAGGTATCTCCCTGGCAATCTTTTTTGTAGGGTATCGTTCCGGCACGTTGCCGGCTGCCTGGCAATTTGACTGTACCGGGCAATGAAGGCAGCGGGGTTTTTTGGGCAAACAAATCAGAGCGCCTAATTCCATCAGACTTTGGGTAAATTCCCGGGCCGCGTCGGTAGGAAATTGTTCCATTATCCAGTGGTGAATAACTTGAAGGGAACGGGCAGTACGGGCTTCTTCTTCCCACGTCAAAATACGGGTGACAACCCGGATTACATTTCCGTCTATTGCGGGGATAGGAATATTAAAGGCAATACTCGCCAAAGCACCGGCCATGTAAGGACCTATCCCGGGAATCGATTTCAATAAATCCGGATCAGCCGGTAATTTTCCATTAAAACGGGTTAATACATCCCGGGCCCCTTGTTGTAAAAGACGGGCGCGGCGATAATAACCCAATCCTTCCCATGATTTCAAGACTGCTTCTTCGGGGGCCGCAGCTAAATCCTGGATAGTAGGGAAACGGTTTAAGAAGCGATGATAAAAAGGTATGACCGTTTCCACCCGGGTCTGTTGCAGCATGGCTTCCGAAACCCAAATGGCATAAGGATCATTGGTATCCCGCCAAGGAAGAGGCCGGGCCCATCTTTGGTACCAAGCCAGGAGTTTCGCGGCAAAATCTGTTCTTTGAGTGGCCGACGTTCTAGTGTTGCTCATGATTTGTCATCTCCGACTCATTTTATCAAATTATAAGCATTTATTGTTGAAATAATCGCAAATTGATTTTTATTCGGGCGGATTGTTAAAAATTTGTTGATACTCACCGTGTCAGGGGTTAAAATATCTACGAACTGTTTTTTATAATGGTGTTTTCGAAAAATGGAACTCTATTTTTAGCAGGGAGAGGATTGGATGTTTCGACCAGTTATTGGTATTCCCATGGGGGATCCTGCCGGAATTGGACCGGAAGTTGTAGTTAAGGCGCTGCAGAATGATGAATTATACCGGATTTGTAAGCCCCTTGTTATCGGAAATCTTTCAATATTAAAGCGGATTGAAACAATTATCCGTTCGGGGTCACAATTTAATGTTATTCAAGAACCGGGAGCGGGCAAATACCAGACCGGAATTGTCGATTTGATTTCCCTGGACGGGATAGCAGCTGATCAAATTTGTTATGGTGAAGTACAAGCCGCGGCGGGGAATGCCGCTTACCAGTTCATCATCAAAGCCACGGAGCTGGCGAAATCCGGTTCGGTTGCCGCCATTGCCACAACACCTATCAATAAGGAGGCTATCAAGGCCGCGAAGGTGGATTTTATCGGCCACACCGAAATGTTAGCAAGCCTTACCAATACGGCCGACCCGCTGACTATGTTTCAAGTACGTAATATGCGGGTGTTTTTCCTTACCCGCCATGTTTCGCTGCGCAAGGCATGCGACTTGGTTGTTAAGGATAGACTGGTGGACTATATTCAGCGCTGTTTGGACGCATTAGGCCGTCTTGGTATCAAAAACGGCTTGTTGGCCGTTGCGGGTTTAAACCCTCATAACGGGGAACATGGTTTATTTGGGGATGAGGAAGTCAGAGAAGTGGAACCGGCCATTCAGGCCGTCCGGGGGATGGGATTGAATGTAACGGGTCCGGTTCCTGCAGATTCGGTGTTTGCACAAGCTTTAAAAGGAAAATATGATGCCGTATTATCGCTTTATCATGACCAAGGTCATATTGCCACTAAAACGGTGGATTTTGAGCGGACCATTTCGCTTACCATTGGAATGCCGTTTTTGAGGACTTCGGTAGATCACGGGACCGCATTTGACATTGCCGGAAAAGGAGTTGCCAGTTCCATAAGCATGGAAGAGGCGATCCGGCTGGCGGCGGAATATTCACGCTGAAAACGCCGGTTGATTTCCGTCATTATACGTTAAACCTGAAATTGACAATATCTCCGTCCTGAAAAATGTATTCTTTCCCTTCCAACTGGCCGAGGCCTTTTTCCTTGATCTTGGCCATGGAACCCAGATCGTGCAAATATTGATACTTCACCACTTCAGCCCGGATGAAGCCGCGTTCGATGTCGGAGTGGATCTTTCCGGCGGCCCGTTTGGCGCTGGTTCCTTTTTCAATAGTCCAAGCCCGTACCTCATCCTCGCCCACGGTAAAGAAGGAAATCAGCTTTAAATGAGCGTAGATAGCCCTGGCCAATCGGTCGATACCGCTCTCGGCGACCCCCAGATCCATCAAAAACTCCTGGCGTTCTTCCGGCGGTAACATACCAATCTCCATCTCGGTTTTAGCGCAAACCGTCAACAAGGGTACGCCATGGTCCTTGCTGAATTTCTCCAATTTTTCCTGGCCCGGGTATTTCTGACTGCGCCATTGGTTTTCATCAAGATTGACCTCAATCAGCATCGGTTTCTGGGTCAAAAAGCCGTAGCCGTTGACAAACTCAGCCTGTTCCGGGGAGATCTCCAGGGTCTCCAACCGGCCTTCCCCCTCTAAAATATCCCGGCATTTTTTGAGCAGTTCCAACTCTTCCTGCTCGTTTTCCTTCTGCTTTTTACTGCTCTCCAACCGTTCAATCCGTTTCTCCACCAATTCCAGATCGGCCAAAAGCAGTTCCGTATGCAATAGATCCAGATCCCGGGCCGGATCAATGCTGCCAGATGGATGCGGTACCATCGGGTCCTCAAAAGCCCGGACTACCTGAACCAAAGCATCCACATTGCGGACCGAAGCCAAAAAAATAGCGCCGCCTTGCCCGCCGGGCAGCAGTCCCGGCAGATCTATCAGTTTCATTTGCGCGAAGGTTGTTTTTTTCGGTTTATACATATTTGATAAAAAGTCAATCCGCTTATCGGGCACCCTGGCCATTCCTAAGTTTGCGGCCATTTTCGCTGCAGACTCGGCTTGACCTTCGATTAATAGATTAAATAAAGTTGTTTTACCGGAACCGGAAAGGCCAACCAGACCAATATCCATCAATATCACCTTTTTATATAAAGAATAAAGAGGTGTTCGCCATTTTATCGTGTTTTCCTTTATCAGGAGAAAAATTTATTGGAGTTTTATTTTAGCTTTACCGGGTGCCCCGATCAGCGGTGATGTCGGAAGTCCCTTTTTCCAGCGTAAATCTGGCCACCGATTGCCGTAAATTTTCGGCAATTTGAGCCAGGTTATCCGCTAAAGCAGTTAATTCTTGCATGGAAGCGCTTTGTTCTTCGGCGGTTGCCGAAACTTCTTCAGTACTTGCCAAGCTTTGTTCACTGATAGCGGCAATCATTGAAATCGCATCAATAACGGTTTGATTGCTTCTGGCCATTTGTTGAGCCGATCTAGCGACCGCCTCAATCTCAGCCAGATTGCTATTTAACTCATAAAAGATCTTTTCAAAAGTATCAGTGGCCTCATTAACCAAATCTTTACCCAATTCAACCCGCTTGATGCTTTGAACCATAATTTTAACAGCTTCTCCCATGCTGTTTTTCATCTGCTCGATCATATCCTCGATTAATACCGCCGCTTTTCTTGATTGATCGGCTAATTTTCCGGTTTCAGCCGCGACTACCCCGAATCCTTTACCGTGTTCCTTGGCGCGGGCTGCTTCGATGGAGGCGTTGAGGGCGAGCAGGGAGGTTTGCTCGGCGATTGCCTCAATTAATGTTGTGATTTCATTAATCTCCGCTGAGGTTTTATTTAAGTCGTTAATAACATGGGATACATTGGTTATGGTTTGATAAAGTTCATGAATTTCGGTGGCGACATTGCTGGTAACCCTCTGACCAATCTGGGCTGATTGAGCAATCCGCTCCGAGGAGATGGTGAGATTGGCGGTATCATTTGAAACTTTGGTTACTAACTCCGATAAATACTCAATGACTTTTACGGACTCAGTTATTTGATGGGATTGCTCCGAAGATGCTCTGGCCAACTCTTCCATTGACATTGCAATTTGTTGAGCGGATATACTGGATTCGGATGCGGCTCTTTTCATTTCGTTGCTGTCGGTAAATAAAGTAGTAGAATAATGGTTGACTTCCTGTACAAGTTCGCGCAGTCCGGCTATGGCTTTGTTCAAACATTCAATGGCCCGCTTAACCTCATGGCCTCCGGTTGTGTCGATATCGTGTGACAAATCACCAACTGCCAATGAATTTGCGGCGGATTCCATGGTTTTTAACGGTGCGGATATGGCATTCACGATGATTAAACCCATAATTACCGAAAAGGAAGCGCCGATAATCATTAAAAGAACGGTGTTCCGCTGCGATCTGGCCGAAAAAGTTTCATTATGTGATATGGTTTTGAGCGCTGAAGTGAAGACTTCACTGTAAGCATTATCGATGTATATCTTGATTCCCATAAGAGCAGTGGTTAATTGCCCATAATTATCGGTGTTGATGGGTTGAGTTAATAAAACCCGGATCGTTTCGATATTTTCATAGATTATTTTTTTACCGCTGTTATTAAGCCCAGCTATATAGCCGACTTTTAGCTTTACTTTATTAAGTTGATCCATGCTCGGGGAGATATCGGGATCTGAATCGTCTAATTTAGCGGCTGTTTCGATGTAATAAATCCGCAATTGCTCAAGATCCAGCTTTAATTGGGAAATTTCATTCAATTTATTGGCGGTTTCATTATAGATTACCTGGGTAGTCTCTTGTAAGGTATTCATGACCTGAATATCGGCATACCCCTGTATTCCCAAGAAAACAACCATGATGACGATGATGATTAATATTTGATAAAAGACCTTCAGTTTGGACAAGGGAGAATGTTTAGCCAAACCCCGAATTTTCTTTATAAATTTGAACATTATCATCACCAAGCCCATTGATAAAATTGACTTAACAGTTCCACTAATATCATAAATTGTTAATACCCTAATAAAAATAAAGAATTTTACTGGGAGTTTTAAATATTTTTCGATTTTGACTTACTTCAATTGGCAAAGGGGAAGACCTTAGTCAATTTCACTAACTTGTAATTCAAAAGCTATCTTTTTTGGTATGAAAAAAATAATAATCACCTTGACGGAATTTTCATAAATAATTATGATCAATGTATAACATGGTTGCTAATTAGACCGGATTTAAATATTCCCAAAGCGTATAAAAAGCTTTCAAAATGCCAAAATTTATTATAGGAGATCATAATGAATACGAATGACCATACGGAAGATAAAAATCAGATCCTGCGTGAACCGGCTCAAGCGGGCCGTTTTTATCCCGGAGCCGCTAAAGAATTAGAGCATGAACTGGATAAGTTGCTTTCCCAAGCTGAGGTCAAAATCAGCCAGATGCCGCGGGCGCTAATTGTACCTCATGCCGGATATCAATTTAGCGGACCCGCAGCGGCCAGCGCTTATAAAACCTTTCAAGAGATTAAAGCGGCGGATATCCAGCGGGTCATTTTGTTGGCTACCAGCCATTATGTATACATTCAAGGCGTGGTAATCAATGCAAATCCCTACAAAACTCCGTTGGGCGTATATCCGGTTGATCAGAAGGCCATTGAAAAGCTGCGGCAGGAGAAATTTCCTTATCAACAAAACCCGATTGCTTCTACCAGAGAACATAGCGACGAAGTGCAAATCCCTTTTTTGCAAAGAGTTTTGCCCCAGGCTCAATTGGTTCCAATTATCGTCGGCGAATTGGATACAGCAGATTTGGAATCCACCGCGCAGGCCATCTCGGCGATTGTTGATCCGCATACTATAATTATTGTGAGTTCGGATTTTACCCATTATGGTTCGCATTTTAATTATACCCCGGCATTTGACGGTGACACCCGGACCGGTATATACAAGCTGGATGAAGGAGCGCTGAATTGTATCGCCCGGAAAAGCCCGGAACAATTTGCCGCTTATATTGCAGAAACCGGGGCCACGGTTTGCGGTCATTATCCGATTCTGTTGCTGCTAAAGATATTTGAAATTAACAAATGGCCGGGCAATGTTCAAGTTTTGGATTACTATACCAGCGGTGATCTTACGGCAGACTGGAAAAATTCGGTAAGTTACGCCGCTGTTGCCCTGGGAGTTTTGGGTTCAACAGTTCCGGTAATTGATAAAAAGTATCTGAATTCCGAAGAGGAGGAAACACTGCTCGAACTGGCCAGGTTTGCCTTGGAGGACCATATTGGCAAAGGAGTTTGCGATTTCCCCGATTCAAAACTGGACCGGTTCAAATTAACCGCGTCGCTCCGCCAGAAGCTGGGCGTTTTTGTGACTTTAACCAAAGATGGTGATTTACGGGGCTGTATTGGGAATATTGTTGGAATTAGGCCATTATACCAGGGGGTGATTGAAAACGCCCAAAATGCCGCCGCCCGTGACCCCCGTTTCCCCAAAGTGACCGCTGCGGAACTTGAGGATATTGAGATTGAAATCTCAGTAATGACACCGTTGGAAAAAATAAATAATCTTGAAGAGATTCAAGTTGGCAGAGACGGGTTAGTGCTGCAAAACGGTTTTCATTCGGGAGTATTTTTACCCCAAGTTCCGCTGGAATGGAATTGGGATAAGATTACCTACCTGGAACAACTGGGATTGAAAGCCGGCCTGACCCGGGATGCATATAAAAGCCCGCAAACCGAGTTATTTCGTTTTTCAGCCCAGGTTTTCGGAGAAAGAGAATAAAGGTTTTTCAAACCATTTGCATTTATCTGGTTTACAATTGTTCTGGAAGCGGGAATTAAGAGGGGAAGAATGAAAAATTCCTCACGGTAAATAAAAAACCGGGAGGTTTTTTATTTTTTTTAGGGGGGGAGGAATTTAAGAGAATGCAAAGAAATAATTTATTGGAATTCATTGTGATAATTTAAGGTGGGGTTTCGAATAAAGTATCACTCATTGTAAAGCGCAATAAAAGTTAAAATTCAAACTATAACGAAAGGATTTCGGAGGGTAACATCGAATAAATATCAATTGCAATCGCCGGTCCATAATTGATTAGAATAATTATTGCTTAATTTATGAGGATTGAAGATTTTTTTAAAATCATAAAAGCACAAATTCCCCGCTGAATACTGAAAAACCGTAAAGAATCGTGAAAATCTACCGAATAGTTATGTAGAAGACTTTAGTCTATTAAATGTAAATATTACCAAAAAATCATAAAAAAATAAGGAGGCGTTTGTATTGACGAAAGCAGAATTAATCGACAAAGTGGCTAAGGATACCAAGTTGACCAAGAAGGATTCCGACAAAGCAATCGATGCAGTGATTGGAGCCATCAGCGGCGCTTTGGCCAAAGGGGACAAGGTTCAATTAGTTGGTTTCGGTAGCTTCGAGGTCCGGAAACGGGCAGCCCGTAAGGGTCGTAATCCTCAGAGCGGTAAGGAAATCAATATTCCGGCCCGTAAAGTTCCGGTATTCAAAGCCGGTAAAGCTTTGAAAGATGCAGTAGGCAAGAAATAAAAAAACAAGCCCGTCCTTGGACTTGCGGACGGGCTTTTATACATTTACACTTTTTTGGCCGGTCTTTTTCGGGACCGGCTTTTATATTTAGTAATGTTGCCAATTTTCAGCCAAATACTGCTAATACTTCGGCAACCGCATTACGGTTATTGCCATTACAACTAATGAAGCGCTGTACATCGAATTTAATAATTTCGGCGGTTGAATAAATTTCGCTGATAAAATCGCTGTAGTGGTTTGAAATAACCGTGGTGATCCCCTTGCTAGCTAATAATGCAGCTGTTTTGGCCAATCTTTTTTGCGAAACTACACTGAAACCTCCGGTACTATAGGTGGTAAAATTCGAGGTTTCATTCAACGGCACATACGGCGGATCGCAATAAATGAGATCACCCGCTCCGGCCGACTCCATCATTTGTTGAAAATCCATGCAACTAAATTTAGCGTCTCTGAATTTCTGAGCAAAATATAGCATTTCGTTTTCGGGAAAATAAGGTTTTTTATACTGCCCAAAGGGCACATTAAATTCTCCACTGGAATTATACCGGCAAAGCCCATTGTAACCGTGGCGGTTCAAATATAGAAACAAGGCCGCTTTGGAATAAATATCTTTTTCCGTATTAAACTGTTGGCGTAATTCATAAAATTTTTCGGGAGTATTATTGGTATCTTTAAAGAATGTCCGGCAAAAAGCGATGAAGGAGGGTCCGTCTTTTTGCAGGGTTTTATATAGATTAATCAAGTCGGCATTGATATCATTCAGCCAGTAGGAATCGTAATCGGTGTTTAGGGATAAGGCGCAACTACCGGCGAAGGGCTCTAAAAGGCGCTTGCCAGGTGGGAGCTTCTCTTTGATGCGCTCAATCAAACGATATTTTCCTCCGGCCCATTTTAAAAACGGCCTCATGATTTTCCCCCAAAATAATTTTCTTAAGTAATTTTAGCATACTCCGAATTACTTTTAAATCCAATATCTATATGCAATGTCATAAATTTTAGCACAGCGCTTTTTCTTTGATCTTAACATTTATTATTCCGGTTTTGTTAATTTTTTTGGACCCTGGTCTTGTTTTCCAAAGTCAAAACGATTCTAGCGGATAAGTTTGTGTTAGGTTTGTAAATTATGATGAATTATTCTTGACATGAACATCCCAAACGCATACAATTTTAATATAAGAAATGGATTTTTCATTTTTGAAAAAGCTTCCTGGAGGGTGCCGATGAGAGCCAATACTGCTAAACGAGAAATAAGAGTTCAAACCGTGGAGCGCTCCTTAATGATCCTTGAAGTCATGGCGAAACAAAGCGCCTCGCTTCCCCTTACCCAGATAGGGAAACTGGTGCAACTTAATTTAAGTACCACTTATCGGCTGTTGAATACTTTGTGCCGAAGCGGTTTCGTCGAACGGGAAAAGGGTACCGGCAACTACCGACTGGGTTTAAAAGCCTTTTTAATTGGGAATACTGTATTGCAGCGTATTGACTTGCGGGAAATCGCTTTGCCATACCTTAATGCATTGGTACCAGATTGTAATGAGTCGGTTTATCTGGCGATTTTGGCAAATCAAAATGTAATCTATACGGATGGCATTAAAACGGCGGGACCTATTCATATTAGTATTCAAACCGGTATGGGAGTATCCGCTTGTCAAACCAGCGCAGGGAAAATTTTACTGGCTAATCTGGAACAAGAAGAATTAACGTCCATTATCAACCAATATTTTCAGGATCACCTGATCAATAGTTCCCAAGAGTTCCTTGCTGAATTGCACAAATTACGTTTACAGCAGTATTTCATTGGAATTAGCGGGTTTAACGAAACGATCCATGAAATTAGTGTCCCGGTATACAACCATGTCAATCATTGCGCCGGTGCTATCAGCATCTTTTATCAGCAAAGTAATGCGAATCTTAGGGAACGGGAGTTTAAGCTGCTGGAACAATTGAAAGGAACTGCGTTTCATATTTCACAGGCCATGGGGCATCGAATATAAGATTGCTTAGCATAGCGTAGCTATGCTCAAGGACTTGTGCGCCCAAGGGAAAAGGATTCATCCGACGCAAAAATCCGCAAGGGAGAATACGATGAATTATACCCGCGCTTCTTCCGGTTTACCAAGTTTGGACCGGATTTTAAACGATTTGCGGTTTGGCGATAACGTGGTTTGGCAGGTTGACAGTATTGATAGTTATCGCTTTTTTGCGTCCGCCTTCATGAAAGAAGCGCTGCAGAGCGGGAAGCGGATCGTTTATATGCGATTTGGACAGCATGAACCTTTAGTTTCACCTCATTCCGAAATGATTAACCATAAAGACTATTATGAATATAAACTGGATCCTGGAGTTGGTTTTGAAACATTTTCCGCCGCTATTCATGACATCATAACCAATGAGGGTGAAGAAGTTTTTTACGTATTTGATTGTCTCTCGGATTTATTGGCGGAATGGTCAACCGATTTAATGGCAGGGAATTTTTTTTATGTAACATGTCCTTATTTATTCAGGTTGAAAACCATCGCTTATTTTGCAATTTTGCGCGACCGGCACTCTTACCAAACCATTGCCCGGATCCGTGACACCACCCAGATTTTATTGGATGTATTTCAGCGTGATTACTTTTGCGTTCATCCGTTAAAAGTCTGGCAACGCTATTCGCTCACCATGTTTTTACCCCATATCTCCACTAACGGCGGTGTTGATTTTTCCCCCTTGACCAGCAGCGCTGATGTAACCGAATTATTTTCGACTTTTGAATATAAAGTAGGTAAAACCGAACGGAAATTGGATTATTGGGATCGGCTCTTTATTGAAACTGCTGAGATCGTGAAACGGGCAGGAGAAGGTGATCCCGAGGCCCGTCTTGAAGAGCAAAAAGAATTTGAACGGCTACTCAAGGTGGTAATTGGCCGTGATCCTAAAATGCTGGAAATTGCCAGACGGTATTTTACGGTCTCCGATCTGCTTCAGATAAAAACACGGTTGATCGGATCGGGTTTTATCGGCGGGAAAACAGTGGGATTGTTGTTATCCAGGGCTATTCTCGCCAAAGACCACGGGTACGACTGGTCAAAAGTTCTTGAATCCCACGATTCCTTTTATATTGGCTCCGATGTATATTATACCTTTTTAGTAGAAAATGACTGTTGGCATTTGCGGTTGGAACAAAAAAAGCCCGAAAACTTTTTTACAACGGCGATTTTAATTAAAGACAAAATTGCTAATGGTGATTTCCCGGGTTTAATCCGGGATCAATTCTTGGAAATGCTTGAATATTTCGGTCAATCGCCAATTATCGTACGGTCCAGCAGTTTGTTGGAGGATAGTTTCGGGAATGCTTTCGCTGGAAAATACGAGAGTGTTTTTTGCGCCAACCAAGGTAGTCTGACGGAACGTTATGAACGGTTTGTGGAAGCAGTGCGCCAAGTTTATGCCAGCACCATGAATGAAGATGCGCTGAATTACCGTCTTCAGCGCGGCCTGGCCCAAAGTGACGAACAGATGGCATTGCTGGTTCAACGGGTTTCCGGCAGTCACCACCAGGCTTACTTTTTTCCGGACGTAGCCGGGGTGGCCTTATCACATAATTTATATGTATGGCGGCCGGATATGGATCGAACCGCCGGAATGCTCCGGTTGGTCCTGGGGCTTGGAACCCGGGCGGTGAATAGGTTGGAAGACGATTACGCCCGGTTTGTCCCTTTGGATAAACCAGAATTACGGCCGGAGGCAAATCTTGAGGAGCAAAAAGCCCACTCCCAGCATGATGTGGATGTAATCGATCTGGAGAAAAACTCTTTTAAAAGTGTTGCCTTTCAATATCTCGTCAGCCAGAAAATGGTTTCTCCACTGTCCCTGTTTGCCACCAGAGACTATGAACAACAGGTAACCGCAAATATGAAGGGATCCAGTCCGGCAGATTACTGGTATTTGGATTTTAATAATTTGTTACAACAAACTTCCTTCCCGGCAGTCATGCGCCGCATGCTCCATACACTGCAAACGGCTTACGGATATCCCGTGGATACAGAATTTACATGCAATTTCCGGACGCCATCCAACTTTGCGATTAATTTGTTGCAATGCCGGCCTTTTCAAGTAAAATGCAATGAAAACAGAGTGTCCATTCCGAAGAAGATCCCGGAAGATCAGATTATTTTCAAAACTTCCGGCCGGACTATGGGTGAAAATTTGGAACTCCGGGTCAACCGTATCGTTTATATAGTTCCTGAAAATTATGCCGCTTTGACTCAGTCTAAGAAATATGAGGTTGCCAGATTAATTGGGAAATTAAACTATCTTATCGATAGCCGGGATGGATTCGGCGCCGTTTTGCTGGGGCCCGGACGTTGGGGCTCCAGTATTCCAAGCCTCGGTATTCCGGTTTCCTTCGCTGAAATCAATCGGTTCGCGGTATTGGGAGAAATCGCCTTTCAAACCGGCGGTTTTGTGCCCGAACTATCCTATGGTACTCATTTTTTTCAAAATTTGATTGAAAATCAAATTTTTTACCTGATGCTCGATGAAACCAGTAGCGGCACGCTCTTCCGGCATCAATTCTTTCAGGAACAGTCCAATCAATTATCCCTGTTTTTGCCATATGCGGAACCATGGCAACCGGTGGTCCGGGTCGTGGATTCCAGTTGTCTTAACGAAGAAATCCGGCTTCATACGGAAGTTACCCGGCAAAAAGCAGTTTGCTGGCTCCGGAAGCGTTCCTGACCGTATTTTTCCAAACAGAAGCCTTGAAAACATGCAAACCGTAGCGGCGCTTTTCAGGCCGTTTTTTATTTCCGTTTCATTATTCGTATTTAGGGTCCGATAAATTTTCAATTCATTCCGGGGAACTATTAATACTCAAATAATATCCGAATTTTCGCGTCAGGGGCTGGCGTGTATACAATAAACATGCAGTTATCTGCTTGACTTCAAGAAATTGATGCTATAAACTGATTTTAGTTTGAAAATGATTTTCACAATGTGAAAAACATCGATTAAGTTTCTATAATAAATAGAATTAAAGCTTGTCATATTTTAAATGATGGGAGTGCCGATTCTGATCTGCATTATGCGTTGAGAAATGATTATAGGCGCATGATTTGTTGTAATTGTATCAGGTAAATTATCTGGGAAACCAATTATGAAATTAAATTTCATAATGTGAAATAAAAATCAGAGAGGAGTTTTATTATGTCTTACGTATCCGAGGTATTAGAAAAAGTACAACGAAGAAATCCCCATGAACCGGAGTTTTTTCAAGCGGTACAGGAAGTGCTGGAGTCTTTGGAACCGGTTGTTGAACGGCATCCGGAGTTTGTAAAAGCGGGGATCTTGGATAGAATCGTTGAACCGGAACGCCAGATAATATTTCAGGTTCCCTGGGTTGATGATAATGGACGAGTACAGGTAAATCGAGGTTTCCGGGTCCAATTCAACAGCACAATCGGTCCTTATAAAGGCGGTTTGCGCTTACATCCTTCCGTTTATATCGGAATCATTAAATTTTTAGGATTTGAGCAGATCTTTAAGAACTCATTAACAGGGTTACCCATTGGCGGCGCTAAGGGCGGCAGCGATTTTGATCCCAAAGGCAAATCCGATATGGAAGTTATGCGATTTTGTCAGAGTTTTATGAATGAGCTTTACCGTCACATAGGAGCCGATATTGATGTTCCTGCTGGCGACATCGGGGTTGGCGGCCGGGAGATTGGTTTCATGTATGGTCAATACCGGAAGCTCACGCAGCTTTATGAAGGCGTTTTGACCGGCAAAGGGTTGACCTGGGGAGGAAGCCTCGCCAGAACGGAAGCAACCGGTTATGGGTTATGTTATTTTGTCGATGAAATGATTAAGGATAAGGGCAAATCATTTAAGGGCGCAACTGTTGTTGTTTCCGGTTCGGGAAATGTTTCGATATACGCGGTTCAAAAAGTCCACCAATTGGGCGGGAAAGTGGTAGCAGTCAGTGATTCCAACGGTTACGTCCATGATCCGAATGGAATCAACTTTGATACCCTACAACAGCTTAAAGAGGTCGAACGGAAAAGGATTAAGGAGTATGTTAAAATTCATCCCGGCGCTACTTATACAGAAGGTTGTTCCGGCATTTGGACCATCAAATGTGATATTGCCCTTCCTTGCGCCACTCAAAATGAAATCGATGAGGCATCTGCCCAAGCATTAGTCAAAAATGGCTGCTGGGCTGTTGGCGAAGGAGCCAATATGCCTTCAACTCCGGAAGCTGTTAAGGTATTTCTTCAAAATAAAGTGCTTTTTGGCCCGGCCAAAGCAGCCAATGCCGGTGGAGTGGCTACCTCCGCTTTGGAGATGTCGCAAAACAGCATGAGATATTCCTGGACTTTCGAAGAAGTTGATGCCAAGCTGAAACAGATCATGGTTAACATTTATAAAAATGCCAGTAAGGCAGCCAATGAGTATGGTTATCAGGATAACCTAGTAGCAGGCGCAAATATTGCCGGCTTCATGAAAGTAGCCGATGCCATGTTAGCCCAAGGAATTGTATAAATTATTAAATATTATACCGGTAAAAAAGCCGTCCGGGATTGATTTTCCGGACGGCTTTTTCATAATCGTATCAGCCTAAAACTTTAGTATCCAAATAACCCAATTGTTTGGAGATTTGCCCTGCTATATCCAATATTGTCGGTAATATTTCATGCTCAATCCGGGACATCAGCATGCGTTGCTCCGGAGCGGATACACTGATGGCGGCTTGAACTCTGCCTTCAAAATTTTTAACGGGAACGGCCACACAGGTAACCCCGAGATCCCGTTCTGAAAAATCCAGGGCATAGCCATCGCTTTTAATTTGGATTAATTTTTCGATGAGCTTTTCGGTATCGGTGATGGTATATTCGGTAAATTTGACCAACTCGATCTGGGATAACCGTTTTCGTAATTCCTGAATTGGCAAATCAGCGAGTAATACTTTACCGGTTCCGGTGCAGTAAGCCGGGCCCCGGCTTCCTATCCGGGCGAACATTTTTACAATTACGATATTGGTCGATTCGATTTGATCGATATAAATCACTTCAGCCCCGTCCAAAACAGCCAAATTGATAGTCTCGTTAATCCGCTCGGCTAATTGTTTTAAAAACGGCCGGATCATGGAACGGAGATCATTGATCATTAAAGCGGCATTTCCGATCTCGAAATTTTTAATTCCAAGCCGGTATCTTAATGTTGCTTTATCCTGCTCAACAAACCCTCTACTCATTAGAGTATTAAGAAGACGATGAACGGTAGCCATTTTTAAATGGACTTTCCGGGCTAATTCGGAAAGGGAAATCGTGTTATTCTCTTTTGCCATTAACTCCAGCAGCATCAATGCCCGGGTCACCGATTGAACGGTTTGACCGCCGTCTTCCTTCCGCGAACGACTCATTAAAGGCACCTTCCAAATACATCGGGCTATCTCCAGCCAAACAATTCACATTAAATAATAGGAATATATAGCAGATTATTACAACTTATATACCTCTTTACTTCATTCAACTTAACACAATAAAAATCAATAGTCAAGGAATCTTTTCACATAATGAAAATGCAACTGTGTTGAAAATCACTTATTTGGCCCTTATGGTTGTTTCGCCGCTGTATTTTAAAATTCGCTCCATTGTGCGGTTCCGCAGTTTATCGATAGCGGTAAAGTCCATATTGGGAATATAATATGTTTCAATTTCATCATGAACCGACTTGGCCTGGGCGATGGTTTTGATGGCTTGTTCCAGAAGGGTTTCCATCAGACGTTGATCCGCTTCAATGACGGCGCTCCGGGAAGAGGTCTTTACCAAATCCACGCATTTTCCGGTATTAATAACGGAAGTAGCTTTGGTGATATCGATGCGGTGAGGTTTCACAGCGGTAGTAATTACTGTATCCAGGTCCGGAATCAATAAATGCTCGATTTTATGGGGATCGAACGCACAGTAGAACGCTTCGCAATGAATTCCGCGCTCCTGGGCGGCAACCGCCAGTTTGTTAAGTATTGTCGCCTTTCCAGTGCCGGGAGGTCCTTGAATTGCATAAACTGTAGTAACTTTGTCGGTTAAATCGGGTAAATAATTTAATAAACCTTTCGGGGTAATGGCGCTGATAAACAGTCTGCGGATCTTCCCTAAACTTCTGCCGGCCGGGCGGCCTTCAAAGACAGCTGCGGATAAATCGGCTGCTATCTCGTTGACAAGGCCAAAATCAACACTTTCGGTATAGATTTCTTCTTGATCGTCATGGATGATTTTGGCGGCCTTCAAATATTGATATGCGCGGCGAAAAAGCCGACCGACCTCCCGGTTAAGTGTTAAAATCTCTTCCTTGCCGCGCCGTATGCCCTGTTCATCCCAATAATCACCGAGATGCAAGATTTCATCCACTGCGCCCGGATTTCGGGGATCAACTACATGCGGACTGGTGCCATCCATGATGGCTACACTGATTTGCGGGAAAACCACTCCATCCAGGGAATCGGGATCCGATGAACAGTGATGCAGTTCAACATCGAAGCCTTGCTCATTTAGATCCTTTGCAATCTCTTTCATGAAAAAGCTTTTACCAACTCCCGGCCCGCCTTTAATTATGAAAATACGGGTCGCATCCGGGGCAATAATATTATCGTAATATGAGAAAAAGCCCAATGAAGTATTGCCGCCGGGGAAAAGATTGCGAACTTTTCCGTTCACGCTACCATCTCCTTTTTAATACAATTGCCGGTAGGACTTAAGTTCAGGATAATGTATGCGGAAATCCGGCGGTTCGTACCGTCCTCACATTTTTTTGAAGTTCAAGTTTGGATTGTAAAATATCCATATCTGGTAAAATATTCTCTAAATAACGTAGCAATTATAATTAAGAACATTTTACCAAAGTATTGCGTGTTTCCTCGAATGTAATATGTGCAGCTATGTACAGAACGCATACTAGTAGAGCGTCACGTAAATAAACTATATTCAGAAATGGTGGCAAGACGCTCTACTTAAGTAATTCGTCAATGGGAAATTTGATAGTTATTTATATGGCCAATTACTAGATCTTAAATTAAGGACAGTATTAAAGATATACAAGCTTTTACCGATACTTTTGGGAGAGAGGGGTTGCATTTTTCCTTCAATATTTCGGATGATTTTTACATAAAGCTTCACTTTATTAAAGGGGGGGCAACGAAGCAAGAAAATACGGGCGGCTGTTTTACTAGAATATTTTCTAGATAGTCCCTAACCCCCAGCACTTGCCGGGGCAATCGAAAGGATGAAAATAAAGAGCATTTTCTAAGCAGGGTACTAGATATTATCACTTCAGGGAGGTTTTTCAATGTCTAGGTTAATTCAGATTCCCCTCCGCTTCTTGGATGGTTTGCTTGATCGGGTGGTGGCATTGGTTGGAGCAATTGGGTGCGCTCAATTTCCGCAATACTTGGCCCAGTATATTCAGCGGCTGGGCGGCCACCTTGATGAGGCCCGCCGGACGGTTCTCCAGTATCAAAATGTGGCTGCATCGTATAATTTAAGCCTGCAAGAGTACATTAATATTCATATAACGTCGGATAACAAAATATTTGTTTCAACTGGAAAACTGATTAGCGGTTTTGTAGAACGATTGCAGCATCTGGAAACGGCTTTCCGGGCTTTGGAAGTTTCAGCTCCATGGAACCGCTGGTGGGTCTTTTTGCGGGTAATGGATCCTGAGATTGCGCAGAATACCTGGAATAACTTTACACCAGGTGTCCCGACTACAATCGAAGCTTTATTTTATGCCGGAATTGGGTTGCTGATTGGTTGGGGAATCTACCGGGGAATCAGAGCATTAGTTTTATTGCCGTTCCGAAAAGTGGCTTCACGCCCGCCGCTATCCGGAAAAACAGGGCTACCGGTTTAGCAATAGACCTAGAAAAATTCAATTGTACTTTAACATCCCCAGGGACGCTTAACATCTTCAAGGACGTTACGAGTCGAGATTAAATATATAGCGACCAGCGGTCATACAAGGCTGGGTTATACTCTTTCACATGTTTAAAAAAGGTTTCTTTGCATTTCATTTTCGCCAGTTGCGAAAAAAATTTCTTTGGATAGATGCCGCTTTTCCGCATTGCATTGGCGGGGTCAATGGCCCTGATCCGGCCTTCAGGGGTGATAATTACATGGGCCATCCGGGTATCCAGGCGGTGAAATCCCAGGCGTTCAAAAGCAAGGAACAAATCTGCAATTTGCCTTGACAGATCCGCGGTTAAAGGATTCTTCCGTAAATATTCCTTTAAACCGACCCCGGGAATAAACTCACGGATCATATAATCGGAACCCCATTCATAGACTCGCGGAAATTGAGGTTCATTATGGGCTTTCAAAAGAATTTCCAGCTCTAACGGGAGAAACTCTTGCCGTTTATAGATTTTAATGCAACGTTGGGGGTCAATTAAGTATACTTTACCTTGAGAGCCTTCACCTACCAATTGTAAAGTATCTTCCCGCAGGCCATAAGGTAAGGGCATTTTTGTCACCTCTTGTCAGGCATATATTTTTCTTAAAAGCCGATTTTTTAAGCAAGATTTAACAGCTGTATAATTTTGGGAATTATGAATGCAGTTATTCTGTTACAGGATATTGTAAGCTAATGAGGGCGTGAATGTGATGATTTTACGCTGATATCCCAATGGTCAGGTAAATTTGACGGTAACGTTATTTAGCGAATGTTCTATTCGCAATGGCTCTCCATACCAAAGATAGATTCTAAAGTCTCTTTTTTACGATAAACCGTTGCTTGCATCAGAGCGATTAATTCATTGGTTTCAGTGGCAACCCGGATAATATAGGTTGCCAGTTTTGAATTCAGGGATTCTTCCCTGGCTTCCGCAAATAAGGTCCCTTGGGAAACTGCCTTAAAATATGAAATACTTGAATTAACCAATACTGCCGCGGTCCCGTGGGAGTTGGAAGCCGCCGCCAGTGCAAAGTCGGCCAGTGTAAAAATAACTCCTCCCTGGATGATTCCTAATCCGTTTAAATGAGACTCCCGGATCTGCAGCTTTGTTTTGGCAAATCCCGGTGTGAGTTCAATGATTTCGATTCCAACCGTTTCCGTACAAAACCGATCCCGGTTCATTATTTTTTTTACAATTTCCATCCTTCCGACCTCCGGCGAATAGTTTCAACTATAATCTTTAATATCTTACTATCTTGGTAGGCAAAAGTCAAAAGTCCATTTCCAAACTTACCAAAATTTATACTTTGACCCTGCCGTTTTCCTTTGCTATAATGACCTACGCGGTTTGAGGCAAACCATTTAGAAATAATTTCTAAATTCGGCCTGTTTTTAGATGACCAGCATCTATTGAGACAGCTCAGATACGTTCAATTAAAGCCAGAACGCTAGTAGAGCGTAAATTCTTAATCTATAAACTGAGATGTTTAAAATACGCTCTACTTCAGTACTTTGTCATTGCAATTTCTTGAAGTTTTTGGGTTGACAAAGTACTAGTATGGTGTCCGCTAAATAACTATTAATAATATTAGCAAAGATAAACGCCATACTAATTATTTTTTGAAAGGAGGCAATAAAGATGTTCAAAAAAGCACTCATAGTCGGAACTGCATTTGTAATGTTGGCGCTAGGAGCCTTTCCAGTATGGGCAGCTCCAAATCAGGCAACGGCAATGCATAATATCCGATGGGGAGAGTCTTTATATATCATTGCGAGAAACAATAACACTACAGTAGGAGAATTAAAACAGGCCAATGGTTTGAATGGAAATCTGATTTACGCCGGGGAGAAACTGGTGATTCCGGAGAAAGCCGGAGCTTTTCAATCGTCTTTGAATGAACGGGAAAGCGAGTTACTGGCCAGGTTAGTCACGGCGGAGGCTAGTGGAGAGCCTTTCGAAGGAAAGGTGGCTGTGGTTTCGGTTATTTTGAACCGCATAAAGGATGGGAAATTTCCGAAAACCATTACCGCTAATATTTTCAAACCGCATGAATTTGAATCCGTGGCTAACGGATTAATCTGGAAACAACCGCATGATGAAGCCTACAAAGCGGTTGAGGCCGCTTGTAAAGGATGGGATCCGACCAACGGAGCGAAATATTTCTTTAACCCCGCCAAGGTTAAAGGGCGTTCCTGGGTTTGGACCCGTACGATTGTTGAACGTATCGGGAATCATGTATTTGGGATCTAGTAGAGCGTATCGTAAATAAGCTTCATTCATAGATGGCGGAGACGCTCTGCTTTAGTAAAACGTTCTGTAGTTATATTGCACGCTATTTAGAGGACGTTTTACCAGATGAAAACGGGTTAATAAGGAGGCCGTGTTTGTTGACCTCCTTATTAATTCGTTCTTTTATATAAAAACGAAGCTAATCCCATATTTGTTCAAATTTAATGACCGCTTCCCGTTCTCCCGCCACCACCAATAGATCTCCCGCATTGATGACATCATCAGGTCCGGGAGAGAATAAAACCTCCCCGGTAGCCCTTTTAACCAGGATTACGTTTACATTATAGGTTGCCCGGATGCTTAACTCCCCCAGACTTCGTCCAATCATGTCTTTAATGGCCAATGTCTCGGTGATCCGGAAGCTTTCAGGCAATTCAATATAATCGATAATGTTATTCGCCGATTTGGAGGCAACCAAGTCGTGGGCAACCCGTTTGCCCATTTCCCGTTCAGGATAGACCACCAGGTCCGCGCCGACTTTTTCCAGCACCCGTCCTTCGGTTTTGTTTAGGGCCTTGACTACCACGTATTTGGCGTTTAATTCCTTTAGCAGCAAAGTTGTAAAGACCGTAGCCTGCATATTCCTTTCGCCAATGGCGACGACGACGACATCAAAATTGGCGATGCCAATGCCTTTTAAGACGTTGACATCGGAGGTGTCGGCCTGTAGTGTATGGGTTACTTCTTCCGCTATATAACGAAGCCGTTCTTCATCAGTATCAATAGCCAATACTTCTTGGCCGAGTTTCCATAGGGTTCTCGCCAGACTGGTGCCGAAACGGCCCAGTCCGATTACCGCATATTGCCTACGCATTTTATTTCGCCCCTTACAGTAAAATATGAACTCACTCTTCTTTCCTTCTAGCCAATCATCACGCGATCAGTTATATATCTTCCGGTTTGAGTTTTTTCGGAGGTGGTAATGGCGAGCATGATTGTTAAAGGCCCGACTCTTCCCATGAACATGGTCAAAACCAGCAGTAAACGTGATAAATCAGTTAATGAATTAGTAATCCCTGTAGAAAGACCGACAGTTCCAAAGGCGGACATAACTTCAAAAAAGAGTTTTATGAAACTAAAAGGTTCCACCAGCGACATGATGAGGGTTCCAAAACAAACCCAGCTTAAAGAGACAAAGGTGATGGTGAAAGCTTTATTGATCAAGTCCTGGGGAAGACGGCGTTCAAAAATTTCAACATCTTGTTTGCCGCGAATGGTGGCTATTACCGCAGTTATCAGTACACCGGCCGTAGTGGTTTTAATACCGCCCCCGGTTGAACTGGGAGAGCCTCCGATAAACATCAGAATGATCATGATAAACCAGGATGCGTTGTTCATTTGGGAGATATCCAACGAATTATATCCGGATGATCGCGTGGTAATAGATTGAAATAATGCGCCCAAGAATTTTCCGGAATGGTCGAGTCCGCCGATGGTATTTTTATTCGCTATTTCAACCAAAAAAATCAATACCGTTCCAGTCAAAATTAACAACAAGCTGATGCGGATTACCATCTTTGCATGCAGGGAAAGTTTTTTCGTCTTGGAATATTGAAAAAGCTCGTTTATAACCGGGAACCCTAATCCACCTGAGATGACTAAACCGGCGGTTGTAAATTTAACCACCCAATCATTGACATAGGGAGTAATACTGCAGTATTCACCGTAAACCTGACCGAATAAATCAAAGCCGGCATTACAAAAGGACGAAATGGAATGAAAAAAGCCGAAGGCCAAAGCCCGATCTAATGAAAAATCGGCCCAAAACCGCAGGCTTAATATCAGGCCGCCCAGAAATTCAAACATGAAGGTTACAGTCAGTACATTGATGATTAAGCGGATTAATCCCGACAAATTATACTGGTTAAAGGATTCCTGGATTAATATTCTTTCCCGGAGACCGATTCGTTTTCCTAAAATCAGCGCAATGAGTGTTGACATGGTCATAATTCCCAACCCGCCGATTTGGACCAATAAAATGATGATAAATTGACCAAACCTGGTAAAGTGAGTCCCGGTATCGACTACCACCAGTCCGGTGATACAAACCGCGGAGGTGGCCGTAAATAAGCTATCGAAGAATCCAAGTGATTGTCCGTTTTTAGAGGCAATGGGGAGCATAAGAAGTAAGGTTCCGCAAGCGATTATGAGTCCGAATCCGATTGCCAAAATTCGGGCCGGGGTCAGCTTTTTCTTCGCCAAGCCGGAAAACCAATAGATAATTAACTTCGGAATGGTCATAAAAATAATTATATTGCGAAATCAAAATTGAGTCAAGCCGTTTAAAACAGGCGATAAGATTGCGTTAAAGTCATTAAAGACATTTATCCGACTAATCAACGGGCAACCGGAACCAATCCAAAGGCCGGATATTTTTGCCTTTGGCTACTTCCAAAATTTGTACCTGGATGCTTGAACCCGATGGCGTCAATTTTAATTTACCGATATACTCCTTTTTCTCCCGATAGAGCTCTACAATGGATTCATAATCCGGATCCCAATTGGGAAGGTAATAAAGAGTGATTTTCTCGGGTTGTCTGGAGTCGAGTACACATCCGGTGGCGTGTCTGTCTTTTAAAAAAGAGGAAATACCATGTTGATATAAGTTAATTTGATTGTTCTTACGGGTAATGCGGTCGGTGAGAGCGTTCCAGAGCCTCTCGTAGTCATTAATAATTGAAAAAGTCAAAGCCCGGGTTTGTTTTAACGGTGGAGAAGCCGGATTGGTTTCCGGTATATTCCGTAATTTTTTTTGGATGGCGGCCAATTGATCGATTTTCCGGCGGATACTTCGAAAGGCGGAGCTGTTCAATACGTCTTCCTGCCCCAGTTCTTTGCGATATGGGTTTAAAACTAAAGAGTCACCGCCGGATGCTAGGGGAGTTGATAAATCAATTAATTGTTCATCCTCAAATACGTTCATGAGTTGATTCAGTTGGCTGGAGATCTCTTTTTGGCGTTGTTTTAAGGTTGAGCTATTTTCCGCGCTCACCTTTTTTAAATCTTTAATTTTGGTTTCATAGGATTCTTTTTGTTTGCGCAGTTGAAGCTGGTAATAACGCTGGTACTCCTCGATATCCGCATCACTTAGCTTCGCATCCTTCCGTAAACGGGTTATTTCCGATTGTTTTTGGGCAATCTTTTTTTCGTATTGCTTCTCCAGTTCTTGGAGCCGTTTTCGCTCTCTAGATAAATCTCTTGGTTGAGATCCTTTGCCGGTTTCGGGAGAAATTCTGCTTTTGCGCGTGATTTCCCGTTTTAGTTTCCCGATCTCAGTCTGATAAGAGGTTTTTAAAGTATCCAGTTCCGCCGTTTTTTTATTCAGTTCATCACCTATTTCAGCAGCAGCGCTTAATGTCTCTTTTAAACGGAGATCCTCAAAATCGGAGATGTCGATCTCAACTTGCTTTGATTTTATCTCCAAATACTGGGCCGTACCCATTGTAGATAAACCCAATAAAGCAATAAAACCGAAAAAGACTAAAAACGGCCGGTAATCATGATTGCGCCTGGTTTTAGCAAATTCAGCCTCCAACGAATAAATACTGGGTTTTTCATAATCCGCCAGCTGGCGTTTTAAAAAATAATCTTTACTGGAGATTTCGTTTTTCATTTCACGGTGATGTTCCATGTGCCGCTCCATTCCCGCGGAGGCTGCCCGCTTCGCGTTCTTTCTAAAAATTCTTCAGCCGGAGGCAAGTTGCAAATACTGAACTCTTGAAAGGCTTCTTGCCATTTCCCTTGATAGTACAAACCAAGACCGGTCTCAAAGTGTTTCAAATCAGCAGCCAAACGACTATCGGATTGCAACGCCCCCGGTAAAATCGGCCAATATATTTTCTGCCCGACGGTTTTACCTTTTACTTGAACGGTATCCAATTCCAAAAAGTAAATTTCATGATCCGGTGTGTTTTGAACGATGTCATTTTTTATGTATTCCGAACAAATGACCGGCGCTTTATAGATCCGGGTAAGGCCTTCCAACCGCGAGGCGGCATTAACATTATCCCCGATTACCGTATTGGTCATCCGCTCATATGAGCCGATATTGCCATAAAATACGGTTCCGCCATCGATACCTACGCCAACCTCCAATAAAACCGCTTGATACACTTGCTCTTCTTCCGCGGTGAGTTTGCCCTTAAAATTAAGAATCTCAGCGCGCCGTTCCTCCATTTCCTTACGGAGAGCCTGAGCTGCCTTCTGAATCCCGTAGCCCGCCAGAACAGCCTGATAGGATTTATTCCCCGTGGGCCGACTTTGTTTTGCTTCATCACCCAGTGAAACTCCAAAAACGGCCAGCAACGCATCGCCGATAATCGAACCAATGAGGCCGTTATTCTCAAAGATTTCCCGGATGGCCTGATGGTAATGAATATTAAGAATTTTGATAATATCCGTACCCAGGGTCTCCGTCATATAAGTAAAACCTTTAATATCGGTGAAAAGGATCGTTAATTCCTTTTGAGTGCCCTCCAGCCGGATGGTTTTTTCCTGGTAGGCCTGGACCGCAATATCCTTATTGACGAATTTCCGGAAGATGGAAAGCAGATTGTTTATCGTGCTGGATAAGGAGTTAAAGGACATTCCCAGAAAAGTGATATTATCATTAGAGGCCCCTTCGAGGCGGATAAGTTCCAGTTGCTGCGTGTGTGCCATTTCCATAATAGCGGAAGTAATAACGTCAATAAAACGAGTAATACGCCGGATGATATAGATTCCAATCAAAGTGCAGGCAAAGGTAATCACGCCGATAATAATGGAAATATCCCGGAAGATCCGGCGGGAACCCTGGCTGAATTCGTTAAGCTCTTCGGCCCGCACCAGGTAAACTCCCCACTTGGGAATGTACTTATAAATCCCGTAATATTCTTCGCGATCGATAAAGAAGGTCAGCGTTCCTTCGCGAATTCCTTTATTCTCTTGCTGTTTGATGCGGCGAAGTGCGGTTTTATCGGGGAAGGCCGTTAATTTTGGAATTTTGGCGGCCTGGAAAACAATTTGCCCGGAGGCTGCGCTATTGACCCGCAACCCGAAAGTGATTGATTTCTTATTTTTAAATTGGCGAAAGGCATTGGTCTCAATCATGTTCATGGAAGCCTGGTAAGCGTCGGGATCTCCCTTGGAATATTGGTATAACTCATATTGGGTATTGCTGAAGTCGTAAATTTCTTTGAGATCCTTCACCAGGAGCTGTTTCATCATTTTCATAAGTTCGGCGCGATTAAAAGCCAGGTTGATATAGTTGGAAGCAAAACTGGCCACCAATATCGAAACGGTAAAAATAAATATGATCCGGGAAGTGATGGGAACAACCCGGGTATTGCCGACTTTTCGGGAAAAGCTCCGTTTTTTTGAGGATGTTTTTGTCATTTGGGCACCTTGGTTTTTTGTATAATTATTCCAAAAAAAGTTTGTACAAAACAAACTTTGAGGATAATTTTGAATAGTAACCGCGCTACAATATGATATCGGCATGATTGCCTTTTTGTATTACTATTAAAACGCAGAACCGCCCGTTAGTTAAGAGAATCCCGTGAAATTTATCAGAACACTAAAAAATTTTTTGGATATCTTTTTTTACGAAGGAAAAATTTCTAAAATAACGAAAAGAGTTTTATTGAAACCGCTATTAATTGGTGAAATCCTTTTAGCGGAGTATTTAAGAATAGGCGGGGTGGAATATGCTGAAAAAATTTGGATGGATTCTGGGTATTGTTTTAATTGTGTCGGTGTTTTCTTTTGGTGAAGCCAAAAAGGTCGCCCAGCAAATTGCTCTAAAAACTCAAAAGGAAAAACTAAGTTACAGTATTGGAATGGATATTGGAACCGGAATGAAAAAGCAAGAGGTCGATATTGATATGAAATTATTCATGAAAGGCTTAACGGACGGTCTCTCAGGCGACAAACCCCTGTTGACCCCGGAAGAAATAAAAGCGGTTTTTGAAGTCTATCAACAAGAGATGTCCGCCAAACGCGCTGAAAAGTTTGCCAAACTGGCGGTACAAAACAAAAAGGACGGGGAGGCGTTTTTGGCGGCCAACGGGACTAAAGAAGGGATTGTAACACTGTCCAGCGGTTTGCAATATAAAGTGGTAACTGAGGGAAACGGACCGAAACCCGCCGCAGACGATACCGTAACCGTGCATTACCGTGGTACCTTAATTGACGGCACGGAGTTCGACAGTTCCTATAAACGTAATCAACCGGCAAAATTCATGGTTACCCAGGTTATCCCGGGCTGGACCGAAGCATTGCAGCTAATGAAAGCCGGTTCCAAATGGCAATTGTTTATTCCGGCCAATCTGGCGTATGGCGAAAACGGAGCCGGACAGACTATCGAGCCGAACATGACGCTGGTTTTCGAGGTGGAGTTATTGGCTATCGAACCGAAGACGACTGTGACGCCGAATCCTTAAGGGTTTTGGGTCAATCGTTCAGCGTTCCGGGTTTCAGGTTCAAAGTCTCAGGTCCATGCTTAATCGTTGAACGATGAACACGAAACCCGGAACGAGCATCTTCGAAACTACAGGTGAGTATTCACTTGGAGCAAGGCCGGCAAAAGCCATCAATATCATTTCTTGGGCGTCAACTGGAAAGACCGGATCGAACACATGGGTGCCAAAGCAATCTATGATCCCGAAGGCTTGTTCATAGTTTAGCGCGAACCTCAAGTGAACATGATTTCCCTGGGAGATTCGCGATGCAGACGGAGTAAAGGTTTAACGGTAAACTGGACAAAAAATGTCATATTTAAACCTCCTTAAAAAAGACGGTTCGCGGAAATGGATCGAAAAGACCATGGGAATCAAGAGTTTTAGGCAGGTACTGTCACTCCCTGCACGGGAGTGTGGATTGAAACAGTCTGCTTGCGCTGATGTCCACTATTTTATGGAGTCACTCCCTGCACGGGAGTGTGGTTTGAACCATATCGCGGCCCGCGACCACGATCCTGAAATTCCTGGGTCACTCCCTGCACGGGAGTGTGGATTGAAACAACCCGGTGCACCATGCTATTTTATTTATTATACAGGGTCACTCCCTGCACGGGAGTGTGGATTGAAACTCTTAAAGTTTGGGAAAACAGAATTCGGTCATGTTGGTCACTCCCTGCACGGGAGTGTGGATTGAAACTCCCCCGGAACCATCTTTCAATTTGATACGGGAAGTCACTCCCTGCACGGGAGTGTGGATTGAAACAAAGAAACATAACAACCATCTCCAACAATTATATGAGTCACTCCCTGCACGGGAGTGTGGATTGAAACATTTGAAGGATTGTCCGTGGTGATGAACGCCGCGGTCACTCCCTGCACGGGAGTGTGGATTGAAACTTGGAATTTTGAATGAACGGGAATTTGAGAACGGGTCACTCCCTGCACGGGAGTGTGGATTGAAACAGTAATGACGAATGTTGGTAACGCCGGGGTTGTAGTCACTCCCTGCACGGGAGTGTGGATTGAAACATGAAGACATTCTCGTCGTTCGGGTTATCCAGCGCGTCACTCCCTGCACGGGAGTGTGGAGCCAAGAAAATCAAGTACTCTCACGAAAAGTATTTTAGAAATTTAAAAAAGAACTGCAAACAGAATCAACAGTATTTTCTTAACTTGTAATTCGCCCGATAAATAAGGATTGATCCCGCGAGGTTGTCTATAAAGATTATGCTATATTGAATCCCGGTTTTAGAGTATAATAGATTTTAGGAAAAGATTAGTAGGGGTTGAGCAATGAACCTATCAAAAAGAAGTTAGTCGTATGATTGATAGTGGGAGGAGATTAACATGAAATATCGGGTATTAATTGAACAAGATGAAGATGGTGTCTATGTAGCGGAAGTACCGTCTTTGCCCGGCTGTATTTCTCAAGGGCAAACGCGCGATGAAGCTCTTATCAATATCAAGGAAGCAAGCGCAGTTTATTTAGAAAGTCTGGAGGCTCATAATGAACCTATTCCTCCATCAATATCGGAAGAGATTGTGGAGGTATCCGTTTGAGCGAGTTACCGTTAATTTCGGACGTGGAGTAGTCAAAGCATTAAAAAAGATTGGCTATGAAGAAGACCGACAGCGCGGCAGTCATATAGTATTAAGACAAATATACTATCCATATAGACGAGTAACCGTTCCTGATCACAAAGAAGTTGCTAGGGAACATTACGGGCAATTATTCGAGAAGCGGGCTTAACAGTTGAAGGCTTTAAAGAACTGCTTGAGAATTGAAGGTTTCCCTTAAATTAACGGGCTGTTTCAAAGTGAAAAATCCTTTGAAACAGCCCGTTAATCATTTAATTCGGCTTTACAATTCTTCATTCACCGGAATTTGAGTTAAATCTCCTCTTTCGCGAAACTTTACCGGTTGAATCCTTTGTAGTAGTTTTGTTTGGGAGAGGGAGAACAATGCTAAGGCGCACCAAATGAAGGCGAAACCTATGAAATGGATTACAGTAAAGCTTTCATGATAGATAAACAGCCCCAAGAATAATATCATTGTGGGAGTCAGATATTGAACAAACCCAACTATCGTTAAGGGTACGCGTTGAGTTGCCCTGGCAAACCATAATAACGGGATTGCCGTAACGATTCCCGCTCCAATTAAAAGCAAGTTAACCCAGACGGGGGAATGGCCCAATGCGCCGTTCCCGGTTTGCTCTAACCAAAGCAGGTAAGCAAAGGCAAAAGGCGCAAGTATTGCTGTTTCCAGAGTGAGACTAATAATGGACTCAATGTTGGCCATCTTTTTCACCAGGCCATACAGTCCGAAGGATACGGCCAAGGAAAGCGCAATCCAGGGAATGCTCCGGTATTGAAAAGTGATGATGAGTACACCGGCGGCGGCCAAAAATAAGGAGATCCATTGCCAGAAGTTCAAACGCTCCCGTAAAACCAGCATTCCCAAACAAACACTAAATAAAGGATTGATATAGTATCCAAGGCTGGAATCAATGATATGGCCGTCATTTACCGCCCATATGTAAATTCCCCAGTTGACGCTTACCAGCACCGCGCAGGCTATAACAGCCCGGATTTTTTTCGGTTGCCCAAGTACGGTTTTTAATTCGTTCCAACGGCGGTAATAGCTGATTAAAATTACTACAAAAACAAAAGACCAGATGATCCGGTGTCCCAGGATCTGAAAAGCGGGAATGGATATTAGCGCTTTCCAGTAGAGGGGCAATATTCCCCATAATAAGAATGCGCCAATCGCATACCAGATACCGGTATTCCGGCTATTATCCCCGGCAGGTTCGGGATGTAGTTTCATGGGTGATACCTCAGATTCTTTCCGACGTCAAGTTGATAATACGTCAAAGATTACTTATTCTGTCAATTGTTATGATTTCCTGCCGGTGGAGCGGCGATATCAGCCTCTAGCTCCAAATAGTTTTATCATTGAATTCCGGCGGGCAAGCATAGATAAATATTATGAACAAGCAGGTTTAAATAATAAAGAATAGAATAATAGCAAATTGGAAATCCATAAAGATATTTGGCTGTATTATATTGAAGTGTTCTCTGGAAGGGGGGAGATTTGATTCATGATGAAACTATTCCGGTTTTTAAAGCCGTATCGAATTCCGGTAATAATTGTAGTTATATTGACATTTATCCAGACACTCTCGGAATTGTATATGCCGACGTTGATGGCGGATATTGTGGATATAGGTATTGTCAATGGAGATACCGGTTATATTTTACAAATCGGATTATTAATGCTGCTGGTTGCCGCAGGGGGAGCGATCTGCGCTATTGTGGCCGGATATTTGTCATCCCAAACCGCCATGGGCTTTGGCAAAGTTTTACGCGCCAAGATATTTTCCCGGGTGGAAAGCTTTTCACTTCATGAGTTTGACTCTATCGGAACTGCGTCCTTAATAACCCGGACTACCAATGATGTTACCCAGATTCAGACGGTCGCCTTCATGATGCTGCGGTTATTTATGGTTGCTCCCTTGATGTGTATCGGGGGAATCATTATGGCAATCTCCAAGGACCCGGAATTGTCATGGATTATCGTGATAATAATTCCGGTTCTCGCGGCAGTTATTTTCGTTATTTCAAGTCAAAGCGTTCCGTTATTTAAAGTGATCCAGATGAAAGTGGACCAACTAAACCGGGTACTGCGGGAGGGATTAACCGGTATCCGGGTGATTCGGGCCTTTAACCGTGTCGATCATGAGAAAAAACGCTTTCATGAGGCAAATCTTGATCTTACCAATACGGCCATCCGCGTCAATAAGATAATGGCTACTTTAATGCCCGTCATGATGCTGATGATGAATTTTACAACCATTGCCATTATTTGGTTCGGAGGAATCCGGATTGACCGCGGGGAGATGCAGGTCGGCAATTTGATGGCCTTTCTGCAATACGTAATGCAAATATTGTTCTCATTAATTATGGTTTCAATGATGTTCGTCTTGCTGCCCCGCGCCTCGGCTTCGGCAACCCGGATCAACGAGGTTTTAGCCATGGTCCCTGAGATTAAAGATGCGGAATTGATGGTGCGGCCTGAGCAGCGGAAAGGTTTGGTGGAATTCAAGGAAGTGACCTTCAGTTATCCCGGCGCGGAACAGCCGGCTTTGAGCAATATAACGTTTACGGCCAAGCCCGGTGAGATCACCGCGATTATCGGCGGCACCGGTTCGGGAAAATCGACGCTGATCAGCTTAATACCCCGTTTTTATGATGTCGATAGCGGTATTATTCTGGTGGACGGAGTGGATATCCGTCAGATGGCCCAGAAAGATCTACGCGCCAAAATCGGATTCGTGCCCCAGAAAGCGGTTTTGTTCAGCGGTACCATTGAGGATAATATCCGGTATGGCAAGGAAGACGCATCCGGGGAAGAGATTCGGCGCGCCGCGGAAATCGCTCAGGCCACCGAATTTATCAGCGTTATGGAGGGGGGATTCCGGTCAGAGATTGCTCAAGGGGGCGCTAATGTCTCCGGTGGCCAGAGACAACGCCTTTCCATCGCCCGGGCACTGATCCGGAAACCGGAGATTTTTATCTTTGATGACAGTTTCGCGGCGCTGGATTTTAAAACCGATGCCCAATTACGGGCGGCCCTTAAAACGGAAATCGCTGATGCCACTGTATTCATCGTCACTCAAAGAGTTAGTACGATAATGGATGCGGACCGGATTATTGTGCTGGATGACGGAAAAATCGCGGGGATCGGCAAACATAAGGAACTGCTCGCAACCTGTGAGATATACCGGGAAATCGTCGCCTCGCAACTTTCAGAGACTGAGATAGCGTAAGTATAGTGAATGTTGAAAATGCTTAGTCTTCACTACAGAGGACACTGATCATTATTTTAAAAACGAGAGCGGTTTGAAATTTTCCGTGTTCTCCATGAACTCTGTGGTGGAATAGGTTTTGCATCCTTCGATTACCCGGCGAGCGAGGGTAAGGGATTTACCGCAATTTTAGGAGGAATTATCATGCGTAGGCCTAAAGATAATAAGCCGGCCGATGTAACAATGGAGCCCGGACGAAGGGCCGGGGGACCTTTTGGCGGCGGCCACCGTCCCCTGGGCATGCCGGTGGAAAAGGCCAAGAATTTCAGGGGCACTTTGAAACGGTTGCTCAAGTATTTGGAACCCCGCAAACTCCAACTTGTGGTGGTGTTGTTGACGGCGGTTTTCGGCACAGCTTTTATGATATGGAGTCCGAAGATTATGGGCGAGGCTACGACCGTCTTATTTAAGGGCCTGATGATGAAATTGAAAGGCATACCCGGCGCAAAAATTGATTTTGACCATATTTTTCAAATTATGGTCACCTTGGGGATACTGTATATTATCAGTTCGGTGTTCAGCTTTATTCAGCAGTATGTCATGGCCGGGGTGGCTCAAAAGACCGTTTTCGACATGCGCCGGGATGTTAATGACAAGTTGGCCCGCCTGCCGCTAAAGTATTTTGACTCCCGGCCCCATGGGGAAATCTTGAGCCGGGTGACCAATGATATCGAGAATATCAGCACCACTTTACAACAAAGCCTTACTCAGCTTATTACGTCAATCATAACTATTGTCGGAATCTTGATTATGATGGTATTGATTAGTCCATTATTGACGTTAATGACTCTCATTACTCTTCCCCTGGTCGTCATCATCATCCGGATAATTACCACCCGATCGCAAAAATATTTCAAAGGACAACAGCAGTTTATCGGGGAACTCAACGGACATGTGGAGGAGATGTACACCGGCCATAAAATAGTAAAAGCCTTCGGCCGAGAGGATGAGGCTGTCCAAACCTTTACCGAAATTAATGAACGGTTATATGAACAGGGTTGGAAAGCACAGTTCATCTCCAGTATCATTTTTCCGATGATGGCGTTTATTAATAATATCGGGTACGTATTGATTTGTGTGGCCGGCGGAATTATGGTCGCCCGAGGGACGATTCAGATTGGCGATGTTCAAGCGTTTATTCAATATTCACGACAATTTACCATGCCCATTAATCAGACTGCCAATATCATGAACATTATTCAATCCACGGTAGCTTCGGCGGAACGGGTCTTTGAAGTCCTTGATGAGCGGGAAGAGGTCCCCGACAAGGCTGATGCGGTTCAATCGAGGCCGGTTCAAGGCGAAGTCAAATTCCATCATGTTGAATTCAGTTACAAAACAGAGGTCCCTTTGATTAGGAATATGAGCATTCAAGTCAAACCGGGAGAGACCATTGCTATTGTGGGGCCGACAGGGGCCGGAAAAACTACCTTGGTTAACTTATTAATGCGTTTCTATGAAATCGGCGGCGGGAGAATTACTATCGACGGCATTGATATCCGGGACTTTAAACGGGGCGATTTACGGACCATTTTGGGAATGGTGCTGCAAGATACCTGGCTGTTTTACGGTACCATCAAAGAGAATATTGCTTATGGCTGTGAGGGCGCTACGGATCAACAGATAATCCGGGCAGCCCAGGCGGCTCATGCCGACCATTTTATCCGGGCGCTTCCCGAAGGGTACAGCACCTTGCTGAATGAAGAGGCCTCCAATATTTCCCAGGGTGAAAAACAACTTTTGACCATTGCCCGGGCGTTCCTTGCCGATCCGGCAATTCTGATCCTTGATGAAGCAACCAGCAGCGTCGACACCCGGACTGAAATCTATATCCAAAGGGCCATGAAAGAACTTATGAAAGGCAGAACCAGTTTTGTAATCGCCCACCGGTTATCGACCATCCGGGAAGCAGATTTAATCTTGGTTATGAATAAGGGAAAAATTATTGAAACCGGTACGCACAAAGAGTTACTTGAAAAGAAAGGTTTTTACGCCGAACTCTATCAGAGCCAATTCGCCGGAAGTTATACTTCCGAGAAAGCGACTGTTTAGATTGAAGTCCGCAACTAACCGGAATTCATAAGTTTCCAGCGGAAAAGTTAATTTACCAGCGTTTTAATTTCCCGAAAAACTCTTCGGTATAACCCCAAAGACTCACTGGGGACAATAAAACCTGATATATTAAAAGATATAGGACAAACCCCAGACGGTTGCGGCGGATTTTCAGGTTGAATAAACCAAATACATTTTTTAAATGGCGGTACATTACCGCACTGATTAAAAAAGTCAGCGGTAAAATGGATAAGGTCATGGGACCGGCCAGGATGAAATTACCGCCAAAAGCCAGCATAATCCCTGGTAAGAAAATAAAAGAAAACGTAAAATCGAGAACTGGGAAAAGAAGATCTAAAAAGATCAAAAAAGTTACCATCCGGTATTTTTCAAATAAAATCCGAAAATTGATCTTGAAGCTTTCAATCATTCCGCGCGCCCATCGTTTCCGTTGACGGGCAAAACGCCGTAAGTCTTTCGGAACCTCCGTAAATGCCAAAGCTGTGGGTTCAAACCCGGTCCGATAGCCTTTTTGCAATAAAGACCAGGTAAGAACGATGTCTTCCCCAACGGTTTGAGACCAACCGTTAACCAAACGCAAAGCCGCGGTTTTATAAATGCTAAAGGCGCCTTGGGCAACTAAAGTTCCCTGATACAATGCTTGTTGGCGTTTGACGGAGGTAATTGCCAAGGCATAATCCCAATCTTGCAAACGGGTAATCAGCGAATCTCTTGAATTTTTTACCATAATAGTTCCGGCTATGGCTGCTGTTGATTCCGGAGCTTGGGTAATCCGGGAGACAATACGGGTTAATGCTTGAGGATGTAAATGTGTATCAGCATCAATTGTAATTACATATTGAGTTGCGACTTGTTCTAATCCCAAGTTGAGAGCCGCCGATTTTCCACCGTGATTTGCCGCAATCAACCTGAGGTTTGGCAGGGTAAGCATGGAGATAATTTCACGGGTTCGATCCACCGAACCATCATCAATAACAATGATGTCGATTTCCGCCGGATAGTCCTGTTGTTGTATGGATTTTAAGGTTTCCGCAATGGAAGCTTCCTCGTTATAAGCGGCTGTGAGTATGGTAATTGGCGGGTAATCACGCGTCAGTATCAGTTTTGGCGGCTTGTCCATGATAATGCTAAATAACAGAAACATATTTAAAAAACCCGGAACAAGTGCTACAAAAATGACTATATACCAAGCAGGATAGAATCCGATTTGGCTTGCCAGATCTTTTACCCACGGAAAGCTTATCCAAGAGCAAAAGGTCATCCAAATAAACGCGAAACCCAGGGCTAAAACAAAACGATATCTAACCGGCCAATAAAACGGACGACGGGTTGTCCTTTTTATTTCCATGTTTTGATTAGATAACGGATTCGGCATATATGTCGCCACCTTTTATAGAAATTGCATCTCCAGTGCAACCAAAGATGCAATCTAAATATATGGTGGAGCTGGTATGAATATGACACCTTAACTGTAACTAACTCATCTTTCACAGCATATTTTGCATACTTATTCGTTGGTTGATCAACTTTTTTCACGGCGACAGTCGAGTAACGAATAAGTTTTTCATCACCCCCAATTTTAAAAAATCCCGGGCAGGAAAAATATTGTTTATATAGAATTCCTTTTCACGGCATTTTGGTTTTTATTTTATTTTTTAAACCGGTTCTGTCAGGAATAATTATTGATTTGAATCACAAAGGGAGATATTACTTATGTCTGATCAGGCAATTCACCCATTCGCGGGAAAAAAAGCCCGGACGGAGGATCTTTACACCAAAGAACAAATCACTGAGTGGTATACTCATCCCGGAAGCCGGCTGGAACCCATCAAAAACGGGACATCAGGGCACCGGGGGCATACCGGAAAGGAATTTTCCGATAACCATGTAGCTGCAATGACGCAAGCGCTGGTGGATATCCGTAAAGAAAACGGGACCTTCGGTCCGTACTTACCGGACGGCTTAAAGGATAAACCGTTGGGGCCGGTTATTATGGGGAAAGATGTCCGTTTTGGGTCGGATTTGGCCGAATCTACCGCCGTTGAAGTCTTTGCCGGCAATGAGATGAAGGTTTTGATTCATAAAGGAAGCAGAAGCACTCCAACCCCGGTGATTTCGCATGCGATTTTGGCGCGGGTAGCCCGTGGGGAAAAGGTAGAGGGAGTGATTATTACCGCTTCCCATAATCCGCCCGAGGATGCCGGATATAAAAGCAACGGATTGGATGGGGGTCCAAATACCAATACCAAACCAATCGATGAGAAGGGCAATTATTATTTGGAGCACATTGGAGAAGTCCGGCGCGTTACATATCAAAAAGCAATTCAGAGCGGCCTGGTGGAAGAGATCGACTTAATTAATCCCTATGTAAAGGATCTTGCCAATGTGGTGGATGTAGAGTTGATTAAAAAGGAGCGGTTCGCGGTTACACCTCTGGGAGGGTCCGCCAACGGCTATTATGAAACTATAAACGGGTTTTACGGCACCCGGATTGAGGTTGCCTTGCCGGACCCGGATCCTGCTTGTTCGAACCGTTCTTACGATTGGGACGGCAGGCTAAGGGGAGATCCGTCTTCCGATTATGTTATGATGGCTGTGCAGGGAATCCGTGAGAAACTAGGAGTGCCATTCATCGGCGCTAATGATAACGATGCCGACCGCTTTGGCGGGGAGGACAGTACCGGGATTCTCAACCCCAATCATGTATTATGCGTATTATTTGATTATTTGGCCACTAACCGGGGTTTTAAAGCCGGGATGGGAGTGGGCCGCACCATTGGAACCACTCATATGATCGACCGGATTGCCTCAAGCTATGGCCGGCCGGTATATGAAGTCAATGTGGGCTTTAAGCATTATGTCGCCGGTTTGATTGCAGGCAAATATGTGCTGGCCGGCGAGGAAAGCGCCGGGCTCTCATTTCCCCGAAAGGACGGCAGCGTATGGGTCACCGAGAAAGACGGCATAGCCGCCATATTGCTGATGATGGAAGCGATGGCCAGGACCGGCAAGGATACCGGTACTTTGTATGCCGATTTGGTTGAAAAATACGGTCCCTACCAATATGAGCGCAAAGACACTCCCGCTTCCCCGGAGAAGAAGAAACAATTGGCCGAACTGGCGAGAAATCCGGATCGGGTGAAGAACTTATTAAACGGTAAAAAAATTGTAGGGCGGGAGATAGAACGGCTGGCCGTCGGGGATGGGATTAAGGTAGTGTTAAGCGGCGGCATATGGGTGTTGAAACGGGCTTCAGGTACCGAAAATATCATAAAAGATTACCGGGAAGAGCGCGGGGATGGGATAGAGAACGCCCGTAAGGCTTCGGAAGAGATTGATTTCTACCTGGGATTGGGTACCATATAACGGAGAACATAAAAATTATTGTAATGTCTGGAAATCCTTTATTCAAGAGAGTATTCGCAAAAGAATTTCAAATCGACAATTATAAATTAAACTGAACTATATTTCGATCAAGATCATTTAAAGCAAGAAGATATACAATATTCGAGAATAATTATAGTAGTCGCTATATATTGTATATCTTCTTTGATTCGTAATAACTTTAGGCAGCCTATGTTTTTAAAATATCGAACACCTTAAAAATGCTAATAAAATTCAACATCATTCGGTTGATTATCGGAAAATGTATTGTTTTGATAAGAACCGTTCAAACCGGATTGATCGCTGGCGGGCCAAGGATTTCCATATTGGTCTAAAATTAATGCCTGATAACCCACCAGAATACCGCCGCCTTTAATGGAAGTATTATCGGCAATATTATGAGTAATGGTATTTCCGAAGACCCTAGCCGATGATTGGAATAAATTGATGCCTCCTCCTTCGCCCCCCGCATGATTCCCGGTAATTATGTTATTTTTGATAACCACAGAGAGGCCGTGTACATCAATCCCTCCGCCATCTTCATAAGCATAATTTCCGGAGATCGTATTACCTTCAATCATTGCATTACTGTTGTTTACCCGAATCCCCCCACCATAAGAGGATTTATTTCCCGTGATAGTATTATTCTTAATCTGAGGAGATCCTCCCGAAAGGTAAATTCCACTCCCTCCATTTATCCCTGCAGTGTAATATTCATTGTTTCTGATAATATTATTGATAATTAAAGGCGAGTCATCATTATTGTTAATATCTTGGAAATAAATCGCGGCGCTCTCCGTTTTATTCAGTTCAATGGTATTACCATCGATTGTTGCCGCTCCGCCGAAAATAAAGATCGCTTTTCCGTAACTAGTAGTGTTACCAACAACATTGGTGATGGTAAAACCTCTTACAGTAACATCCGCATTTTCGATTCGAATGCCATCTTTACCATTAGCTCCGGCATTGATAACGGTAAGTTCGGGATGGGTTGGATCGGCGCTTCGCAAAACAATCGGTTTTGATATCATTAAGTTTTCTATATAGGTGCCTGCGGATACAATAATGGTATCACCATCATTGGCGGTATTAATGGCCGCTTGAATTGTGGCGTAATTACCCGGAACATAAATCGTCCTTGGACCGCTAGGAGTCGGCGTTGGTGTCGGTACCGCTGTTGGTGTTGGTGAACACGTGGCAGTTGGTTCGAATGGCGGTGCCGGAGTGACTGTTGCCATAATATTTGTTGGAGATGGGCTGGGTGTAACAGATGGATTAGGCGTTGGTGAAGCTAATGTTGTAGGAGTAGGGCTTGAAGTTCCACCACTAGGAGTTGCTCCACCACCACACCCGATAAACAAAGGAAATATGAAAATCATAACTACAAAAAGATATAATAATTTGATCTTAGCCAAATTTGAACCCCCCTGACATCTTGCTCTACATAAAAATACTATTATGAACTACTTCTTCAACAAATTCCAGGGGATACCTTCTTGCACAATATAATTTCTATAATAAAAATATACGGAAATAAGCCCTCAAAAATGAGCTTATTTCCGTATATTTTTGAAAATAACATTCGAAATATTTTAAAACGCCTTAAATCCGAAAACTCATTTGAACATTGGCGGTTACTTTGATATTCCCCGGTTCAATGGGTGTGTTTTGGACTGCTGCCATTTGCAGGTCTGCAGCCTGTTTGAAACGCTCCATCAAATACGGTTGGATATTAATAGAGGATTCATTCACGGAGAGAATTCCTTTAATCTTTACCCCGGAAGCTTTGGCCATTGCATCGGCCTTCGAACGGGCGAGTTGAACCGCTTTTTCGATGGCCTTTGCCCGCCATTTCCCTGGTGATTCCACGGAGAATGAGATGTTTTGAACATTGGTAGCTCCAGCTTCGATGGAACCATCGATGGCTTCTCCAAGTTTGACCAGATCCCGAACGGTAACCGTTACTTGATTTACAGCCCGGTAACCAACCAACCGATCCTGGCCGGTTGCTTTATCATAGTGATGAACCGGAAACAGGCTGAAATCAGTGGTCTGAATATCTTTGGCCGCCAGGCCTGAATTTTTCAAACCGGCGACGATTTTGGCCATCACCTCCGAGTTTTTCCGCTGGGCATCCTTGGCAATTGCTGCTTGTGATTCCACACCTAAAGTAACCCGGGCGATATCCGGCTTCACTGAAACCGAACCCTCGCCGGTGACTATGATTCCTTGGCCGGGAGAAGACGGAACGTATCCAGCATTTGAGCTGCCAATAACGAATTGAGTAATAAGCATGAATAAAATCAGAGCACCGAAAACAATCGTCGTGATAAGTGGAAGATTTTCTTTTTTCAAATTCACCATTGATTTTTCCTCTCCTTATTGTAATAATAGGCTACCTCCAAAAGGTATTTAAAGGTTACGGATTCAAATCGCTTTTTAGTAGCCTTTAGTTTATTAGACAGTAAAATTGGATTTTGGTTCCGCGTTCTCATAAAAGAAAAGGTTGAAATGATTTCCAGGAGGAACAAAAAACCTCCCCGCGGATGTCGCGGGGAGGTTTTTTATCAGTTTATATCGATATTAATAATGATTTTAACTGCTTCATTATCTTTCGCCATCCGGCTTCTATCGATCCGGAGGTCTATGTCATTATCTCTTGGCGCCACGCGATAATAGCTTTCTTCCCGGGTATCCACTACCGGATCGCGCCAGACCACTTTGTTTTTAGTAATGATAGTTATCGCAAGCCTCCGGGCCCGTAATGAATGGAATATAGCTTCCCGGTAAAATCCAGCCCTATATAAATCAGTAGCTCTTTGCTGATGAGCGACGACAAGAGCCAAACCTACGAAATTAATCCGGGCGTTCCGTTGGGCTAGAGTGATAATGGAAGCAGTCCGACGGATGGTATAACGGGCATCGCTATTTTCGCGCTCTCTCTGTTCTCTTTCCCAGCGTTCCCTGGCCAAACGATCATTGATTTTATTATTCCGGCGTGACCATTCCCGCCACTCCAGCTCTCGCTGTTCCTTTTCCCTGCGTTCCAGTTCTCTTTGTTCCCGTTCTCTGCGCTCCCGTTCTTTTTGCTCCTGTTCTTTGCGTTCCCGTTCTCTTTCTTCTTGTTTCCTGCGTTCTTGCTCCTTCCGTTCCCGTTCCTTCCGTTCGCGTTCCCTGCGTTCCCAGTCGTCATCCGGGCGGGTTTTTCTTTCTCTTTCATCACGGTCCCGGTTATCTCTGGCTTGATAGGATTGTTGAATCATTTGATTTGAGTTTATTGATTGGCCGCTGATATGGTTCGCCGCATATGTGCCGGATGGTACGGAACCGATTAAAACTGTAATCATTGAACCGATAAGCCATTTTTTCATTGAGAATACCTCCTGTTTTTGTTTGATTTATTTTGATTATATTATTCAGTCATAAAATAAAAATAAAGAAACCATGAAGAAGTGTGAAAAATAATAATCGGTTTTTGCCCAATTCGGGTTTATGCCCATATTTCCCGCCGAAGCCGCGCCAGTTTATTTATCGCTTCGATCTTGTCTTTATGCAATCCTGCAAGGTCGGATTCTTTTAACCATCCTTCATTCAGCAGATTGGCGAAGACCGAAATCAAAACTGAATACCGGTAATCATATTTAATATCGGTTTGTTCCTTCATTTCTGTAAGATAATCATGGATCTGCCAAAGATCAGGCGGCTCCTTAACAAAACCGGCCATTTGTTTGAGCTTGGCGGCGATAGCTGCGCATTCACGCCGATAAGCAGCTTGAAATGCGTTCCGGGCAATGGTTTTTTCGGATTTGGACCAATTTAAATTTTCCATTCTAAATAAAACACCTTATAATTAACAGGAGTGATAAACCCCATTTTAAACAAAAAAGTGCACACTTCTTCCCAAGAAGTTAAGGTGAAAAAGCAAGGTGAATACTATTTGTTTTACTGAAAGGAATCTGTTTCACATAACTTCAATTAACAGCTTGTATGTAAAATAATTCAATATCAAAATATATTAATCCTGCCATTTTATAGATGGGATTTACAGTATCTAAACAGTCAAATCATGTTTAAAATACCCGGAATTTTTTCAGACTATCCTGCACAGTGATATACAGCCAGTTTTTTTAGATGGGATTTACAGGATAATATTAAATACTGCTTAAACTCAAATTTTCCTTATAAAAAAAGATTTTTCACCACGAAACACACGAAAAAGATTACTGATAGGGTTTGCTTTCGTGTATTTCGTGGTGAATATCGGTGTACCCGTATCTTAAAATATCGGATTCCTGGTTTGCCGTGAACGCATATAAGATCAAGAGATGATAATAAGCAAAACAGAGATAATCATTGATTTGTAAAGGTTTTCAGGAAAAGACGGAGAAAAATAATTGTTACGATTTTGTTAAATTATTACTGGAAAATTGCAGGGAAAAGTAAAAACTGGTAAAATTCTTTCCAGAATAGTAAATTTTATTCCATACATTTAACCGTAAACCCGGCCGGGTAATTTAGGTCGGGTTTGTTTATTTTTTCGATAAATGTTACCGGAAGTATCAAAAAGCGCGTTATTTGCAATAGTTGCGTGACTGAAATAAACTGGCAGATTTTTGGAGTATATATCAAGGATTTGAGGAGGAAGTACGCAAGATGAAAAAAATTACTTTGGCGATTGTATTATGTATATTTGGCCTGTTATTCTTTGCCCCCGACTTTTTAGAAAACGCGGAAGCGGTACAAGCAGTTGCGCCATCGACTTTGCCTTTGTCAACAACCTATCCGTCAACTACCGCTTCCGGTACTTTCAATATAACTAACCCGCAAGATGTCTACGTTCAGTATGGAAGTAATAGTATAAGTAGCTATATGGGGATTGGCTATTACGTAAAAATTAAAAAAACATCTACGGGCACATATATATCAAGCGCGACAAACATCTTCTATACGTTCAGTACCGGAACATATGGGGCTATTAACGGGCAAGGATTTGCAAAATATACCTTAACTGAAGCCGGTCAATATACAATGGAAATCTATGGGGGAACGATCTCCTACGGTTATGGAGTTGTGAGCGCTACACTCAAATATCTGCCATATCAGGGAAAATTAATCAGGTACTTGAGAACTTCTCCAGATCCAGCTCAATTCACATTCCCGCGCAATGTTCCGGTTCATTATGCATGGTCCGGCAGAATATATCCCGGGAGTTTGACCGGACAGCCATACTTTTCCATTACAGGGACCGGCACTAACATATCGGGTGGCGCATCAGCCACTTCGGGCTATTTTACGGCCGCCAAAAATGTGCAATATACGGTTAACTGTAGTGGAGGATACTATCAAGACTATTACGGTAATCGAACCGACTATCCGGCATACGTAGATATATGTTATGACGATACTGAACCAATCGACTCCATCACTCTACAAACCTCCAATAATTTGGTCGAAGTAGGCGGCGTTAAATATACGGCCAGCCCGGTAAACTTAAGTTGGAGCAATAATCCTAATCCGCCGGCCAGTCGAACATATCAAATACGTGATTCGGGAACTCCCATTGGATATAGCACCTCCCAAACGTCGCAACAGGTAACTTTAGGAGAAGGATACCATTACTTAACAGTTGTTAGTTATGACCAATGGGAAAATGAAACAAGACAGCCAACTCCTACTCCTACTGGTATTCCATTAACAATTGATAATTCCCCCCCCAGCGGATCGATGGTTATTAATGGCGGCGCTATATATTCAAAAGCCACGGTTAACCTTAACTTGTCGGGTATTTCGGACGATAATGGCGTCGGGGTTGACAAGGTGTCTTTTAGTAACGATAATATTACCTATTCACAACCGGAAACTTGTACGGGAGGCGCCTTCACTAAGAGCGGATGGCCTTTGGCGCAAGGGCCGGATGGTCCCAGACGAGTATATGTCAAGTTTAGCGACAAGCTTGGGAATGAAACATCCAGCCAGAATGCTATTTCCGATACGATAACGCTTGATACCACACCGCCTAGCGGCAGCTTTACAATTAACAACGGAGCCGGCATAACCGGCAGTATATATGTAACGTTAGATCTATCATCGGTAAGTGATGCGGGGAGTGGCTTGGCTACTATGGAATTCAGCAATGACGGTACCAATTTCACCGTCCCTGAACTAAATTTAACGGCTAAATCATGGGTGTTAAGCCCGGATGACGGGATCAAAACCGTATATGTAAAAGTAACCGATAACGTCGGGAACACTGCCATAATTACTGATACTATCGAGTATCGCAACATAATCCCCGGCGGCGAACTCGACCCGCAATATATCACAACTTTACCGGATAATGAAGTTTGGGATGAGGACCATCCGATATACGGGCAAGTTATTGTACCTGCGGGCGTCCATCTAACTATCGCCGCCGGAGTGAAAGTTACCGTCACCGGGCCGCCGGAGAGCAACCCCTACCTTAACGGTTTGATTGTTGAAGGAACCCTTACCGTTGAAAACGGAGCAAGCTTTACCACCCCGAGTCCCGGCTGGATGGGAATCATCATCTCCGGAACAGCCGCTGTGACGGGCGCGAATATCAGTTTGGCCCAGCGCGGGCTGGCCATATTAGATGATGCCGTGGTAACAGTCAATAACACTATCTTCAGCAATAATATTGCCGGAGTCCAGGTATACGAGGCTAATCCCACCATAAGTGATTGCAGCTTCCTGAATAATACCGGATACGGCGTCAAGGAAGACGAAGGCGGCAGTCCGGTAATGATTGGCTGCGACTTCTCCGGAAACGGCGTCGACTATTATCATCAAGACTTAACAATGATTACGATGGAACACTTGAATACAATCGGAACGAATCATGACAACCGGAAAACGGATTAGACGGAGTTAAAATCAACGTAAACAAAAGCGGAAAACGGTATTGAAATAACGATAGATGGGTTACAGGAGGTTCCAGTGATGAAAAAGCCAAATAGG